>CALXVQ010000005.1 GCA_944392135.1 uncultured Rickettsiales bacterium
TTTCAATTTCTTATGCTTCGTTCGTTTCGCACTTCGTGGGACGACAAGCTAAAATGATTATGCAAGCATATCATTTTTCCACTTTGTGTTTCAATTTTTAATTTCTTATGTATTAATTTTCAATTTTTAATTTTTAATTTTTAATTTTCAATTTCTCTCTCAACCCCCCTGTTGCTTCGCAACTTCCCCCCTTACAAAGGGAGGCAAGTCCCCATAAACCACTACTCACCACTCTTCGTCATTGCGAGGAGTGAAACGACGAAGCAATCCACAACCACTAATAATAAACACAAAACAGAAAAGAAAAAGAATTCCATGAATGAATAATTATACCCCATACTGAGATTGCCACGAGTTGCAAGCAACTCTCGCAATGACGAGTTTGTGAATATCAACCTTTGCCCCCTTCGTCATTGCGAGACTTCGTAGAAGTCGTGGCAATCCATAAACCACAAAAAGTTAATATAAAAATAGAAAAGGAAAAGAAATCACTATTATTTATCAAGTTAAAGAACTAATTTTCAATTTTCAATTTTCAATTTCTTATGGATTGCTACTCCTTCTGCAAAGTCTTATAATAAGAATATTTAATCAATTACCTAAAAATTAAAATATAAATAAAACCCCTGACTAATAGGGATTTAATAATTTATAATATTTTTCTAAAATAGTTAAGAAAGTATTGCAATGCCAATTAAGAATGCTGAAATCATAATACATACTGAAAAACCAGCATAAAAGCCTGCAATAACATCGTCCATTATAATACCAATACTACCATGAATATGAGAATCCATATAACCAACAAGACCAATTTTTAATATATCAAAAATCCTAAAAAATAAGAATGGAGCAATAATTAAAATAAGACCCGTAATTATAGAAATTATAGAAGTATCAAACATAACACTAATAAAATCGGTATAATAATATACAGTAAGTAAAAATGGTAGCATATAAGCTATTAATTGGCCTATTACTTCGTCAATAACAACTTCACCTGGATCATTGTTTTTATTATTACCAATATAAATATTTATAGCCCAATTAGCTAACAAAAACAATAATAAAATTATTATTAAGTATAAAGACGATAAAGCTAACAGTGTTTTGACACCAAGCAAACTAATAGCTTTATTTATTATTAAAAATATAGGAAATGTCACAAGACTACCAAAAGTTCCTGGTGCATATTTAATATTTCCAACATCACATACAGTAGACACTAAAGATGCTGTATTAAATTTTAAATTATTATTTTTTGACATAATTAATTAAAATATATTATTACTAAACATAACAACTAATGCCATTACTGGTGCAACGAATGTTAAACCATCAATTCTATCTAAAATACCACCATGTCCTGGTATTATATTTCCACTATCTTTTACTTCAAAATGTCTTTTAAATTTTGATTCTGTTAAATCACCAATTTGTTCAAGAACTGACATAAAAGCAGCAAAAATAATAAAAAATGTAGCTGTTTGATTAAATACAACAGAACTTAGCAAACCAACAAACATAGATGCAAGCACACCACCAATAGCACCAGACCAAGTTTTTTTAGGACTAATTGTAGGAGCTAATTTTGGTCCACCAACATTTTTACCAACCAATAAAGCTGCAATATCAGTTGCCCATAAAATCAAAAATAACCAAAATACAATGTCAGAACCATTTTCTTGACTTTTAATATAAATCAAAGAACTCAAAGGAATTAATATATATGCTAAACCAGCAATTTTCCAAAAATTTCCCTTTTCTTCTTTTTTATTCATAATTGTAGTCCATTCATTTGACATAAGAATAGCTACAAATACTACAAAAATATTAAATATTATTTTAGGACTATAAATTAAGAAAATTGCAATAGGTAATAAAACTATTGATGTTAAAAATCTTGTTTTTAAATAATCTGGTAATTTATCAATATATTTTTTAAATATATTTTCTGTACCTTCAACTTTATCTTTTACCTCATTAGTAAAATTTTCTACACTTTCTTTAACATTTTGCGCAACTTCTTTAACACTTTCTTTTGTGCTATCAAGTTTTTCTCCTAAATTATTTTTATTTTCCACCATATCTTCTCTCCCTTGTATTAAAATTATTAATAATATTTTTTAACAATTCTTTACTAAAATCTGGCCAATATATTTCAGTAAAATAAAATTCACTATAAGCTATTTCCCATAATAAATAATTACTAATTCTGTAATCACCACCTGGCCTTATCATTAAATCTGGATCTGGAATATTACCATAATATAAATTTTCTTTGAACAGTTCTTCATTTATATCTTCAATATCTATTTTACCATTTTTTACTGCATTAGCTATTTTCTTTGTTGTGTCTAGAATTTCCTTTCTACCACCATAATTAAAGGCAATATTTAATTGTATTTTATTATTATTTTTTGTGTATTCTTCAATATTTCTAATTTTTGCAAGTATATCTTTATTTATATTGTCTTCTGCTCCAATCATTTTAACTTTAACACCACTTTTATAAAATTCATCTTTTTTTGCAGATAAATAATTATTTAATAAAGACATAATATCATCAACTTCTTCTTTACTTCTCTTCCAATTTTCAGTGGAAAAAGCATAAACAGTTAAATATTTGATATTAAACTCAATACACCATTTTACAAAGTTGCTAAGTTTTTCAGCACCAGCTTTATGTCCATCTTTAACACTAACACCATTTTCCTTAGCCCATCTACGATTGCCATCCATTATAATAGCTAAATGTTTTAAATTTGTATTATTTTCTACCATAATAATTATTTATTATATTTTCATTATTTCTGCTTCTTTTTCAGAAACCATAGTATCAATTTTTTTAATAAAATCATCAGTTAATGTTTGTATTTTATCGTTAAACTTTTTTACATCGTCTTCCGAAAATTCACTTTTTTTCTTTTTAATTTCATCTATTGCATCTCTTCTATCATTTCTAATGGAAACTTTTTTATCTTCACCATATTTTTTAACAAGTTTAGATAATTCCTTTCTTCTTTCTTCTGTAAGTTTAGGAACATTAATTCTAATAATTGGGCCATCAACTTTTGGTGTAAAACCTAAATTAGCAGCAATAATTGCTTTTTCAATAGGAGATACCATACTTTTATCCCAAGGTTGAATAGTAATAGTTGATGCATCTGAAACAGAAATATTTGAAACTTGATTAATTGGCATGAAACTACCATAAGATTCAACTCTAACTGTATCTAATAAACTTGGTGTAGCTCTACCAGTAGAAACACTATTTAAATCTTTTTTTAAAGATTCAATAGCTTTATTCATATTTTCTTGTGCTTTATTAAATGAAATATCCATAATTATTTATATTATTTAAAATCATACTTATAATTTATATCTAATATTAAAAGTGTCAATAAAAAAATCATTTTTCAATCTCAAAAATCTTTAATATTATCTTGACATTTTTATTATTTATATTTTTAATTACTTATATAATAATAAACTTTTAATTAAATTAATGAAAATATTTTTGCAAAATTTACAATATCAAAATTTTACTAAAAAAGTATCCCCCCCCCCCCTCAAACTTTTAGGTTATAATTTATTCAAACAAATAAAATTTAAAAAAATAATATATAAAAATATTTTAGCTTTTTCATTAATTGAACTGTCAGTAGTTTTAATAATTATTGGGCTTTTAGTTGCTGGTATAAGTGGAGGAGCTAGTCTTATTGAATCCGCAAAAAAAAGAGCTTTTTTAAATGAAATAAATAGTTATAAACAAGCATTTTTAGCATTTTATGCAAAAAATAGAAGATATCCGGGCGATATAAACAATATTGGTTTTACTGGTCTTGGTTCAGGACAAACATATAATGCGAATTCCTTTCCTTTTCCATATGATGGTACAGATACAGCAAACAATCATTATATACCAGATAATGTATATGGACCATTTGTAGATATGTATTTAGATAAAACACTTGATTTTGAACCAAAAGGACAAGCTAATTCAACAAATCCAGCATTTTATACTACTAACATACAAACAGTACCATTTTCTAAAACATTTACAAATATGTTTATATATTATGAAAAATGTCATGATGATAATATAAAAAATGAAAAATATTCAAAATATGATTTTAATGATATACAAACAGTTGTTATAAGATATCCAAATATTGCAACATTAGATAAAAACAAAAGAATACCGCATTTTATGAAAGATATAGATATTAAAACTGACGATGGTAAATATAATGCCGGTTCTATTAGATCTTCTTGTGGTGGCAAAAATCCATTTGCATATAATTCTTATGACGAAGCAATAGAAAGAAATGCTACTTGCGATGTAAATTTTTTTAAGATTTTATAAGAAATTAAATCATTTTTTCAATACTATGAATAGCATTAAGAATTTCTGCATTGCTTTGTAATTCTTTCTCTATTTTATTACAAGCAAAAATAACTGTTGCATGATTTTTATTGGCAAATTCTCTACCAATTTCTGGATAACTTTTTTTAGTAATTTTTTTTGCTAAATAAAAAGCAACTTGTCGCGGAAGAGAATATTTTCTATCTCTCTTGTCAGATAATAATTCTGTTTTTGTAATTTTAAAAAATTCAGCAACTTTTTGTTGTATTTTGTCAATAGTGATAACTTTTTTATTTGCATTTAAGGTATCTTTTAATATTTTTTTAGCAACATCTAATGTTATAATTTCATTATTAATAAACTTTTGATGTACTAATAACTTTTTAATAACTCCTTCAATATCTCTATTGGTTGTTGTAATATTTTCAGCAATATATTCAAAAACTTCTTCTTTACATTGTAAACCAAGAACTTCTGCTTTTTTCTTAGCCAATTCTAATCTCATACTGTAATCAGGTTTTAAAATATCAACCACAATACCAGAAGACATTCTTGATTTTAATTGAATATCAATATTTTCCATATTATCAGGAGCTTTATTACAAGCTAAAATAATTTTTTTATTATCACTTAATAATGTATTAAATGTATAAAAAAATTCTTTTTGTGTTCCATCTTTACCAGCTATAAATTGTATATCATCAATTAACAAAATATCTATATTTCTAAATTTATCTTTAAATGCATTAATATCTTTATTTTGTAATGATTGAACGAATAAAAACATAAATTTTTCAGCTGTTAAATATACTACATTTTTATCTTTATATTTTTCTTGAAATTCCCAAGCCATAGCTTGCATTAAATGAGTTTTACCCAAGCCAACTTCACTATATAAGAAAAATGGGTTTACATCAAAACCAAGATCTTCATTATTTATAATTGATTTTGCAACAGAGTAAGCAAGTTTATTAGAATCACCTACTACATAATTATCAAAAGTATATAATTTATTTAATTCTGTACCTATTGTATATACATTATCATGTTGAGAAATACTAACAACATTATTATTATTGTTATTTTCTGTGTTTTGTTTAATTGTGTCATCAACAATAATTTCAATATCTTTTATATTAAATTTTTCTAATAATATTTGTTTAATCCCTTTCTCAATAAAAACATATTTACCATCTATTTTTCTTTTTTTGCCATTTAAAAATTCCTTAGTAATCCATTCTTTAATAAAATATGTTTCTACTGACATACATAATGTATTTGAATTATATGATACAAAATTTAATTTAGATAACCAGCTATTATATATTTTATCACCAAATTCATTATGCAATGAATCTTTTATATTTTCCCACTCTAAATTACTATCTACTTCTAACACTTCTATTAATAAAAAAATTAATAACACACAACAAACACATCATACAAATGTACAATGTTTACTAAATCTCCCCATAAATTATTTAATTTTCCGAACTCTCCCACTTATATTATTAAGATAGATTTTTAATAAGTAAAGTACAAAATTTTAATAAAAAGCAAAAAAATTACTTGACACAAAACAAATCTAAACTTTTGATATGTTTAAATTTTGTCAAGAAAAAAAATATTTTTTTTCTTAAAATAAATACTTATTTTTCAATACTTTATATATTTTATTAATAATTATATTTTTTCTTTTTTATTGCTATTTATTTTTATAATGATATTTTTATATTAAATAGATAAAACTTAAAGTTATGGATTATATAAATAAAGGTGTTGATAATATAAAAAGCACATTAGAAGGCATTAAAACTACAATGTCTAATATAATGGATGTATTAGGAACTATTGGTGATATTATAGGAACTATTGCCGAAATTCTTGGTTTTATTGGCCTTAAAGTTTTTTTACTATTACTAGCTACAAGCTTTACTATGTGGCTATTAAATTTAATTTCACCAGTAAATCGTAAAATTAATTATTTTGTTTCTGTTATTTTGGTTATATGGTTTGCTATTACTATAAATATGCCATTTCAAATAGTTATTTTAAAATATATACTTATTATTTTGTCTCCATTTATTTTAGTATATCTTGTAAATTTATTAATAAAATTAGGAAAAATTATTTATGATACATTAAAAGTATATATTAAAAAAATTGATTTATCTATTTTAAGAAAGAAAATTCAAAAATTAAACGAAAATGATAATATTGCTTTATTATTTACAACTGACTTACCAACATTACAAGACATAGAAGACTCAAAATCATTTATAAAAAATTTAAAATATAATTTATCAATTTTAGAAAATGAAAAAATAGCTCTTACTGATAGTCAAAAAAGAATCATTTTTTCTAATGAACTAAAATTATCACAATTTATAAAATCCTCAAAGTCAAAAGATATTAAATTATTATGGTTTTGGTCTCAATCTTATAAAACAAATGAATTATTAGAACAACTAAAAACAATTGAAAAAATTAAACAAAGTAAAGATATTATTGGTTGTGGTGATAATAGCTATATATTAAATTTTTTACAAAATAAATGGAATTGGTCTGTAATTTATGGAAAAAATTTTAAAGATTTTATAAAAACAGAAATAAAAGAAGATTTTGATTTATCAAATTATATATTTAATCAAAATAATTTTGAATTAAATTTAATAAACAATTTTAACCTTCCTGAAAATTATTTCTTAAAATCAAATATGGTAGGAAGCGATTTAAGTGTGCTTACAAGTACTATTGGCACATCTAATTTTTTAACTTTTAAAAATGATATTTTATTTTTAAGTTGCGATTTCAAAACTTCCAAAAGATTTTATAGAGAATTTTTGCAATTAATCAATTTTATAATAGATAAAAAATATCAACCACAAGCTATTATAATTAATAATCTATTTAAAAAAGATGTATATTATTTTACTAACATTATACAATCTTGTAATAAATATTTAAAAGATAATAAAATAGATATTCCTGTTTTTGAAATTAAAAATATGAACTTTATAAGATTAAATACTAAATATACAATTGAATTTAAAGAAAATAAAATAATATTAAAATTATTAACAAAATAATTATTTATTATTTAATTTTTTTCTTAATGTTTCCCAATAATCAATTCTTTTTTTAATTTCTCTTTCAAAACCCCTTTCATTAGGAGTATAGAAAGTTCTTCTAGGAAATTCTGCTGGAAAATAATTCTGCCCTGAAAAGCAATTAGGAGTGTCATGATCATAAATATAACCTTCATTATAACCTAATTCTTTCATTACTTTTGTAGGGGCATTTAATATATGTTTTGGTGGATTATAAGAGTGTCCTTTAACAGCATTCATTACGTCAATAAAAGCAAGTTCACCAGAATTAGATTTAGGGCAATTAGCTAGATAAATTACAAGATTAGTAATAGCAATATCACCTTCTGGACTTCCTAATAAATCATAAGCTTGTCTAGCATTAATTGCTTGAACCAATGCATTAGGATCTGCCATACCTATATCTTCCATAGCCATTCTTGTAAGTCTTCTAAAAAGATAATGAGGATCTTCGCCGGCAATCATCATTCTAGCACACCAATACAAGGCAGCTTGCACATCAGAACCCCTAACAGATTTATGTAAGGCACTAATTAAATTATAATGTCCGTCCCTTGATTTATCATAATTTGCAGTTTTTCTTTGTAAAAAATTTAATAATTCATCACTATTTAATTCTTTTTTTAAATTAGAATTAAATAATTCTTCACACATATTCAATAAATACCTTCCATCGGAACCAGAAATATCGCATAAAGTTTTTCTAGCATCTTCTGTAATTTTTAATTTTTTACCTTCTTTTTCTTCTGCTCTTTCAATTAATTTTAACAAAGCTTCTTGATCTAATGAATTAAAAATTATTAAACGACATCTTGATAATAATGCAGAATTTAATTCAAATGAAGGATTTTCAGTAGTTGCACCAATTAAAGTAATTGTTCCATTTTCAATATATGGCAAAAATAAGTCTTGTTGATTTCTTTTAAAACAATGTATTTCATCAACTAATAAAATTGTGGCTCTACCATCTTTTTTTAATTTTTCAGCTTTTTCAAAAACATGTCTTAAATCACTAGCACCACTATTTGTAGCAGATAATATTTCCACTTGTAGTCCACTCTTTTTTGCCAATAGTTTAGCAGTTGTAGTTTTACCACAACCTGCCGGCCCCCATAATATCATAGAAGGAATTTTTCCACTATTGATTATTCTAGTAATAATACCATTTTCATTAAATAAATGATCTTGTCCGGTGATTAAACTAAAATCATCTGGCCTAATTCTATCAGCAAGTGGTTGTGTTTTATTATCTTCAAAAAGCATATTAAAATTTAAAAAGTATATACAATTATACTATTTTTATATTATTATTTTGCAATAGTAAAATATACTAAAAAGTATACTTTACTATTATTTAATTATGATAATTTAGATTTAATTTTAGCAACTATATCATCAACTATATTATTCATAAGTTTTTCATCCGTACTTTCAACCATAACTCTAATTAAAGGTTGAGTTCCTGATTTTCTAATTAATAATCGGCCATTTCCTTTTAATTTCTCTTCACAAGAAGAAATAAAATCTTTTACTTCTTGATTTTCTAGTGGATTAGCTTGTGTTTTATCATATTCAACATTTTTCATTAATTGTGGAACAGATTTATATAATTCAACTAATTCACTAATTTTTTTCTTTTCATAAGCTAAAATACTTAATACTTGTAAAGCAACAAGCACACCATCACCAGTTGTTGAATAATCGCCTAAAATAATATGCCCAGATTGTTCGCCACCTATATTATAACCATTCTTTCTCATTTCTTCTGCAACATACCTATCACCAACTTGTGTTCTAACAACATCAAGTCCTAATGAATTCAAATATTTTTCAAGTCCCAAATTAGACATTTGTGTAACAACAACAGTATTTCCCATTAATTCACCAGTTGATAACATTTTTTTTGCAATTAAAGCAATAATCTTATCACCATCAATTTCTTGTCCTTTTTCATCAACAATAATAATTCTGTCAGCATCTCCATCAAGGGCAATACCTAAATCAGCACCTTTTTCAACTACTAAACTTTGTAATTTTTTAATATCTGTTGAGCCACATTCTTTGTTAATATTTATACCATCAGGTTGATTTCCTATTACAAATAATTCAGCTCCTAATTCACCAAGTACTGTTGGAGCAATTTTATAAGATGCGCCGTTAGCACAATCTAATGCAATTTTAATACCATCAAGAGTTAATTTTCTAGGAAATGTAGATTTTAAAAATTGTATATATCTTTGTTGATATAAACTATGTTCTGACACAGTCCTTTTTCCTATTTTGTCATCACTAGCTAAATATTTTTCATATTCGCCACTTTCTAAACATTCTTCAATTTCTTTTTCAATATCATCGGGAAATTTTATACCGCTAGCATTAAATAATTTAATACCATTATCATAATATGGATTATGAGAAGCAGAAATAACAATACCAATATCTGCTTTCATTGATTTTGTAAGCATAGCAACACCGGGTGTTGGTATAGGTCCTAATAATAATACATCAATACCAACAGCATTTAAACCAGCGGCCAATGCATCTTCAATCATATAACCAGATAATCTAGTATCCTTTCCAATAACAATATTATTTCTATGACCTTCGTGTTTTAAAACAGCACCAATAGCCATACCAATTTTTGAAATCATATCAACAGTTAAAGGATATTTATTTGCTCTACCTCTAATACCATCAGTACCAAATAGCTTCTTACTCATATACAAATAATAAAATTAAAACTAACAAAAATTCTACTACAAAAGATTTATAAAAGTAAATACTTAAATTATTTCAATATATGACAAAATTTATATTACTTTATATGTATAAAGCTTTTTCTATGATATTTGCAAAGACCATATTTTTTAATAGCTTCTAAATGTTCTTTTGTACCATAACCTTTATTATTTTTCCAATTATATTGTGGATATTCTTTATCCATAATTTTTAATAAATTATCCCTACTAACTTTTGCAATAATAGAAGCAGTAGCTATTGATATACTTTTTTGATCTCCTTTAATAACATATTCAGCTGGTTTATCAATATCTGGAATAAAATTTCCATCAACAATTATATAATCAATACTTATTAAATATTTTGATAATAAATTTTCATATGCTCTTTTCATTGCTAATTTTGTAGCATTTCTAATATTTATATTTTCAATTTCTTCTACACTGGCTGTACCAATACCAAAAAAAATTTTACCTTGTTTTTCTAAATCTAGTATTTCATTAAAAATTTCTTCTCTAACTTTTTCTGTCAGTTTTTTTGAATCATTAACTTTTTTAGGATAATATTTTTTATTTACAACAACACAACTAGCAAACACAGGTCCACACAAAGGCCCCCTGCCTGCTTCATCAATACCAGCGATAACCTTATTAATATAAGTATTTTCTATATCAAAACTAGGATACATATTCTATTTTCCCAAAACTCGTCCATAAAATATAACACTTAATTATTTTATCTTTATAAATTTTTTGCAGAATTTTTTTATACAATTCTAATTGCATTTTATATTTTTCTGGAACTTGTTTATATAAATAATTAGTATTTTTATAATCAACAATATAAATAACATCATCAATTATAGACAACCTATCAATTTTTCCAGAAACAATATTTTTTTCATCAATCTTACCAAAAATAGGAACTTCGGCTTTTGAATTACTTGAAAATAAAAAACTAAATTCTTTATTATTTAAAATATCTAGTACCATATTTTTAATTTTAGCTTTATTATTTGAATTTTTTAAATATATTTCAAAAATATCATTCCACTCTTCATTATCAATATCCGGCAATATCTCTAATAATTTATGAACCAATTTTCCATTTTCTAAATTTTCATTATTTTGGATTGGTGATTTTATAGAATTTTCTTGATAATAAATAGAAGGATTGATAATATTTATTTCATTTTCTTCTTCTTTATTTTTTGTAAAAGTAGACATAATTTCATTAATTTTTTCATCATTTTTATTGTCTTGTTCTACAATAATTTCATTATCATTTTTACCATTGTTATATCTATCTTCTTCACCAATATATAAAATATCACCATCTATATATTTACTTTGTCTTGTTTTTACATCTTCATTGTTTTGAATTGTATTTAATAAAATAGAATACCAAGAATTTTCAACTGCTTTTTTCCCTTTTTTAAAATCGCATATATATAATTCATTTTCAGCTCTTGTCATTGCAACATATAGTAATCTTAAATATTCTTCTTCTACCTTATTTTTCATATCATCTTTAATTTTTTCTATTAATCTACTTTTTTCTTTTTTAATAATAGGCATATAATAATCATTACCATCTTCTTTATATCTTAAAATATTATCTATTTTATAAATAGATGAAGATACATGATTAGTTTGTGGCATTATTACTATTGGGCTTTCCAAACCCTTTGATAAATGTGTTGTCATTATTCTAATTTCATTAGTTTTTTGCGCCATATCTCTTTTAATCTTTAAATCATTATTTTCCAAAAAACTTATAAAATTTAAAATAGTGCTATCATTATGTGATTTTTCGTATTCATTAGCTAAATTCAAAAATTCACTAAATATTTCATCAGTAATATATGGAAATCTTTGTTTAAATAATTTTTTTGTATTTTTTATTTCAAAAATATAAAGTAATAATTCATAAATGGAAATATTTTTACTTTTTTCAATAATATCAGCTAAAAATTTTGTTTCATTTTTATATTTTTCATTTTTTTGAAAAGCATACCACAAACTACAATTATTATTATTTTTATAATCACATAAAGTATATAAATCTTCTTCTAATAAGTTTAAAAATGGTGATTTTATAATATTAGCTAGTGATAGGTCATCCTCATTAAAAATTAAAAAATTTAATAAAGAAATTATATCTTGTGAAACAATATTATCTAGTAAATCAAATCTATCATTACCCATTGTAGGTATATTTCTTTTACTAAATTCTCTAATTAAATAATTAATAAAATCCTTATTTGTACGAGATCTTATGAGAATCATTATGTCGCCATATTTAATTTTTCTGTATTTCTTAGTTTCTCTATCACATATCATTTTTTCATTTCTAAACCATTCACTAACTTCATTTGCAATAGTTTCTGCTAATTTTTGTTCATTGGTTTTTTCTACTACATCAACATAATTTATTTGCCAATCTTCCAGAGATTTTTTATCTTTCTTTTCTTCTTTATTCTCTTTTTTATTTTTTTCTTTTTCTTCTTCAATTTCTTCTCCAATTAAAGGCCACACTTCCACTTTTCCAACACTTTCTTTTCTAACAAACTGATGAGTAATTTTATCAACTAATTTTGTAATAGCTACTCTTCTACAAGGTTCAGCATATACATTATCTACCAGATTTAACACAGATTGTAATGACCTAAAAGAAGCATTTAAAAATATATTATCAAATTTTTTACCACATTGTTCTATTTTATATTTATAATCTTTAAGTGTGATATTAAAAATATCAGGTTCTGCTCCTTGGAAACTAAAAATTGATTGTTTTTCATCACCAACCACAAATATAGTTCTATTAATATCTTCTTTTTGCCCCTGACCGGAAAAAAATTCTTCTGTGATTGACTTTACAATATTCCATTGTATAGGACTAGTATCTTGTGCTTCATCTATTAAAATATGATCAATACCTTCATCTAATTTATAATTAATCCAACTAGAAAAACAATTATCACCAGTTATATTTTTAAATGATGAATTATTCAACAAACTATTTGTTTCAATAATTAAATCATTATAATCTAAATATCCATTTTGTTTTTTCAAAAAAGAATAAACTTCAAAAATATAATAAATAATATTTAAAAAAGCTTTTGTGAATTCAAAATTTTTTAAATTTGCAAGATATTCATAAGTTTTATAAGATCTTTCTGCTTCTTTTGATACAAATTCTTTTAGTTCTGGAAAATTTTTTTGCATACCAACAGATAATAATCTACTAGTAATTTCTAAATTATCTTTTAAAAAACATAACATATATTCATAAATCAGGCTTTTGTCATTTTTATAATCGCTTAATGATTTAGCAAACTTTTGATCAAATTGCTTTCCTTCATTACTTAAAATTTCCCATATACCAGTACCAACTAATGAAAAATCTGTATTATTATAAAAATCATCTTCAATAAGTTCTACTGTATCATTTTCATTAATTTTAAAAATTTTTCTTAATTCATCTATGATACCATTAATTGTAAAAAATCTATCTTTCAAATAGATAAAATTATTTTTTTGATCATTTGCAAGTTGTAATAATTTTATAAAATTATCTTCATTAATATTAGTAAAAATATATTCTATTGATTTTTTTATTTCTTCATTGTTAGTTTTTAATAACTCTTTTTTTGCTTGCATTAATAATTCTAATGATGCATTTTCATCTAATATTTGGAAATTAGGAATAATGCCAGCTTCTAGTGGAAATCTTTTTATTATTTGCTGACAAAATGCATGTATTGTAAGAATTTTAAAACTATTACTATTATCTAATATCTTTGCAAATAATGTTCTAGCTATTTTTAGTTTTTTTTCTATATTTTCTTTCTCGTCTAAATTAATAATTTCCTGTTTAAGTGCATCATCATCCATTACAGTCCAACTCGCTAATTTTTGATTAATTTTATTTCTCATTGTTGTATCACCAGTTTTTGTAAATGTGATACATAAAATTTTTGATGGTTCCACATTATTCAAAAGCATTCTAAGAAGTCTTTTAACTAACACAGTTGTTTTTCCAGAACCAGCAGAAGCACTAGTCCATATTGAATATTCAGGATTTGAAGCCTTATTTTGTTGTATTTCTACTTCATCTATTAGAGACATAAAATATATTTTATTTTTTCTAAATATAAAACAAAAAATTTAATATGTAAGTAAAAAATATATTAATTTTCTTTATCAATAAACAATTATTAGTTGTAATATTTAATATATTTATGAGTGAAATATATTATATATTTAATAATAATAATACTTTAAATACATATATTTATTAATAATAAATTATATTGTATAAAAATTTAATAAATATTATTGACAAATTATGAATATATATTTATAATTGAATTAGTATTGGGCTTGTAATCTAATAAAATACCTTTTAGGGAATAAATTACAATTATATATGCCTCCAAACCCAATACTTTTCTATATCTTTTAAAAAATAAATATAAATTTTAGTAAGATATATTATATATCTTAATTATATATCTTACTAATTTTTTATTCTTTCTTTTTGGTTTTTGTTTTTTTATTATCTTTACTTGTTTTTTTATCCTTTGTTTCTTTTTTTATTTGTTTATCCTTTTTATCTTTTTTGTTTTCTTTGTCTTCTTTCTTAATTTCCTTTTCATCTTTTTCTTTTGCTTTTTCAATATCGCCTATTGTAAAAGGACCAAAGGTTGAGAAATTCATTTCAGTATAATCAACATCTTTCTTTTCTGGTTCTATTGATTCGCCCTTTAAAATTTTATCTACTTGTTCTTTATCAAGTGTTTCGTATTTTAATAAAGCTTCGGCAAGAGTAATTAAATCTTTTTTCTTTGATTTTAATATATCTTCTGCTTTTTGTTTTTGAGTGATAATAATATTTTTAATTTCATTATCAATCAAATCTAATGTTTCATCAGAACTTCCTTCTAATAAATGTCCTTCTTCAGCATGTCTCTTTCTTTCATAATTTACAGGACCTAATTTATCACTAAAACCATACATAGTAACCATTCTTTCAGCAATTCTTGTAGCTTGTTTAATATCAGAACTTGCACCACCTGTAATTTTATCAGGACCCAATATAATTTCTTCAGCAATCCTTCCACCAAAACATACCATAATATCTTCAAGCATTTGAATTTTATTTTCATAGTTTTTATCATCTTCTGGCAAGAATGATGTAACACCACCTGCTCTACCCCTAGGAATAATTGTAACTTTATGTAAAGGATCTACATTTTTGCAATTCAAAGCAACAATAGTATGACCTGCCTCATGATAAGCTGTTAATTTCCTATCTTCTGGCTTCATTGGTCTATTTTTTCTAGCTAAACCCATAACAATTTTATCAGTAGCTTCTTCAACTTCTTGCATAGTAATTTTTTTTCTATTAGCCCTAGCAGTTAATAAAGCACTTTCATTAATTAAATTAGCTAAATCAGCACCAGAAAAACCAGGTGTAGATTTTGCAATAACGCTTAAATCAACATCAGATGCTAATTGTACTTTTTTAGCATGTACTTTTAAAATTTCTTCCCTGCCTTTGTAATCAGGAAGATTTACTGTTATTTGTCTATCAAATCTACCTGGTCGCATCAAAGCTTTATCAAGTACATCAGGTCTATTTGTTGCAGCTATAACAATAACCCCTTCATTTCCTTCAAAACCATCCATTTCAACAAGCAATTGATTAAGTGTTTGTTCTCTTTCATCATTTCCACCACCAATGCCAACACCTCTATGTCTACCAACTGCATCAATTTCATCAATAAAAATTAAACAAGGAGCATTTTTTTTAGCTTCTTCAAACATATCTCTAACTCTACTAGCACCAACACCAACAAACATTTCAACAAAGTCAGAACCAGATATAAAAAAGAAAGGTACATTTGCTTCACCAGCAATAGCTCTTGCTAATAATGTTTTACCAGTACCAGGTTCACCGATTAATAAACAGCCCCTAGGAATTTTAGCCCCAATTTTTGTATATTTTTCTGGATCTTTTAAAAAATCAACTAATTCTTCTAATTCTTCTTTTGCTTCATCAATACCAGCAACATCTTGAAAAGTAATTTTTCCTTTCATTTGCAATAATTTTGCTTTTGATTTTGCAAACTTAAATGCACCACCAGCTCCACCACTAGCACCTTTTATAAAATATATCCATATACCAACTAAAATTAAGAATGGCAATAAACTAAGTACAAAACTAACAAACTTATCACCCTTTGACATTAAAGGACTAACTTTTACATCAACATCTTTATTTTTCAATTCTTTAACTAAATCAGGGTATTCTGTTGACATTGTAGAAAATTTTGTTCCATCTGCTAATTCTCCGGAAATTGAACTACCACGAATTTCTACACTTTTAATCTCATTACTATCAATTTTTTTTAAAAAATCTGAAAAAATTATATTGTTTTTATTTGACATATCGGCATCAAATGCCCCAGATAAAATAAATATAGCAATTATAATTATTGCCCATATTGTAAAATTTTTCTTTGTTCCATTACCATTATTCATTATGAATTATAACTTATTTATTTAATATTAAATATCTAATATATTTTTTAAAAATTTCAAGTATTAAATACATTTAAAAAATTCATTGTAAAAATAAAAATTTATTGTATTTTTCTATATATGTAAAAAATATTTGTTTAAATTGTTAGAAAGTTTAAGTATAAATAATATAGTTTTAATAGATAAACTTAATATACATTTAGATAATGGTTTATGTGTATTGACTGGTGAAACTGGTTCTGGTAAATCAATTTTACTTGATGCATTAGGTTTAGCAATAGGTTATAGATCAAATAGTAGATTATTAAGAAATGGCGAATCTATGGGTTCAGTTATTGCTGACTTTAATATAACCAATAATCAAAATTGCAAAAATCTATTAAACGAATTAGGCATTGATTACGATAATAATATCATAATTAGAAGAATTTTATATAATGATGGAAGAAGTAAAGCTTTTATAAATGACATTCAAGTTACACAAAGTTTTTTACAAAATGTCGGTGAAACATTAGTTGAAATACATGGACAAAATGAGCAAATAGGACTTTTAAATTCATCAAATCACAGAGAAATATTGGATCAATTTGGCAATTTACTAGATAAAAGAAATATAATATCTAATATTTTTGAAAAAATGAAAACATCAAAAGATAAATTAGAAGAATTATTATCAAAAAAAGACAATATAGAAAAAGAAAAAGATTATTTAAAACATATTATAAACGAAATTGAAGCATTAAATTTACAACCTAATGAAGAACAAGAGTTAGCAGAAAAAAGAATTTTAATGATGAATAAAGAAAAAGTATTAAATGTTTTAAATGAAGTAAAAGATAGTTTAGAAGGTCAATATAATGTAGATAAAGGTATATCATCAGCTCAACATACATTATCAAGGGGTGTTAGACTTGGAGATAATTTATTAGAAAAAGATAAAAATGCTTTTGAAGAAATTATAGAAAATTTAGAACAAGCTAGCATCAATATAAACGAAGCTTCATCTAAAATTGAAGAAATTTTTGATTCATTGGGTTTTGATAATAATACTCTTGAAAGTGTCGAGGAAAGACTTTTTGCTATTAGGGGCTTGGCTAGAAAATTAAATATTCAACCTGACTATATATTAGATTTAAAAATGGAGTTAGAAGAAAAATTATCAAATTTAGAAAATCAAGAAGTTATTATTGATGATCTAGAAAAAGAAGTAAAAGAATTAAAAAATAATTTCTTATCAAATGCAAAAGAATTAAGCAATTCTAGAAAAGAAGTAGCTAAAAAACTAGCAGAAGAATTAATGAATGAATTAAAACCATTAAAAATGGAAAGAACAGTGTTTGATGTTGAATTTAAAGAATTAGATGAAAACAATTGGAATAAATATGGTATTGATAGTATTAGATTTTTAGCATCAACCAATCCTGGTACACCAATGAATGAATTATCAAAAATAGCATCTGGTGGTGAATTATCTAGATTTATGTTGGCATTAAAAGTTGTATTATCAAAAGTAAATTCTGTACCAACTATGATATTTGATGAAATTGATACTGGAATTAGCGGAGCCGTTGCAGAAGCTGTTGGTGATAGACTTAAAAAATTAGGACAATCATTACAAGTATTAGTTGTTACACATCATGCACAAGTAGCTTCAAAAGGAAATTATCACCTAAAAGTTCAAAAAGTACAACAAAACGATAAAACAAATACAAATGTAATCGTTTTAGAAGGAAAAGATAGGATTAATGAAATTGCAAGAATGTTCTCTGGTGAAATAATTACAGATGATGCTTTAAAAGTTGCTGAAAAAATGCTAAATTAAGATAGTATTTTATTAATAATAGCTATATTTAGCTTTTTAATATTATTTTGTTCTATTTCTTTTTCTAAATTATTTACAAAATCAATAATAGCATTATAGTTATTACTAGTCTTTTGTGAGACATAATTTAATATTTTATAATCGATATTTATTTGTTTATCAGTCAATAATTTAAGTAATATTTGCTCTTTTGAATTATTATCTAAATCTTGCAAAATAAAATTATAGGTATTTTTAAATCTAGATTCCAAATCTGGAATTTCAAAATTAAATTCATCAATACATTTTTTACTTGTAATCAATAAAATAGCATTTTTCTCAATAATTGTATTCATTAAAAATAAAAAATATTCTTCATTAATTTTAATATCATCAATGTCTTCCAGAATATATTTTTGATTATTTTTTATTTCATTTTTTAAAAAATCTATAAAGTCATTTTTGCTTTTTTGAAAAATATTTTTATCTAAAAAAATAGCTTTTTGTAATTTATGCCATATATTGCAAATATAAGTTTTTCCACTATTTTTAGCACCAGTTAGTAAATAAATATTATTATTAAATAAAAAAGAAGATGTAATAAATTCAAATACATTTCTATTGCCATCATGTACTATAAAATTCTTTACATCATATATATCTTTATTTATAGAAAATGAAAAACTTAATTGCATAAATTTTTATCTATAATATTCAAAATATCTTTTTGTAATTCTTCTATTGTTTTATTTTCAACATTAATTAATTTAACTCTATTAGGGTTATTTTTTGCAATCTCAGCAAAACCATTTCTAACTCTATTATGAAAAGCTACTGCCATACTCTCAAATCTGTTTTTTTCACCCCTAATATCAGTTCTTCTTAACCCTTCTTCCACATCTAAATCAAGAATTAAAGTCAAATCAGGTTTAAAACCATCTAAAACAATTTTTTGTATTTCTGTAATTTTATTTAAGTCTAAACCATAACCATAACCTTGATATGCAAAACTAGAATCAAAATATCTATCGGAAACAACAACCTTTCCTTCTTTTAAAAGCGGTTTAATTTTCTTTTCAGTATGATCTCTTCTTGCTGCATACATTAATAATAATTCAGTAATACCATCCCATTTATTTACAGCGCCACTAATTATTAATTTTCTAATTTCTTCTGCACTATCAGAACCTCCCGGTTCCCTAGTCCATACAGCTTCAATTCCAATATTATTTAAATAATCAACTAGCATCTTAGATTGAGTACTTTTTCCAGCACCTTCTACACCTTCAAAAGTAATAAATTTTCCTTTTATTTTATCAAAGTTCATTATCTTCTTCTCTTTTTATTATTTTATCAAAAATTTCTCCATTTACCTTATAAAATTCATTGTCTTCTAAATTATTTATAGAAGATAATAATATAATTATTTTTTCTTCCTTTTTTTCATCTTTTAATAATTCTTTTAATTTTTGTAAAGAAGTTTCCATATCGTACATAATGGAATATTTAACATCATTATCATCAAATAAATTAGTAATAGTTTCATTATGTTTTCCAATTATAAATACATACTTTAATTTATGGAAATGTTTTTGCAATTTTACAAACTCATCCAATTCAAATTCTGGTTCATCTATACATAAAAGCCAATAAATATTATCAAATGTAATTAAAGATTGAAATTTATTTTTGTTTTTAATATCATCAACAAAGACAAAATTTTCTTTTTGTAAAATAATTTCAAACACTTCACCAACACCTTTATAATTATGTATATTTTCTATAACTTCTTGAGGATTGTAATTCTTTTTTATTAAAAGTGCAAGTGTAGCTAATATATTAATCTTATTTTGTTCACCTATTAAGCTAGCAAATGTATCAGCTAAAAATTCTTCATTTCTATTATCTACATTAATATAAAATTCATTATTAATTAATGAAATACCATTATCTATAATTTTATTAGCTGATATTGGAATTAATTGAGTTTTAATTCTTTCATCGTCTTTAAGTTCTTTGTATAATTCTTTAACTTCCTTATTATCCATATTTAAAATTGTAAAATCACCGTTTTCTTGTTTTAAGATCATTTTTTCAATTTTATCTAATGCAGATTTTTCATAATCTAAATCAAAAATAATTAAAGAATTTAATCTTGGACCTTGAATAATTTTAAAAACATCATCATTTAATTGTATAATACAATCATTATTTTTACCAAATTTATCCAAGTCAATACAAGTATCATATTTTAAAGACTCTCTTTGCTCATCCATATTGTATTTGTAAAGAAAATGCTTTAATAAAAATGATGTAATAGAAAAACCACTTTTACCAATTAGACCAATATAATTATATTCTGTAAAATATTTTTTAAAAAAATCAAGTATAGAATAAACTTGGCAATTATTTTTTTCTGCTAAACTGTTTAATGTTTCATTAGTATTATTTATAACTAAACATTCCAACTCTCGCCAATTAACTTTATTACTTGATAAAGATGTAATTAATTCTTGATTTTGAAATATTGAATAATCGATATCACTTTCATCTAAAATAACTACACTTATAGCATTTTTGTTTAGAAAATTGACAAACAATTTTCCTATATTATCTAAACCATATACTGCTATTTTTTTTCCTTTAAATTGTTCTATATGCATTTTCTTTATAAAAATAATTAAAAATAAGTATGATAAAGTACATGTTCTAATTCATGATCATTTTGATCTTTTACCCATTGCATATACTCTTTAACAACTGGGTTACCATGTGCCACTCTTTCATTCTTTTTCTCTTCATCTAGGCTATATAATACTTTTCTTCTTTCTTCAACTAATGCAACTTGATCAGCTGGTTTCATAGGAAGTAATGGCATACCACCACCATTTATACAACCACCAGCACAACTCATAACTTCAACATATTGATAAGCATTAGGATTTTCTTTTAATTCTGCAAGTATTTTTTCTACATTTTGTACTGTGGAAACGACAGCAACTTTAATTTTTCTACCTTCAATATCAATTTCCGCTGTTTTAAAGCCACTCATATCAGTTCTAACTTCTGTTAAATTGAAGTTCTTTAAATCTTTTCCTGTAATCATTCTGTAAGCTGTTCTTAAAGCAGATTCCATAACACCACCACTAGCACCATAAATAGCAGCTGCTCCACTATATTCTCCTAATGTATCAGCTTCACTACCTTCAAGACTTGGTAAATCAATTTCATTTTCTTTAAGTAATTGTATCATATCCCTAACAGTTAAGCTATAATCAACTAATTGTTTACCATTCATTTTAGAACCTTCTTTTAAGATTTCTTCTTTTTTTGATGTGCATGGCATAACTGAAACAACCACAATATCATCAGGATTAATACCTTCTTTTTGAGCCCACCATGTTTTATATGCTGCGGCAGCATGTAAATGTGGAGATCTAGCCGTTGTTAAATATTCTTTTAATTCTGGATGATAATCTAAAACATAGTCAACCCAAGCATGACAACAAGAAGTAAACATTGGTAAT
The DNA here is from genome assembly GCA_944392135.1 of uncultured Rickettsiales bacterium. Taxonomy (GTDB): domain Bacteria; phylum Pseudomonadota; class Alphaproteobacteria; order Rickettsiales; family UBA1997; genus CALXSC01. Next base: position 22,095 of record CALXVQ010000005.1, read on the forward strand.
TTAGCATTAGAATTATTTAATCTTTCTAATAATTCTTCTGCTTCTACCATAGTTGTAATATCAGCTCCAAAATTTACATCAAAAATTTTATTAAAACCTAATTTTCTAAAAGCTGTATTCATCTTTTTTTCAACATCTAAACTATGTTCCATTTTCCAACCTTCACCCAATGATGCCCTAACAGAAGGTGCTGCTTGTACTATAAAAATTTTACTTTTATCAGCAAAAGCCTTTTTGAAAGCTTCTAAATTGTCTTGTGCTCTAATTGCACCAACTGGGCAAACCAAAGTACATTGTCCACAATGGATACATTTTTTACCATCAACAGCACTTAAATGTTTTTTGCCTTCAGCATCAAGTTTAATTTCAAGATAATTAACACTGCAAGATTTGCATTTCATAACACATTTTGTACATTTAATACATTTATTGTCATCAAATTCTATTGTTTTTCCCATATAATGCATAGTCTTGTAATCTCCTTTTATTTTTAGTTGTTAGTTTTTCATAGATAGCTTAAAATATTAATATCTTTTTTTCAAGAGGTAAATTATTTATTTTATAATATTAATATTATAATATATATTAAAATATTTTTATATATAAAAATATTAAAAATATATTTGATTTTTAAGAAATAAATAATAGTCCAGAACAAGTTAAATTTTAAATAAGAATATGGATATTTTTGGTGAATTTTTAGGTTATTTATCTGGTATATGTTTAGCAATTAGTTTTATACCACAAGCTATAAATATTATTAAAGAAAAAGATGTTAGTGGTATTTCTTTAATAAGTTATATTATATATAATATTGGCTGTATTTCATGGATATTATATGGAATTTATTTAAAATCATTTCAAATGATTCTATTTAATACAATAACAGTATGCTTTACTTTAATTATTTTATTTATGACAATAAAATATAATATAAAGAAAAAATAAATAATAATTATATTAGTTAGATAAATCAAAATAGAAAGTTTTATAAACTTTCTATTTTATTATGTTTACATGCTAATCTGACCAATATTACTTAATATATCTTGTATAACATTTTGATTATCTTGTAGTGATGTATCTGTTGTATTTAATATTTCATAATTATTAGAATCTATATTATATAAATACATATCGCTAACAACATTTGTATCATTATTAAATCTTATAACTAACACTTTTTGGTCGCTTATGTATGGTTTAAAAAATAAAATTTCTTTCATTTGATATGAGTAATAAATCCAAATATTTTTGTCAAAATATGAAATATTTAATGGATAACCAAAATTCTGTAAAATATCATTTTTATCAGTCAACCCTACTCTAATGTTATCAACATCATTATTATCAAATATATTTCCCTTATGTGTTATACTCCTACTAATACACGAAGAAGTAAATAATACAAGTAAAAATATATAAACATATCTTTTCATTACATAGCACCAAAATTATCAAAGTTACCATAAATAGGTCCGAATACAGCGAGAATAACCCAAGCCATCAAACCACCCATAGTAAATATAATAGAAGGTTGTAAAGTTCCAATAATTTTATCAATAGAATCATCAATTTCCATCGAGTAGAAGTATTGTATATTTTCCATAGCATCAACCATATTACCACTTTCTTCACCAACCTTAAACATTCTCAAAACCATACCAGGAAAATATTTTGAGGCAGCAAGAGCATTATATACTGACTTACCATCAGAAACATCTTCTTCAACTCTTTTTATATCTTCTCTTAATACAGTATTTTTAACAATATCACCAGATATTTGCAAACATTCAAGAATAGGAATACCACTGGCAAATGTAACACCAAAAAATCTTGTAAATTTAGACATTTCTATTTTTGTAATAATACTACCTAAAAGTGGCATTTTTAATTTAACTTCATCAACCTTATACTTAACAGATTTGTTTTTACTGAAAATCTTTACAAGGATATAAAACACAACACATATAACTAAAAAATCAAAGAAATATGCTTCCACAAAATCCGATGTAGCAATTAAAGCATGAGTATAATTTGGTACAGGAATACCTTGATCTATAATAAAACCCATAACTTTTGGAACAACAAGTTTTAACATAATTGCTGTCACTACAAATAAAACAAATAAACTAAATAATGGATATCTAATTGCTTTTATAGTTTTTCTTTTAATTTCATCAGACCATTTTAAATTTTCATAAATATTTTTAAAAGCAGATTGCAAACCACCAGTTTTTTCACCCATTCTAACTAAACTAATCATAACTTGGTCAAAAACTTTTGTATGCTTTTCCATAGCTTCAGAAAGTAATTTTCCACCTTTAACAGATTCATATAAATCCGTAGCAACTTCCCTGACCTTTTGATTATCAGAAAAATCTTTTAAATCAGACAATGAATCAAGTAAAGGCACACCTGCTCTCTCTAATTGCTCTAAATGAATAAAAAATGTAATTAAATCTTTATTTGTAATTCTATCTAAAAAACCTAGACTAAGTATAGATTCATTAATTTTCTTAAAAGAAATCAAAGTTAAATTAGAATCAGATAAAATTTGTTCTAGCACATATTCATTGTTAGCCTGTATTGTACCTTTTATAATTCTATTTCGATTTTGATCTAATGCCTTATATGTATACTTATTACTCATTTATATAAAAAAAATTATCATATGTAGAAAATCTTATATAATAATAAAATTAAAATCAATATTTTTTTAAAATACTATTTTTACTTGCAAAATAATTCAAGTCATTTACAGTATAATAGATATTAGATTATATTAATAAAAATATGTTATTAAATTTATTTAAACATTTTTTATCATTTTATAGTATATTAATTATAGGTTATATTGCCATTGATATTTTAATTAAAAAAAACATATTAAAAAATAATGATAAAACAATAAGTGATATATTTAATTTATTATCAATATTTGTTGAACCTATATTAAATTTTATAAAAAAATTTATATCAAAATCAAAGTATGCAAACTTAGTATTATTGATATTTTTATTATTATTGGACTTACTAATCAAATTTATTAAATAAAAAGTGAAAGATATTGATTATTTATTGAAAGATTTATTAAAACCAATTTTAAAAAATTATTCTCCACTTTTATTTATATTAAAAAAAAATTGGCTAAATATAATAGGTGAAAAATATTTTGAATTTTGCGAAGTAGAAAAAGTAATTTTTTCTAAAAATAAAAAAAATGATGGCATTTTATACATTATATGTTTTAACAACATTATTTCTTTTTATATAGAAAATAATAAGATTTTTATTATAGAAAAAATAAATGCAATGTTTGGTTATAATTTAGTTCAAGATATAAAAATAAAACAAAAACCAAAATTAATAAAAAATAACAATAATAAAAAATCTAAAACAATAACTCAAAATGAAGAAAATATATTAGTTGATGCAACAATTAATATTGAAAATGATTCATTAAAAGAATCACTAAAAAATTTAGGAAAAGTAATATATTTAAACAATAAATAAATATTGAAATTTATTAAACATTTTTTTATTATGTGTATGATGTAAAAAAATTTAATATATGATTCTTGGTATTGGTGTTGATTTATTAAATATAAATAGAATTCAAAATGTTTATAACAAATTTGGTAATAAATTTGTTAAGCGAATTCTTGCATATAATGAAATTGAACTGTATAACAAGTCTAAAAATAAAATTAATTTTTTAGCAAAAAGATTTTGTGCAAAAGAAGCTTTTTCTAAGGCAATAGGCATTGGTATTGGAAGAGGTATAGATATGAGAGATATTATTATTAAAAAAGATTCTCTTGGTAAACCTAGTATTTTATTAAGTGATAAAGGATACGGTTTTATAGAAAAATATTACGAGAAAGAAAGAACATTAATACAATTTAATATTTCCATCACAGATGAACCACCATATGTAAATAGTTTTGTTATAATAAGTTTAAATCATGAATAAAATGAAATATCAAAAAGTCAATAATTTTCAAGGTTTTGCATTAATAAGAGTCATACTTCTCTGTGTAATTAGTAGTATTATTTTGTTTCTTGCTATAGATAGTAGTTCAATATTAAATGATGCCAGAATTCGAGCTTTTTTAGATGAAATTAATGGCTATAAAACCAACTTAATAGATTTTCAACTAAAAAGTGGTAGATGGCCTGGGGATTTTGACAACGACACATATTTTAGTTGGTGTGGTGGTTTTGCTTGCCCAAATGTAGAATCTTCAAATTCATATACTACAAAAACACAAGAATATTTTAGATACACATTTTCAGAACCATATAATGAGTTAGTACCAGATCCACTTGTTGCACCTTTCATTGATTTATATTTATTAAAAGGTGGAACTACTTTTAAGCCAAATACTGAATTATATGACAAATTTATAATTGGTAAAACAATTCCATATGTTGAGTCTTTAAATAATTTATATTGGTTTTTTTATACATTTGGCTATTTTCAAGAACCTTTAAATACTTCTTATAGTTTTTTAGATAAAGTAACACCAAATACAATATGGTTTGGCAGTGATACTGTTAATGGACTTAATGTTAGAAGATATCTAAAAACATTTAAAATTATTGATGAAAAAATTGATGATGGAGATTATCTAGCGGGCGATGTTAGATCTTATTGCTCACCAAAAGGTTGCAGTAGAATATTTGTATTATTATCAAATAATAATTAATAAACCTTATTATATAAATAAAATATTAATATTTTTAATGAATATCTTGTAGTTAAAATAATATATTGACATTTTAATAAAAATATATAATTATGGTTGTGTGTAAATGATATTTAATTATGCCAGACAAAGAAGAAAACCCACTAAGACAGATATCGTCGGAAGATATTGCAGAAAATAGAATAAGCGAAGAGCATAAGCTTGATTATGCAAATTATATACAGGTAGAATAGAATAAAATGCACTAGCTGAAACTGTAGAGCAAACAAGATATGATACACATTTAGAGAAACCTACAATACTAGATCTATTTAATGCAGCGATTAATGATGATGTAAATACAATAAAATTATGTCATAAATATCACACGAATCTAAATATGTTTGATCAAAACAAACGCACTGTTTTAATGTATGCAGTAATAAAAAAATCTAAAAATGCAGTAAGGGTATTATGTGATCTTGGAGTTGATGTGAATATGCAAGATAAAAATGGTACAACAGCTTTAATGTATGCAGCTAATAAACATGATACAGAAATTATAGATTGCTTATGTCAAGATAAAGCTAATGTTACCGCAGAAGATTACGATAATACAAATGTTTTTTTATATGCTATTAATGATTTAGAAAGCACTAAAACATTACTAAAATATATACCAAAAGACCATGATCATATTATCAATACCTTTCGTAATGTTATACTGTTTAAAAGAAGTCGACCAGATGTTCCTATGGAAAGTGATTACTGCAATTTTCTTTATAATTACATCAAAGAAAGTGAGTATAAAAACTTTTTAGAGCAACATATGATGGAACCTATACACACATATAATACCAATGGTATATCATCTCTTGCTAATACTAACACACAAAGAGAAAAAAGAAATAATAGTGGTAAAAGAAATACTAATCCAAGAAATAATCCATATGTTAGACCAACAGAAGTAAATAGAACAGCTACCACTAGCACTTCTGTCGAACAAAATAGTGAATCAACTACAACCCAAAAGAAAAGTAGAAAAAGAAAAAAACCATACTTTCAATTATAGTTGTAGAAAATAATACAAAAATATAAAAAAATAGTGATTTTATTACAAACACTCATCACAAGTTTAACTGATAATTATTTGTTTTTAATAATAACCTTCATATTATATAATATTATTAGGAGAATTTAAATTAATATAATAAAAACATTACTTTAAATTATTATTTATATATTTCTTTTTATTTAAATAAATTTTTCATTTATTTTAATAAATCTCACTCACAAATTATCAAATTCTCAAAGAAACTTATACTTTTTTAACATTCAACTCTTGTTTTAATTTCTTAGTATTCATAAAACTTTAATTATTATAATAATCTTTATTTGTCTTTAAAATAATAAAAATTACATAGTAAATCTTAATTATACTTATATTAAACAAATCATAATTGTTAAAAAAATCCTGCATTAAACTTGATAACATATATCAAATTTTATTAAAAATAAAATATTTTCATAAATGAAAGAAAAATATATTTGATATTTTATCATTATTAACGATTAAGCAAATTAGCAGTTTTTAGAGTTAATAAGATTTAAAGCCCTTTTTTTAATTATTATTGCGACAATTGAACTTCTAATTGCTGTTTAGACATTCTTTTTTCATTTTCCTTTTCAACAAAAGATTTTCCTTTTTCTGTACTCTGATTTTTATTTAAATCATTTTCATTAGACTTCATATTTTTTTGACTTAAAATACTAGATCTTCCTTTACTATTTTTCATCTGTTTTGCTAATTTTTCATATTTGTCAACTTTATATGATAAATAGTCAGATAAATATCCTGTTGCACATCCAATAGCCGCACAACTAAAACCCACAAGTGGTCCAATAAAAGGTGTAGCTATAAAGGAACCAATATATGTAGAAGACAAAACTATTCCAACAGAAACACAAGCTACAGCAAAACATGATGCACTAATAACCTTTAAAACTGTTTTTGCTTTCATTCCATTTTTACTTTTTTTATGATTTTTTTTATTAGCCATTTTAATATTATTTTATCAAAACATTTTATATTATATTACATTTTATAACAAAAATTAATTAAAATTTACAAATTATTTTTACTTTTATATATTTTTTAGATTATATTATATAATAACTATTATAAATTAAAAAAATAATAAATTTATACTATAAATATAAGAGAATTAAGAACATTACAATCGTTCCTATAATAATGATATAATACAAGAATCTTATTTTATCTTTATTATCTATCAGTATTATAAAAATTATTTTATAAAGTATTACCATAACTTCTACAAAGCCTCGCAATGGCAGTGTGTGGATATATTCTCTCAATGACGACGGTTTATTGAGTGTTGCGGCTACCATAATGAGATTGCCACGAGTTGCAAAAGCAACTCTCGCAATGACAAACCTAGAATAAACGAGATTGCCACGAACCTTCGGTTCTCGCAATGACAGTATATGGTTAGTTTCTCGCAATGATGAGCTTGTGGGTACTGTCATTATTTGAAATAAAACGACAAAACAATCCACAATCACACGCACCCCTTCGTTATTGTAAGCAAAGTAAAACAATTCATAACCACTATTACCCAACTTTCGTCATTGCGAGCGAAGCGAAGCAATCCATACAACCCAAAAAAGTCAATACAAAAACAACAGGAAAGAAAAAGAATTTATTATCTTGCTGTGGTATACAGTCTCCCAACAACATATCAAAGGCTTGCAAATAGTCAGTTTCACAAAATCAATAAATTATGAATTTAATTTTGATAGCATTAAGTGTTGAGTAAGATACCTAACACCACAAGAATTTATTATCTGTAAATAAACAAGAATAGAAATAAAACAAAAAATAAAAGAATTCTGTAAATGAATATTGTATCCCATAACGAGATTGCCACTCTTTCTACAAAGTCTCGCAATATATATTAGTATTATAAAAATTATTTTATAAAACATAATAAAAATAGATAAAACCCCACCAATTACTTGATGGGGTTTGAAACAACTTATCTTTTAATTATTCATTAGGAAGTTCAACAACTGTAATGTAAGTTTTTTCTTTTCTTCCCTTTTTTATAAACTTAACAATACCAGCTATTTTAGCATATATTGTGTGATCTCTACCAATTCCGGTATTTTCACCAGGATGCCATTTTGTGCCTCTTTGTCTGCAAAGAATATTTCCTGCTTGAACTAATTCTTCACCATTCTTTTTAATCCCTAATCGTCTACCAGCTGAGTCTTTTTTTTGACTTGTAGCTCCACCACCTTTTTTATGTGCCATTTCTAATTACCTCAATATTTATTAAGCAATTTTTATATCTACAATTTTTAATTTTGTTTTGGTCTGTCTATGACCATTTTTTCTTCTAGAATTTTTTCTTCTTCTTTTAACAAAGTCAATAACTTTATCGTCTTTATATGTTTTTACGATCTCAGCTTCAACTTTAACATTCTTCAATAAAGGGTTACCAATTAAAGAAGTTTCATCTTCTTTTTGAACAAAAAGTACATTTTCTAAAACAACTTTTGTACCTTCTTCACCTTCAAGTTTCTCAACATCAATTGTGTTTCCAGGAGCAACTCTATATTGATTACCACCAGTTTCAATTATTGCAAACATTTTCTCTTTCTTATTTTTAATACTAAAATCCCACATGGGAACAACATACCTAATATTAAATAATGTAAATAATTTATTGTCAAGTAAAAAATAATCTTTTTTATTACTTATTTAAAAAATTTTCTAAATCTTTAAATATTTCTTTTGAACTTTCAAAAAAATTAGGAGTTGTCTTAAAATTCATATCTATAATATCAGTACTAGATGATTGATTTTCAGTATCAAAAACAATATTAATATATTTTTTTATACAATTTAAAAAATCATCAACTTTTATATATAGTAATTCTGGCTTTATGGGATTATAAATAGACATATTATTACTTTGTATATTTAATTCTTCAAGCCTTGTATTATAAAATCTATTTATTGTATCTTGATATTCTTGCAAATCTTCAATAGATTCATTCAAATAAGTAAATAATGTATTTTCTGGTAAATAATCAAAAATAGTTTCTAAATTATTTTTATAAAATAGAGGCAACCAATTTTCACAACCATCATAAAAAATACTATTTGATATATTTTGATATATTTTGTCATTTTGATTTTGAATATCAAAATAATTAGAATAATTTATTTTAAAATTCTTAATATTTTCTTTATTGAAAAGAACTTCTTTTATTGGCAAAATCAAAATTTCTTCAAAATTATGAAGGCTTACTTGCGTTTCTGGATTAAAAGATTTTATTTCTTGTATAATATTATTTTTTAATATAATTCTATAAGCTTGATTATCAAAAGTAATAATATCAATATTGCTATTATTTATACTATAATTTCCAACACTTGTACAAGTATCTACACTAGAATAACAATTATCAATTAAAATATTTTTAATATCGTCAAGTTTAATTTTTTGACCTTGATAAAAATTTATAAATTTAAAATCTTTTTTATTTATAACCCTTTGTAAAATAGCTTGTTTTGATATTATAAATAATACTTTTTTATTTTTAAATAATGTTTTATAATTCAAAAGTTTATATAAAGCTTCCATTCTAGAAGTTTGAATTCTTAATTGTGGAGAATTAACATCATATGGCAAAGTGTTCCATTCTGGAAATTCTATAATTTCTATTTCACTGGAATAAAATTTTATTTCGTTTTTAATTAATTCTAGATTAAAATTATTTTTTGCAATATATGTAATAAATTTATTCTTAGAATTAAATAAATTAAATAAAACATATGGTACAGCATCATCAGTTATATTTTGCAATACAACAGAATCTTTTATACTTTTTATTTCTTTTTTGTAATTCATAATCTAAAATAAAAATAAATCACCAGAAATTAATCTGATGAATAAAATTAAAACTTAAATGAATAAGAAACCATAAATGCCCAAGAGTCTGAATTATGTGTCCATTTTTGTTTATTTCCAACTCCTGCAAAACCATCGGCTTTCATAGTATTCTTTTCCCAAATTTTAGCAAAATCTAACATTAAGCCACAATCAAACTTATAACCAGCTGATAATTGTGTTAAATGACTAAAATAATTTTTATAACCATCTTCATTATCAAACTTAAATGTGCTTGTAGCAATAAAATGCCAACCATCAATTATAATAGGCAAAAAAGTTGTAAAATATGTAAGATTTCTATCTTCCATACCATCATAATTATTAAAATAAGCTACTTCGGCAAATGGTAAGAAATTTACATCATAAGGTAATTCCATAAGATATTCACCGCTTAATACAAAGCCTTTTTCTGGTTGTTCTGTTTCTAAATCAACATCTAAATATCTAAAACCAAGATTAAGTGATAAATTTTCAAACTGCCCATCATATGTAATAGAAAAATTATTTAATTTTTCAGTATTTCCGGCACCACCTTCACTTTCGTCCTTTTTAATAGAATTAAACATTGTCCTACTTAAACCAGTTTTATCATCAAAAAAAGCATTAAATGTTATGGTACCAACCGGCAAAATTGCAGATATATAACCACCAATTTTTCCTGTCATTTCATATTCTTCTGCCATCGATATACCATATACACCACTAAATCTAGCTTTATCATAAGCTTTTGCAAATGTAGGATTTATCTTACCTAAACCTATTGCAAAATTATCATTTTTATAACCAATATTTAATGTTTCAACAGCTAAACCATAACTTGAAAATTGAAACTTTCTTTTGATATAATCTTGTTTTCCATAAAAATCACTATTTAAACTATTACCAACAATATAGCCAGGGTTCTCAGCATAAATATCACCTGTATAAACTCTATCATTAACAGGACTTAATTGCCATTTTGTTTCAGCAAAAAAACCTTGCTTAAATTGTAATCTTAATAAAGCTTCAAGATTCAAATAATAATCATTTTTACTATCATGTGGATTTACAATATCATCTTTACTGTCTAATGCATTAATATAATATTCAGCTAAAATATGTCCTTCAAACTTTGGATAATAATTTGTATTTTGAGTAGCTGGCTTATATGTTTTTGTACTTGATGTATTACTATCATCTACATATATGTCAGTATCATAATCAATAGCGAAAGCTGGTAAACTAGCTAATAATAAAGATGTAAAAAGTAAATATTTAAATTTCATATTTTCTCCCTAAATATTAATCTTTCGTGGTTGAAATTTTTCTAACCATACATATAATAATAACTTTGTCAACAATACACCTGAAAATAAAGATGTTAAAATACCCATTCCTAAAACAAGAGCAAAACCTTTAACTGCACCTGTACCTAATACATATAATATTACAGCAACTATAATTGTTGTAATATTTGAGTCAAAAATTGTAGCCCAAGCATAATTAAAACCATTAGCCACAGAATTATAAATTTTTCCTGTATTCTTATATTCTTCTTTAATTCTTTCAAAAATTAAAATATTAGTATCAACTGCCATACCTATTGAAAGTACTATACCTGCAATACCCGGCAAAGTTAAAGTTGCATTTAATAAAGATAAAACAGCTAATGTCAAAACTAAATTTATTGTAAGTGTAATTGTTGATATAATACCAAAGAACTTATACAGACTTAGCATAAATACAAACACTATAATAAGTCCCAAAGCACAAGCTTCTAAACCACTTTTAATAGAATCTTCACCTAATGATGGACCAACAACTCTTTCTTCTATAATATCCAAAGGTGCTGGCAAAGCCCCTGCCCTTAATAATAAAGCAACTTGATTAGCCTCTTCTGATGTAAAATTACCAGTAATAATACCACTACCACCCAATATTGGTGTATTGATTCTTGGAGCAGTAATAACTTCATCATCCAGAACAATAGCAAGTACCTTACCAATATTATTTTTTGTAATTTCAGAAAATTTTCTTGCACCTATATTATTCATTTTAAAACTAACAACTGGTTTACCTTCTGAATAAGTAGCACTAGCATCTTGCAATAAATCGCCATTTAAAACAACTTGTTTATCAACATAATAGTAATAATCACTATTCATTTCTTTCGTTTTTTGAATATTATTAGGCAATAAGTTTTCGTCTACAATACTTGTATTTACAAAATGAAATGTCATTTTTGCAGTTTTACCAAGAACTTTTTTTAATTCATCAGGACTTTCCATACCAGGAACTTGAACTAAAATTCTATCCCTACCCTGAGCTTGAATAATAGGTTCTTTTGTGCCAGTTTCATCTATTCTTTTTCTAACAATTTCAATAGATTGTTCTAATAACTTATATTTTGCCTTATTTATGGCATTTTTGTCATATCTAATTTCAACATTATCATCTTTTTCAAAGACAACTAAATCTGAATTTATATCTTTAACTATATCTTTAATTTCCTTAAAATCATTATCCAATAAAGGAAGTGAAATATATACTTCTTTGTCATTATCTTCATTAGAATCAATCTTCATTTTAGGAACTGTTCTTATTTTATTTTTTCTAAATTCTGTTTTTAATTCATCCATTGTAAATTGTAATTGATCTTTAATATAAGCATCATAATCAATTTTTAACAAAAGTTGAGAACCACCTTTTAAATCAAGTCCTAAATGAACCTTATTATCAGAAAAAATACCTAAATCAAAAAAATTACCCAAACTAATTAATAAACCCAATAAGCAAACTGCTAAAATAGAACATATTTTTGTCTTTGAAAATTCCATATTAAAATTTAAAAATTTATAAATACTAGAACAATTTTATAAAGTATTATTAATTAATTTTCAATATTTTTTTCACTAGATATAAAAAATGGTCCACTAATTTTAGTGAACCATTTTTGAGTATAATTATTAATAATTATTTACTTTTTCCTTGCTTGTTATAATTAATATTATTTAAATCATCCGGAGAAGAAACTGTATGTTTTGATTTCTTATCAGATGCATTTTTTTCAACAATATTATTTTCATAACTCTTTCCTTTATTGCTCTTACTATTAATATCAAAAGATTGATTCTTTTCTTGTTCTTCTTCTTGTTGTTTTTGTAATATTTGTTTAAGAAGCATTCTTATTAAAGCTGCTAAAATAATACTAGCAACAGAATATGTAGCTATTATAGCTGGGTTGGTTAATATATCATCAATAGATGGGAATACTTTAATATCTTCAACAGTATCAAAACCATTATCATCCAAACTCTTATTTAAAGCACCTAAAAATTCTTCTTTTGTTTTTACTCCATCAAGTTCCATATCATCCACAACTTTTTGTGTTGTTTCTAAAAGTTTTGGATTTGTTTCACCTAATAATTCTTCTAATTCTTCATTTAATGCCTTCTTTAAACCTTCATAATCACTTCTTTGTAGATAATTAGAAAGTTCTTCATTATTTTCAAATATAGTATTAAATATTTTTTTATTTTCATCTGTAATCACATTTTCTTTATTCATTATACTATATGTAGCACTTTTAATATCATCAAAACTATTATCCCCTTCAGAATTTGTTTGACTTGATGAATTTTGTAAGTTATTTTGATTATTATTAGATTCTTCTAAAGTTGTTGAATTATGACCATTAGCAGAAATTTGGTTAGCAACAACAAACGAAGATGGAGTTTGTGGCCTAACGACAGCAAATGACAAGTTTGGTTGAGGTCTAAACAATTCACTTATTTCAGGTTTATTATAAATACCATTGCCTTGTGATATAAAATCATCTAAATCAACAGAATTATTTTCACCAGTAGAAACAATTTGATTTGTTTTTGAATTATATATTGCTACAAAATCTTCTGTTTCTTGATCTTGAATGAAATATATAAAATTATTCCCCTCATTAGTATCAATTCTAATCATATTATATGATTCACCATTAATTTCAACAATAGTATTTTCATCATTAAAAATAAAAGAAACAGAATTTATATTTGATGTATCTAATGGTTCACCTGTTAAAGGATAATAATTATTATTTGATGCTTGTGCTAAATAAATAGAATTATTTTCACCAACAGAAACGATTTGATTTGTTTCTGAATTATACAAACCTACAAATGTACTATTGGATGGATTTTGTATAATATAAACATGTGAACCACTTTCAAAAGGAATTAAATTATATCTTAAATTATCTATAATAATTTTTTCATCATTAATATTTAGAACTACATTGTTAATATTAGATGTATTTAATTTATAACTATCATTAAATTGTGATAAATTTATATAATAATTATCAGAAGCCAAAAAATTATCTAAACTAATAGAATTATCTTGTCCTGAAGAAATTATTTTATTTGTATTTAAATCATATATTGCAATAGTTTTTCCTGCATTATCTTCAATAGCATATATAGTATTTCCAGTATTTTCATCAGTATATAATGCTGTAAGAGTACATTGTAAATTTTCAGTAGTATCTCCATTAGTTATATTAAGGTTTATAGTTTTGTTTTCACCTTCAAGATTTAAAGCGACATAATTTATATTAGATGTATTTATTGGTGTACCTGTTAAAGGATAATAATTATTATCTGGTGCTTGAGCTAAATGAATAGAATTATCTTGTCCCGAAGAAATAATTTGATTTGTTTCTGAATTATATACTGCTATAATATTTCCAGATGAATCTTTAACAACCCACATATCAATATTATCACCATTAGCATCTTTCATTTGTTCAAGATTATACTCTGAACTATCAATATATATATTTTTATTATTAATATCTACATTAACATACTCTATATCAGATGTATTCAATGCATTATTTGAGAAATTAATATATTGGCCGTTGTATAATGTAAAGCTATCATTTAAATTAATAGAATTATCTTGTCCCGAAGAAATAATTTGATTTGTAGCTTTGTCATATATACCAACTTTTATATTATTATCATCAACAATATAACATAAATTACCATTACTTTCAGCGAAATTTTCAAGAGTATATGATTTTCCATCAATAACAAATGAATCATTACCAACAATTACATTACTTATAGCTGATGTAGATAAATTACTATCTATACAACAGAAATGATTATTTAATACTTCAACACAATTTATGTTATTACTTGAACCTGCGGAAAATATTTTCTGATTTGCTATATCAAAAATGGCAACATCTTCACCTTTATCATTTTGTATATATTTTACATTATTATCCCCATAAATATCAGATAATTTATATTCAACACCATCTATAATAATCTTATTATTATCAATAATGGTAACACTTTCTATATTGGATACTGTAATAGAAGAATCTAATGCATATATTTTGCTATCATCATTTACAGCAAATAAATACGATCCCCTATCAGAAAATCTTATTTTACCTTGATTAAGATCAAATTCAATTGAAAAATCACTTTGAAAATCATATTTTCCATAAGTATACAACCCATCTATTTTTAATCCTTGATTGTCTGTAACTGGGTTAACAACTACAGAATATCCATCTATTACTAATATTCCATTCTCTTCTTTTATGGTTTCAAATGGTAAGGATTTTATGTCAAAATAACCATTATTATTAAAATCTTCATTATAATTAGAGAAATTATGAGTAAAATCATTATTTATAGTAATTGTTTTGTTATTAGCATTAAATACAGAACCAACAGCACCTCCAATTTTATAATCATTACCACCAATATTTTCAAGATTAAATTCGTAATCATTTATTGTTATAGTTTTAAAATATCTATCACGAGAAATACCATAAATATCTAATTTTGTTATATCTATAAATTCACCACCTATTGTTTGTGAAAAATCACTATAATCAATCGTTTCTCCATTAATTGTTAGTGATTTGTTTTCCGGATCAAAAATCCAATTACTATTATCATTAATTATATATTTACCTTGTGAATTAGGACCTGAAATATTAAGTTCATAATCATTTAAAACAATCTTATTATTATTAAGATCATAAGATAAAGACTTAATAACTGATGCATCCGATAAATATTTTTCATTGTTTATATTAATAAAATTAGAATCAAGATCAATATCTTTTCTAGTACCATCTGATTCTATAATTACAATATTATTATCTTGATTTATTGATTCATATACAGCAACATTACGACCAAATTCATCTTGAATATATTTACAATCTTGATTTGCTGTAGAATATGGCTTTAATGAATACTCTTTACCATTTATAATAATACTATCATCACCATTAATCAAAACATCTTTTATATCATCTTCATATAAACGATAATCTTCTGAAAGAAAATACAAATTACCAGAATTTGGATTTTCTGGATGCATGCTAGTATATACAAAAGTTTCCCCATTAATAGTAAAAGTTTTTGTGTTTGTATCAAGTATTATAT
The DNA here is from genome assembly GCA_944392135.1 of uncultured Rickettsiales bacterium. Taxonomy (GTDB): domain Bacteria; phylum Pseudomonadota; class Alphaproteobacteria; order Rickettsiales; family UBA1997; genus CALXSC01. The sequence continues at coordinate 38,220 of CALXVQ010000005.1, forward strand.
CTGGATTAGCTTCATAAATTCCATTATCTGATGTTGTGGTATGCACACTCCATAGTACATTATTAAATTCACTACCAACTTCTACAGAAGAACCAGTCATTATTTGTATCATATATTCCCCTTCACTATCAAGTGTTTGTCTAACAACCATGATATCTACTTGCTCTGGATTAAGATATTGATTATCATATAAAGAGTGAGGAATAAAATCATCCTTAATATTATACAATGGTCCATTATTACTCAATTTTAATTCACCTGTATTTGGATTAAAGCTACTTCCATTCACACCATTAATTTTATAACATCCAGTCGTCACATCATAAGAAGTAAGTCCGAATGTATATTCATTAATACTTATTGTACTATTAGTCCACTTTACTGCTTCAACATCCAAAGAAGACAAATCTACATAATCATTTCCTATTGTTTTAGTATAATCATTAATATTAATCGCATTATTTTGTCCAGAAGAAATAATAGTCTTGTTTTCCTTGTCATAAAGAGCTACAATATTATTTTGATTATCCTTTATATAAAATATATTATCTTCAGCTTGTATAAAAGAAGTATACAATATATCATTAATTTTAAGTCCTGCAGGAATACCACTATTTTCAGAAAACTGTATATAAAAAGATTCTACACTACTTAAATCTTGCAAACTATTACTTGAAAGAAGATATTGTTTATCATTAACGGAAGCTATATTAAAGCTTTGAGTATCTGATATTTTTAATTCTCCTGTAAATGGATTAAATTGTGTAAACTCTGAACCACCAATAATATAGTAATCACCATTCGATGAATAATCAAAATTAAATTCATGATCATTTATTAGTATTTTAGAACCATTATATGATACAGATGTAATATCTAAAGCAGATAAATTTACATATTCACCATTAGAATTTAATGCAAAATTAGCAGAATTATTTTCACCAGCGGAAATAATTTGATTTGTATTTGAATCATATAGTGCAATAATATTTTGTTCATTATCTTTAATAGCATATACAATATTGCCTTCACTATCAATATATAATTCTTCAAGAGTACATTGTAAATTTTCAGTAGTATTTCCATTAGTTATATTAAGGTTTATAGTTTTGTTTTCACCTTCAAGATTTAAAGCAATAGAATTTATATTAGATGTATTTATTGGTGTACCTGTTAAAGGATAATAATTATTATTTGATGCTTGTGCTAAATAAATGGAATTATTTTCACCAACAGAAACAATTTGATTTGTATTTGAATCATATAATGCAATAATATTTTGTTCATTATCTTTAATAGCATATACAATATTGCCTTCACTATCAGTATATAATTCTGTAAGAGTACATTGTAAATTTTGAGTACCAGTTTCAGTATTTACATTAATATTTATTGTTTGATTTTGTGTATCTAAAGCAACAGAATTTATACTTGATGTACTTAATGCATTATCTGCTGATATATTTATATATCTACCATCATAAATTGTAAAGTTATTTAAGTTAACAGAATTATTTTGTCCTGCAAAAATAGTTGGACTATTTCCCAAATTATCATATACTGCTATAATATTTCCAGATGAATCTTTAATAGCCCACATATCAATATTTTGACCACTAGCATCTTTCATTTGTTCAATATCATATTGCTGTGTACCATTAATTATTATTTCATTATTTGTAGAATCAATATATATACTATTTATATTAGATGTAGCTAATGGAGTATTTGAGAAATTAATATATTGACTATTGTATAATGTAAAGTCATTATTTAAATTAATAGAATTATCTTGTCCCGAAGAAATGATTTTATTTGTATTTGAATCATATAATGCAATAATATTTTGTTCATTATCTTTAATAGCATATACAATATTGCCTTCACTATCAGTATATAATTCTGTAAGAGTACATTGTAAATTTTCAGTAGTATCTCCATTAGTTATATTAAGGTTTATTGTTTGATTTTGTGTATCTAAAGCAACAGAATTTATATTAGATGTCTCTAATGGTGTACCTGTTAGTTTAAAATATTGATTATTAGACATTGCAAAACTTTCATCTAAATCAACACAATTATCTTGTCCCGAAGAAATAATTTGATTTGTATTTGAATCATATAATGCAATAGTTTTTCCTGTATTATCTTGAATAGCATATACAATATTTCCTTCATCATCAGTATATAATGCTGTAAGATTACATTGTAAATTTAGAGTACCAATTTCAGTATTTACATTAATATTTATTGTTTGATTTTGTGTATCTAAAACAACAGAATTTATACTTGATGTCTCTAATGGTGCAAGTGTTAAATTTAAAATATCAGGATCTGTATTAGATGTAATTATTGATACACCCGTTAAAGGATAATAATTATTATTTGGTGCTTGGACTAAATTAATAGAATCATTTTCGCCTGCGGAAATTATTTGATTTGTATTTGAATCATATACTGCAATAGTTTGTCCTATATTATCTTTAATAGCATATACAATATTTCCATTACTATCAGTATATAATTCTTCAAGAGTACATTCTAAATTTTGAGTACCAGCTTCAGTATTTACATTAATATTTATGGTTTTTTCTTCACCCTCAATATTTAAGGTAATATAATTTATAATTGATGTATCTAATGGTGTATCTATTAAAGGATAGCAAGTACCATTTGTTGCCTGAGTTAAATAAATATAATTATTTTCACCAGCAGAAATTATTTGATTTGTATTTGAATCATATAATGCAATAGTTTTTCCTGTATTGTCTTCAATAGCATATATACTATTTTCATTATTAGGATCTAATGCTATAAGATTATATTCCTTAATACCAGTAGCATTATTTCCAAGATTTATATTAATAGCTATAGTTTTTGGTTCTTCATCAAGATCTAAAACAACAGAATTTATATTAGATGTATTTAATGGTGTACCTGTTAAAGGATAATAATTATTGTCTGATACTTGTGCTAAAGGAATAGAATTGTTTTGCCCTGCAGAGATGATTTCTTGACTTGATGGTCTGTAAATAGCTACATTATTACCATTTGTATCTCTTATAAAATATCCACCTTCCGCTATAGGAATAAGATTATAAGTTTCATTATCTATAATAATATTATTATCTTGAATAAGAATACTATCTATATCTGATGTATCTAATATATTATTTTCTTGTAAATTATAATAATTATAAAGACCTGATTGTTGTGATAATTGCATACAATCGTTAAGATTAATACGATTATCTTCGCCAACAGAAATAATTTCATTTGTTTGAGTGTTATAAATAGCTACATTATTATTTTTTGAATCTTGAATATATTTTAAATTACTATTTCCCGATACTGAAACAAATTTATAAAATTCCATTTTGTTTACAGTATAAGTATCTGTAATAATATTATCTTGACTAATAACAAAATTTTCTATATTTGAAACATCTAAATAATTATCCGATAACTCATATGATATTCCATCAATATTTATTATATTTGTCATAAATGCTACACCCATTATAATATACTACCACAATTGTAATATTTTTCAACTTTATTGTCAATTATTTTTTAAAATTCAACCTATTTTATTATTGACATAATATTAAACATTTAAACAAACTTAAAAATAACTTGACTTTTAAAGAAAATGATGACAAATAATAATTAAGTAATAAAAAAATCAATATGGAAAATATATTATTTGCATTTAGTCTAACACTTTTAGCTGGATTATCAACCGGTATTGGTTCATCATTAGCATTTTTTACAAAAAAAGTAAGTGCAAAATTTTTGTCTACGACTCTTGGTTTTTCAGCAGGTGTTATGATTTATGTATCTCTCACAGAATTACTACCAGAAAGTCAAAATATATTGGAAGAAAAATATAATTATGCCAATATAATAACAGTTATTTCATTTTTTGCAGGTGTATTACTTATAGGAATCATAGATTATTTTATTCCAGATGTGAAAAATCCACATGAACCACATAAAAATGAAAAAGAGTTAAAAAAAATACAGACAAATTGCAAAAGTCCACGACATTTATTTAGAATTGGCATACTTACAGCATTGGCGTTAGCCTTGCATAATTTACCAGAAGGTTTAGCAACTTTTATTTCAGCATTAGATGGTTCAACCATTGCATATTCAATAGCTTTTGCAATAGCTATTCATAATATACCAGAAGGAATTGCGGTTTATGTTCCAATATTATATGCAACAAGAAATAAGAAAAAAGCTTTTTTCTATTCTTTTATATCAGGTTTAGCAGAACCTATTGGTGCAATATTAGGTTATTTAATTTTAAAACCATTTTTATCAGATACACTTTTTGGTATAGTTTTTGCAATGGTTGCTGGTATTATGGTTTATATTTCTTTTGATGAATTATTACCAACAGCCGAAGAATATGGCGAACATCACTTTGCTATAATTGGACTTTTTGCTGGCATGATGATTATGGCTATTAGTTTGATTTTGTTTTAACAACATAAAAATATAAAAAACAATAAATTAATACTTATTTGCAAAAATTATATGAATTAAATTAATCAAAAATAATAGATATAGAAAAGGCATCAGCATTATTATTACCAAAACTTTTAGAGTAGGAAAATTCAATTATATAATCATCATTAAATTGATAATTATTTATAAATTTAATTTTATTATTACTTTCTAATGTATAATGATATAATTTTGCATTATTTATTAAAAGGCTTTCTGGAAAATAATTATATTCATATTGAATTATAAAAGATGATGAATTATATCTAGACAAACCAAAGGTTGTATTTAAAGTAATTTCATCATATCTAGCATTATTTATTAATTTATAGGAAGTAGATATTTCAAAATAATAACTTAAATTTTTAAAAAGTTGTTTACTATTTCCAAAAGATATTTTCATTTCATAACCAGTAGATGTATCTAAGGCATTTAATTTTTTTGAAATTTTAGCATATTTTAGTGGAAAATATAGGGAATATTGTAAGGAAATGCTATTATTAACATCTTTATATAAATTTTGATTTAAAAATAAATTGGCATATATATCATCACTAATTTTTTGAATTTCCGAACCATACATATCATAATTTATAGAATAAAAATTATATTTTTTTATATACCCACCTATGGTTAAATCATTTAATAAACCATATTCAGTGTATAATTGCATATAATTATTTTTATAATAACTATTTTTCTTATTGCCAAAAATTATATCAATATCATTTGTTTCAGCCGAAAATTCAATAGAAGTAAAAAAATCACCTTTATTTCTAGTCCATGATGAAGAATAAGAATGTTTCAAAAAACATGAATATAATACTATAAATAAAAATATTATTTTAAAAAAACTCTTCATATTAAAACTATAAACTAATCCACATCTTCAATTTTAGACCCTTCTTTGGCACTAGAATCCTCTTTTTTCGTTTTTTTCTCTTCTTCTTGATCATTAGAAGAACTACTACTAAAAGCACTCTCAAATATTTCCCGTATTTCAGCTTCATCTTGTGATGATTTAGCACTATCACCAAAATTTCCGGTAAATGCAGAATCTTGCTCAACTTCTTTCATATATTTTTTAGTACTATTTTTACCATATTTATTATAATAATACAGTAATCCACTCATGCTGGCAGATTTAAGCAGTTTATAATCGTCTGCTTCATATAAATCATCAATTGTCATATTGGTACTTTTTAAATCTTTTATTGCATCAGGATTTTCCATCATTCTTCTTCTAAAATCTTCCTTTACCAACTGATTACGTTTTTCTACTTTTTCTGGATCTTTCTCCCAACCCTTTCCAAACTCCTTATCAAAAGATGCATCAACATCTGTTGAGCTTAATTTTAAAGTTTTTCTTTTTTCTTCTATTAATTTTTGTGCTGCTTCATTTTCCTTAGCAACATCCTCCCTACTATGATAACCCATACCATGTCCTAACATTTTTAGTCCTTTTCCACCATATTTCATAGCCATATTTTTTAATGGTTTGAGAATCGCAGTAGTAGTATCAATCATCGCAGAACCAACAGAACTTGAAGACATTTCTGCCCCACCAATTCCAGAACCTAAATTAGCCATAAATTTTAAGAAATTTTTTGATAAATATGCTAACAAGAATATCATTAATATTTGCGACAAACCAGGGATTTCATTACTATTAGCTGGCTTCCAAAATATTATAAAATTGAATTTTATGCTAAGAATTTCAATTCTAAAAATAGGCTCATAACAAACTTTATAGCTAAAAATGCCTTTCAAAATACTAAGTATTATATTATTAAATAGATAAGCACAAGTTAATAAAAATATTTGTTCAAAAGAAAAACCAATTAAATTGCTAAACCACTTATCAAACATTCCCTTTGTTCTATCAAAAATTAAACATACAAAGAATACAGGTCCAAATCCTAAAAAGAATGAAACAAAAACTTGAGAAACTGTATATAATACCATTGCTGTAATAAGACTCAATAAGAATAAAAGTATTGAAAACCATATCAATGCCCACAATACACAGCCAATAAAACTACTAAAAAATATAGAGCCAATTCTTGCTTGTGTTTTATCATTAAAAATAAAATATATAGCTGAATTCATATCTGCAAAGAGAATAGATTTATCGCCATAAAATCCTTTTTCAATAGCATTAGCAATATTGGCATTATTAGAAAAAGAATTTGCTATGGAATAAGATATATAATCCATACCATCTTTAAAGAAAGATACAAAAGTATTTCTATATATATCCCAACCTATATTACTTATCATTAAATATATAAATGATATTTTAATTAATTTTTTAATTAATTCTTCTTGATTAAAATCTGCCAAACCAAGTAAAAAATATAAGCCATAAAAACTAAACATTAAAGCAAAAGAAACAGTTATTAATCTATTATATGTTTCGTCTTGTATAATATTATTATAAAATCTTTCAACAAAACCAGTACCACTATTAAAAACCCTACAAGATTTATAATATTGGTCTAATGATAAATTTTTACAACTTTTATAGCAGTCATATTGTCCTTGTATACATTCAGTTCCAACATCTCTTGCATGGTTGCCACCCTCTTCATAATTATAAAAAGTATAACAATCTCCTGATTTTTCAGCTGTACTGTCACAAGGCACCAACATATTATTATTATCAACTAATAGTTCCATATTTTTGCCATCAAAAATTTCAAATATTGGAGCCATTAACAGACTAGATAAACCTGACTCCATCCAACCACTCTCAACTCCATTATCAATATTAAGTTGTATTTTATAATCACCAGAATTATTTGCGGTTAGATCCGAACTACATCTTGTAAATTTTTTTTGTTCTATTGATACTGATTCATCACAAGCCACAGCAGTACAACTTCTATACATATTATCATTTTCATCACTACATTTACACAAAATTTCATCTATAAGCACACCTTTTTCACCTTCACCACCATTAGTTGTACAAGTTTCATACAAATCAACAATCTTAAAAAATAATCTAACTTTTTCCATTGAAGCTGATGATAAGCCTGGAAAATTTGTAGAATTTAATACAATTCTATAATTATCAGTGCCCTTTTTTACTAATCTACCATTACTATCAAATTCATAGGCAGATGATGGATCTAATTGTCCATAATCCGTAGAAGTAGAATCTGTATTATATTTTACAAGCCAACTAATTGGTTCTGTGGTATTATTATTTCCATCCCAATCTGAATATGCTAATGCAACAGAAATTTGTTCACCATTAGCAAAATATTTCATAGGCGAAAAGTCTATTGTATAACTACCATCATTATCAGAAGAATTATGAGTAAAACTAAAATCAGAATTATCTAAAACTAAAAAACTAACTATTGAATCATGCTCAACTGGCAAAGTAAAAGTTGATTCATATTCATCAGTATTATCAGTAGGTTTATAATACATGGTATTAAAATTACCATATTTATTATCACTATCAAAAATATTAGCAAGTTTCCTAGCACCTAACAATATATCATTATTATTTAATTTTCCATTTTCTTTTATTGTTGCAGTATTATCAATACCATTTTCTTCTCTTAATTTTCTATAAGAACCAACATAATTTTCTAAATCATAACACTGAATTAAAGAATAAGTACCACTTTCTATTTCATTATCTTGGTTATAAAAATTCACTTCTTCCATTTCAAAACCATCACAAAAAAGTGCTGGTCTTTCTTCAATTTTTAATACCAAACCATGGGATACACTTTTATAAATATCAGATCCAAGAGGCATAATCTTGCTCTTAATATCATAACCACCACCAGTAAGTGGAGTAATATTATACCAACTTTTTTCATTAAATCTAATAATTTGACCTTTTCTAACAAATATTTTAGAGCTCCAATTATTATTTGATAAAGAAACACCAACCGTATTTACAATAGGGCTATTATAATTATTATCCTTGATATATTCATAAAAATTTTCTCGCAATATATTGTTAGTATTAAGACCAATAACACTATTAATATTATACATAGGATTTATAATTGTAAAATATAGTTCATTTACATTATCCACACATGCATAATTACTAGATGAATATAATATATTATCACATGAACTTACTGGAGCAAATAAATTTTTAAAACTAACAAAACCAGATTTATTGATTAAAATTTCATTTTGTGGCATAAAAAATGCTCCCATACCTTCACCACAAGGCACTTCATTACCGTCTTCATCAGTCCATGTGCCATATGTTTCAATTTTAACATTGTAAAAATTACCAGAACTAAAATTTTGATTTTTTAATGTAGTAGGCATTATTGTATTATAATCATCTTTATTTATTGTTATAAAATTATTATTATTATCGGTTAAAAAATGCCATCTATTATCAGCTTCAACAATCATTTGATATACTGCATTATTTGCACCTAAAACTTGTATATTTATATTGCAAGCACCGGACATATTTCCATTATTTGTATTTCCTATAATTTTGAAAGCAACCTTATTAGGATATAAAAAATTTTTATCAAGCCCCGTCGAATCTAAAAGTACTGTGTTATACATAACCTCTTCATTTGTATCATTTGGACCAGCATTACCATTACTATCAAAATCATCCTCCATTTCAGTCCAAGTTTTAAGTTGTGTATCTCCTTTGCTACATATTCTTTTATTATTATTGGTAATACAAGAAACACCTACATATGGTACAGCCGGTGTAATATATTTAAGTACATTATTAGGAACAACGAAACCACCTACATCTTTTTGAAATGTTGTTTCTATTGGGTATAATTCATTATTTTTTTCTAAAAATTCTGTATCGCTATATCCTGTATAACAGGTATAAAAATTCTCTTCAATAGCATTTATATCAGCTGATGATACATTTGGTTTATCACAGTTCCAATTGTCAAAAACAGGTTGAAGCATTGGACCAATATAATTATTATTTTCATCCAAAGAACCACCATCAGGAAGATCTTTTAGTACTATAACTCCTCTTCTTAAAAAATTATTAATAACTGTATGTTTTGTATTACTAGTAACATTATTCGTGGAACCCATTTGATTTTCATAACCATTACAAGTTGCTTTTTCACCACCCTTACACCAAGAACCAGATAAACTAAATTTTATAGGATATGATAAAGTTAATGGTGCCATTGTACCATTTGGTATAACTTGTAATGTATTATCTTTTACAGTAAATATCCCTCTCTTTTCTTCAGCATTTGTTAATGTTATAGAATTTGAAGCTTGTACAATAACACTACCATTTAATTTAAAAACCTCAGTATTATCATCAGCCAAAATACCATTAGATATCCACTGAGTATCCAATGCATCTACATGTTTAGTTTCACAAGATTCAACAGCTTTATTCATACAATCGTGATAAAAACTTAAATATGTAGCTTCTAAGGTACTATCACATCCTTGAAGTGTACCTTTATTATCAGTAATACATCCACTAATATTATCAGGTTTGTTCTGTATACAATTTTGTAAGATTTGACATGTTACATTACCAATGGTACAGGAATCAATTGTTAATGTATATTTATCACTACCAGCAATTTTAGATACTTCTGAACTTGCAGAACCAAATGTACCATCTTCTTGATCCCATGTACATAAACTTCCAGTTGACGATAATGTCAAAACTTCTGTTTCATATTCACCAGTATCATTAGCCTCGATACAATGATAATCATCACAAGATGTTAATAAAAAAATTATGATAATTAAAGCAAAAAATTTTATGTTATCTTTATACATTATAGTACTATCTTAAATAATTATTAATATTTTATCATTCTTTTTATAATTTTCAATATATTTTAAATACAATAATATTTTGTCAAAACTAAATCTAACCTATTTTTTAATTTAATAGATAACGAATTGAAAAAATTATTCATTAAAGTTTGATCATTTGTATAATTTATAAATCTATTTTCTGATACAACAGAACTTTCTGTGATAATAATTTTACCTCTATCTATAACAATATTTTTGCTTGTATCATAAATTTTATAATTAATTAAAAAATTTATACTAATTGTATCTGCGGTAGCATTTTCAGATAAGATTGTTGTTCTTCTATTCATATTTACATCTAGTTCTATTATCTTATCATCATTTTGATCAATATTTATGCCAGAATTATTTATTAGTGAATTTAATAACTTTTTTTTATTAATATCACTTAAATTACTATTATTTAATTTTATTGAAAAAAAAGTATTTGGTATACAATAATTACTACCAATATTGTTATTATGAGAACAAGATATTGTAAAAAATAATAAAAATAAAAATAAAAATCTATTACTCACAGAATTATAAATATTATTAAACCCTAAATAAAATTCTAACAGAATGACCTATTGTAGTCAAAATATTATATATCGCAACAACAAAAGTTATACCAATAAAAATAAAAATTGGTAATGTTTTTGTTGAGGTTAATACATTAGCCTTAAAAGTGTTAAAATCTTGATATCTACGATATTGACTGCTTAAATATTTTGAATTATTTTTTGCTTCTAACAATTCTTCATTTTTTTGTTTTTTATATTCTTCAAAATTTTTATGGCTACTTTCTTCATGATAAGTAGAAATATTTTTCTTAATAAATTTTGACATAAGTTCTTGATTTTCAGTATCAGTCATATTATCAATCTTTATTACACTACTAATATATTATATTATTCTTTTTAAAAAAAAAGCTTTTTTTCATTAAATAAAAAATTGCAAATTAAAAAAATAAATATATCATTTTGAGTATAACTTTATTTATTTAGAAAAATGACTAATAGTAAAACTAATTTTGATAAAGGACATAGACAAAGATTAAGAGAATACATAATTAAAAATTATGATACTACAACAAAAGAAAAAATTTTAGAATACTTTTTATGTCTTTCTATCCCAAGAAGAGATACTAGACTATTAGCTAAACAAATACTAGAAAAAGTTAATGGTAGTTTTAAAACATTAATCGATAAGGATTACAACTATTTAAAAAAAACTTTATCTTTATCAGATGCTGTAATAGGTGAAATTTTTACTTTTAGAAGAATGATAAGTTTTATAAATGAAGAAGAGTTGCAAGAAGATTTAAAAACAGAAAAATTAGATACAAGAAAAAAAATTGCTAAATATTTACAAAGCGAAATTGGTTCAAAAGACACAGAACACATTTTAGTTCTATTTTTGACTTCTAATCAAAATTTAATAGAAAAGAAAATTTTTGGCGATAAAAATAACAGCCATATTATTTTTGATGCAGGAGAAATTATAAATACAGCTCTAAATAATAATGCTCGATATATAGTTCTTTCTCATAATCACCCATCAAACAATATACAACCATCAAGAGACGATATTATTGCAACAACAAAATTTGAAACTGCTATTAAAACAATAAATAAATTTGAATTAGTAGATCATATTATTGTTAGCAATAATAATTATTTTAGTTTTTATGAAAATAATTTATTATTAGATACACCAAGTACCAATAATAAAATAAATATTAATAACTTGATTAAGAAAAATGAAAAAAATAAATAATAAAAAAGCATTCTCATTAGTTGAATTAACAATGGTTATTGTTATTATGGCTTTACTATTCTCTGTTTTTGCTGTATCTCAAAAAGTATCCGAGCAAGGACGATTGATAAATGCAATAAATATTACAGCACAACAACCAAATATTATAGAAAATAACCAATTATCATTATGGCTTGAAACTTCAATGCCTAGTAGAGGAAAAGAAAAAAGTTATAAATTAAAAGATTGGGATGATTTAAGTAAAAACAAAATATTATTCCTACCATCAAATATAAACAATAAAACAACTTTTGAAGAAAAAAGAATTTTTCCAGGTATTATGTCGGTTCATTTTAATGGCACAAATTCAATGCAATCCGAAAAAGCTTTAAATTTATCATCTTATACAATATTTGTTGTTGCTAAACCAGAAAAAGGTAATACTGGAAATATTGTAGAATCAGGATTTAAAATCACGGCTCAACAAATTGGAGATAATCTAGTAACAGTTTTCAAGAATAATGGTTATGATAAATATGTTAAAAAAGAATTGGAAGGAACTTTTACCAAAATAACTAATAATGACACATTAAGTTCAAGACCAGAAACTATTTATGTTGGTAATAATAATTTTAAAGGTGAGATTTTTGAAATTATTATATTTGATGGTGTTTTAGATGATGAAGATATTTATAAAATTGAGACATATTTAAATAGAAAATATATAAAATAAACAAAAATTTTATGAAAAAAAATAATAGCTTAGTTAAAAATGTAGTAAATTTTTCTTTTAGTGGTCCATTTAAAATAATTGTTATAACAATAATTATAATATCTTTGATAAAAGATAATACAAAAAAAGTTGCACCAACCATGGATAATCCATACCCTAAAAATACTATTCAAGATGCAATTAGACAAAAAATTAATCAAGTAGGACAGACTATAGAAATGAACGAAGCTATACAACAAAAACAAAAACAAAAACTTAGGCCAAAAAAAAATACCACAATGATAAATGATAATTTAAAAATAGAATTAACAATTATTAACAATAGCAATAAAAAAGTCAACAAAAATAAATATAATATAATAATCACCGATGTAAAATTAACAGAAGACGAACCACTTACAAAATTTCTTTTAGATAAAGAAATTGGTTATGAAATCACTATTCCATTTGCTAGTCTTGAAAAAGATAAAAATAGTTTTATATCTCAAAAAAGTGTTGAATATCAATTATTTTATAAAATAAAAATATTAGGTATAGAATATGACAATTATTAAAAAAAGAACAAAAAAAGGCCTTCCAAGAATACTTAATGCCTTTAAATTTTCATACGACGGTTTTATTGCTACTTTTAAATCAGAAGAAGCATTTAGACAAGATATTATTATTTGTATGATTTTAACTCCAATAGCAATATTTTTGTCAATAACATTAATTGAAAAATTATTTTTATTCAGCACATTATTTCTAATAGTTATGGCCGAACTTATAAATACAGCAATAGAAATGACTATTGATAGAATTTCCGAAGAATTGCACCCATTATCAAAAATTGCAAAAGATATTGGAAGCTGTATTGTATTAGTATCTTTTATGTATTTAATTTTAGTATGGACTTTGATTTTATATAGCAATTTTATAGCAAAATAACTAAATTAAGACAAGTCATTTTTTCTATAAAATTCTATAACTTTTTTATTTGCTTTAACATTATTTACATTAAAACTATCAATAAATAGTCCATCAAGACTTTTTACTCTTGAGATTGCAACATAAACCTGTCCTTCTGCAAAAGCATGTCCTAAACTACATCTAACTTTTTCTATTGTCATACCTTGTGATTTATGTACTGTAATAGCCCAAGCTAATATTAAAGGTATTTGTTTCATAACAGCTTCAATTTCAAGTTTTGCTGTATCTTCATTAAATTTTTCTACACACCATTCTTCTGGTGTAATTGTAATCAAAGAGCCATTCATAAATTCAACAACAGGATAACCTTTTCTATTATCAAAACTTCTAACAACTCCAATAGAACCATTAATTACACCTTCTTTCGCATAAGTATTTCTTAACATCATAACTTGTGAACCAACTTTTAGAACAAGATTTTCTGGTGCTAAACAATTCTTTTTTAAAAATTCTATTTTATCAGGCCGACCATCAAACTTTGCTTTAAAAGTTTTTTCTTGAGTATTTAAATCATTCAATTTTGCCAAATTAATTTTTTCAACTTGTTTATTATGAGTACCTAAAATAGTAGCTTCAAAAACTTTATCTAAATCTTCTTTTTTAAACCTACTTCTTAATAATTCTATATCATGATCTGTAATATTGCCAAACCTTAAATTATTAAGCATATTTATAAGTTCAGTATCTTCTTGTCTAAAAATTTCTTTTAAAACAATAGTTTTAATGTCTGCTTCTCGCCAAGCTTCACTTTCAAAACAGAAAAATGTTTCTAATGAATTTTTATTAACTGGTGGTAATTGCAAAAAATCACCAAATAAAATTAATTGAATACCACCAAAAGCATCATCATTACCCCTAACAGCTTTTAATAATTCATTTAATAAATCAAATACATCAGCAGAAATCATTGAAATTTCATCAATAGCTAGCATCCTAGCTGATCGCAATTTTTTTCTTAATTTAGTACCTTTTACAGAACAAATATTTCTCAATAATTCGTTTAATGGTAAATTTCCTAAACCCAAACCAGCCCATGAGTGCAAAGTTTGTCCCCCAACATTTATTGCAGCAATGCCAGTAGATGCTGTAATATGCAAGCCATCATTTTTATATTCTTCTTTGATATAATTTAATAAATATGATTTACCAGTACCAGCAGGACCTGTAATAAATACATTATGTCCTTTTGCTATTTCATCAACTGCCATTCTTTGTGATTCTGATAACGATAAATACACTTTAATATACCACTAATTAATATTATTAATTTATTTTATTTTCATTAAAAGACAAGAATTTTTTATATGTTTTTGTTCTACATTTTTTATTATAGTATTTAAAATAATCATATTGAGAAAATTCAATTAGTTTTAATTTACAAATATACTCATTTTAATAACAAGATTACCACATGTTGCAAAGCAACTCTTACAATGACGAGTTTGTGAATACCACCCCTTGCCCCCTTCGTCATTGCGAGACTTTGTAGAAGTCGTGGCAATCCATAAACCACAAAACCACCACCAAAAAACAGAAAAGAAAAAAGAAATCACCACTATTTATCAAGTCAAAAAACTAATTTTTAATAAAATATTAATTTTTAATTTTCAATTTTCAATTTCTTATGCTTCGTTCGTTTCGCACTTCGTGGGACGACAAGCTAAAATAATTATGCAAGCATATCATTTTCCCACTTTGTGCTTCAATTTTCAATTTCTCTCTCAACCCCCCTGTTGCTTTGCAACATCCCCCCTTACAAAGGGAGGCAAGCCCCATAAAGCACTACTCACTGCTCTTCGTCATTGCGAGACTTCGCAGAAGTCGTGGCAATCTCGTTTTTCTTGGCTCGTCATTGCGAGACTTCGCAGAAGGAGTGGCAATCTCGTTATGGTAAATACTACACATAACCAAGGCTCGTCATTGTGAGAACCGAAGGTTCGTTGCAATCCATAAATGAATAATTGTCTTTTTTTATAGAAAAATAATTACCACTAAAAATAAAAATCGGTACTAAATTCTAGTACCGACATATAAAAATTAAATAAAAATATTATTCATTTATTTTTTTAACATCTTTATCGTAAAGCATTGCAGAAAATTCTGCTTCAATAACTTTTTGTCCATCAACGATACCACAAGCTTCAATTACATATATTGAGAGTTTGCTTTTTACAATTTTAACTTGTAAGTGTAATTGATCGCCTGGAACAACTGGTTTTCTAAATTTAACATTATTAATTGTTGTAAATAAAATACCAGGGTTCTTTGGAGCTTTATCCCCTAATGATTTAAGAACTAAAACACAAGCAGTCTGAGCTAATGCTTCTATTTGTAATACACCAGGCATAACTGGTTCGCCAGGAAAATGTCCTTGAAAAAATTCTTCGTTCATTGTAACATTTTTAATACCAGTTGCACTTTCACCTACATTTAATTCTATAATTTTATCTACCAATAAAAATGGATATCTATGTGGTATTAAATTCATTATTTCTTTGATTCCAATAACTTCATTACTCATTTTTTTCTTCCTTTTTATTATTAACCATTTTTTCTAACATAATACTCATTTTATGCCACTTAATAGCAGGCATAACAGGTGAACCACCCCAAGCACTCATAGGTTTGTCAATGCTCTTTGCAACACCCGAATTACCAGCAATTTGTACTCCATCGGCAATCTTTATATGTCCTGCAAGACCAGCTTTTCCACCTAATTGTACAAAATTTCCAATTTCAGTAGAACCAGCAATACCAACACCACTAGCAAAGAAACAACCAGCACCAACTTTTACACCATGAGCTATTTGCACTAAATTATCTATTTTTGTATTTGTACCAATAATAGTATCTTTTAAAGCTCCTCTGTCTATACAAGTATTGGCACCAATTTCAACATAATCACCAATTACAACCTTACCAATTTGTGGTATTTTAAAATTAAACATTTTGTGATGAACAAAACCAAAACCATCTTGTCCAATCATTGCACCATTGTGAATTATACAATCTTTTCCAATATTTGCATAACTAATTACACTATTTGCACCTATAAAAGTATTTGCACCAATTTTACAATCATGATAAATTACAGCATTAGCACAAATCTTACAATTATCGCCTATTTCAACATTTTTATCTATGTAAGCACCATCTTGTATTTCAACATTTTTACCAATTTTAGCACTCCAAGCAATATGAGCTTTCTTTGAAATTGATGGCTTTTTATTAAAAATAGGTACATTATACATAGCTTCAAGACACATTGTATATGCAAAATGT
The DNA here is from genome assembly GCA_944392135.1 of uncultured Rickettsiales bacterium. Classification (GTDB taxonomy): domain Bacteria; phylum Pseudomonadota; class Alphaproteobacteria; order Rickettsiales; family UBA1997; genus CALXSC01. The sequence continues at coordinate 55,279 of CALXVQ010000005.1, forward strand.
GGATTTTCATGAATTAAAGCAATAACACCTTCTGGCACTTTATTTGCAGTTTTTTCATCCACAAAAACAGCACAAGCTTTTGTGTTTTTAAGATCTTCAATGTATTTAGAATTGATTAAAAAAGATACATCATTTTCTGTTGCTTCTTTCAATGTTGAAACACCATAAATTTTTTTATCTTTATCATAATCACCATTTACATTTGATTTTGTTAAAAAAATAACATCTTCTAATCTAGCATAATCCATTTTTTTATTAAAAAATTGATTAAACTTTGTCATTTTTTTACTTTTTAAATAATTTTCTATTTTTTTAAACATAACTAAATTTTTAATAATTTACTATTAATATATAATTTTAATAAAATAAAATACAAGTTTTTACTATAAACATTTTAAAGATTATTAACAATTTCTTTAAAATCCTGTCCCCTTTCTTCAAAATTATTATATAAACCATAACTAGCATGTCCTGGGGACATAGCAATCACAGCATCTTTATCAAGAATAGCTTTATTATATAAAAGTTCAACACTTTCTTTTATATCGCTACATATTTGATAATTGTTATAGCCTTTTGTTTTTAAAGCATTAGCTAAATTATCTTTTACATCGCCAATTAAAGCTATAAATTTTATATTACTATTTGCAATATATGTTATCAATTCATTAATATCGTTTTTTTTATCATAACCACCTAATATAGCATAAATATTTTTATCTTTAAATGCTTTAAAACAAGCAATACTAGCTTCTGGAATTGTGGAAATACTATCATTAACAAATATAATATTATTTTTATTAATAATTTCTAATCTATGTTCAACCGGACTAAAATTATCTAAATATTCTTGTTTAATTTTTGATAAATCAATACCATTTATTTTTAAAGCAGTTAAAGCACCACATAAATTTTGATAATTATGTTCACCTATTAATTTCATATTTTTACTGGAAAATAATTTTTTATCACCATCATAGAAATAACCATCAGTATAATGAATTGAATTATTTGTATTAAATAAAATTCTATCCTTAAATTTTTCTGTATATTCCATACATTTTTCATTTATAGCATTGACTATTTTATTTTTTGCACCACTTAATAAATTTACTTTATCCTTATAATAATTTTCATAACTCAAATGCCAAGCAACATGATCATGAAATAAACTTAATAAAACAGCAGTTTCTGGAAATATTAATAAATCACTGGCTTGATAACTAGAAATTTCTAAAACAACATAATCACTACTTTTTGCTTCATCCAAAATTTCTATTGTAGGTACCCCCATATTACCAACCAATAAAGTTTTATAACCTAATTTTTCAAGAATATAAGCACAAAATGTAGATGTTGTAGTCTTACCTTTTGTTCCTGTAAATGCAATTGTTTTTACATTATTTCCTTCTATTTCACCAAAAAATATTGTTTTTTCTGTAATAAACATAGTATTGTATTCTTTTTTTGCATATACTATTTCTGGTTTATATATGCTAACACCTGGTGATCTAATTACTATATCAAGGTCTTTTAATAGGTTTAAAAGATAAATATTATTTCCATTTTTATCTTTTTTTTGTGGAATATCTTTATCATTAATTATAGTAATTTCTTTATCTTTATATATTTCATTAAGTTTTTTTAAAACAGCTTTTCCTTCAACACCTAATCCCCATATAGCAACTTTTTTATCTTTTAAATCACTAATCTTCATATCTAATTCTCCTTATAATTTTTATTTTATTATCATCATATTCGGCTTCTATAACTTCACAATTTTTTATATCATCATAGTTTTCAAAATTGCAGGATATAAGAAATTGTCTTAAAATAACACCATGAGTAGAGATTGCAATAACATCATGTTGATCCTTTTTACAAATATTATAAATCGTATCTGTAATTCTTTTTCTAGCTTCTCTTTTTGTTTCACAATTAAAAGGTCTCCAATCCATTAATTCATCTTTTGAATCTTTTAATTTTCTATATAAATCTAATCCTATTTGTTCTCTTATTTCAAGTCTAGATAAACCAATGACACTGTCATCATATATAGTAAATTCTTCTAACCCATCAACAATTTCATAACCAACATTAATATAATCAGCAAGTATTTTAGCTGTTTCATATGCTCTTTTTAATTTACTTGTATAAATGTATTGAATACCTTTATCTTTAAGAAATATAGCATTTTGTTTAGCTTGTTCTTTGCCAATTTCATTTAGCCACACATTATGATTTTCTTCAGAAAATTTTGTATCTTTATATCTATTCCAATCAGTTTGTCCATGTCTAAATAAATAAATTTTTTTCATAAATTACCTATGAAACATAATTCCACTTTTTTTTGCCTCTTTTGTAGGACCATCAAATTCTTTAATACCATCTTTTATAAAAACAAGTCGTTTAGTATATTCTGCAACATCTGGTTCATGTGTAACCATAACTATTGTAATTTTGTCTTTGTTATTTAATGTTTGAAACAAAGTCATAATTTCATCACTAGTTTTGCTATCAAGATTTCCAGTAGGTTCATCAGCAAAAACAACACTAGGTCTATTTATTAAAGCTCTTGCAATAGCAACTCTTTGTTGCATACCACCAGATAATTGATTTGGGTAATGATATTCATAACTTGATAAATTTACCATTTTCAATAATTCCATCCCCCTTTCTTTTCTTTCTTCTGTTGGTGTATTAGTATAAATTAATGGCAATGTAACATTATCAAGAATAGTTCTTCTTTGCAATAAATTAAAACCTTGGAATACAAAACCTATTTGGTTTCTTCTAATTTCAGCTAGTTTATTCATATCTAATTTTGCTACATTTTCACCATTCAAAAAATAATCACCACTTGTTGGTTGATCTAAACAACCTAAAATATTCATAAATGTAGATTTTCCAGAACCAGAAGGCCCCATAATAGATACAAACTCTCCATCATTTACTTCTAAATCTATACCTTTAAGTACTTTTTGTACTAATTCCCCACCAAGTACATAATCTTTGTAAATATCTCTTAAATCTAAAAGACTCATATTTTTTATTATAATATACTAAAAAAATTATAAAAATAAAATTACAAAATATCAAGATTTTTAAGATAATAATTTTAAAAATATTATTGACTTATTTATAAATAAAAATATATACTTTAAAAGTAATAAATTTTAATTTAAAAAATGGACGATATTTGCAAAAATAAATGTGAATTACATATACATGATGTAAAAGCTAATAAAATTTTAGAACATATACCATGTGATAAAATGTTTAATAAGGCATCTTTGACCTTTCAATTAATTAGTGATCCTACTAGATTAAAAATTTTGTGGTTATTGTCTCATTGCGAACTTTGTGTAAACAATATTGCAGTGGGTATAAATATGAGTGCCCCTGCTGTATCTCATCATTTAAAATTATTAAAACAAGCTGATTTAATAGAAAGCAAAAGAGAAGGAAAAGAAATTTATTACAAAATAGCATCTACAAAAGAAGCACAATTAGTCCATCAAGCTATTGATGATATTTTAGACATAAAATGTCCTTATATTAAAAAAATTAGAACTTAATTATTGTTTTGTGGTTTTTCAAGTAATAAACTTCTACTTATATCACTTTTTACTTGATTATCAAGTTTATTTAACCATAATTCTTTTTCTTTATTTTTATTTTTTTCTTTTTCTTGTTTAATTGAATTTATTAACCTCTTTATATCTTCTATATTGTTAGCATCAATTTTTATTGATTTATTGTTATTATTTATAATGTTTTGTTTTTGAATATCTTTTTTATCATCATTATTTAGTTTTATTAAATTTGATCTTGCGTTTTCTTTTTTATTAATCTCTGGCAATATACTATTAATATTCTTTTGCAATCCTTCTCTATATTTTTTTACTGCTTCTTGGAACATCTTTTCTCGTTCTATTTCCTGTTTTAATTGTGATTCTTTTGCTTTAACTTTATTTTGTACTTTTTTTGGTGCATTTTTACCATATTTTACTACATAACTTGTTAGATTGTTATAATCATTAGAAAGTGGCAATTTCATTCCAACTATTCTAGAAAAAAATTGACTCACACCCATAACAAAACCTTTTGGTATAACTGCATATATAGCAATAACCATACCTATTGTTGGAAATAAACCTGTTGAAACCAAAAATAGTCCTAACCAACTTCCAAAAACATTGCCAACAACATAACTTGTTAATATATATCCAAAATCATCAAGAGATTTGTTAAAATAGTAATTTTCTGTGAATAACCACTCTAACGGATTTTTGACTTGACTAGGTAATACTTTTATTTTTTCTTCTGGTTTATTATCTTTTTTATCATCTTGCTTTTTTTCTTTTTTGTTATCTTTATTATTTAATATATTTTGATTTTTTACTATATTATTATTCTTATTATCAATGTTTATTTTTTCATCATCTTCTTTAAGCTCTACTTCAGCATTATTAAAAATTTCTTCTATGATTTTTCTATTGTTGTCATTATTATTTGTATATTTTTGAATATTATTTTCATTTTTATTGTCGCTTAATATATTGAGTGATACTAAATCTTTATCTTTATTATTTTCAGCTTGATTTATTTTCTCTAAAATTTGTGTATTGCCTGCTGAAACTTTTAAATTTTTAATTTTTTCTAATTCTAGTAGTTTTATTTTGATTTTTTTGACATTATTATCATAATTATACCACTCAATATCTCTCAATCTTTGATTTTGAGAATTATTTGTGTCTGTGTTTTTTGAATTAATGTATATATTTTTATTTAATTCCATACATATATAACATAATACATACATGTATTATATCAAATTTTTTTTACTTTTCAATAAATTTTATTGACACTTTATAAAATAGTTATATTCTTTCTATGAAAATAATTATTTACAATATGGAAAATTTAAGTGCATTTAGTAAATTAATAAAATTAAATAAAAATATAATTTTTTTTATTATATTAATTTTTATAACAAGTATATTCACATTATATTCTGCTGCGGGTGGAAGTTTTTCTCCTTGGGCTAGTAGGCAATTATCATATTTTTTATTATTTTTTCCAGTATTTATTTTTATAACATTAATAAATATAAATTTTTGGGCAAAACTAGCATATCCAATATACTTTTGTGCTTTAATTTTATTAATATATGTTGAATTTATGGGGCATACTGCTATGGGTGCCACTAGATGGATTAGATTTGCCGGTTTAAGTCTTCAACCATCAGAAACTATGAAATTAGGCCTAGTTATGGGACTTGCAAAATATTTTAGTACTAAAAGTTTAGATGAAATTAAAAAAATAAAATATTCTATAATTCCAGCAATAATGATTTTTTTGCCAGCTACATTAGTATTAAAGCAACCAGATTTAGGAACAGCTACAATATTAATTTCAATAGGAGTTGGTATTTTATTTGTTGTTGGTATTCAATGGTGGAAATTCGCAATATGTGCAATATTATGTTTTTCCTCATTACCATTTGTTTGGAAATATGGTTTACATGATTATCAAAAAAAGAGAGTAGAAGTATTTTTGAATCCAGAAAGTGATCCACTTGGTTCAGGTTATAATATAACACAATCAAAAATTGCCATTGGTTCGGGCGGTTTTTTTGGTAAAGGTTATTTACAAGGTACTCAAAGTCATTTATCGTTTTTACCAGAAAAGCAAACTGATTTCATTTTTACAATGTATACAGAAGAAACTGGTTTTGTGGGCGGGCTTTATCTTATAGTTTTATATTCAATAATAACAACTTTTATTTTTTGGGTTGCTTTTAAATCTAGATATACATATGGCAGAATTATTGCCTCCGGAATGGGTTTTATCATCTTTTCTCATGTCTTTGTAAATATAGGTATGGTTATGGGTTTATTGCCAGTGGTGGGTGTACCTTTACCACTTATGTCGTATGGTGGAACTATTACAGTATCTACTCTATTAGCTTTTGGTTTTATCATGAATGCTGATTTATATAGAAATGAAGAAATAAAAACAAAACAAAATTTCTTAAAATATTAAAAATATTTAAAAAATTTCTTGATTTTTTAAATATGTAGTGTTTATAATTGTTTTGTAGTTGTGCCCTTAGCTCAGTTGGATAGAGCAACAGCCTTCTAAGCTGTGGGTCGTGAGTTCGAACCTCGCAGGGCACACCATTCTTTAATTTAATCATTGATTTTTAATCTTTATTTTTTATTATTTTTAAAAATAATAAATTTATTACTTGTGAAAAAATATATAAATATATTTATTTTAGGTTTATTGTCAGGTTTAGCTTTTCCACCATTATATTTTATTATATTCTTATCAATATCTTTTTATTATTTATTAGATAAAATTAATAATTCTGTATCATATAAAAATGCTTTCTTAAATGGACTAATATTTGGTTTTGGTTATTTTTTATTACAATTTTATTGGATATGTTTTTCTATGATGGTTGACCTAAAATCATTCTTTTGGCTAATACCAATTACAATTTCAATGGTGCCACTTATTTGTGCTACATTTATTGGTGGTGCTACATTAACATTATACTACATAATAAAAAAATTTAGTATAAAAAATAAAATTCTTATTACCTTACTCTTTGCTATTTTATTTATATTTTTTGAATATTTGAGAAGTTTTATTTTTCCTTGGGATTTATTTGCATATATAGTCGGTTTTTCTAATATTTTAATGCAAGTAGTATCAATTTTAAATATATATATTTATGGTATTGTCTTAATATTTTTATTATCTTTTTCTTACGTTTTTTTTACATATCAAAATAAAAAAATTTCTTTCAATGAAGAATATAAAAAATATATCTCTTTACATGTTGGCATTTTATTTTGTATAATTATTTTTGGCTCTATAAGACTATATAATGCAAAAATAAAAACATTTAATATAAATATACAATTGGTTCAAGCTAATATTAAACAAGATCTAAAATGGGATAAAAATGAAAAAGTAAATAATTTAAAAAAGCATATTAATATGAGTAATAGTAAAAATGCAGATATTATTATATGGTCAGAAAGTTCTATTCCTTATATTATTGATAAAAATGCCTATATTGATTTTTTAACAGATAAAACACTAATAACTGGTGCTTTACGAGCCGATATTAAAAATAATCAAATAAATGAATTGTGGAATAGTATTTTTGTTTTTAAAAATGGAAAAATTACTGACTATTATGATAAACAAGTATTAGTTCCTTTTGGAGAATATATACCATTTTCAAAATATTTACCATTTGTAAAAAAAATTACACAGGGTGCAATAGACTTTTCAAGTGGAAATTCAAATAAAAATATTATAATTAATAATATAAAATTTAACCCTATTATTTGTTATGAGATTGTTTTTCCTAATTATGTAAAAAAGAAAAATAAAAATGCGGATATTATTTTAAATTTAACCAATGATGGATGGTTTGGTATTTCTAGTGGTCCATATCAACATTTTGTAGCCACACAATTTAGAGCTGTTGAAAATAAAACACCTATAATTAGAGTTTCTAATAGTGGTATAACAGCATATATTGATGAATATGGTAGAGTCGTTGAAAAAATGGATTTAGACACAGAAGGAGAAATTGAATTAAAAATATAATTAATTCAATTTCTTATTAATATTATTTTTTTGGCAATTTTGCAAACAAATAATTCACAATAGGAAAAGGCATTAATCTAGTAATTTTTAATAAAATATATAAAATTAAAGGAAAAGCAACCATGCCTTTATTTTTTGAAATACCTTTTATAATTTTTTTACTAGCTTTTTCTACTGACATTATTAAAGGCATTACAAATTTATTTTTATCAGTTAATGGCGTTTTTATAAAACCAGGACAAATAGTAGAAACACCAATATTATGATATTTTAAATATCCCCTTAAAGCTTCGCCATATGCTGTCATACAAGCTTTTGAACTTGAATAAGCAGGACAACTTGCCATGCCTATAAAACTAGACATTGATGAAATAATAGCTATTTGTCCGCTTTTTCTTTTAACCATTTCAGGAATAAGTGGTTCTATTGTATTTAAAACACCAAAAATATTTGTATTAAATATTTCATACACTTGCTCATCGGGTTCTGTGCCACCAAAAGTACCAGCAGAAATACCAGCATTAGCAATAACTAAATCTATATTATTTTCTTTATCACAAGACAAAACCCATTCTTTCATTTTTTCTTTGTCTTTTACATCAACAATTTTTGTAAAAACATTAGCACCCTTTTCTTTGCATAATTTAGCTGTTTCTAATAATCTTTCTTCATTTCTTCCAGATAAATATAAACATACACCAGATTTTGCATAATCTATTGCTAATTGTTTACCTAAACCACTTGAAGCCCCTGTAATTAAAATTGTATTAAATTTTTTCATTATTTTTCCTATTATTATTTAAAATATCTCTAAGTAAGTCTTTTATTTTTGATTTATTTTTTACACCATTCCAACTAATATTAGCATCAACAATATTACCAGATTCTTGTATTGCTTTTACAATAGCTAATATGCCCATATCTTTAATTTTATTCCATGACACATCTATTACTTGTATATTTTTATTTTCTTTTATTGCATTAGCAATAGCATAAGCCCCCTTTTTTGTAATAAAATTACCACTTAAATTTATATTTTTTATATAAAAATTTTCTTTTATAGCCTCCATAAGCAATATAATGTCTTCATCATCTAAATTATTACTACCAAGATTCAAAGACTCAATTTGATTATTATTTCTAATAGCATCAGTAATATCATATAAATCGCTTTTACTAATAGAATTATTATATAAATCTAAATCTATAATTTTGTTTTGTTTAGCTAATTCTAACAACTTTTTATTCATATTATTATCTATTTATTTGATTGTATAATTGTATTTTCATCATTCTCAACATTTCTAGATTTTTCCCATTTTTGTTGATTAATTTCATTTTCTCTAATTTTTTTCGCCTGGACTATTTTTTCATATTCTTCCATTATTTTTAAAAATGCTGGTACCCATACAGAAGGTTCATCACTTTGTGATATTTGTTTTGCTTTTTTCATAGCATTTATAGAAACATTATCACAACTAAAAATATTTCTATAATAATTAAAATCATCTAAATTTATAGAAGAAATAATAATATCTCTACCATTTTTTAATAAAAAATCTCTTTTTTCAACCTGCATAAAACTTAATACTCTTGCTTCTTCATCCTGTAAATCTAAAATCTTCCTTTCATAAAATGTAGCTTTTGGTGTAGGCAAATAAATTTTTGTAGTAAAAAAATTAGCAATAGATGATGTAATATAAGATTTATTAAGATTAGTCTCTCCATTTGTTGTAAGTATTGTGATTATATTTTTTTGTTGATAATCATTTAATCTTTTAAAGAATATAGAAGCTATGGATTCATTATCAATCACATTCCAAGCATCATCAATAACTAAAATAAATGGTTCATCACCAGCTATTTTATTAACTAAAAATAATAAATATCTAATAACTGGTATTGTTAACTCTTTATTTTTTACAATAGTTTTTAATGAAATGCCCACAATATCATTTTGAATAACTGTATTTTCTGCATGATTAAACATAAATGATAAATTATCATTATCGCACCAATTTTTTAATTTACTATGTATAAAACTAGTATCATAAGTATCAAACATTTTTACAATATTCTCAAAACTTCTTTCTTGTATAGGAATAGATAAAATTTTATCAATAATAGATGGTATAAAATCATACTCGCTTTTTAATTGAGTAAGTGTTTTACCCATTTCAATAAAACCATCATCTTGAAAGTCAACTAAATCAATAATAAAATTTACTAAAAATCTTTTACTATCTTTTAAATCTTCAAGTAAAAATGGATTAATTTTAAATTGTTCATTATTAGGTATATTTGGGCTTATTCTGTAATATTTACCACCAATAGCATTAATAAATACTTCCGAACTTCTCATTGTATCTATATAAAGTATTTTAGGTTTAATTTTTGTTGTTTGAGATAATAAAAAATTTATCATTGTTGTTTTGCCAGTATTTTTAGGACCAACTATTAATGTATTACCATTATCTTGATAATGAAAATTAAAAAAATATGGGGTATCTAATGCTGTTGGAATAATAGTAATTGCATTTCCCCAATAATTATCTTTTAATCTACCAGTTGGAAAATTAAATAATGACACATATGAAGCCAATTTACTTTTTGGTACAATATGTAATCTCTTTAAATATTTATAATTACCCGGTAATTGCGACCAAAAAATAGTAGGCAAAAATACATTTTCCCTAACAGCAACTACACCTATATCATCAAGTGTTTTATAAAATTCTTTAATATCATTAGATAAGTCTGCCCTGTTTTTATTAATTATCATTATAGAGACCTGAGACAAACAAAAATCGGTATCTTTTCCTTTATTATCTGCATTAAAATCATTCAACCCAGATAAAAATGGTAAATCTTCGTCTTCACTAATAGTAATAGTTTCTCTTTGACTTTCAAATAAAGATGTAGCATATTTACTATCAACAAAAGTAGCAGTTTCTGTAATAACCAATTCCATTGGCAACTGTAATATTTTATCCAATTCAGTTAGTGTTAAATCATTATAAAATTTTATTGTAAATATTGAAGCAAATATTTTATCTATGTCATTATTTACTTCAATAACATCTGATCCATAAATAATCTTTTTTGTTCTAATAATATCAGAAATATCATCAAAACTTAATGGAAAATCTTGTTTTTCAAGATTGATTAATAACGAGAAAAATCTCATATGTTCCGAATAATATGTGCCATCTTTATTTTCTATAATTGATAAAATTTTTAAATCATATTCCATCATTTTCTCTAAAACAAGATATGAAAATTTCTTCAATATTTTATGGCATCTTTCAATTTCTTTTGTATAAACAGCTTTTAAACCCAATTGTGTTAAAGATTGTAATATAAATACTGGACTAAAAATATTATCTTCTATATTCAAAGATAATGTAACAGTAATATAAATTTCATTAACAAATTGATCGTACCAATTATTTTGTTTATTCCACATTTTGTCAATGGTTTCACAAAACATATTGTCATATTTACCGGATGGAATAATGTCATCTTTTTTTCTAACTGTATTAAAATAAAATGACATATCTTGATTTTTAAACTGTTCAACTAATAATTTTCTTAAAGATTCTCTAATTGTAAATAAATCGCTTTTTGATTTATTAGACACAAAGCTTGGAATTTTAAAAGTCATCAGTAAACAGCCATTTTTTGTCAAAATAGTTTGTTTGTCAATATAACAAGCATATGGTATAAAATCACTTTCAGGATACCATACAACATTTTCACTATTTGATATTATATTTTTAGCCATTTTACTTTAAATATTTATATTTAAACTTGAAATTATTATTTTTCATTATAAAATAATAATATAAAAGATATTTAAGTAATCAACTTTTTTTTATATGAATGAAATAAATAATGTAAATATTATTAAAGAGAAAAAAACACAACTTTTAAATGCATTAGATGATTTAAGTATTACTATATTAAATAAAATAAAGCTAAAAAATGAGGAAATAGTAAATGCACAAAATTCTGTAAAACCAGATTTAGATTATTTAGCTAAATATAAAACAGAAAAAAGTAAAGAGTTTGACCAATTAAAATCTGAATTAAATGAGATAGTAAATAATATAGATAATGTAATTAAAAATATAACAAATGAGTAAATTAGATATAGCAATAAGTTCTATTACACATTCAATAGAAGTAAATGAAGAAGAGTTAGAAAACTTCAAAAAAATAATAAGTTCTTTAAATAAAAAAACTAATGAACTTGTAATGGATACTGGAAAAATAAGTGATAGATTATTATTATTTATTTTAATATTAATAGATGCTAATAAAAAAGAAAAAATTTTTGATAACTTTGAAGAAAATATTATTAAATTATTAAAAAAAGTATCTCCATTTTTTAGCAATAAAAATGATTTAGATACACAATTAGTCCTATCTAGCATAATAGTTGAAAATGAAACTCAAAATTTACCAGAACCAAAAAAACCATCAGCAAATATAGAAAAAGAAAATTTAGAAAAAGACACAATAGAGTTTCTTGATGAAATTACCGAATTAATTACTAAATTATCAAACAATATTAAAACATTATAGTTTATTATTATTTCTTAATAAAACATATAATGCCCCACTTCCACCATCTTTAATATGTGCATCAGTATATTTAATTATTCTATTTGCAAAATATGGTTCCATAAACCATTCAGTTATACTACTTTTTATAGTTTTATTTTGAGAATGTAAACCTTTACCAGTAATAATCAACAAACATCTATAATTATTTAATTCAGCTTTTTCAAATGATAACTTAACCTTATTATAAGCCGAATCAAGAGTTTCTCCATGCAAGTCTAATTTATAATCTATTTTATATTTACCAGAAGATAATTTTTTATCACTATTTTTATCTATACCAAGTGTAGTATCTTTTTTTAAAGAAAAGTTATAATCTTTAAAATTACCATTACTAAAATTTAAAATATTTTGTTTTTCTTTTACTTTTTTTAATAAATTCTTTGTCTCCTCACTAAAATTACTTTTCTTATCTTTTAATGTTTTTTTATAATTATTTTCAAAATCATTTAATAATTTTAAATCTTCTTTTGATAATGACATTTTATTATTCTTTATTAAATTCATACGATAAAGATAAATAGATATCTACATCTTTTTTCATATATTCAATATCTTGTGCCCTTAAATTTCTCATAAATCTAGCAGGATTACCAAACCACATTTCACCACTTCTAACAATGGTTCTTGGTGTTAAGTTAGATGCAGCACCAATAAAAGCATTATCTTCTATTACACACCCATCACCAATAACAGAACCCATACCAATTAAGCAATTATTACCGATTTGACAAGCATGAATAATGCAAGAATGTCCTATTGTTGTATTTTTTCCTATAACAACATGCCCTGTGGGATCTTTTTTATAATCTTCTTCAATAGGTTGAGATACATGAATAACTGTATTTTCTTGTACATTTGAATTATCACCAATAATAATACTAGCTAAATCACCTCTAATACTGCAATTAGACCATATACTAACATTTTCGCCCAACCTAACATCACCAGCTATAAAAACACCATCGGCAATATAAGATGCTTTTTTTACATCTGGTTCTTTATTTCTTACTTTTTTAATTGTATAAGACATTATAATATTTTTAGTTTATTTCTTTTTCTTAAAATATTATTTTACAATTAAAAGTCAAGACACAAACTAAATAATTTCAACATTCCAATCATCAACACTATCTTCTGCAATCATTTCATTAGTATACAACCACTCGGTTTCATTTTGAATTTCAACACTTCTTACTACACCATATCTATTTAAAATATTTAATATATAATTTCTATTATACACTGTTTCTTCACCATCAACCCAATTTACTTGTCCCTTTCTTCTGCAAATCCAAGTAATTTTGTAACCATTATTATTTTTAGTGGTTTTGATATGTACAGGCTTTAATTCTTTTAAATTTTTTCCTTCAATTTTTAAAGTTTTATCAGTAGAATTTTCAAATGTGTCTTTAAAAGTTATAATTTTAAAGTCATAACTCATATTAATATCAATATTCACAAAAGTACTTGATACAATATTTTCATTTAATATAATAATTTTTTCATTATCAACATGTTTAGATATATATTCTTCTGTACCAAACTGTCCCCTTAATAATTGGCTAATTTTAAAACTACCATCATTTTGTAATTCTATTTTTCTAAATTGTATTATTTCATTTCCAATTAATGCTGTATTAACACCATCTAAAAAGTCAAACATTTCTGCACTCTCTAAAATTGATGTATCAATATTACTAGCAAAAGATACATATAAAACATTATCATAATCAAAATAATAAGGTCTAGCATCTCCTAATTTATTTAAGCACATACCAACATTTGAATTTACCCTATTTTCATTTATAACATTAAAATTACTACTACCAGTTTTTGCTGAATATATAGCACAGCCAGTCCAGCCATCTTCCTCACCATTTGTTGCAAAAAATACTTCTGGTGTTTCTGTATTTTTAATAGCTGGTAATTCAAAAACTTCAACAATAGTTTTACTTGTTGGTGAAATTAAAGTTATATTATCAAAGTTTTCTTCTTCATTTTTAAAATTATATAAAGAATTATCACATTTTACAGCTTTTACCTCTATTGTATTATCTTCATTCACTAAAATATTTACAATTCTTAAAATTAAATCAATATTATTAACATTAAGTGTTATAACATCACCAGCAGATAAATATAGATATTTTGGTAATAATTTAAAATGATAAATATTTCTTTCAAGCCAATTAGAATATAATAATTTTTCAGCAACTTGTCTTGCTTTTGATGCTGTAATAACAATAGGCAAGCTCACTTCTTCTTTTTTATCACTATCGACAGAAACTCTTTCTGCATATGTATTACTTACTTGATAATCAAGATCTTTATTAATATAACTTATATCAATTTTATATGGCAAATCATCTTCACCAATAATATCAGCCTTAAAATATTTTCCATCTTCTATTTCCAACAATTCATCTTCAAAAATTTTCAATACACTTTCACTTTGTTTTGAAAATATATATATTTTTCCATCCTTTTCATAATAATCAAAGAAAAATACTTTTTGCAATATTGAAAGTACTTCATTAAGTGTTGTTTTACTATTTAAAGCAAGTCCATCAATACTATCATACATATCAATACCACCTAAATACTTTGTATCAACACCAGCATCTTCAAATAAATTATTAATCATATTTGAGAACATTAAATTTCCCATTTTTCCATTTATCCAATGCCCATAATGCCATATATTACCATCACTCCATATATTTAACTGACTAGGAAAATATGGGTATGGTCTAGCATCCCAACACCACAAAAATTTCCTTTCTACCATATTAGAATTAGCCCACACTTCTTGTGTTGCCTGAATTGCTCTTCTTTGTGCAAAATAATCTATTTTGCCTTCGGAAAATCTAGGAAAACCGCCATCCATAGATTGCGGATCGTAAAATTTATTCGGTTCATTCGTCGTACCATCAACACTTGCAAAACCATACTCTGTAAACCATATTTTTTTACTTTGTGGCACCCATTCAGTTTGTTCCCCATTAGGGTTAATATGATAATTTTTCCACCACCAATCAATATTTTTCCAAGCATATTTTGCTTCAACTTCTTCTTTTTTTGTTCTATTAGTATCAGTATAAAGCCAATCATAACCTTCACCACTAGTCCAACCGTTTTTAATATCTTCTTTTGTGATTAAATCTTCTTTTTTATCAGTCAGTGGAAAATATGCATCAATGCCAACAAAATCTATATTATCACTAGCCCACAATGTATCCATATTATACCAACCACCATCAGTATGATGATATTCTGACCAATCGGCAGCATAACCGATTTTTACATTTTCACCAACTATATTTCTCACAGAATCAGCTAAATTTTTTAAACATTCAACAGCGGGATACATCCTTGTAGTTATATCATTTTCTGTATTCTCAATATATAATTTTGTTAAATCTCTTAATTCACTTCCAATAATAAAAGCATCACAATAATCTTTCACTAAATTAGCATAATGTAAAATAAAATTATTATAACCATTTGATTTATTAAAAAAATTTTCTACATCACTTGCATTTCCAGTCAAATAACCTCTCCATGGTTTATTTTGTAGATCCATAAAAATCATAGGGTAAAACATAATATAAAAGCCTTGTTCTTTTAAATATTTTAAATATCTAATAATACTATTATCACTAATAGTACCACCATACCTAACTTTTCCATTTTCACTAGAAACTAAATTAGCATGTTTTCTCTCTATACCAGCAACTCTCCAAGGTTCTGGTCTAGTCTCTTGTGTTGGATATGCGGGATTTAGTTTAAATTCAACTCTTGGTTCAATTATACAATTAGAAATATTTAAAGAATTTCCAAACCATACAGCCACAGGTGCTACCCACTTGCAATTAGGCAATTTTTCTTTTAATTGCTTAGTAGACACTACAACATCAGCAATTCCTTCATTATTATTTTGATTTACCCTTCTTATATGATTACTAGGAAACCAAGTATTATACCATATCATACCGTCAACATGACTAACAATTTCAGTGTCATAAACAAACTCACCACAACCAGGTATAATATTCACACCCTCAATAACATTTTCAACTTCATCTTCTTGAATAAAAGTTCTCGAAACTTCAAAAGTAAAATTAGGAATTCTATTTCCAAACTCTGCAAGTGGTAAATTTTCAAACACTATATAGCAAAGTCCCCTATAAGCAGGAGTTTTGCCTATACCTTCAAAACTTTGAATTAAACTATCAGGTTCTTGATCTTCTGTACCTTTATAAAATCTATATGTATATTTTGATATATCAATTAAATCAGTATCAGCCCAAACTTTACTTAATTCTGTAACCTCTCCTTTACAGATGCCAATAGCAATATTAGCATAATAATAATATTCTATATTATTTTGATAAACTTTTTTACCACCTTTGCCAGCTTTATAAGATGTCACATAAGTATTTTGTACCTCTCTAATATCGCTAGCCCATATAATATTTCCAGCAATTCTATTTGTACCATATAAAGTAGGTATTACTTCATTATAACCAGATTTTTGAACCGTCAAATCATTTAATCTTGAACTTATTTTATCTTTTTTCCAACTTGTATTATCTTCGTTATCAAATACACTATATAATGGATGATTTTTAAAAGTATTTATAATCGTATTCTTTTTACTATTAACCTCATTTACAACTGCGGAAATAAAAAAATTAGCCATATTTTATAAATTATTTTTTTAAAAATATAGCTTTTAAATAAAATAATATGGAAGTATAAAATTATAAAATTTTATCTACAAAAGTAAAACTTTTATTTTTATAAAAAATTCTTACTAAATTTTATATTTTCTTTGCTTTTAACATAAATATTTTATTGATTTTTTGAGTTTTATGATGTACAATGAAGGTGTATGTAATAATAATTTCTTTTTTATGTCTCTAATACCAATATACTTTTTAACAAAAGATAATAAAATTGATTGGAAATATATTAGCCATATGGAATTGTATAAATTATATCATTGGAAGAAAAGTAATGATGAAAAATTTATTAATGATTTTAAGAAACGAAATCAGATAGAATTCACTTCCCATATATCCTATAATTTAGACAAGGTTAAAAAAAAATATCAAGAGAAAAATGGTAGAGAATATACCGGATTGATACAAAAAATGGATTATAAATACATAAATATAATAAAGCCATCAGATTATGATAATCTTATTAATGACACATCAAAAGTTTTACATTACTGTATAGATATATATGGTAACATAGTTGAAGTTTTTGTACCAAATGACAAAATAAATGATAAAAAATATTGGATAGAACAAGCACAACAATATAAATTACTTTGTGGTTCAGATTATTTACCATTTCATTACTCTTCTAGAGATGAAGGACTAAAAGAAGTTAAAGAAGAAATGGCTAAAAAAATATGTGGAAAAACAACAGTATATTGTTTTTATGATACAGAAATGGAAGGCGAATATTATAAATGTTATGGAATAAAATTTCCAGTAGAAGAAAAAGAAGGAATATTACAAACAATTACATCACAATCTTTAGAAGTAGTCGAAAATGACTTTCCAAAAGTTAAAATATATTATAAAGAAGAAATTAAAGAAGAATTAAAAAGTTATTGTTTTTTTCATGAAACTAGTTTTAAAATTGGTGATACCGAAATAGATTTAACACCTAGCAAAGAAGAAATAAAAAAATTAGAGACTTTACCAAAA
This sequence comes from uncultured Rickettsiales bacterium, assembly GCA_944392135.1. Classification (GTDB taxonomy): domain Bacteria; phylum Pseudomonadota; class Alphaproteobacteria; order Rickettsiales; family UBA1997; genus CALXSC01. Next base: position 73,266 of record CALXVQ010000005.1, read on the forward strand.
TATGAGACTGCTTTAGCATATATGCCTAAACAAGAAAATCCCAAAAAAGAAATTATTACTTTAATTGATTCAAATGAAGCCAAAAAGCATTCACCAACAACAAATAAAAATTTTGTAGCAAGAATTACTATTAATAAAGATAAAAATAGTAAAGATTATGGAAAGGTTATGGAAGTAAAATTTGGTACGAAAAAAGACACAGGTAAAGAATACACAGCAGAAGAGGCAAGAAAATTATTATTAGTTAATTGTGCTAGAAAATATAAAGAATTATCTAAAAGTTTTACAGAATCTGTTTTAGATATTGTTTTAAGTAATCCAAAATATTATACAAGTAAAGATTGTCCTGTAAGATTGCCAAACTGCTATAAAATAATAACGAGCGACAATTCAACAATGGAACTAGAACAAAAACTTAAATTATGTACTGACAATTTATCAAATGGTAGTAATATGATAATACCTATAGCTAATACATTTCATATGTTTGTTATTACAGCCACTAAAAAGAATGACAAAATAAGCTTTAAGATATTTGACCCTAGTACAGCACTTAGACTTGAAGATAGAGAAAGAGTTAAACAAATATTTGGTGATTATATATATGATAATTTAGATAAAGAAAATTATATATTATCCCCTAAGGAAAGTATACAAAATACTCTTGCTGAACACAATCCTATATTTGATCCTGCTTGTACTGGTATATCTACGGAATATATTAATTATATAATTGATAAAAAACAAGACAAGAATCCACAAAAATTAACAAAAGAACAAGGCGAAGAGATACAAAAAAGATATGCTACCCTTGTTGTTAATAATGGTTTGCACCATATAATATCAGGAGAACAACAAACAGAACAACAAGCAGTTAAGCAAGAAACTAAATCACAAAACAAACCATCAGTTAAAGAAAATAAAACCGTTGTTGAAAAAAAACCACAAGAACAATCAGTTGTAAAAAATGAAATTGTAGATAAAAAACCTATCAGTACCTCAACTGCAATTAAGAAAAAAGATCCAAATTCTAAACCAATTAAAATTGAAACTAAACCACAAGACAAACCATCAGTTGAAGAAAAGAAAACTGTTATTGAAGAAAAACCACAAGAACAACCAGTTGTAAAAAATGAAGTTGTAGATAAAAAAGAAATTAAACCAGAGGCAGTGTCTGTTGCTGTTAATGATACCGATAAAAAACCAATTAAAGAAGAAGTAACAGTTAGAAATGCCCCAGTAGAGACACCAAAACAATATTTCATTAAAACAGAATTTGTTGATGGTAAATTAAATATGACTTTAATTGAATACAAAACAGAAGAACATAAGAAAGATTTTGTAAAATTCTGTAATGATAATCATATATTATTTACAAAAAAAGGAGATGAATATGGTTGTTTATTTAATGAAGACACAGCAAATAAAATAATAAATGATAACACAACCACAAATAGATATAATAATATATTTATTTATACTGACAATAAATATGTAAGTAAAAATGAATATATGCAAAAAAAGAGAGAAGAAGAACAAAAGAAGAAAGAAGAAGAACAAAAGAAAAATGGATTATCTGGTATTTCTAGCTTGAAAGATATTAATAAAGATAATAAAGTTAAAGAAACATCAAAAAGAGGTTTTTCTTGGTTTAATTTTTTTGGTAAGAAATCAACAAATAGTGAAAAACAAACATTATTAAATACCTCAGAAGAGAAAAAAACAAGTAAAGGTAGATGGTGGAGTAAAAACAAGAAAGATAGTCACGAGTTGTAATCATTTTTATTAATAATTTAAAAAGGTGTTTATATTAAGCACCTTTTTTATTACCTATATTTAGATTATATAAATAAAATAAATATTTTTAATTTAAATAATAACAAAATATTAAAAGAAAAGAAAAAGAATTCCATGAATGATTAATTGTACCCCATACTGAGATTGCCACGGCTTTTTCAAAGCCTCGCAATGACGGCGTGGGGGTACTGTCATTGCAAGGAGTGAAACGACGAAGCAATCCACAAACCACAAAAAGTTAATGCAAAAACAAAAAAACAAAAGAATTCACTAGTATTTATAAAAAGAATTTATCAGCATTTGCCCTTTTGTCATTACAAACAAAAAAGCAATATATAAACCATAAAAGCCCATCAAGAATAATGAGCTTTTAATATACTTATAAAAATATTAATTATACCCTACCATAAATATCTTCATATCTAACAATATCATCTTCACCAAGATAATCACCATTTTGTACTTCTATAAATACAACTTTTTCATTTGTAAAATTAGACATTCTATGTTTTTCTTGAACTGGAATATAAACAGAATCGTCTTTTTTTACTTTTATCTCCTTTGAACCTAATGTAACAACACCTTCACCTTCTACAATAACCCAATGTTCTGATCTTTTGTTGTGCGATTGCAATGACAATTGAGAATTAGGATAAACTACAATTCTTTTTACTTGATATGTAGCTTCTCTTAAAATTGTTTGATAAGTACCCCAAGGTCTTTCTACTATTTCTTCCATATTAACTCCATTAATTATTTAATAAATTAAAAACATAACATATTTAATAAAATATTTTAAAAGTAGAATTATGCGACTAAAATAGTTGCATATATTATTAATTTTCTTCTAAAAATATTTTTAACTTTGCAGCTCTTTTTGGATGCTTTAACTTCCTTAAAGCTTTTGCCTCAATTTGTCTAATTCTTTCTCTTGTAACAGAAAATTGTTTTCCAACATCTTCAAGTGTATTATCACTTTCCATGCCTATACCAAATCTCATTCTTAAAACCCTTTCTTCTCTTGACGATAAACCAGACAATAAATTATTAGTAATTTCTTTTAAATTACTATACATTGTAGCTTTAAGTGGTGAAACTGCTGATTTATCTTCAATAAGCTCTCCAACCATACTTTCATCATCATCATTTCCAATAGGAGATTCTAAACTTACAGGATCCCTAGCTGTTCTTAAAACTTTTCTAACTTTTTCAACAGGAACTAAAAGTTTATCAGCTATTTCTTGTGCAGTAGGATTTCTACCTAATTCTTGTGTTAATTGTCTAGATGCCTTTGAAATCTTATTAATAGTTTCAACCATGTGAATAGGAACTCTAATTGTTCTAGATTGGTCTGCTATTGCTCTTGTAATACCTTGTCTAATCCACCATGTTGCATAAGTTGAAAATTTATAACCCCTTTTGTATTCAAATTTATCAACAGCTCTCATTAAACCAATATTACCTTCTTGTATTAAATCTAAAAATTGTAAGCCCCTATTGGCATATTTTTTAGCAATAGATACAACAAGTCTAAGGTTAGCTTGTATCATATCTTTCTTTGCTTTTGTCTCTTCATCTTTTCCTTCGTATACATTTTTTATAAAAGTTTTGAAGTCAGTGATTTTTAAACCAACAACTTTTTCAACTTTTGACATTTTATTATATAAATCTTTTAATTCTTGTTCTTTGTTTTTGCATAATTCTTGCCATTGGCTTTCTTTTGAATTTAACATATCTTGATACCAATTTTCATTGTATTCAGGATATCCATAAATTTTTAAAAGATCTTTTTTGCTAATACCTTCTTCATCGCATAAATTTACTAATTCTTTCTCAATACTTTCAATTCTAGCTTTTGCTTTTTCAATTTCTTTTAATATTAATTGAATTAAGCTATCATTTAAAGGAATATCAAGCATAATATTAATAAGTTTATTTTGCAACTCTTCTAATTTCTTATTATTTTTTAAATCAGAAATATTGTTGTTTTCTTTTATATTTGATAAAATAACTTTTACAACATCAACAGCTTGTTCTAAGACTTTCAATACCTTAGGCAACAAACTTCTTTCCATTGTTGAAAATGGTGTAATGCTTTCTTCATCATCTAACTCTTCTACATCGCTATCTAAATCTTTTGAATCATCTAAATCATCCACATCATCATAATCATCATAGTTGTCGCTATCGTCATCATCACTAAAAATAGAACTTATATCATTTGAATTAATAGATTCTAAATCATTTTCTTTATCAGCTTTTGAAATTGCTTCATCTAATTCACTACTATATGTTTCATCAATTCTAATAATATCTCTTAATAGCATACTTCCATTAGATAAACCATTATACCAATCAATTATATATCTCATAACAAATGGTGCAGAATAAATATTTTGTAAAACCTTATTTCTTCCATTTTCAATTTTAATAGCAATATTTACTTCATCTTCTCTACTTAATAATGGAATATTACTCATTAATCTAAGATAAGATTTTACAGGATCGTTTGTATGTCTACTAATAGTTTCTTCTTTTAAATCAACATTATGACTATCTTCGTTTTGATATATTTTATATTCTTCTGTACTATTAAGTAATTTAATATCTAATTCATCTAAAACAGAATACAATTCTTCTATTTTATCTATTTTGATTATACTATCTTTTAAAGTATTATTAATTTCATCATAAAGTAAAAAACCTTTTTCTTTACCTAATAAAATTAATTTTTTAACTTTTGCATCTTTCAAAAAAGATTTGTTTTCTAAAACACTTTGATCGATAAGACCATTTTTTAGAATTTTATTCACATTTTTTGAAGTATTTGATAATTTTTTATTAAGATTGTCATTATCTAAATTTTTGACACTTTTTTCTTTATTATTAGTCATTTTTTTTAATAAATTATTAACCCCTTTAAACAAAATTACTGTCAGCAAGAATTTTACTAATTCTATTTTTAAGATTTAGTAATTCCTCATTAAGTTTTTTTGTTTTTACAATATCGCCTATTTCAGATGCTTCTTTTAAATCAAACTCCACTAACATTACTTCTTTTTCTAGCAACAGTATAATAATCATTTTAAGACACTTGTCTTCTGTTAAGCTACCAATATAGGAGTTATTAAAAAAAATATCACTGCTATTAATATAGGTATCTAAATCATTTTTTACAAGTAAATTTTTTATTTTTTTTTGAAAATTAGCCATATCCGTATTCTCAAAATTCTCTTCAATTAATTGAATAATAAAGCTACATTTGTCATTTAAAAAATTTACAGAAAACATATCAATTTTATATTTTTCAAAAAGTTTTTTTATAATATTTGGAAAATAAATCAATAAAATGCAAATCTTTTTTTCTATTTTTTCCATTAAATCTATATTGATTTTACTTTTTAAATCTATTAATGTTTCATTTGTAATTTTATTTTTATTATTCTTATTTGATATTCTATTTAATTTCCATAATTTATTTCTATAAAATTGTTCAAAATGACTTCTTAATTTTAAATCTTTTATTGTATCTAATATCTTAAAAATATTATTCTCTAATTCTGCTTTTTTCTCTGGTATAATTTCTTCTTTTTCATCAATACCTAAATTTTTCAATTCATTAAACCACAAATAATCAGAAAGTGATATTGCATTTTTCAATAAATTATCAAATTCAGTTTTTCCATATTTTTTTATAAAATCATCTGGATCAATATTTTTTGGCAAAAATACAAACTTAATATTTTTACCAATTTTTATTAAAGGTAAGACTAATTTTGATAATCTAATAGATGCCTTTTGCCCCGCAGAATCACCATCTAAACAAACAAAAATATTGTTTGTTGTTTTCCATAGTTCTTGTATTTGATTTTCAGTAATTCCAGTTCCCATAGGAGCAACAACATTTTCAACACCATTTATAAATAATGAAATTGCATCCATATTTCCTTCAACTAAAATAGCATAATCTTCACTAAAAATTGTTTTTCTTGCAAAAAAATAATTAAATAAAGTATAACCTTTTTTATAAATTTTTGTTTCTGGTGAATTCATATATTTAGGCATACCATCATCTAAAATTCTACCTGTAAAAGCTACAACTTTTCCTTTTTTATCAATAACCGGAAACATTAATCTATTTCTAAATTTATCATAATAGGTACCCCTATCACTTTTTGCTATAACTCCACTTTTTTCAATAATCTTTTCATTATAACCTAAACTTTTTAAATGATTTAGAAGAGCTGAATAATCATTCATTGCATAACCTAATCTAAATTGTTTTATATGATTTATTTTTAAGCCTCTTTTTTCAGCATAAATCAAAGCCGGTTTTCCATAAAATTCAAATAAATTTTTTTCAAAAAATTTACAAGATTCTTCGTTAATTTTATAAATTAAATCTATTTCATCAATTTCTTCTTTTTTTTCTATTTTTTTCTTTTCTATTTTTGGTAATGGTATACCATATAGATTAGCAATATATTCAACAGCTTCTTTGAAATTTAACCTTTCCATTTCCATAACAAAAGTAAAAATATTTCCACTTTTTCCACAACCAAAACAATGATAAATACCTTTTATATCACTAACAGAAAAAGATGGTGTTTTTTCATGATGAAATGGACAACAAGCTACAAAATCCCTACCCCTTTTTTTAAGGGTTATTTTTCTGCCTATTAAATCAGAGAGTTGAACTGTACTTTCCAACTCTTTTATAAATGATTCAGGATACATAATATATTTTTTATTACATTAAAAAAATAAAAAAAATTATAAAAAAATCAAGTATTATTAAAAAAACTTGAATAATTAAAATATAGCTTTATTCTTATTGTAGTTATAATTGTTTTTAAAAAAATGAAAAAAATATTTACATTATTTTTATTGATTATTTTTAACATCTCTTGTGCTCCAACTATAAAAACTGAAAGAATTTCCCTTGAAGAATCCGATGAATTAGCTTCGAATATTACTGACGAATGGGTTATGACCGATACAGAAATAGCAGTAAAAGAGACTATTAAACAAATAAATAACAATAAAAGCTTTCAAAAATATCTTTCTAATTTAGGAAGACGACCTAGAATATTTATTGCCGAAATGCAAAATGACACAACAGAACCATATTTTCCAATTGAAGATATTAACGATGAATTATTAAATGAATTTTCGCAATCAGGCAAATATATACTTATAGATGCCGATGCTAGACAAAAAATATTAGAAGAAATCACATATCAAAATGATGGTATGGTAAAAGAAGAAGATATTAAGAAAATAGGAAAAACATCTGGTGCAGATCTTATGATTTTTGGAAATGTTAGATTAAATCAAAAAACATTTTTAGGAAAAACCATAAAAGATTATTCTGTAAATATTAGAATTACTGATATTGAATCTGGTGAAGAAGTTGCTAGAACCAGATATAAATTGAATAAATATTCACAAAGAAGTAAGGTGGCTTGGTAGTATATGAAAACTAAATTTATATTATTCTTTTTATTAAGTTTATTTTTTGGTGCATTAGTATCAAAACAAAGTGAATTAATTAAAATACCAAAAGAAGAAAGACAATTAATTCAAGCTCCAGAAGAAATTTTATCTGGCAGAGTTGCAGAAGTTATAGATGGTGATAGTTTTGTATTTGAGAGCGGTAATATTATTAGATTATTTGGTATTGATTCCCCAGAATTATCACAAACTTGTATATTGACAACAGAAGTAAAAGATAAAGAAACAGAAGAAATTACAATAAAAGAAGACATTATTAATTGTGGTCTAGATGCAAAACTTAAATTATCAAATTTAGTTAAAAATATAGAAGTCAAATGCTATATTAAAGGAAAAGATGCCTATGATAGGTTTGTTGGTGATTGTGGTTTTAAAAGATATAATAAAAGAACAAGAAGAACTGATAAAATTAATATTAATAAAGAAATGATTTTAAGTGGCAATGCTGTTGCCTTTACTCAAATTAGTGAAAAGTATGTAGAAGATGAAAATAGGGCAAAAGCAGAAAATAGAGGAATATGGACCACCACATTTGATATGCCATCAGTTTATAGAAAAAAGAATGAAAAATAATAATAAAGGAGTAATTATGGAAGGAAAACCTTTTTTAGTTTTAAGTGTAGTTTTAACATTACTAGCTTGTTTATATTTTTTCTTTTTCGGTTTTAGTCCTGATAGATTTACAAGATGGGGACAATATGCTGGTCTAGGTTTTGCTTTTTTAGTGGTTTTAGATAATTTCCTTAGATCGTAATGAATAAAATTAATTTTCCATATACAAAAGAATTATTAATTTTAAATAGTATTTTCAATAAAGAAAAAGATAAATACAATGATAATCTTAGAATTGTTGGTGGAGCAGTTAGAAACTTTTTATTAAATAAAAAGATAAGTGATTTTGATCTCTCCACTACTTTTTTGCCACAAGAAACAATTAATATTTTACAAAAAAATAATATTAAGGCAATCCCTACTGGCATTAAGTTCGGTACTATTACAGCTATTATAAATAATAAATCTTTTGAAATTACTTCCACAAGAGAAGATATTAAAACAGATGGAAGACATGCAGAAGTAAAATTTACAAAAAGTTTTGAAATAGATTCAAAAAGAAGAGATTTTACTTTTAATGCATTATATTTAGATTTTAATAATAATTTATTTAATTATCATAATGGTGTTGAGGATTTAAAAAAAGGAAAAGTAAAATTTATAGGAGATGCTGAAACAAGAATACAAGAAGATTATTTAAGAATATTAAGATTTTTTAGATTCTTTTGTTATTATGGTATTTTTTTGGATAATGAAGGTTTAAAATATTCTATAAAGTATAAGGATAAATTAAATCTAATTTCTGGTGAAAGAATTAAAACAGAAATGTTTAAAATATTAATATCTAATTATGCAATAAATACATTAAATAGAATGTATTTGTCTGGTATTTTAGAAATTATTACAAATATTAAAAAATTTGATTTTTTAAATCTTCAATATCTATATTCAATTAAACATTTTATAAATACAGAAATATCAGCAGAATTGGCTTTATCTTTACTTTTAAATAGTATTGATGAATTAAATATTTTAAAAGATAAATGGAAATTATCAAAAAAAGAAAATACAAAAATATTTAATTTATTACAGCATAAGGATGATAATTTATATAATGAAAAAAATATTAAAGAATTATTATTTATTTATGATAAAAATTTTATAAAAGAATTAATAGTTTTTAATACAATTTTAAAATGTAAAATCAATCCACAAAATTATATTAATAATTTATTAATTTATCTAGATAAAACGAATATACCAATTTTTCCAATAAATGGAAATGACTTAGAAAATATTGGTATAAAAAACAAAAAAGATTATGGAAAAATTTTATTAGATTTAAAAAATGAATTTATAAAAAGCGATTTTAAATTAACAAAAGAAGAATTATTAAATAAAATAAAAATTTAATCTTTTTTGCTAATTTCTATAATTTTATTAATATCATCATTTTCTTGTACTTTATTTTTTCTTTCAAAACCACATTTTATACATTTATGTAAAATTACAAATTCACCATTTTTTTGTTGTATCTCAATAGGTTTCATTAAACCACCACAGGTACAAGATCTATCACCAGGGTTAATATCTACATGTTTAGAATATAAACAAAAAGGACAATGGTTAGTATAACCATTGCCTATAACACTTTTTCCACAATTTTCACAAATAAAATTTTCAACCTTTTTTGTAAATTTTTTCATAGAAAAATAAAAATTTATTCATTATTTTCAGCTAATTTTTTAGCCTCTTCATCACTAATTAAGGCATCAATAATTTCATCTAAATCACCTTCATTTACAACTTGTTCTAATTTATATAAAGTCAAGTTTATTCTATGATCAGTAATTCTTCCTTGTGGGTAATTATATGTTCTAATTTTCTCTGATCTATCACCACTACCTATTTGTTCTTTTCTGTTTTCAGCTCTTTCTGCATTTTTCTTATTTCTTTCCATTTCGTACAATTTTGCACGAAGAATCTTCATTGCCTTATCCATATTCTTGTGTTGCGATCTTTCATCTTGTTGTTGTACGACAATTCCCGTTGGCAAGTGAGTAATTCTAACAGCACTATCAGTAGTGTTAACACCTTGTCCACCTGGACCACTAGCTCTACAAATATCAATTCTTAAATCTTTATCTTCAATTTTAATATCAACCTCTTCTGCTTCTGGTAAAACAGCAACAGTTGCAGCAGAGGTATGTACCCTACCCTTTTGTTCTGTTTCTGGAACCCTTTGCACTCTATGTCCTCCAGACTCAAACTTTAATCTTTTGAATACATTTTGCCCTTTTATAGATATTGTGGCTTCCTTAACACCACCTAAATCACTTTCATTAATATCCATAACTTCAAACTTCCAACCATTTCTTTCAGCATACTTTTGATACATTTTAAATAAAACACCACCAAATAAGGATGCTTCTTCACCACCTGTTCCTGCTCTAATTTCAAGAATAGCATTTTTTTCATCAGCTTCATCCTTAGGTAATAACAAAATTTCAACCTCTCTTTTTAATACTGGAATATTTTTCCTTAATTCACCAATTTCTTCTTCAACCATTTTCTTGGTTTCGGTATCAATATCTTCTTTAAGCATTTCTTCACAATCCTCTAAACCTTTTTCAGCTTTTTGATATTCTACAATTTTTTCAACTATTGGTTCAAGATTTGAATGTTCCTTTGAATACTTAACAATTTCATCACCGCTTAAATCTGGTTGTAAAAGCTTCTTTCCTAAATCATCATATTTATTAACTAAATCATTTAATCTATCTGCAAAACTCATTTTCAAAAATTATTTTTTATTAAACTAAATATTATAAGTACAAAAAATAAAATCAATATTAATAAACATATATTGACAATTAATTAAAAATATCATTATTATTTGAATAATAATAAATTTTTTTTTATGAATAATAATATTATAAAAATTATAATAAATAAAGAGCAAGAAAAAAATAGAATTGATAAAATTCTAATGGAAAATAATATTATAAAAAATCTTAATATAACAAGGGGACAACTACAAAATATTATTAAAAATGGAAATTTAAAAAAGAATAATCAAACTTTTATAGATAATTCTTATAAAGCAAAAATAAATGATAATTTTGAATTATTAATTCCTGAAATTAAAGAAAAAACATTAAAAGCAACAGAAATTCCACTTGATATAATTTATGAAGATGATGATTTAATAGTTATAAATAAACAAGCTGGACTAACAACACACCCCGGAGCAGGCAATGAAGAAAATACACTAGCTAATGCTTTACTAAATCTTTATGGAAATGATTTATCAAAAATTGGTGGCGATTTTAGACCAGGCATAGTTCATAGATTAGATAAAGATACTAGTGGCTTAATGGTTGTTGCAAAAAATGATAAAGCACATTTATCTTTAACACAACAATTACAAGAAAGAGTTTTAAAAAGAACATATATTGCTTTTTTATGGGGAGTTATTAGTCCTAAAAATGGCGAAATTGAAGCTTATATGGAAAGAAGTAAAACAAATAGATTAAAAATGGAAATAGTAAATGACACAAATGCTAGATACTCCTTAACACATTATAAAACCCTTGAAACATTTTTAGACAATTCAATATCAGCGGTAGAATTTAATTTAGATACAGGCCGAACTCATCAAATAAGATTACATGCAAGTTATATTAAACATCCATTGATTGGTGATTCAATATATGGTGGAAAATCTAGACATTTAAAAAAAGATTATGGTGATGAAATTAAAAATTTAGTTGATAACTTTCATCGACAAGCCTTACATTCTTATAAAATAAAATTTATTCAGCCAACAACAAATGAATTAAAATCATTTAAAATACCATTGCCACAAGATATGCAAGAATTATATGACAAAATTAAAAAAGACTCTTAATTAAGAGTCTTTTAATATTTAATTATATTTATTTTTTCCCTATTGATATATATTTAAAACCAATTTTATTCATTTCGTCTTTACTTAAAATATTTCTTAAATCTACAATGGTTTTTTGTTTTAATAAATTATAAATTTTATTATAATCTAATTCTTTAAATTCTTTCCATTCTGTATCAATAACTAATAATTCTGTGTCTTTTATTGCATCATATGCATTGTCAAAAAATTTTACATTTTTCAATTGTTTCTTTTCCAACATTGTTTTCATTTTTTCTGTACCATGTGGATCATATGCATTTATATAAATACCTTTTTTTACTAATTGTCTAATAATACTAATAGCAGGACTGTATCTTGTATCATCAGTATTAGCTTTAAATGTTAAACCTAATAAAGAAATAGTTTTTCCTTTTAATTTGTAATTAGATGCATCAACTATTTTTTCAGCCATTCTTTTTTTTCTTTTTTTATTAGATTCAACAGAAGCATAAAGCATTTCCATTTCTAAACCTAAATTTTTACCAATATTAACCAATGCTATTGTGTCTTTTGGAAAGCATGATCCACCAATACCAGGGCCAGCTTGTAAGAAATATGGACTAATTCTTTTATCCATACCCATAGCTTTTGCAACTTCTTCAACATTAGCACCTGTTTTTTCACAAATATCAGCAATTTCATTTATAAAAGATATTTTTACAGCTAAAAAGCCATTAGATGCATATTTAATTAATTCAGCAGTTTCTACACTTGTAAATAATATTGGATAACCCTGTTTAGTTAATGGTTCATAAACTTCTTCCATTATTTTCTTTGTTTTATCATCACTTGTACCTATAATAATTCTATCTGGTTTTAAAAAATCTTGAATTGCACTACCTTGCTTTGAAAATTCTGGATTTGATGCTGTTGTAAAAGATAAATTTGGATTAGCTTTAATCATATTTTCTTTTACTATTTTATTGGTACCAACTGGCACTGTTGATCTAATTACTAAAACAAAGTTATTTTTTGAGTCCATTGTTTTTGCAACACTTTCTGTTGATTTCATAATAGCTGTTAAGTCTGCTTCACCACTTTTTGGATTTTCTGGTGTATTTACACAAATAAATACAACATTAGCTTTATTTAATGCCTCCTTTAAATCTGTTGTAAAAACAATTTTTTTATTTTCTAAATTTCTTTTTAGCATTTTTTCTAAACCTTCTTCATATAAGGTTGGAATGCCGTTTTTTAATTGATTAATTTTTTCTTCAATAATGTCATAACATACAACATCATGACCTAAATCGGCAAAACATAGTCCTTCTGTAAGTCCTATGTAGCCTGTTCCTATTATACAAATTTTCATATCATTATTAAGTTGTTATTATAGCTACCCCACATAGCTACAAAAATTATAAAAAATATTTTTTAATAGTAAATACTTAATAATGTTTTTCTTGATTTTTTAATATTCTTTTTGTATTTTATAGAAAGAATAAATTTTTAGTAAAAAATGATAGTTTGGGCATTAACAGATGAAAGAGTTGGAAGTAATAATCAGTCCATAGCTCTTGCCGAAAAGTTATCACCTTATTATATAGTAAAGAAGATTAATTATAATTCTTTTATATCTTTGCCTAATTTTATAAGAAGAGCAAGTTTAATAGGTGTTGATAAAGAAAAAAGTGATAATCTTGATCTAGATTTACCAGATGTTGTTGTATGTGCTGGTAGAAGATTATCAAGTGTTGCTTTATATATTAAGAAAAAAACTAATGGTAAGGCATTAATAATTAATATTATGAATCCTAATTTACCATTTAAGTATTTTGATATCTTAATTCTTCCTAAACATGATAATACATCAAAATTTTTATTAAAAGATAATATTATACAGACAAATGGTAGTTTGAGTATAATTAATAAAGAAAAAACTAAAAATGAATCAAATAAATGGAGCCCATTTTTTAAGGAATATAAAAGACCATTAATTGCTTTAATGATTGGTGGTGATACAAAGGATTATAAATTTGATCCACAAGAATTTGGTATAATGATTTCTAATTTATCAAATATTGTTAATAAATTATCTGGAAGTTTGCTTATAACAACAAGTAGAAGAACTAGTGATGAATGTGTTAAGGAGATAAAGCAAAAACTTAACTGTGATTACTATTTTTACGACTGGAAATTAGAAAATGATGCAAACAATACTCAAAAAAGTGAGTTAGGAAATCCATATTCTGCATTATTAGGATTGTCTAATTTTTTAGTTGTAACAGGTGATTCTATGTCAATGGTTTCAGAAGCTTGTTCTACTGGAAAACCTACTTATGTATATATGCCTAAAAAATCACTAGGCAAAAAACATATGAGATTTTTGCAAGCTTTATTAAAAGATAATTATATTAAAGAATTTAATAAAGATACCACAAGTCTTGATAGTTATTCTTATGAACCATTAGATGAACTTAATAGAGTTGTAAAAATTGTAGAAAAAAAATTAAAGGAGAAAAAATAATATGTGTATTAAAATATATCAGCTTATAACAATTTTGTTTTCACCACTTATTGATATTTTTATGCTAATTAGATTAGCTATGAAAAAAGAAAGCAAGGAAAGATTTTTAGAAAGATTTGGTTATGCTAAAATCCAACGACCAGAAGGAAAAGTTATTTGGTTTCAATGTGCTAGTGTCGGTGAGAGTAATTCAGCATTGCCATTAATTTATAAAATAATTGAAAAATATGAGGAAAAAGTTACTGTTCTTTTAACTAGTGGTACTGTTACAAGTAATTACACTATTAGTAAAAAGATTGCTGGTAATGCAAATATTATTCATCAATTTACACCTATTGATAAATATTTTGTTATTAAAAGATTTTTAAAACACTGGAAACCTGATGCTTTAATTACAATTGAATCAGAAATATGGCCTAATATGATTACAATGACTCATAAAATGGGTAAAAAAGTAATGATTGTTAATGCAAAAATTTCTGCAAAGTCTTTTAATAGATGGAAAAAATTTAAAGGCCTAAAAGAAACAGTATTTGATTCTATTGATATTTGTTATCCTCAAACACAAGATGATCAATATAGATTAATTAATCTTGGCATACAAAATACTATGTATCTTGGCAATTTAAAGTTTGATATTCCTAAATTAAAAATAAATCCAGAATTCTTAAACTTTTTAAAAGAATCTTTTAAGGGAAGAAGATTTATTTGCTGTGCTTCAACACATGAAAAAGAAGAAGAGATACTTGTTGATTTATATAAAAAATTAAAAGATAAATTTTCTGATCTAATTTTCTTGGTTGCTCTTAGACATCCTAATAGAAGTAATTCAGTATATAATTTATTTCAACAAAATGGTCTTAATGCAAAAAGAAAAAGTTGTAATGAAATAGTTGATTTAGATACAAATATTTATATGTATGATGAAATAGGTGAAATGGGTACCCTATATGAAGCTAGTGATATAGTTTTAATGTGTGGCTCATTAACAGAAGATGGTGGCGGACATACCCCAGTTGAACCTGCAAAACATACTTGTGCAATTTTTACTGGCCCATACATAAAAAATAATAAATCATTATTTGTAGAATTAGAAAAGAATAATGCTTGTATTATTTGTCAGCAACCTAAGAAGGAAGAAAAAATGGCTGATGAATTATATAAAACAGCTTATTCTTTATTGACAGATATGAAATTGCAAAATTCTCTAAAAGAAAATGCTGTGAGAACTTGTGAAAAATTCTCACATGTAGCTGATGATGTTGCAAAGAATGTTATTATAAATTTACAATAATTAATTGAAAAATGAGTGAAATGGAAAAAATAATTAATCAGTTAGTTCCAATGGTTATAGAACAAACTGGAAAAGGTGAAAGAAGTTATGATATATATTCTAGACTTTTAAAAGAAAGAATTATATTTGTGACAGGTGAAGTTGAAGATAATATGGCATCTTTAATTGTAGCTCAATTACTTTTTTTAGAGTCAGAAAATCCTGAAAAAGATATTTACATGTATATTAATTCACCTGGTGGTGTTGTATCTTCTGGTTTATCTATTTATGATACTATGCAATATATTAGTTGCAAAGTTAGTACAATGTGTCTAGGACAAGCTTGTTCTATGGGTTCTTTATTATTAACAGCTGGTGAACCTGGTATGAGATATGCTTTGCCTAATGCTAGAATTATGATTCATCAACCATCCGGTGGTTTTAGAGGGCAAGCTACTGATATTGAAATACATGCAAAAGAAATTTTAAATTTAAAGAAAAGATTAAATAATATGTATGTAAAACATACTGGAAAAAGCCTCAATATTATTGAAAAAGCTATGGAAAGAGATAATTTTATGAGTGCAGAAGAAGCTTTAAAATTTGGTTTAATTGATAAAATTATTACAAAAAGAAATGAAATTTAATTATTTAAAAAATATTTGCCTATTATCTTGCTTTTTAGCTAATATATCTTGTGTTAATACATATAAAGATGAAGAAAGAGCTTTTTATATGAATTTAAAAAACAATTATGAAATGTATTCACAATATAAAGCTCAAAATTTTGATTGGGAAGGTGCAAAAATTTTTAGAAATAAAGCAGTACAAATTAAAAAAGGCATAGCTGTTAAACCAGAAGAAGTATCTTTATTAAATAAAACAAGTGATTTTTTTTCTAACGATATCACATATATGGAATTAGACGAGGCTTATGAAAGAATGAATATTGTTTTAAATAATAATATTACAAAACAAAAATATCCAATTAAAGCTTCAGATATGCAATTTTATTTTGATTGTTGGTTAGTTGAAGAAAAATATTATACAAGATATGAACAAATTGGAAGATGTAAACAAAATTTTTTAAACAAGTTGAATGATTTGGAATTTCAATTAATGCAATTAAGTACACAAGAAAGAGATTTAATACAAAAAGAAATAGTAGCTAAAAAAGAAGAACCTAAACAAGATTTTTCTAAACAATTTGCTGTATATTTTGATTTTGATAGTTCTGCAATTAATCAATCTGGAAGTGAAGTTATATGGGAAGTTTTAAATTATACAAAAC
The DNA here is from genome assembly GCA_944392135.1 of uncultured Rickettsiales bacterium. Lineage (GTDB taxonomy): Bacteria > Pseudomonadota > Alphaproteobacteria > Rickettsiales > UBA1997 > CALXSC01. The sequence continues at coordinate 90,112 of CALXVQ010000005.1, forward strand.
AATTAAAAAGCAATTATTTAGTTAATATCACAGGTCATGCTGATTATATTGGAAATAAAAAATATAACGAAAAAATTTCAAAAAGAAGAGCTGATACTGTAAAACATTATTTAGTAAAAAATGGTATTCCAGAAAAAGCAATTACAGTAAAATGGTTAGGTTATATTGACCCAACAGTAATTACTAGAAATAATTTTAAAGAAGAATTAAATAGAAGAGTTGATATAGAAATAGAAATATTATAGTTTTATGCTACTTAAAATTAATTAATATTTTCTATATTTTTAATTATCCAGAAATTGGTTTTATCGTTAGTTTTCTTCTCAAAAGTCCATTTTTCTTTTACTTTTTGAATTTGTTTTTTATTTCCCATTACAACATTTCCTTCTTGATCTTCAACAAAATTTATTTGTTCCATTTCAAAAAGCATATTAATGCATATATTCTTATTGATAATTTTTATATCTTCAATTTTCTTTGATAAAAATGAGATTAAAGAAGATTTTAAAATTCTGTTTTGATTATTAAGTTCTTCAATTTGTTTTTTAAAATTATTATACAATTTAGTACTTAATAATTCTTGTAATGTTTCTAAATCTTTATTTGAAAATGCTTCATTTATCATTTCGACAGCATTTTCTGCACCTTTTAAAAATTTTTTTTCATCAAAATTGATTTTCTTTAATTCTTTTTTTACATTATCATCTACTTCAACATCTAATTCTAAAATTGTGTTTTGATTATTTTTATTTATTTGATTTGTAATATCTATAATCTCGGCATTATTGCTTTTAACACTATTTTTATTCATTTGATTTTTAAAAAATTCATCTAATGTTTTTTGTCTAACATTATCAGTATCGTTTCTAGTACCTAAAACACTTTTTAATTTTAAAATAATAAAAAGTGTAATAACAAAAAAAACTACTATATCTATCATATTTTTATTTATTCATTTCTAATTCTTCTTCTCTAAAAGTACCTCGTAATTTTTTTAAATCAAGTGATTTTCTACTAGATTTAATTTTTTTCTCCTTAAATGTTTTAATTATGCTAGTCATTTCTTTTTCGTCTTCTTCTACTGCATCTTTTGCTTTTTTTGATAATTTTTGTTTATTTAATTCAAACACTTCTTTGTATTTATTTCTAAATTCTGGATCATCGTCGTCGTCATTATTATCGCTATCATCACTACTATCGGTATCTTCATCATTATTTTCTTCATTATCATATTCTTGATTTTTAGACAAATATTCATTTTCATCAAGTATAAAATTATCATCTTTTGTATATTCTTCTATGCCACCAATATTATTATCATAGTTATAATATGATTCTTTATCATCTTGCTCAATATTCTCATTATTGGCAAAATTCTTATTATCAAAATTATACTGTTCTTCAGTATTTTCCCATTCTTCTTCATAATTTGAATTAATCATATCTAACATTTCGTTAATATCAGAATTATCATCTGTTTCAAAATCGCCTATTCTTCTGTTTTTAATTGATTTTGGTGAAATTATATGATTTTCTTGATTTGAAATGCTATTAGATTTTGTTTCTATATTATTAGAAGTTGATACTGCATTATCTTCATTATTACTATCAATTTTATCATTCTTACTTAAACCTTCCGATAAAAGTTTACTTCTTCTTTGTAATAAATGATTTCTTGCACTATTTATATCCATAAAATATAGCTTTACAATCTATGTATATATTAAACAATATTAGATAAATATTCAAGCTTTTTTTGTATTTTATTTTTTTCCTAAAAAATCTTTTATTTCATCTATTGATATTACTTTTAATAAAAATGATAATACAAAAAATAATCCCCCACCTATGCAAGACAATAAAATCAATCTAATTAAAGGAATGATATTAAAATTATTAAATAAAGAATTAAAAGAATATATAACTATCATCATTAATATGGAAACATAAATAGTTTTTAATAATTTGATTTGTAATTTATCACTAAATACAAAAACTTTTTCCTTTAATAATTTCAAAAATAAAGATATTGTAGCAAAAATTGCTGATGCTGTTGTAGCAATAGCTATGCCATTTGCTCCAATAAAAAATACTAAACAAAAGCTTAAAGAAGCATTTATGCATAAACAATATAAAGCATTTCTCATAGGTGTTTTTGTATCTTTTTTAGCATAAAATACAGTTTGTAGAATTTTTGAAAAAATAAAAAATGGTAAAGCAACGGCATAAATTTTTAAAGCATTAGCAACATGTATTGTGTCTTCCGCTGTAAATTCTCCCCTTTGAAATAATATTTCTATGATTAAATTAGCCATACAAAATAGTGCAAAACCAGCAGGTATTCCTAAAAATGAAGCTAAAAATAGTGAATTTTCTTGAAGTTCTTGTGCTTCTGCTTTATTTCCATTTCTACTTAAAGATTTTGATAATGAAGGAAGAATTGTAATACCAATAGCTGTTCCAATTATAGATAAAGGAAATTGCGAAACTCTATCAGCATAATATAATGTAGAAACAGCCCCTGCGATTAAAGATGCAAAAATTGAATCACAAATTGAATTGATTTGCATAATTCCAGATGCTAAAAAAGAATCAAAAAATTTTGAAAAAAACTTTTTAGATATTCGTGTAATTCTCGGATATACGGGATATAATAAAATTTTTTCTCTTATAGAACAAATAAAAATAAAAATAAATTGAACAATACCAGCCACTGAAATTGCATAAGATAATGCAGTTGCAATTTTTAATGAATCAGCCATTCTAAATATTATAGCAAATGTAATAATAACAGCATTTAAAACGACTGGAATTATTGATACAGCAAAAAATTTATTAAATGTGTTTAAAATTCCAGACATTAAAGATACTAATGAAATAAATATCAAGTATGGAAAAGTAATTCTAGTTAAAAATACAACTAAATCAAACTTTTCTTTGTCTTCTAAATAACCAGGTGCAAGAATATACATCAAAAATGGCATAGCAATTTCTGCTATTAGTGTAAAAATCAAAAGTGAATATAAAAGTATAGAATAAATATTTCTAGCAAAAATCAGCATTTTTTCTTTTCCATGACACTCTACACCACTAGCAAAAATTGGTGTAAAAGCAGAATTAAAAGCTCCTTCCGCAAATATTTTTCTAAAAAAATTAGGTATTCTAAAAGCCATAAAAAATATATCTGAATAAAAGCCATTTCCTAAATATTTTGCTATAAAAATATCTCTAATAAAGCCACTAATTCTTGATAATAGTGTGCCAAATGACATTGTAATTGTTGATTTTAAAAAATTTTTCATCATTAAATAGTTTTTGTACTCAAATAAAATAAAAAATCTTTTTAATAAAAACAAGATATTATTTTGTATTTTTAGAATATTTAAAAATAAAGCTTGATTTATTTTTAAATAATTTTAATATATGTAATTAGTTTGTTTAATATTTGTTAATAAAAAATGGTACTTTTTTCTCCTGATTTAACAGTTATTCAAGATTCAATCATTAAAGTTGGTGATAAAATTAGTAGAGACTTTGTTGAATTGGAAAATTTACAAAATTCTTATAAAGGAAGTGCAAAATTTACTGAATTAATTGTAGATTTTGTTAAAAAAAGACTTTATGAATATCTTAAATCAAAAAAACCTAGTTATGATATATTATTTTCTGATGAAGTAAATGAAGAAAATAAAGAATGTAATTTTAGATATTTAATAAATGCTGTTTGTGGTAAAGTAAATTTAATGCATGCAATTCCTTATTTTTGTATATCCATAGCCTTACAAAAAAAAGATAAAGAAGGTAATTTCCAGACTATTTGTGGCTTAATTGATAATCCTATAACACAAGAAACATTTATGGTAGAACAAGGAAAAGGTGCCTATGTTAACACTAGAAGAATCAGGGTTTCTTCTAGAAATGATATTAATACTGCATTAATTGTTATTAAAAATACAGATAATAAAGATTTTCTTATTAAAAATATTAAAAAATTTAAAAATATAAATATAACTAATTGCGATATTCTAAATATTTGCAATGTTGCAAGTGGTAAATATGATGCAACAATTATAGAAAAAAATAATATTTTCTTAGAATTACCTATTCTTTTGTTAAAAGAAGCAGGTGGTTTAATTAAAACAAATGAAAATCAAGAATTAATATTATCTAATGATTTAATATATTCGCAATTATAATGAAGATAAAGAGGTTAAATAATGCAAAACAAAATTAAAGTACATTTTATAGGTATTAATGGTAGCGGTATTTCTGGTGTTGCATGTATCGCTAAACAAAGGGGTTTTGACGTTGATGGTTGTGATGTAAAATTTGAAATTAACAATTATACTCAACAATTATTAGATAACAATATACAAATTTTAGGCGGACATAATGCTAGTCATTTAGATGGTGTTGATATAGTAGTTGTTAGCCCTGCTTTGTTATATAAAGACAAATACAAAGAAATAGAAGAAACTAGAATTGCCATGGAAACTAAAAAAACAATTAAATGGCAACACTTTTTAGGTGAATATATAATGAAAGATAAAAAAGTTATAGCTGTTGCTGGAACTCATGGCAAAACAACCACCACATCTTTAATTGCATTAATGTTAGAACAAGGAAATTTTGATCCAACTGTTTTTGTAGGTGGAATTGTTAAAGAATGGGGTACAACATATAGAGTTGGTAATTCCGATTACTATGTTTGCGAAGGTGATGAATATGATGGAAATTTTTTAAATTACTATCCCAAGTATGTAATTTTAAATAATTTAGAAATGGAACATCCAGAAAGATTTGCCAATATTGATGATTATATAGATAATTTTAGAAATTTTTTATATACCATTCAAAAAGATGGAACAATTGTTTTTAATTATGATGATGAAAATTTAAAAAATTTAATTTCATCAATGATGAATTTTTTTGAAGATAATAATATAAAAGTCATTGGTTATACATTTAATGATAATACACAAACTAATTCAAAGCTAAATATTATAAAAGTCGATAAAGATAAAAACAAAGTAGTTATAAATGGAGAAGAATTTAAACATAATTTATTAGGTGAACATAATGCTAAAAATATTACTGTTGCAATAATTTTAGCACTTGAATTAGGAGTTAATATTGAAGATATTAGAAAAATTTTAAAAAAATTTTGTGGAAGTAAAAGAAGAATAGATTTAGTATTTTCTGACAATAGAATTAAATTGTATGACGACTATGCTCATCATCATACACAAATTAAATGTACATTAGAAGCTATTAAGGAAAATATAGATAAAGATACTAAACTAATTGCAGTTTTAGAACCACACTTAATATCTAGAATTAAAAACAATGTTAAAGAATATAATGATGCTTTATTAATTGCTGATTATCCTATTATAACAAAAGTTTTTAAATCAAGAGAAAGCTTTATGGCCGATCTTGATGTAAAAAGTTTATTAAATAATGATAATATAGAATACATTGAAAATTTTGATGATGTTATTAAACATATAAATTCAATTCTTTTAAATAATAAAAATCATAAATTTGCAATTGTTGTAATGGGTGCAGGTAATTCCTATAAAATAGCAGAAGCATTGAAACAAGAATTTGCATCAATAAAAAATATGTAAGAAATAAATTACTATTTACATAAGGGGGCTTTAAAAAATGGTTTCAAAAATAAAAACTTTTGTTTTTTCAGGTGTAAAGGCTATTGATGTAAATGTTGAAGTCAAAATATCTAGTGGAATGGTTGCATTCAATATTGTAGGTTTACCAGACAAGGCTGTAAATGAATCAAAAGAAAGAGTTAGAAGTGCTATCAATTCTATAAATTTATCTTTTCCAGCAAAAAGAATTACTGTAAATTTAACACCAGCTGATATTGAAAAAGAAGGTACATTCTTAGACTTACCAATAGCTATTGGTATATTAGAAGAAATGGGAATTTTGCCACAAGATGCAGTTGATGGTTTTGCTGTTATGGGTGAATTATCGCTTGATGGTACTATTAATCGTGTAAATGGTGTATTACCAGCTACAATGGCATCAAGTGAAAGAAATTTAGGAATTATTTGCCCTGCTGAAAATGGACCAGAAGCATTATGGGTTGGTGATGGTATTGAAATTGTAGCTCCTGATAATTTAATGTCTTTAATAAATCACCTAAAAGGAACACAAGTTTTAAATAGACCAGAATTAAAGAAAGAATTAGAAAAACCATATTATCCAGATTTAAAAGATGTTATAGGACAAGAACAAGCAAAACGAGCATTAGAAATTGCAGCAGCAGGTGGACATAATTTATTAATGATTGGTCCACCAGGAACTGGAAAATCAATGCTAGCAAAAAGATTACCAGGTATTTTACCAGATTTAACACTTGATGAAGTATTAGAAATTAATATGATAAATAGTGTTGCCGGAAATATTAAAAACGGTGAATTAATAACATATAGACCCTTTATGGATCCACATCACTCTTGTTCTATGCCAGCTATGGTTGGCGGTGGGGCAAAAGCAAAACCAGGGCAAGTTTCATTAGCACATAAAGGTATTTTATTTTTAGATGAATTACCAGAATTTTCCAGACAAGTTTTAGATTCTTTAAGACAACCACTAGAAAATAAAGAAGTATCTATTGCAAGAGCACAAATTACAAATACATTTCCAGCAGATTTTCAATTGATTGCTGCAATGAATCCTTGTCGGTGTGGACATTTAATGGATGAAAAGAAAAAATGTGCCAGAGCTCCTATATGTGCAAAAGAATATCAAGCAAAAATTTCGGGCCCATTACTTGATAGAATAGATATATGTGTAGAAGTTCCACAAATAGATATTTTTGCAGAATCAAAAAGAAAAGATTTAAAAAATGAAGACAGTAAAACTGTAAAACAAAGAGTTCTTAATGCTAGAAAAATACAAGCTAAAAGATATATAAATACAACAAATACAGCTTTAACTAATGCCAATGCATCACCGGATTTAGTTAAAGAGTTTGTAAATATAAGTCCAGAAAATGAAGAAGTTATACAAAAAGCTGTAAATTTTTATGGTTTATCCATGAGGGCATATAACAAAATATTAAAAGTTGCTAGAACTATTGCTGATTTAGAAAATTGCGAAGAAGTACAAAAAGATCACCTCTTAGAGGCATTAAGATACAGAAAAAGTATTAGTATTATTTAAGTTTATTTAATTATTACATTTGCTTAATATCTACCTCTTTTATCCCGTATTTCCTTTCTTCTTTGAATTTCTCTTGATACAAATGATTGTTTTGCAGTTTCACAAAGAGCATTACTAATTTGCATCTTAATACCAGAAAAATTTTCTATAATTTTTTGATTTTTTTCCTTTTCTTCTTTTATTTTCTGAACTTCTTTTTTTATTTTATTAATTGCTATATGTTTTTTACAACTACCAAAATTTTGAGCTTTTTGATAATCTTGAACTAAATATTCATACTTTTTATTAATTTCTACAAATAATTTAAGATTCTCAATGGTTGGCTCTTTCTCATATAATTCAATAGCAGATAATAAAATAGCATTTTTAGTTGATTTATTCTGCAAATCTTTTTCTAATTGTTTATATCCTCCACAATTATCATAATATATTTTTGAACTATTTCCATTTACATTGGAATAGTTTTTTAAATTATGCAATTCAATATCATATTTTTGTCTATTTAAAGCATTAGGACACAAAAAATATAATGTATTTGCCTGTGCTAAACCTATTTCATTATCAATTTTATCAGCAGTAACAATAGTATCTAATGTATTTGCATGTTTTCCGCCATCAACCCCTATTATTTGTACCCCATAAGATTTTAAATACTTGGAAGACATTTTCTTCATAATGTCTAATTCTGGTTCTTTATCTTCATGAAATGCATTATTTATACCACTTTTAGATAATAATTCTACTGTAATTTGTTTTCTGTACTCTTCTGGTATTTTTTCTAAAAAGTCTTGTGTTGCATAAAATTCTGTCTTTAAAAAAAAGTGATTGGTACCTAAAATTCTTAATTTTAATTTTTCTCCTTTTTTTAAATCTTCAATAATCTCATCAATATTATATTCACTCTTTTTGTGTATTTTTAATGATTCAAAACATTTTTCAAAAACATCTTTGTGTTTTTCAAATTTATCCTTCTTTTTATCATCTAATATAAGATGTCTTATTGGTACAATGCCTAATAATTTTTTATTATACATAAAAGTTTTTTGAGTTAAATTAATTAGGGCATCGTTAATATTTGTTGCATTTAAATTTTTACAATTTAATTCTAACTCATTATTTTTATTCAAAACAAAAATTTTTTTTAAGTTATAATCATTCATCTCTGCCATTATTGCAACCAATCCTAAAAACATTTGTTCTTGTTCAAAAGCACTAGTTCTACCATATTCAAAATTAGATTGTTTCAAAAATTCTCTAACACCGTTCAAAGTATCCTTTGAAAAACGACAGTTAGTTTTACCAGTTATACTTTCTGATACTGATTTCATAAATATATTAAAAAATCCAATTTTTCTACATTCATCATTTAGCTGTCTAGCTTCTATATTTTCTAATAATGACATTTTCTATAATATATTTACTATGAAACATATTATAGCTAAAAAAAATTTTTTTTCAAGTAAAATTAATAATATTAATTGTTTACAAATAAGATTTTTATTTTTATTATATTATTCAAATATATTTTAAAAATGTCTATGTCAAAAAAAGAAGCAAAATATTTAAAAGAATATCATAATCTTTCTATGCTTGAAAAATTAAAATATAATTTATCAAGCAACTTATTTAACACTATGAAAGCAAAAAAATCTGTAAATGGTGTTCAAATTACTTTTTTAGGTGCTGCAAAAACTGTAACAGGTTCTAAATATCTATTAGAAGTTGGGAAAACAAAAATTTTAGTTGATTGTGGTTTATTTCAAGGCTTATATGAATTAAGAAGAAGAAATTGGAACCCATTACCTATTAATCCTAAAAATATTGATGCTGTTATTTTAACTCATGCTCATTTAGATCATAGTGGTTATTTACCATTGCTAGTAAAAAATGGCTTCAAAGGAAAAATTTACTGCACCCCTTCTACATATGATTTATGTAAAGTTTTATTACCGGATTCTGGTTTTTTACAAGAAGAAGATGCTAGATATGCTAAAAAACACAATTATTCAAAGCATAAAAATCCTAAACCATTATATACACAAAAAGATGCAGTTGCTACTTTTAAACATTTTAGACTTATTGATTTTAATGAAGAAATTAAAATTAGTAATGATATTAGTTTTAACATTATACATGCAGGACATATTATTGGTGCTGGTAGTATTATAGTCAATGTTAATGGAAAAAAGATTTTATTTTCTGGTGATTTAGGTAGATATAACTCACCGATTGTTACAGAACCAGATAAAATACCTAGTGTAGATTATATTATTACAGAATCTACATATGGTGATAGAAAACATTCAGAAGAAGATCCAATGGAAAAATTAGATGAAATTATAAATAAAACCATTGCAAAAGGTGGTAAAATTATAATTCCTGCATTCTCTGTTGGAAGAACTCAAAAAATTCTTTATTATATCAATAAATTAAAAAACAAAGGAAGAATACCTGATTTACAAGTATTTTTAGACAGTCCTATGTCTATTAAAGTTACAAGTTTAGTTGAAGATTATGAAGATGAAGAAAAACTAACCAGAGATGAATATGAAGATATTTATAAATCTGTAAAATTTTGTGTAACAAGACAACAATCTAAAAAAATATTTAACTATCCAGAACCTGCTATTATTATTTCAGCTAGTGGTATGGCAACAGGTGGAAGAGTTTTACACCATATTGCAAACTATGGCCCTAAACCAAATTGTACTATATTATTTGCTGGTTATCAAGCAGAAGGTACAAGAGGTAGAGATTTAATAGATGGAAAAAAAGAAATTAAAATACATGGCGATATGGTAAAAATTAGAGCAAAAGTTGAAAAATTACCTAATATGTCAGATCATGCTGATGCCGATGAAATAATTTCTTGGCTTAAAACTATGCCTACTAAACCACAAAAAGTATTTATTACTCATGGTGAATTGGAGGCAAGTGAAGCTCTTTCTAAAAGAATTCAAAAAGAATTAGGTTGGAATGTTGATATTCCAGATTATTTAGAAAAAGAAATAATAAAATAGTTATTAATAATTAGAGGCTTTAAAAAATGAAAAAAAGTTTTATATTGCTTGTTTTATTTTTTGTATCAATGATTTGCAAAGCAAATGCTGGTCTACCATTAGGTGCTTATGTTGGTTTAAAAGGTTCTTATTCTTCTGGTTTATCATCAATTTCTATTGATAATATTTTGTCATTAAGTGATAATGATAATCCAGCTTTTATTAGTGTTAGTGCTGGTGTTAGGTTGTTAAGATTAAGGGGAGAACTTGAATACACAAAAAGATATCATATGCAAACTTTATCATTAGATAATGGTGATACAAAAGATTTATCAAATTCTTCAATAATGGGAAATTTATATTATAATTTATTAGAATTGCCATTCATTAGATTATATGTAAATGGTGGAATTGGTACAACAAAATATGATTCAAATTATATAACCAATTCACCTACATTCTCTTATAGTGCTGGTGCCGGAATAACATTTACATTAGCAGATACAACATCTTTTGATATAGGTTATAGACATTTTAATATGGGAAAAATGGAGATATTAAATTCTGAAAAAAGAGATATGCACTCTAATGATGTATATGTAAGTATAAGAATGGGTTTTTAATAAAATGACTTGTGTCTTTTGTAATTTAGCAAATGACAAAAATATATTAGAAGAAACTAACAATTTCTATGTTAAGGTAGGAATAGGTATAATCACAGCAGGACATGTAATGATTATACCTAAAAAACATTATAAAGCTTTTGGAGAAATTAATTTAAATATTGTTGATGAATATTTAAATTTAAAAGAAAAGGTTTTTAATTTAATTTCCACTATTTTTAGTGAACCATTTTTAATTGAGTACGGAAATTTTGCTCAATCTGTACACCATGCCCATATACATTTTATTCCTAAAAGCAACCATATATATAAAAATGTTGATTTATTAAATAATATGATATTTAAAGCAAAAGAAAAATTAAATTTTGACTTAATTAAAATTAATTCATTTAATGAATTACAAAATTTTTATAATACTTATAATGAATATATTTATTTTGAAGATAAAGATAAGTATATCATCAAAGTTAATAATATTTTAAGAAAAAATATTAATGCTTTAAATTATAGAAACTTCTTTAACTCAATTGGACTGCAAAGTATATTAGATTGGTCAAATATGAGTAATAAAGAAAAACAAGAAGATAGCATTAAAGTTAATAATACAATATTACAATATAAAAACAAATAGTATTATAAAAATTCTTCACCTATTAGTTTATAATAAAAATTAAAACAAGGATAGCTATTATTAATAGCATCTTTATAATCTACTACTGTTGATTTATTTCTATTGTCTTTGTCCGAAAAACAGAAAGATCTTAACGAGCCCTTATCATATAAACCATCATCAAGTTTTTGATCTATTTTGTAAAATACTCTGGCCTTTATATATGCATTTACATTTACAAATTGAAAATATATACCCCTCATTTGTTCATAAAATTGTGGCCAAGCACCTTTATTATCAGAAAAATATATTGTTTTTGGTCCAATAGCTCTTAAATTTTTGCCATATAAAACAGGAGCAGATGTACTAGTTCCACAAACTTTTATACCACTTGTTGTAGGAGCAAAATTGCTTAATTTTGCTAAATATAAATCAAGCCAAAAAGCACCACAAATAGAAATTGTTGTATCTCTGTCTAAACCCTCATAACTACTAAGTCCAAAATCAGATATTTTGTAAGTTTTTTTAGCATATAAATTCCAATTTTGATTGTATAATTCGCCAATGTAGTATGAATTATCTATATTTCCTGGTAATCTACCCTTCAATGAATAAAAAGTATTAATACTTGTCTGCCAATCAGTTGTAGTGTTAATGAAAGATCTAATTTTAGCAGTTTCAATCAAGCTAGCCGCACTAGTTACAGAAACGACTAACAAAGCAATAATAACCAACACCATTGATAACTCTATTAAAGAAAAAGCTGATTTATTATTCAACGAATCTTTTTTATAAATCATCACAATACCATTAACAAATATTATTCCACTTAACTATAAAAATATTATAGAATAATAAATTATATTAATCAACTTAAAAATAATAAAATTAATATTTTTTATTGTTTTAAAATATAATTATTGACTTTGTAAAAAAATACTTTAAAATAGCCTACATGCGGCTATGGTGGAATTGGTAGACACGCAGTGTTGAGGTCGCTGTTCCGAAAGGAGTGGAAGTTCAAGTCTTCTTAGCCGCACCAATTCTCAATGAAATATCTGTAAATATTCTTTTCTATTTATCATAAGCAATATAATAAAGTATTTTGCACACATTAACATTTTATTTACTTTTTTTATTTTATGTTCATAATGGTAGTTATAGATTGCTTCACTTTGTTTGCTTTGTTCGCAATAACAACTTTATAATTGTAATGACAAGTTTGTGTATACTGTCATTGCGAGCGAAGCGAAGCAATCCATAAACCACAAAAAGTCAATGCAAAAACAGAAAACAAAAAGAATTCACCACCCCTTTTCCCCTTCGTCATTGCGAACGAAGTGAAGCAATCCATAAACCACAGAACCACTACCAAAAACAGAAGAGAAAAAAATTCATCAATAGAATAATTGTGCCCCATACCGAGATTGCCACGAACCTTCGGTTCTCGCAATGACAAGTCCAAAATAAATGAGATTGCCACGAGTTGCAAGCAACTCTCGCAATGACGAGTTTGTGTATACTGTCATTGCGAGGAGTGAAACGACGAAGCAATCCACAAACCACAAAAAGTCAATGCAAAAACAGAAAATAAAAAGAATTCACCACCCCTTTTCCCCTTTGTCATTGCGAACGAAGTGAAGCAATCCACAACCACTAATAGTTTATTTATTCACAAAAAAGAAAAAGAATTCACTACTAGCAATAAATATAAAAACAGAAGAGAAAAAAATTCATCAATAGAATAATTATGCCATATACCGAGATTGCCACGAACCTTCGGTTCTCGCAATGACAGTGTAGGTTGAGTACCCTAGTGTCCCATACTAAGATTGCCACAGGCCTTTGGCCTTCGCAATGAGAAATTTTGGTTGTGTGTAGTGGTTGCCATCCCGAGATTGCCACGGCTTTTTCAAAGCCTCGCAATGACAAGTCTAAAATAAATGAGATTGCCACGAGTTGCAAGCAACTCTCGCAATGATGAGTTTGTGTGTACTGTCATTGCGAGGAGTGAAACGACGAAGCAATCCACAAACCACAAAAAGTCAATGCAAAAACAGAAAACAAAAAGAATTCACCACCCCTTTTCCCCTTTGTCATTGCGAACGAAGTGAAGCAATCCACAACCACTAATAGTTTATTTATTCACAAAAAAGAAAAAGAATTCACTACTAGCAATAAATATAAAAACAGAAGAGAAAAAAATTCATCAATAGAATAATTATGCCATATACCGAGATTGCCATGAACCTTCGGTTCTCACAATGACAGTGTGGGTTGAGTACCCTAGTGTCCCATACTGAGACTGCCACAGGCCTTTGGCCTTCGCAATGAGAAATTTTGGTTGTGTATAGTGGTTACCATTCCGAGATTGCCACGAGTTGCAAAAGCAACTCTCGCAATGACGAGTTTGTGTGTACTGTCATTGCGAGGAGTGAAACGACGAAGCAATCCACAACCACTAATAATTTATTTATTCGCAAAAAAGAAAAAGAATTCACTACTAACAATAAATATAAAAACAGAAGAGAAAAAAAATTCATCAATAGAATAATTGTGCCCCATACCGAGATTACCACGAACCTTCGGTTCTCGCAATGACAGTGTGGGTTGAGTACCCTAGTGTCCCATACTGAGATTGCCACAAACCGTAAACCCTCACTAAAAAGCAGAAAAGAAAAAGAATTAGCTATATACAAATAAACAAAAATAAGTACAAAAACAAAAAATAGTTTTCATATTTTAAGTGAGAACTATGAAATATAATAATTATAAAATTATTTAAAATAATATTTATAATTTAATATAAAAATTATAATAACTCTTTTAAATCTTCTTCTTTTATTTTTTCAATAACTTTTTTAACATTTTGTGATTTATCTTTATTCATAATTAAAATCACATCACCCTCTTCAATTATAACTAAATTTTCGACATCAGCACAACATATAATTTTTTTATTATTTTTTATATAACAATTTGTAGAATTATGCATTATTGCTTTTCCTTTAATTACATTTCTATCAATGTTTTTTGTATTATCTATATCATATAAAGATTTATAACTTCCAACATCGCTCCATATTAAGTTAATAGCAACAACAGCTAAATTAGAAGCATTTAAATGTTCTATAATTGCATAATCAATAGAAATTTCTTCCGATTTATCAAATAAAGTTTTGTTAAGATAAATCTTATTTTCTTCTTCAATAGAATTATCTATTGTTTTATCTATGTTATCTAACAAATCTTTTTGATATTTAACAAATAAATCATGCATAACCGAAATCTTTGTCATGAAAATACCACCATTCCATAAATAATTTCCTTTGTTAAGAAATTCTTTTGCTAATTCAAGATTAGGCTTTTCTTTAAAAGCATTAACATAATATGTATTATCTTTTATTTTTTTACCTAATTCTATATAACCATAACCTGTTTCTGGATATGTTGGTTGAATACCAAAACAAACAATTTTACCCTTTTCGGCTTCTTGTTCCCCTTCAATTAAATATTCTTTAAATTTTAAGCTATCATCAATATAAGCATCAGATGGCAAAAATATAACAATCTCGTCTTTATTGCCATTTTTATAAAGATATTCAATAATAGAACAAATAGCAGGAGCAGTATTTTTTATTGTTGGTTCCAACATAATTATTGAATCATATAATTTATTGGTTTTTATCTCTTCATCAATTAATTTTTCATGTTTAATATTACCTAATATAATTGGATTATTAAATACAGTTTTATCTGCAAATCTTTTAACTGTTTTTGTAAACATGGTATCATTATCTAAAAACTCAATAAATTGTTTAGGCTTATTAGTACGAGACATTGGCCATAATCTTGTCCCATTACCACCAGATAGAATAATTGGTGTAATCATTAGAAATTATATTATTCAAACTACAAGTAGTATAAATAAGATATATTAAAAATCAAGATAAAAGTAATATTATTTAATATTTATTTTTAAAAATGTAAAATAGCATTATATAAATTATTGAAAATATTATAAAATAATAATTGTATCTTTATATAATTCACTTAATAATATTTTTTTAATTTCTTTTGTAATTGTAATATTTTTAATATAATCATCAATATTTATATAATGAATATTTTTATTTTTTACCGTTTCATCGAAAGTTATTTGAATAATATTTTTTTCTTTTAATTCTAAATCTTTATTTGTTTCAACAACAATTTTTTTATTTTGATAATTTTTTGCAATGATATCTATAAAATTATTATTATTATTATTTTCTTTTGTATTAATATTTTGTATTTTTAATTCACCATCAATTATTTTTGTTTCAAATTTAATTAAAGTTTCATCAATTTTTAAATTAAAATATTCAATATCTCCAATCTTATTTATAATAAAAATTTCACCTAAAAATCTATACATCTTTTTATTATCATATACTAAACTATTCATATATATAATATTTTTTCCAGTCCATTTTGCAATTTTTGACAGTTGCTTTTTCTTTTGATTTATATTTTCATTAATTTCTGTATCTAAACAAACAACGAAATCCGTGTCTCTTTCTTTTAAAAATAAAATATTTTTATTCTCATCAATTTCATCACCAATTAATACATCAAAATTATCATTTTCATATGATATTTCACACAATATAACATCTTTATCAAAATATTTATATTCATCAAATAAATTATTTTTTGCTATATTAGATTTATTGTGTACACCATTAATATAGCCATCATTTACTAAAATTGCAGAATTAAACAATTCTTGTTTTTGAATTGTACCATCTTGCTTAACCACTTCATCAACAGAATAAGGACAACCCAATAATATTCTAGTTTTTTTACCTTTTGTATAATCTATAATTTTTTCAACAAAATCATTACTTTTTTTAAGAAAATTTTTATCATTCAATTCTTCATATATTGGGAAACCAGTAATAGACATTTCTGGTAAAATTAATAAATCACAATTATCTTTTAATGCTTCATCATAAATTTTAATAATTTTATCAGCATTATACTCTATATCAGCAATTCTAAAAAATGTTCTACTTAAAAATATTTTCATAATTTATCTTTCTTAAACAAATAAAGTATAAATTATTATATTTTAATTATAAAGATATTTTTTCTTAATTTCTTGCATTTTATTTTTTAAATTATAGATTTTTGCAGGTTATTATAATTTTTATAATAATTTTATTATTATTGTTAAAAGATACATTGCAAATCATTTATTTTCAATGAAGTGGTGTCTATCATTTTTTTTAAATTTTTTCTTGACATATAAAATTTTTTGTATTATAATCAATATGTATTCAATTGATTTTATAGTGATATAAAAAAGATGGAATATGGGTTGTAAGAATAGCCCAGGTATAGAGTTGAGAAACTTTATATAATATGTAGAGTATTAGTGATAATACTAGTTTATATGAACTAAAAATCTTACCAGTCTAATAAGTGCTGTATGTAATTGTGAATGACAAGACAAATAATATTAAGCATTGCAGAAATGTAAGGCCAATGGTATTATTTAAGCAGTTGTTATTTCTAAAAAGATAAAAGAATAAAACAATTGCAAAAAAGCTTATTAGGGTATGACAAGTGTCCTGATCAAAGTTGAAAAGACTTACTTTGATTAAATTTAAAACTGAATAACGAAATAAAATAGGTTTTAAAAAATAAGCTTGTTAGGATTTGATTGGTGTCCTGAATAGTTAAAGTGAAAATAAGGTTAGCTACAAAGATAATCAATTAGAGTTTGGTTAATGCTCTGCCTTCCATGTAAAAGTGGTAAAGTAAAATAAGGTAAATAAAGTTGACTGGGGTGTGAGTGGTGTCCCATCGCAATGTAAAAAATTGTGGTAAAGCTAAGAAAAGGTGAAACTCCTGAGTAAAGCAAATGAAATGAAAAAAATGAAAAATCACTTAGGGTTTGAATGGTGCCCTGATGTCTAATAAAAGCAATAAAGCATATTAGAACGAATAAAAAAGCTAAAAAATAAAAGATTGAAAAGCGAATAGTAGCCATTTAGGATTAGGTAGTGTCCTCATTATAAAAGAAAATAAAAGCTTTTATAAGAAATTGATAAATAAAATAAGGAATGAATAAAATAAAAATAAATCGTTCTAAACCAGCTACCTAGGGCAGTAAGAGTCCTACCAACTATTTAGCGAATAGTGGTTAAAAGAGAAAAAATAATAAAGCTGAAGAACAGTTCTTACCAGAGTTGATTATTCTCTGTATTGAGTATTTAAAGGGAGTACTTGATAAAAAGATAATTAAGATGTAGCTAGTGTCTTCTTAATGCTAAAAAATAAAAAGTATTAAGTAAAGTGGTGAAACACGAAAAATTGCTAATTAGCCAAGGCTTAGATGGAGTCTTCGTTGTAGAGATAAAATACTACAAGAAAAAGTGATTTTAATAAACCATCTCAGAATGATAGATTCTGTTTAATATATGTAAGAGTATATTAATAAAACTTCTATTAAAGGTGTTTGTTTTAGTAGCAATATTAAAATAAACACCTTTTTTTATTATCCAATTTGTCTAATAATCAATTAGTTTTAATATTATTTATTTTATCAATACTGATATAAATATCTTATCTTCTATGATTTATGATATTATTTTATACAAAAGTCATTGCAAGGGTTTAAAAATCTCGTGGCAATGACGGTGTGGGGGTACTGTCATTGCGAAGGCCAAAGGCCTGTGGCAATCCATAAACCACAAAACCACCACTAAAAACAGAAAACAAAAAGAATTCACCACCCCTTTTCCCCTTCGTCATTGCGAGCGAAGCGAAGCAATCCACAACCCCACTAATAGTTTATTTATTCACAAAAAAGAAAAAGAATTCACTACTAACAATAAATATAAAAACAGAAAAGAAAAAAATTCATCAATAGAATAATTATGCCCTATACCGAGATTGCCACGAACCTTCGGTTCTCGCAATGACAGTGTGGGTTGAGTACCCTGGTGTCCCATACTGAGATTGCCACAGGCCTTTGGCCTTCGCAATGACGAGTTTTGGTTGTGTATAGTGGTTGCTATCCCGAGATTGCCACGGCTTTTTCAAAGCCTCGCAATGACGAGCCTAGAATAACTGAGATTGCCACAAGTTGCAAACAACTCTCGCAATGATGAGTTTGTGTATACTGTCATTGTAAGCGAAGCGAAGCAATCCACAAACCACAAAAAGCAATCCCTTTTTTCGTCATTACGAGCAAAAAAACAATTCATAAATCTTCACTCATCTCCTTCGTCATTGCGAAGGCCAAAGGCCTGTGGCAATCCATAAACCACAAAACTACCACTAAAAACAGAAAATAAAAAGAATTCACCACCACTTTTCCCATTTGTCATTGCGAGCGAAGCGAAGTAATCCATAAACCACTAATAGTTTATTTATTCACAAAAAAGAAAAAGAATTCACTACTAACAATAAATATAAAAACAGAAAAGAAAAAAATTCATCAATAGAATAATTATCCATATACCGAGATTGCCACGAACCTTCGGTTCTCGCAATGACGAGTTTTGTTTGACTGTCATAATGTTCCATACCGAGATTGCCACGAGTTCTACGAACTCTCGCAATGACGAGTTTGTCTGTACTGTCATTACAAGTGAAACGAAGCAATCTACACATTACAAAAAACAATCCCTTTTTTCGTCATTACGAGCAAAAAAACAATTCATAAATCATCACTCATCTCCTTCGTCATTGCGAAGGCCAAAGGCCTGTGGCAATCCATAAACCACAAAATTCTCACTAAAAAAGAAAATAAAAAGAATTCACAATCAATAAAAATATGATAACAGCAAATAAAAAATTATTGTCACTAATAAATACAATAACAAAAAAACAAAATCATTAATTACTAATAAATAATACAAAAACAAGAATCTATTTATATATAAAATAAATACTATATATTTTGTATAAATAATAATTATAATATTTTTATTAATTACTATTTTATATTACTATTTTATATTTAAAGCTTCTTTTTGTTTTTCTATTAATTGTTTAATACCTTCTGTTGCTAAATCATTCATTTCAGATAATCTATTAAAACTAAAAGGTTTGCCTTCGGCTGTGCCCTGTACTTCTATAATTTCTTGTTTATCGTTCATTATAAAATTTACGTCAGCTTCTGAATTGCTATCTTCTTCATAATCTAAGTCTAATATAGTATTTCCTTTATAAACACCACAAGAAACAGCAGAAACCCAACTTGTAATAGGATTTTTTTTGATGATATTATTTTTTAATAAATTTTGAATAGCTAAATATAAAGCAACATAACCACCAGTAATGGATGCACACCTTGTACCACCGTCAGCTTGTAAAACATCGCAATCAATAATAATTTGTCTTTCGCCTAATAATTTCATATCAATGGCAGATCTCAATGATCTTCCTATTAATCTTTGAATTTCTAGCCCCCTACCATTAGGTTTATGATTGTTTACATCTCTAATAACTCTATCTTGTGTGGCTCGTGGCAACATATTATATTCTGCTGTAACCCAGCCACCTTTTCCAGTATTTTTTAAAAATGGTGGAACTTTTTCTTCATATGTTGCAGTACATAAAACTTTTGTATCACCACAACTAATTATACAAGAACCTTCGGCATATTTATTGATATTTGTTTCAATTTTAACTTTTCTAAGTTCATTTCTTTTTCTTCCAGATATTCTAGGCATAATATTTTTTATTTTTTAAACTAAGAAAAAGATAAAATTTTAAAAATAAAATACAATATATTTATTTTATTTCTTGACTTTATAAAACTATGAAAGAAAATATAATCAACCTCTATGCGGCTGATTTATAGAGTTTAAAAATAATTTTAGTTAGAAAAATGACAAAAAGAGTAAATGCAAAAAAGAAAATTAGTAGATCTTTAGGTGTAAATCTCTGGGGAAGAGCAAATGACACTTTTTTAAAGAGAAATTATAAACCTGGTCAACATGGTACAGCACCTAAAAGAGATACAAACCATAGTATCCACTTAAAGGCTAAACAAAAAGTTAGAAAATACTATGATATCAAAGAAAGTCAATTTAGAACTTTATTTGATAAAGCAAAAAGACTTAAAGGAAACACAGAAGATGTTTTTGCAGGTTTATTAGAAAGCAGATTAGCTTCTGTTGTTTATAGAGCAAATTTTGCACCTACAGTATTTTCTGCTAGACAATTAGTTAGTCATAAACACATTTTAGTTAATGGAAAACCTATCAATATAGCTTCTTATATTGTAAAACCAGGTGATGTTATTTCTGTTGCAGAAAAAGCTAAAAAAATTCCATTAATTAATGAAGCATTAGAAACTATGGAAAGAGATATTCCATCATATTTAGAATTAAATTCTGCTGATAAATCAGTTAAATTCTTAAATAAACCAGCTTTAGCTGATATTCCATATCCATTTGAAGCTGAATTTAACATGATTGTTGAGTTCTATTCTAAATAATTTTGCATTAATTTATTATTTAATACCCATCAAGTTTTTGGTGGGTATTTTTTGTATATTTTGTATTTTTTATTGATTTATTAAAAATAAATAATATTATATAAATTATTAAAAATAATGACTATAAGAAAATGTTTTTTAATTTAATTTTGTTTTTAAATTTATTTATGTTTACATCATTAAGCAATGTTTATGCTGCTCCTGCTGCTTGTCCTGTTTGTGCTGTTGCAATAGCTGGTGGTCTTGGTATTTCAAGAGCATTAGGTGTTGCTGATGCTGTTATTGGTGTATGGTTAGGTGCTGGTTTATTAGCTTTATCTCAATGGACTGTTTATTTATTTAAAAAAAGAAATATAAAAAATATTTATGTTCAAATATTATGTTATGTATGTTGGTATGCAATGATTATTCCTGTATATTTAGGCATCACTCCAAGTATTATATTTAATTTGAATAGAATTTTAGGTATTGACAGCTTTTTATTTTCAATAATTGCTGGTACATTGACATTACTTGGTACCTCATTACTTTATAAAAAAATGAGACAAAAAAATGGTGGACATGCTCATTTTCCATTTGAAAAAGTTGTATTGCCAATAGTTGCTTTAATTATAGTAAGCTTTATTTTTTATTTAATCACAAAAGCTTAATATGAAAATTATAGACAACTTAAATGAATTCATAGAAAAAGTTGATAATATGAAAAAGGTAAATCCATTAGATTTATCTAGTGATCAAGATTTATCAATAGCTATCATGAATTTAATAAGTATTGAAGAACATTTAATGTTTAGTGGAGCAAAAACACAAGATACTTCATTCTATGATTTAATAGAACCAATTAGAGAAGACAGAAAAGAATTTTTAGGTATGATTATTAAAAGCTATAAAGGTGAAGTTTGGTGTATTTCTAAACACCTTTTAGCTACTTGTATGAGATTAATGGAAGTTGGCACAAAAGCTTTGTCAGCTGGTAAAAAAGATGAGGCTTATAATTTTTTTGATAAAGCCTATACAATGTACACATTATTTTGGGGTTTAAACTTAAATGCTTTAAATGAAACAGAGGCAAAAAAGGTTATCAAAAATTTAGATCCTAAAACATTAGAAAATGTAAAAAAAGATAATGAAAAATCACCTAAAAATAAAAAAAATTCCAAAATTGAAGAAAATAATGAAGAAAAAACAAATACAGAAGAAGAAATAAAAGATAATAATGAAAACAATACAGAAAGTTCAATAGCAAAATTAAAAGGTTTTATATCAAAGGCTGTAAATTGTTGTAGAGAATAAAACATTTAAAATTCAAAAGCCTATTAAATATAGGCTTTTTTAATTTATTCTATGCAATAGCTACTTGCAATAAGTAGTAATCTTGTCGTTCCAGGCTCGCAATTGCGAGAGTTCATAGAACTCGTGGCAATCTTGTTATTCTTGGCTCATCATTGCTAGAACTTAAAAAGCCAGTGGCAATCTCGGGATGATGTACCGCAATACTTAACCCATAATTGTCATTGCGAGAGTTGCTTGCAACTCGTGGCAATCTCAATATGAGATATAATTATTCATTCATGGAATTCTTTTTCTTTTTGATTTTTGTGCTTGTTATTAGTGGCTTGTGGGGGATTTGCCTCCCTTTGTAAGGGGGGAAGTTGCGAAGCAACAGGGGGGTTGAGAAAAAATTGAAAATTGAAGCACAAAGTGGGAAAATGATATGCTTGCATAATCATTTTAGCTTGTCGTCCCACGAAGTGCGAAACGAACAAAGCATAAGAAATTGAAAATTAAAAAATTAATACTTCATTTGAAATTAATTCTTTAATTTGATAAATAATAGTAAATTCTTTTTCTTTTCTGTTTTTGGTGGTGGTTTTTGTGGTTTATGGATTGCTTCGTCGCCTTGCTCCTCGCAATGACGAAAAAAAGAACCGTCATTGCGAGGGCTTGAAAAGCCCGTGGCAATCTCGGGATGATGTACTGCAATACTTAACCCATAATTGTCATTGCGAGAGTTGCTTTGCAACTCGTGGCAATCTCAGTATGGCAACCACTACACACAACCTACATTGTCATTGCGAAGGCCGAAGGCTTGTGGCAATCTATAAGAAATTGAAAATTGAAGCACAAAGTGAGAAAATGATAAATTTGCTTAATTATTTTAGCTTGTCGTCCCGCTAAGTGCAAAACGAACAAAGCATAAGAGATTGAAAATTAAAAATTGAAAATTAATATTTCATTTAAAATTAATTCTTTGGTTTATTAAATAACAGTGATTTCTTTTTCTTTTCTGCGAATGAATAAAATAATGCTGGTTTATGGATTGCCACAGGCCTTCGGCCTTCGCAATGACGAAGGGGACAAAGGACGATGATTTCTTTTTCTTTTTTGTTTTTGCATTAACTTTTTGTGGTTTGTGGATTGCCACAACTTCTGCGAAGTCTCGCAATGACGAAGGGGGATGAATGGTGGTTTGTGGATTGCTTTGTCGCTTCACTCCAAGTAATGACGAAGGGCGGTGAGTAGTGGTTTTGTGGGGGTTTGCCTCCCTTTGTAAGGGGGGAAGTTGCGAAGCAACAGGGGGGTTGAGAAAAAATTGAAAATTGAAGCACAAAGTAGGAAAATGATATGCTTGTATAATCATTTTAGCTTGTCGTCCCACGAAGTGCGAAATGAACAAAGCATAAGAGATTGAAAATTAAAAATTGAAAATTAATATTTCATTTAAAATTAATTCTTTGGTTTATTAAATAACAGTGATTTCTTTTTCTTTTCTGCGAATGAATAAAATAATGCTGGTTTATGGATTGCCACAGGCCTTCGGCCTTCGCAATGACGAAGAGCAGTGAGTAGTGATTTGTAGTGGTTTGCCTCCCTTTGTAAGGGGGGATGTTGCGAAGCAACAGGGGGGTTGAGAGAAAAATTGAAAATTAAAAATTGAAAATTAGTTTTTTAATTTGATAAATAATAGTAAATTCTTTTTCTTTTCTGTTTTTGGTGGTGGTTTTTGTGGTTTGTGGATTGCTTCGCTTCGCTCGCAATGACGAATAAAAATAACTGTCATTGCGAGACTTCGCAGAAGTCGTGGCAATCTCGTTATAAAATTACATACTAAACTATGAATAAAAAAGTAACCCACCAGCTTAGCTGGTGGTTCTTCATTTTCTTTCAGCAAACTTCGCCCGTAAGTCGTCAAAT
>CALXVQ010000006.1 GCA_944392135.1 uncultured Rickettsiales bacterium
TACAAGATTTTCATTATTATTAATTGTGTTTTCTGTATTATCTTGTATTTCTTCTTCATTATCTTTTATTTCTTCATTTTCTATTTCTTCATTTTCATCTAAATCTTTATCATCTTCTATTTCTTCAACATCGTCATCAAATTCCATATTGTTTTCTTTATTTGTATTATTTTCTTTATTTTCTTCAATATTATTGTCTTCAATTTTGGTATCTATAATATTATTATCAATATTTTCGTCTGTTTTTTCAAGATTATTAAGTTCTAAATTATTTTCTATATTATTAGTAGTGATATTATCTAATTCTTTTGAGGTATTATTTATATCCATATTATTATTTATATTATTTGGTTGTGTTTGTGATGGTTGATTAAAATTGTTGTATAGATTATTATTTGTATTATTTAAAGTATTAATATTATCAGATTCATTTTCTTCTTCTACATATGATAAGCTATTACTGTATTCTGATGGATTGCTAAAAATATCTTCTTCATATTTGTCATTATTATTATCAAATATTTTATTAAGTTCTTCATCTTTCTCATTTATTTCTGCTCCCATATAATTGTTTGCAAAAATAGGAGCTAATTTAGGTTTTGGTTGAGTAAAATTATTATTTGATGTTATTGGTGTTGAATTTTTTTTTATATCTTCATTATGTGTTAATGGTGTTTGATTTTGTGTGTAATTAATTGTATTGTTTGTATTGACTAAATTTTTTTGATTTCCATTATTATCAGCAATTATACTTTGAATCATTGATGCATTGTTTTCATTTAATGATGTAAGAGATTGCATCATGGATATAATAGTATCTAATTTATTTTTTGATGAACTATTTAAAAAAGTAACTTTATCGTCAAGCATATTTACTTTTGCAAAAAGTAATTGAATCTCATCTAATTCCTTTCCTTTTTTTAACTCTTCATGTCGTTTTAATTCACTAACGGCTTGATTATATTTTGCTTCAAAACTTGTTTTATTATCAGATTCACCTAATAATTCCATTTTAAGGGAATCTAATTTGCTCTCAGTTTTTGATTTGTACGATAAATGAATGATTAATGTAATTATTGCAAAAATTAACGATGGAAAAGCAATTAACATTTTATAATTATTGTGATTAATATATATTTATATTATTATTTTTAGTTAGTTATATTTCAAGTTTTTTTTTATAAAAAATCAAAATTTTTTATATTATCAAAGCTTAATGATTCTATTAATTCTTCTACTAAAAATATTTTATTTAAAACAAGACTAGTATCGCCATGCAACCATACAGCACAACAAACTGCTTTAAATTCATCCATACCTTGTGCAACTAATGATGCAATCATACCAGATAGTACATCTCCTGAGCCAGCTATACTTAAATATGGACTAGAATGATTATTTATAACTACTTCACCTGTTGGCGATGCAATAATGGTATCATATCCTTTTAAAATAACAATAGATTTACTTTTTTCTGATGCTTTTTTAACAGAACCAACTTTATCATTTTCATTGTATTCAAATAATCTTTTAAATTCTGCAATATGTGGTGTAAAAATACATGTTCTATTAATTGATTCAAATAATTGTTCTTTTCCTTCCTTATCATTTTCAAAAATACTAATAGCATCGGCATCAAAAATAATTGGACATTTTGCATATTTTAAAGCAGAAAATATTTTATCTTTTAATATTTGTGTCTTTCCATTTCCGCAACCTAATAATATACTATTAATTTTGTCATTTTTAATAATATCATTAAATTCATTAATTGTATTATTTCTTTTTAAAATATCTGAAATAGTGTGATTGGCTATTGTATTGTAATTATTACTATCACAAGATATATAAACCATGCCAGCCCCAACTTTTCTAGCTGACTTTGAAGCTAAAATAGTAGCCCCATACATTTCACCTGAATTTATTAAAACTACACCTCTTGTATATTTATTATCATTAATATCTAATTTTGGTAAATTATTTTGCCATATTTCTGGTGAATTTATGAAATTTCTAATATTAATTTTAGAAATTTCTTCATCTGTAATACCTATATTAATTATAGTTAATTTTCCACAATATTCATTGGATGGTGTAATAACATGAGCAATTTTTGGCATAATAAAAGAAATAGTTTCTGTGGCTTTAACTGCAATACCACATATTTCGCCGGTATCTGCTTTAATACCACTTGGCACATCTATTGATATGATTGATATTTTTAAAAAATTAATCAATTCAATAATTCTTTTATATTCGCCAGTTATTTTTTTATTTAAACCGGAACCAAAAATTGCATCAATAATTAAATCACAACCATTAAATGTATCTTTATCTACATATTTAAAATTTATTGATTTACCACCAATTCTATTCCAACTGTCATACATCTCTTTTGCATCGTTATTTGTTGGTATATCTTGTAGAATTACACTAACATCCCAATTTGCATTTAATAATTGTTTAGCAACAGCATATCCATCAGCTCCATTTTTACCTGGTCCACATACAACTATAACTTTTGTTTTTTTATAATTTTTTTTGATTATATTAAAAACACTTTTACCAACATTTTCTATAAGTTCAATAGTAGAAAATTTTGATTTTTTTTCTAATTCTTGAATTTCTTTTGTTAAAATTATTTTATTCATATACTAATTATATATTATGTATTAAGCCTATACAAAAAGTAGCAATTAATTATTATTTTTTCAAGAAATAAATACTTATTAAAAAAAAGTATAAACAACTTGATTATTAATTTTTTTAAAATATTATATTTTTTAGTGAAGTTTTATAATATTTTTAATAAAGAATAAAACAATGGCAAAATCTCAAGACGAACAAATTGCAGCTTTTAGAAATTTTTTCCTATTGTCAGCAATAGCTATTTGTATATTAATAGCTTGTTTATATGTATCTGGTGTTATTTTTGCATATTTAATTTATGGAAAAGTTGGTTTGTTCAAAATTTTTACATTAAGGCCTGAAAATCAAATATTATATTTTTTAGATTTATTTATAAAATCTTGGAACATAATAGCTATGAACTTTAAATCAATTGGTTTAACTGGTTCAAATTATTTTACTGTAAAATTAATTGTATCATCATTGGGCCCTTTATCTGTATTATTATTCTTTGCCTATAAATATAGAGAACCAATATTAGATTGGAAGCCATTTAAAGTTCAAGAATCTCAATATGGTGAAGCTCATTGGGCTACACCTGCTGAAATCAAAAAAGCTGGTTTATTCCATAATGGTTCTGGAATGACTATGGGTATGTATAAAGGAAAATTATTAGTTGTAGATAAAACAAATTGTCAACATGCTTTATTATTTGCGCCTACTGGTTCTGGTAAAGGTGTGGGTTTTGTGTTGCCTAACTTATTATTCTGGGATGATTCTGTTATCGTTCACGATGTTAAGCTAGAAAACTTTGAAATTACTAGTGGTTATAGAACTGCTAAAATGCATCAAAAATGTTATTTGTGGAATCCAGCCGATCAAGATGGTTATACACATTGTTATAATCCTATGGACTTTATTGCTAGGGACTATGGTAAACAAGTGGATGATGTGATGAAAATTACAAAATTTTTATTACCAAAAGAAGAGTTTTGGACAAATGAAGGTAGGGCTCTTGCAACTGGTATTATGTTAGCTTTATTAGCTTGTGATGATAGACCAATTTCTATGGGTGAAGTTTTAAGAACTTTAAGAAGTGATGATGTATCATATAATATTGCTGTTCTTTTAGACACAAGGGGTGAATTTATACACCCGACTGGTTATATGAACTTAGCTGCTTATTTACAAAAGCCTGATAAAGAAAGGGGCTCTGTTACATCAACAGCTGCTTCCTCTATGGACTTATGGGCTAACCCATTGGTTGATGCTGCTACAATGAAAAGTGATTTTAACATTGGAAAATTTAGAAAAATAGCTACTTCATTATTTGTTGGTATTTCACCAAGTAATGTTATGAGGTTGCAACCTTTACTTCAAATATTTTATCAACAATGTGCTGGTATTTTTACAAAGAAAATGCCTGATAAAAAGACTGAAAAACATAGAGTGATGATGTTGCTTGATGAGTTTCCTACACTGGGAAAAATGGATGAGATTAAAGCTGGTATCGCTTATTACAGGGGATATTGGGTTAAGTTATTCTTAATTACACAAGATACCGAACAATTAAAATCTATATATGAAGCTTCTGGTATGAACTCATTTTTATCTAACTGCACATACAGAATCACATATGCTGCTAACAATGTTGATACAGCAAGATATATTTCTGATTTATTAGGTAAAAAGACTATGGTTAGTCAAAATGAAGGTTCTAGACCTAAATATTTAGATTTAAACCCTGGTTCTAGAACAGTGTCAACATCTAAATCTGGTAGAGAATTATTATTACCACAAGAAGTTATTGGTTTACCAAAAGACGAACAAATTATATTAATTGAGGCTAACCCACCAATTAGATGTAAAAAAATATTCTATTATAAAGACAAATTATTTACAAGTAGATTAATGAAACCTATTACAGTTCCTAAACAAGAGCCTTATATACCTAGAAAGAATAAAGACGAAGAAAAAAAGGATAGTGCTTAATTAAAATGACTAATTTACCAATAGTTGATATTACTAGTTTTACTTTTCAAGATTTTCCGGGGCATACTGCTTGTATTATATGGTTTGCTGGTTGTAATTTTAGATGTCCTTATTGCCACAACCCGGAATTTATTACAGGTAATTTACCTAAAATGTCAGAAGATAAGGTATTTGATTTCTTAAAATCAAGAGTTGGACTACTTGAAGGTGTTGTACTTTCTGGTGGTGAATGTTGTTTATTTAATGAAGTTTATGATTTTGCGAAAAAAATTAAAGATTTAGGTTTTTTAATAAAGATTGATACAAATGGCACAAATACACAATTAGTAAAAAGATTGGTAAATGATAAAATAATTGATTTTGTTGCTCTTGATTATAAAGCTCCAAAAGAAAAATTTATTTCTATTACAGGTATTGATAAATTTAAAGATTTTGAAGAAACATTAAATTTTTTAATACAATCAAATATTGATATGGAAATTAGAACCACAGTACATACAGATTTATTAAATGAAGATGATATTAATAATATAATATTAGATCTAGAAAATAGAAATTATAATAAAACATTTCATATTCAAAATTTTAGAAATGATAATAAATATACATTGGGAAATTTAAAAGATCAGTCAAGAATACTTAATACTGACTTGATTAAAAGCAATAAAATTAAAATATTTTTTAGAAATTTCTTTTAAATTTCTCCAGATTGTTCTAATTCTTTTATTACCTCTTGTTCCATTAATTCATCATATTTTCTTCTAGAAATGGCTGTATTTTTTATACCATCAATAAAAGCTGTTCTACAAACTGCATGAGTAATAACTATTGTAGTTAAAATATTTACAAGTATAACTAATAATATTTGTAAAACTATAATTAAATCTTTACTTAATAAGCTATTTGCAAATAATATGAAAGATATACCATATATGTTTGAAATTTTTATAGCATGCATTCTAATAAAGAAATCATTATTTTTTAATAATCCAACAAAACATGCTATAAATACAAAAGCACCAAAAGCAAAAAATAACCAAGCAAATAAAAATAAAATCCATTCAACAACTATCATTTTTTAATACCATTTAATTTACCTTTAACAAATAATAAGATTAAAACCATATTCAATATTATTATTGGGAAAAGTAAGCCTATAATAAAAGAGAATTTATTTGAATATAAGAAATATATTAGCATGAAAGCAATTATATTATTTACAAAATAAAAAAATGTTGTTGATTTATTATAGAAATCCCTAATATAAATTAGTTCTATCATATTTATTATAGAAATAATTAAAAATAATATTATACTTATTATAGCCATATGTAAAAAATTTATTAAACTAAACTATCATCATCTAATCTACCAACTTCATTGGTAATATTATACATTTCAATTAATGAAAAATATTCTTTATCCAATGAATGAACTATTAAATATCTTTTTTTTGTTAAAACACCAATAGTACCAGGTAATAATGTTAAAAGATTGCATGTAAAAGAAGATTCTGCATCAGAATCTTTATCCAGGAATACATAATCTATTATAGAAGTAAATTCTGTATTAGATTTTAAAAATTGCATACATATTTTAAATACATTTGAAATATTTTTATTTAATTGTTGTAAAATATAAGCATAAAAGTTAAATTGTAAAAATTTAAATTCTGTACTATTTGTCATTATACCAGTTTTAAAAATAAACATAACAATAATTATGCTTGCAATAGCTCCATAAACTATTATAGGTATAGACAAATTATTAGAAAAAAAAGACAAAGCAAACCATACTGTAAATAAAAGTAAAAATAATGTAAATTTATTTAACATAATATGTTGAAATATTAATAAAAAAGTTCTATTTTAAATATAAAATAAAATTATAAATAAACAAGAAAAAAATAATGGAAAATAAAAATTATATTAATAAGAAATCTTTTTCTAGATTTTTTGCAACTCAAATACTTTTTTCTTACTTTTTTGGTACACAAGAAAAAGGTAATATTGCTGATTTATCTTCTTTTATGGAACAATATTATATTTCCGAAGAATTTTCCAAAGAAGATTCAGAATTATATAAGGAAAATGTAAATACAAAATTTTTAAATGAACTATTAAATGGCACATTAGAACATATTGAAACAATTGATAATATTTTAAATACAAACCTAACTGGAAAATATACTTTTAATATAATAGACAATTTAATCAAGATTATATTAAGACTTGCAACATATGAATTTAAATATACAGACACTGATAAAAAAGTAATTATCAATGAATATGTAGATATTTCAGCAGAATATTTTGATACAAAAGTTGTTTCTTTTGTAAATGCGACATTAGACAATTTATCTAAAAATATTAATTAAAAATATAATTTTGCAACTTTGATTTAAACAATGTTTACTTTGTTTTATTAATGAATAAATAAAACATTGGTGGTTTGTGGATTGCTTCGCTTCGCTCGCAATGACGAAGAATAGTGGTAAAGAATTGCTTTTTTACTCGCAATGACAAAGGAAACAAGGGACAGTACCCCCCATCGTCATTGCAATTATGGAGCTGTCATTGCGAGAGTTGCTTTTGCAATTCGTGGCAATCTCATTATGGGACACTGGAACAGTCAAACAAAGCTCGTCATTGCGAGGCTTTGAAAAAGCCGTGGCAATCTCGGTATGGCAATCATGCACTCAAACAATATAATTATTATAAACAAAACAACCCACAAAATAAAAATTATTTACTTGTCTTTTATAAAATAATATGTAATTATTGAATTGAATAATTATTATGTGAACCCGTAATTATTTGTGGTGTAACGACCAGTCATAGAGCGGTTAAAATATTTTAGGAAATATTATGAAATTAAATATTATAATATTTGCAACCGATAAAAATAATAATATGTTTTATTATTCCTATAATAAAACAACCGGAGGGTGTGGCTATGTCCAGAACTCCGGTTTAAAAACCACTGACTGTCTCTATGCAGTATCGTTAACCTCCGGTTCTTAGGGTTCAGAACCACAATCTGAGGATATATATGATAAATATTTTAAATATGAATATATTATATAATCAATATACTATATATAATAAGATGAAGTTGAATAAATTTTCAATTTATAGTATATATAAGTTATTGACAAACTAAAATTGTTTTTTATTATTAATAATAATTTAAAGTTGTATATAATATGTTATTAAGAAAAATACTTATATTTTTGATAATATTGAGTCTAATATTGATTTTTGGTATTTATATTTTTTTATATATTAATAATTTTGACAAATTGTCATTATTTTCAAAAATATTTTATATGATAGTTTTTATAATTACTATTTTACCATTTTTTATATTGAATGAAAAATAGTAATTATATTTTTTTAGCTAAAATTCTCAAAGAATTAAAGATAGCTATTAAACATACACCTACATCAGCAAAAACAGCTTCCCATATACTTGCATAACCAATAGTACCTAAAAGTAAAACAGCAATTTTTATACTAATAGAAAAGTATATATTTTCTTTTGCAATATTAATAGTTCGTTTTGATATTTTTATTGATTTAGCTAGACTTTCAAGGTTATCATTAATTATAACTATATCAGCAGATTCTATTGCTACATCAGAACCAATATTACCCATGGCTATACCAATATCAGCTCTTGCTAATGCCGGGGCATCATTTATACCATCACCAACAAATGATACTTTAATATTTTTATTATTTTCCATAATACTTTCAAGTTTTGCTATTTTATCAGCAGGTAGCAATTCACTATGAAATTCACTAAGATTTAATTGTGTTGCAACATTTTCCGCAACAGATTTTTTATCACCTGTTAGCATAATAGTTTTTTGTATGCCAATATTATACAAATCTTGAATGGCTTTTTTTGCATTAGATTTTATTTGATCGGCAATCACTAAATAACCTACATATTTATTATTTATTGCCATATAAACTATTGTTCCAATTTTATTTATGCTTTCAAAATTTATATTAAATTTTTGCATTATTTTTTCATTACCAATATAAATTAAATCATTATCAATTTTTGCTTTAATACCATTTCCTTGAATTTCTTGAATATCTTTAATTTTATTTAATTCTATATTTTTATTGTATTTATTTTTAATTGATTTAGCTATTGGGTGATTAGAATAATATTCTGCATAACTTGCATATTTTAAAAATTCTTCTTCTGTAATATTTATATTATGTATTTCACTAACTTCAAACTTTCCACTAGTAAGTGTACCAGTTTTGTCAAAAACAAAATATTTAACCTTTGATAATAATTCTAAAAAATTTCCACCTTTTACTAAAATACCATATTTTGATGCTAACCCAATTCCAGCAAAAAAGCTTAAAGGAACAGAAATTACCAATGCACAAGGACAAGATACTACTAAAAATACCATTGATCTATAAATCCATTTTGAAAATTCTTCATTTAATATAAATGGCGGTAGGGTAGCAATTAATACAGCCAAACCAACAACTATTGGAGTATAAATTTTAGCAAATTTAGTAATAAAATGTTCTACTTTTGCTTTTTTATTTGTAGCATTTTCTATTAAATCTAATATTTTAGATGCTGTTGATTCTGTATATTTTTTGCTAACTTTTACCTTTAATATATTTGATAAATTAATACAGCCACTTAATATTTCATCTTTAATTTCTACTGACTGTGGCATAGATTCGCCGGTTAAGGCTGATGTATCAATATTTGATTGGCCTTCTACAATTATACCATCTAATGGCACTCTTTCACCGGGTTTTATAATTATAATGTCATTAATATTAATTTCTTCGGGATTTACTTTTTCTATTTTTCCATTTTTTTCAATATTGGCATAATCAGCTTTAATATTGACAAGTTTAGAAATAGATTTTCTAGAATTATTTACAGCATAACTTTGAAAAAACTCGCCTATTTGATAAAATAATATAATAGCAATAGCTTCTGTATATTCTCCTAAAAAGAATGCAACAAAACTAGCAAGTGCCATTAAAAAATTTTCGTCAAATATTTCACCACTTAAAATATTTTTAAAAGACTTTTCCAAAATTTCATAACCAACAATTAAATAACTTAATATATAAAGCGATAATTTAGCATATAAATTAATTGGTGATAATATTGCAATAATAAAAATTATTGAAGATATAGTAATTTTCATTAATAGATTTTTTAATTTTTTATTCATAGACATACCTATTCGTTTTTATAATATTTCAGCATCCGGTTCAATTTTTTTAATAATATTTTTAGATTTTTCTAAAATATTAGAAAACTCTTCATCTTTTGCATCAAGTGTAAATTTTTCAGTTAAAAAATTAATAGAAACATCATTAACATTTTCTAATTGCTTTATTTTATCTTCCATTTTTAAAGCACAATTAGCACAATCAATACCTGTAATTTTAAAAACTTTTTTCATAATCAATTAAATATTTAAATATATGTTTAATTGTAAATGAAATTTTTTATTTGTCAACACTTTTTATTCATATAAAAGTAAATTTTGATAATTAATACTTATAATTCTTTAAATTTTTCTCTAATTCTTTGTAATTGGGTAATATTGATTCAACAAATTGCCAATATTTTACAGAATGATTTTTGTGAACTGTATGTGATAACTCATGTACTACTAAATAATCAATAATTTCAGGTCTAAACATCATAATTCTTAAATTAAATGTTAAATCATTATTTTGATTACAGGTACCCCATACAGTTTTTTGTTCTTTAATTGTTATTTTTGAATAATTTAGATTATATTTTTTTGCATATAATGCAACTCTTTCTTTTACTAAATTTAAACATTGATTTTTATACCAATCTTTAATTATTTTAGTTAACATTTCATTAGTGTAATTTTTTGAAATGGTAATATAAAAAATATTATTTACTATTTCACAATAACCACCATTTATAAGTAAAGGGCTTTCAATTATATTTATTTTAATTTCTTGTCCTAAATAAATTATACTATCTTGATTAATTAAAGATTTTCTATTTTTGCTCTTTTCCAATCTTTCAACAACCCAATCTTTTTTCTTCTCTATAAATGACATTAAGAATTTTTGTGATATATTTTTAGGTGATGTCAAAATAAAAGTATTATCAACGATTTTAAAACCAATTGTCTTTCTTCTTTTTTTTGAAAATAAGATTTTATAATTAAAAAGATTGTTAAAATTACCTTCCATGCTATTGCCACATAATTTACTTATTATCTTTTAATAATTGTTTTTTATATTTAGATAAATCATTAAATATTTCTTCCTCTTCTATATGTAAAGCTTCCATACTGATTAATATAGATGTATTATTATCAAGATTTAAAACAGCCATATATACTATATTGTGATTTTCATCAACATTTTTTATAAAAATTTCATCTTTATATGCAATTTTTTCAGAATCAATATGCCCATCATATTCAATGATTTCTTTAAATGTATCATCAATACCAATATTTCCATTAGCAACAGAAACTCTAATAACTTTCATACCATATTGTTCTTCATTATCTAATAAATTAGCAAAAATTGCATCAAAACCCGCATTATTAACTATTAGTTTATTTGTAAAATTGCCATAATTATCAAAGTTAGGTATACTAATTTTAATATCTTTTCCTTTTGAATCAACAATTATATCATTATCATTATTATTTATTTTTTGATTTTCTTGAAGAAATTTGAGAAATTTTTTTTCTTTCATTAATTTTTCTCTTTTTGTCAAAAATTGAGTCCAATTAGTCATAAAATATCTTTTATTTAAAAATAAATTACTTTCATATGAAATGTATTTATTTCCATTGTCATCAAGTCTAGTTCTGTAAAATATATATTTATTATCTTTAATAAATGCTTTTTGTTTATTTTCTAGATTATAATTTTTATGTGCTAAATATATATCTTTTTCTTCTTGCGACTTATTATCATAAGTATATTTTTGAGTTTTCGCTAAAAGTTTATCTGTTATATTTTGAACTTTTACATCATCTTTTTCATAACCAATTAAAATTATTTCACTAAAAAAACTAATTTCTCCTTCTTTTTTTAATTCTATTTCATAACATTTTACAAACTCAAAAATTTCTTTTGTTGGACTTTCATATTCACAAAAGCCCTTAGGTACTGCAAAAATATAATTTTCATTATCAATTTTTTTAGTAAAATATTCATAAGGTACTGGTTTTAATGCAGTAGTTGATAAAAACAAAATAAATAAAAATATTAGTTTTTTCATATTATTCCCTAAATTTTTCTTCAATCCAATTCTCTTTAAGTTTTACAAATAAAAATAAATGCACTTTTCTATTTAAAAATTTTTGCAATTCCTCTCTGGCTTCCATACCAATTTCTTTAATGAGTTTTCCTCTTTTTCCTAAAATAATAGATTTTTGGTTTTCTTTTAATACATAAATTATTTGTTGAATTTTTATATCTCCATTGTCAAACTCTTGCCAATTTTCAGTTTCAACATCAACAGAATAGGGTAATTCTTGATTTAGTTTTAAAAATAGTTTTTCTCTTGTGATTTCAGAAGCTAAAAATTTTAAAGGAGCATCTGTCAATTCGTCATCTTTGAATAGCCATTCTTCTTCTTTTGCTTGTTTTAATAAATAATCTTTAAGTTTATCAACTCCTTCACCTGTTTCAGCAGAAATCATAAAAACTTCTTTAAAATCAGGGCAATAATCAGTAATTTGTTTTGTAAGTTCTAATAACTTTGTTTTTTTTACTAAATCAATTTTATTTAAAACTAAAATATTATTAATGTCTTTTTTCTTAAATTCATCAATAATAATTTTATTTTTTGTACTAAATTTT
Organism: uncultured Rickettsiales bacterium; assembly: GCA_944392135.1. GTDB lineage: Bacteria > Pseudomonadota > Alphaproteobacteria > Rickettsiales > UBA1997 > CALXSC01. The sequence continues at coordinate 12,492 of CALXVQ010000006.1, forward strand.
TCGGTAGAATCAATTAATAAGCAAGTTAAATCAGCATCTCTAATGCCACTCCAAGCTGTTTTTACAATTTTTCTTTCTAATAATCTAGCTTTTTGTGGTATAAAAACACCCGGTGTATCAAGTAAAACTATTTGAGTATTTCCTTCTACAAAAATACCTCTAATTAAATCTCTTGTTGTTTGAACTTTTGGTGAAATTATGGATACTTTTTCACCAACAAGATAATTAGTTAAAGTAGATTTACCAGCATTAGGAGCACCAGCTAATGCAACAGTTAGCATTTTTTGTTTGTTATTTTCTTCCATATTTTTCATAAAAATCTTATAAACACAATGATAATCAACAAAATTAATTTTTCAACATAAAAAATATTGCAAATAATTTTTTTAAAAGTATTATCTCTTTATAATAAATATGTTTTTGACAATGAATAGTAAATATAAAAGTTTATTTGTAAAAGGCTTGCTTGCTCTTTTAGCATTTAGTTTTGCATTAGCTGGTATTATTGGTTTTACTGGTGGTATGGGACAAATAAATATTGCAAAAATCAATAAAACAAATATTAATGTAAATGCTTTTATTAATTTTTTAAATAATTCAAGATCTCAATTATATAATTCTGATTTAACAACTGCTCAAATTGATTATTTAAATTCAGAAACATTTAAATTAAATACTTTACAAACTTTTATATTAGAACAATTAATTAATCAAGAAATTCAAGATTTAAGTTTAAATGAAACAACAGAAGCTGTGATGAATGATATTTATAATGAATCAACATTTAAAGATGATAATGGAAATTTTAGTTTAGCTATTTTTAAAAGTAAACTTGCTATGAGTGGTTTGACAGAAAAAGAATATATACAATATTTATCTTCATATAATAGCAAAAATGCATTATTTAATATATTAAATGTAGATAATATTAACAATAATTATATAAATAATTTATTATCAAATAATATGAATAAATACATAGTAGCAGATGTTTTTACAATAATTCCTAATAAATTTTCTTATGAAGAAAAAGAGCCAACAAATAAAGAGATTACAGAATATTATGAAACAAATAAAACACAATTTTTTGTTCCAGAACAAAAGATAATTTCATATATTGAATTAGATTTAAGCAAATATAATAATGACACTGCAAAAAATAAATTATCAGAATTAGAAGACTTAATTTTATCAGCTAAAAATTTAGATGAAATTGCACATAAATTCAATATCAAAAAAGAAACAATTATTTATACACAATCATCAATTAATCTTCCAGATGATTTAAGTAAAGAAGTGTTGGAATATACACCTGGTACATTTTCTGATTTAATATATAAAGATGATAGTAAATATAAAGTTTATTATATGGAAGAAATTATACCTTCTAAATTCTTGACAATGGATGAAACAAAAAATCAAATAATTAATTCTATTAAAATTCAAAATAAAAAAACAAATGATATAAATATATTAAATGAATATATTAAAGAGATGCAAAGTTCTAATAATATATTAGACATTGCAGAGAAAAAAGGTCTGACAGTACATCAAAATCAAATAATTTATAGAAATAATCTATATTATCCTTTGGATTTTGTTAATAATTTATATTCATTAAAAGAAATTAATACATTTACAGAACCTATGTATGACTCAACAAATAAAGTATATACAATTGGTTATTTAAAAGAAATAAAACAGATTTCTGAAAATGATAATGGCAAGTTTATACCTTTATCTGCTATTGCTAACTCAATTACATCTTCATATAATGGTTCTGTATTAAGTATGTTTGAAAAATATTTATTAAATTCAAACAAAATAGTTATTAATGAAGAATTATTAAAAGGTATTAATTAAATAAGTCCTCATAGCTCAAATGGATAGAGCAATCGCCTCCTAAGCGATAGATGTGGGTTCAATTCCCGCTGAGGACACCATTTAGGAACATTGAAATTGTTTATGAAAAAAATATTATTTATAGTTTTCTTTTTATTATTATACAGTAATTTACAGGCTAAAACAGAAATAGATAAAGCTTTTATAAAAAGAACTGGAAATACAAAAAATCAAAAATTTTTAGCATATAGTCCTGATATCTATGAAACAAGGGAAATTAGAAATAATCAAGTTTATGATAAATATGGTTGCCAAGGAAATAATCTTTCACCAAAAATTGTATGGAAGAATGCCCCAGATAATACAAAAAGTTTCGCTATAACTATGTATACAGATGATACTAATAATAATAGTGGTTGGTGGCATTGGATTATTTATAATATACCAGCAAATATTAATTTAATAGAGAGTGGGGCAAATAATAATAAAAAATTATTACCAAAAGGTACCATTCAAGGACTTAATGATTATGGCGAAAGGGATTATGGTGGAGTTTGTCCCCCATTTAATGAAAAATATAATTATGTAATTACAATTTATGCATTAGATATAGAAGAATTAGATTTATCAAAAAATGCAACTCCTGCTATGATAGTATTAAATTTAAATAATCATAAAATAGCTACAACAACAATTAAATCTTCATATACTGGAAAAGATGAAAGTACCTTATTTATTAATAAATCTAATAAAAATGTTATATCAAAATCAAATAATAATAAAACACAAGATAATCAAATAGAAGAAAAAAAGAATAAAAAGTCAAAAAAGAGTAAAAATGTAAAAAATAAATATATTTTTACAGGTAGTACTAAACAAAATGAAATAGACACAGAGAAAGCAAATACAGATAATCAAGAAGAAAATAAAAAAGTAGAAGAAAGCAAACCAAAAGTAAAATATTTAAATATAAAAAATATTAAGGTTATTACAAATAAAAATTTAAAACAACAAGAAAATAATAAAAAAACTAAAAGTTTAGTTAAAAATAAAAGTGGAAAAATTAAAGAATATAGTTTAAAATCTAATAAGTAATAAAAAATAAGTGGAAATAATTAATGAAAAATAATACTTTTGAAACTTTAATAGGTGCATTAGTTGTAATAATTGCAATATTATTTTTATCTTTTGCATCTAAAATTACCTCTAATAAACAAAATATATCAAAAGGTTATAATATTTTAGCTGTTTTTGATAATGCTGATGGTATTAATATTGGTAGCGACATTAAAGTTGCCGGAGTTAAAGTTGGTTCAGTTGCCAACATAAAATTGAATGATAATTATAAAGCTGAATTAACACTTAAATTGCCAGAAAATTTTAATGTTCCATTAGATAGTATTTTTAAAATTTCTACAAGTGGTTTGATCGGTAGCAAATTTATTAATATCAAAATTGGGGCAGAAGAAGAATATTTTAAAAATGGAGATAAAGCTGACTTTACAGAATCTTCAATGGATTTAGAGGATTTAATTTCAAGATTTATTTTTAATGCGGAAAAGAAAAATGAAAGTAATTAATAAAATAAAAATAGTTTATATAATTTATATATTAGTATTATCTTGTAATGTTCTATATGCAGAAGTTGCAAATAATGAAAATACTACAACAAATAATAATACAAATGAAGTATCAACAAATATTGATACTCAAAAAATGGAAGAAAAATTACAAGAAATAATAGATGAAACAAAAATCAAAGATACAAAAGATATAAATAAAACAAACACAATAACTATTCAAGCTTTGAATAAAATTACAGGTAAAAATTATGAATATAAAATAAGAATTGGTGAATCGAAAGAGTTTGAAAGATTAATTATTACACCATTATATTGTTGGGCTTCTGCTCCAACAGAAGTTGTAGAAAATAAAGCTTTATTAAAAGTTGTTGAAAATAAATTAAATAAAGAACAAGAAGAAATATTTTATGGTTGGATGTTTTCTTCTTCACCAAGTATTTCAACATTAGAACACCCTATGTATGACATAAAGGTTGTAGATTGCGAATATATTGTTTATGAAGAAGAAACAAAAACAACTAAATAGTTTTTTATTATTCAACCAAAAAAGTTGTAGCCATACCTAATAGTAATAATGATGATAACATATCAAGTGTAGCTGTGATAAATGTTCCAGAGCCAACTGCTGGATCTAACTTCATTTTATTAATAATCAATGGAACAACACTTCCTATAAAGCAAGACATAGTTTGTAAAGCAATAATTGTACTTGCAAATATAATAGTAAGTCTTAAATCGCCTTTCCATAAATATAATGCTAATGATGCTATTAAAGACAACAAAACACCATCAATAAAACCTACAAAAGTTTCTTTTGCAATTACTTTAAAAACACCAGTTTTTGTTGTCTCATTATTTGCTATATTTCTAACTAAAATAGTTAATGTTTGAGTACCAGAAACACCAGATAAATTAGCAATTAATGGCATAATGGCTGATAAAATAACAAATTGTTGAATTGTTGCAGAAAAATGATTAATAACTAATGTACTAGCACTAGCTGTTAAAATGGTTCCAACAAGCCAAGGCAATCTTCTTTTTACAGAATCCAATACATTTGCATGTATTGTATCATCAGCATTGACCTTAGCCATTAACATCATATCTTCTCTGGTTTCTTCATTAATAACATGCATAATATCATTAGAATTAAGAACACCAACTAGAATACCTGCATGATTTACAACTGGTATATATTTTAAGTCATATTTAATAAATAGGTTTGCTGCTTCCGATTGATCCATATCAGCATTTATAATTTTTAAATCTTCCGGATCTCTCATAACATCAGAAACAAGAGTTTTGCTGTCAGCTTTTAATACACTGCCAATAGAAGCAGTAGATACAGGTCTAAAATATTCATCAACAACCACAATATTTGAAAATTCTTGTGGAACATTTTTATTTTTTCTAAGATATTTAATAACTTCAACAATTTCCCAGTCTTTTGGAATAGCAACAAACTTATTTTGATCCATAATTCTTCCAACACTATCTTCTGGGTATGATAAAGCTTCTTCAATATCTTCTCTTTTTTCATTTGATTTAATAGAATCAATAGTATCTTGTGTAAGTTCGTCTTTAAAATCTTCTAAAATATCAACAGCATCATCTGTATCAAGTTTTGATACTAAATTAGCAAGTGTATTTTTGCTTAAATAACTAGCAATTTCAACTCTAATATCTCTATTTAATTCAACTAATAATTCAGGGTCAATATTATTTTTTAATATTTCTATTATTTTTCTTCTTTCATCTTTTGTAAGATTACATAACAATTCTGCTTGATCGGCAGGGTGTAAACTACTAAAAACTTTTTTAATTTGTGTTTTTAAGTTCATATCAAGAGCATTTTTAAATCTTTCTACCAAGCTCTTGGTAATTCCATAATTATTATTTTCCATTTCTGACATCTTTACCTCTGTGTTAAATATATTCTGGCCTTTCTACAACAATATAGCCTTCTTCAATGTTTATTTCCTTAAAATATTCCTCAATAAAAGGTAATACTTCTGGCATTTTTTCATTTTGCCACTTTATTTCAACAACTACCCCCGCCCCATAATCATCAATACCAACAATTTCACCTAAAAATTTATTATCAGTACTTTTAGCTTTTAAGCCCATTAATTCTTCACAATAAAACTCGTCATCAGTTTCTGGAAGTAAATTAATATCTAAGTACAATTCTGTATTTCTCCAACTTTTTGCAGATTCAGGAGAATTTATACCTTCAATTTGTGTAATAAAAATATTAGGTTTTAATGTACCAATAAATTTTATTTTAAATTGTTTATTATTTTTATCAAATAAATCATTACAATAATTAAAGATATCCTTAGGTTTTTCCATATAGCTTTCTAGCTTAACAAAACCTTTTACCCCATGAGAAGTCAAAATTTTTGCAACTACTATTTTTTTGGACATCCTTAACCATCTTTATTAGATAAATGAATAATAAAACAAAAATTTTAAAAGTAAATGATAATTAATTTATAAATGATAAATAAAATAGCTAAACCAATATAAATTTCTAAAATTTTTAAAAATAAAGGTTCCTCTTTCATTCTTTTTCCAACCAATAATTCATCAAAAAATTTTTTTCTTTCTGGTGTAAGTTGAACCTCTAAATCTCTATAATATTCATATTTTCTTCTTTCATTTCTTTTATACATATCATCAAAAATATATTTTCTAAAATCATCAAATAATTTTTGATGTTTTTTAATTGGTGAAACCCCATTTCTTAAATATAATTCCCAACTTTTTGCAAAATTTTCTTCTTCATCTTCTGTAAAAGTCCCCCTAGTAAAAAAATGATCATATCTTTTTGTATAGGCATCACTTCTACTTCTAACTATATCAACAACTCTAATAAAATCTTTAAAAGCTTTTTTATTTCTGGCAAACATAGCTATATAAGCAATTAAATACCTTAAATAATGACCAAATTCATGAATAAAAGTTGTAGTTGTTGTGTCTTGTCCATTCAAATATATTGTTGAATGATAAAGTTTTATTGGTTTGTGAAATAATTTTTTTATAGTATCAGTTCTAGCTTCGCATAATCCATAAGCCATTTCCATATCATAATCTATTTTGACATCAAGTGGCAAGTAGTCATATATTTGTCTAACAGATACACCATATCTTTTTGCAATATTTTGATAAATAACCCTAACCATTCTTAAATTATATTTTACTAGTTTTCTAGGATACACTTTTCTTAAAGGTTTTTTAAATCTCCTTGTTATTTTTCTTAAAAATAAATAATCTCTAATTTCATAAAGCATATTCTAAACTTCCTCTAAATTATTTCCGCTCTCAACATCAACTTCCATTTTTACTTCCCAATCAATTACATTTTCCATAGATTCTTTTAATATTTTAGATACTTCTTCAACCTCATTTTCGGGACACTCCAACACCAATTCATCATGTATTTGCAAAATCATTTTAGATCTATAATTTTTTAATTTTTCATCTAGATCAATCATTGCTTTTTTAATAATATCAGCTGCCGTTCCTTGAATAGGTGCATTAATTGCCAATCTTTCTAAATTTCCTCTCATAATTGGCCTTGCCGAAGCAACATCTATATTAATCTTTCTACCAAATAATGTTTTTACATAATTATGTTGCTTAACATAACCTTTCATATATTCAATATAATTTTTAATTTCTGGATATGTTTGAAAATAATTATATAAATATTTCTTTGCATCATCATTACTTGAATTAGTCCTTTTAGCTAGTCCATATGCACTTGTTCCATAAATAATACTAAAATTAATAGCTTTTGCTATTGATCTCATACTTGAAGATACTTCTTTCTCATCAACCTTGAAAACATTACTTGCAGTAGTTGTATGAATATCTTTTCCAGCCAAAAAGAATTCTTTTAATTTTTCAACATTATGTAGGTTGGCTATTATTCGTAATTCTGCTTGTTTGTAATCAGCAGAAATTAATTTACAACCTTCTTTTGCTACAAATGCAGATCTAATTTTAGAACCATCATCAGTTTTTATAGGAATATTTTGTAAATTAGGATTAGATGAGCTTAATCTTCCTGTAATAACAAAAGTGTTTGAATAAGTTGTATGTATTCTGCCATTTTTATCAATCATTTTAGGTAAAACATCTGTATAAGTATTTTTTAATTTGCTATAATGTCTCCAAGATAATATTTTTTGACAAATTTCACTACCTTGACCTGCTAGTTCTTCTAGTACTTCAATACCAGTTGAAAAATGTCCTGTTTTTGATGATTTTTTACCATGATTTAATTGCAACTTATCAAATAAAATATTTGATAATTGTTTAGGAGAAGCAATATTAAATTCTTCACCAGCAATTTCATAAATTTCTTTTGATAATTTATCTATATATGTTTGAAATTCATTTGATAATTCATACAATCTCTTTATATCAACTTTTATTCCTGTAATTTCCATTTTTGCAAGAATTAAAGTCATAGGCTTTTCAATTCTATTATAAATATTATTTAATTCTTCATCATTGCCTAATTCTTGCTTAAATTTATTATAAAGAATATAAAAACTATCAACAATAAAATAAGATAATTCTTCAAGATTATCATTTAAGTTATCTATTTTATTTTCTCTTTCAATTTTAGATATTATATCAATTTTATCATCAAAACTTAATTTATTTTCTTGATTATCAAAATTATCATCTAAATTATGTTTACATATTGATGACAGAGTATTAGAATATAAACCATTATTCAAAATATAATTCATTACATCAATATCTTCAAAATTTTCTATTGAAATACCATATTGATATAAAATTTTTATTTGTTTTTTTACATCATAACTAATTTTAAGAATTGATGAATTTTCAAAAATATCTTTAAAACTTTCAACAATATCTTTAAAAATTAATTCTTCTTTATTTGTTGTAAATAAATCATTTTGTGTATTAGAAATTTTTATATAGTAAGAACAATCTTTATCAAATTTAAAAGTGAATGATAAAAAATTATCTTTTTCAGTAAAAATATTAAAATAAAATTTTTCAATATTTTTATTATTTTTTATAATAGATTTTAACTCTTCAATATTTTTTATTTTTACATTACTAACATTTTTATTATCTTCTTTTGTATTTTGATTATTAAAAGCAAATAAATCATTGGCAATAACAATATTTTCATTATCATTAATTGAAGGTTCAACAGTTGCGAAAGCTTGTTTTAAACCCCTAACCATTGAATAAAATTCTTGTTGTGTCAAAAAATCTAAAAATTTTTTATAGTCATATTGCTTAAATTTTAAATCATCCAATGTATAATTCATCTCAACATTTTCATCAAGTGTGATAAGTTTTTTAGATAATTTAATTTCATTAATACTATTCTTTAAAGTTTCTCTTCTTTTGTTTTGTTTAATTTCGTCTAAATGTTTCATTAGATTTTCAACATCACCATATTGATTTACCAATTCTATTGCTGTTTTTTGTCCAATACCAGCTACACCAGGCACATTATCAGAAGCATCCCCCATAAGTGTTAAAACATCTAAAACTTTTTTAGGTTCTACACCCCATTTTTCTTTTACTTTTTCAGTATCTATAAATTCATTTTTAAGTCCATCAAACATTAAAACCTTATCATCAACCAATTGCATTAAATCTTTATCCGAAGATACTATAACTACATCAAAATCTTCTTTTTCAGCTTTTTTTGTATATGTTGCAATAATATCATCAGCTTCATAACCAACCTTTTCTAATGATACAATATTTAAAACTTTTACCAAGTCTCTAACTAATGGAAATTGTGGCAATAATTCAGGGGGACATGGTGGTCTTGTAGCTTTATATTCGCTATATATTTCATTTCTAAAAGTTTTTTCACCAGAATCAAAGACAACTGCTATATGTGTATATTCTATTTCTGTAATAATTTTAATTAGCATTCTGCTAAAACCATACAACCCACCAACAGGTGTACCATCCTTTCTAGTTAAATTTCTAATAGCAAAAAATGCTCTAAATAAAAAACTATAACCATCAATTAAAATTAGCTTTTTCATTTAAAAATTATATTTTTAATCAATACAAATATATATTTTTATTTTTAAATGTCTATTTTTTTGTTTATTTTACTACAAACTTTTTCATAAAATTATAATAAAAAATCATAAATTGCATATAAAAAACTTGACTTTTATTTATAAAGTGCTAAAAAATGTATGTCCGAGCTTATTATGTGCTGATTAAAGATGAGTTGCGAAATCTTTAATTTTTATTAATAATTTGATATTTAATCAGTAAAGGAAAAAAGAAATGTCAACAATTAATCAATTGGTTAGAAAACCAAGAACAGATAAAAAAGTAAAGAGTAAAGCCCCAGCTATGAAGGGCTGTCCTCAAGTTAGAGGTGTTTGTGTCAGAGTTTACACCACAACCCCTAAAAAACCTAACTCAGCTTTGAGAAAAGTTGCCAGAGTTAAACTTACAAATGGCTTTGAAGTTATTGCTTATATTCCTGGTGAAGGTCATAACTTACAAGAACACAGTGTTGTTATGTTAAGAGGTGGAAGGGTTCCTGACTTGCCAGGTGTTAGATACCACATCATTAGAGGTGTTTTAGATACACAAGGTATTAAAGACAGAAAAGTTAGAAGATCTAAATATGGTACTAAAAAAGCTAAATAATAAATAATTTGAGGATAAAAAATGAGAAGAAGAAGATCTCCGGTTAGAGAAATAATTCCTGATGCAAAATATAATAGTGTTATGGTTACTAGATTAATCAACTCAATTATGCTTGACGGAAAGAAAGCTATTATTGAAAAAGCTGTTTATGGAGCTTTTGATATGGTACAAGAAAAAATGAAAAAAGATCCATTAGAAGTATTCAACGAAGTTATTGAAAAATTAACTCCAACTGTTGAAGTTAGAGCTAGAAGAATTGGTGGTTCTACATATCAAATACCAACAGAAGTTAAAGAAAGAAGAGGCGTTGCATTAGCTTTAAAATGGCTCACAACATCAGTTAGAAAACAATCTGGAAAAAGCTTAGCAGAAAAGATTTACAAAGCTTTAAATGATGTATTAAACAACACAGGTTGGGCTTACAAAAAGAAAGAAGAAGTATTCAAAATGGCAGAAGCAAACAAAGCTTTCTCACATTACAGCTGGTAATACTAATTTTGAATTATTTTATATTGAGGCAAAGGTTTTTATCTTTGCCTTTTTATTTCTTCCTTTTCTTCTTTTGAAAATTTTTCCATTGAATAATTTAATGTAGTTTTTGAAATATCTTTTATATTTTCTTTAAGAAATTTTTTTAATAAATTTTTGTCTTTTTTGCCAACTTCTCTTAATAACCAACCAACAGCTTTATTAATTAAATCATTTTCATTTAATAATAATTTTTTTGCAATTTTTAATGTAGGTTCATATATATTATTTCTTACAAAAATCATAGTTGAAACTATTGAGATTCGTCTTTCCCATAATGATTTAGAATTAGATAAATTTAATAATATTTCATAATCAAGATTATTATAATTAAGAATATAATTACCTAAGATTTTATAGCAAGATAAATCAACCAAGTCCCAATTATTTATATATTGAGTATTACTTAAATAAAAATTAATTATATCTTTTTTGTTTGAACATTGTTTATTAAATAATTCAATTAAAATAAATAAAGCTAATTCTCTTTTTTCATGAAATTTTGAGTGCAATAATTCCTCAATTTCTTTTAAAGAAAAATAATTATATTTTTTTGCCAATTTTCTAATTTGTGGGACAGTGATACCTAAAAATATATCGCCTTCTCCATATTCACCAACACCAGTTTTAAAATATTTACTTAAAACTTTTGCCTTTTCTTCATTAGAAATTGCTAAAATTTCCTTTTCTAATTCTTGCATAACTATTAATTAAGAATTAAAGATAATCTTTTAATACTCTCATCTTTTCCTAAAACTTTCATAACAGAAAATAAGTCAGGACTATTTTTTCTGCCTGTGATTAAATATCTAAAAATTGCTACAAAATCACTAACTTTTCCTTTGTGAATTTCAGCATTAAATTCTTTGTTGTTAATACAATAATTATGTTTTTCTGCCATAATTTTTATATTATTAAACCAATCAGTATGATTTTGCATTAAGTTGTCATAATTATCTATGTATTCTTTAACTATTTTTTGTGCTTCTGCTATGTCTAAATTAGGCATATCATTTTTAAAATCTTCAAGTGTATAATTAAAATCAAAGAAATAAGCAATTTCATTATAAATTGTAGATAATGTTGAAAAATCTTTTCTAACTCTATCACAGTCTTTTCTTTCAATTTCAAAAATTTTGATAAAATAATCTTTTTGATTCTGCATTTTATTTGCTAAATCTTTATTGAAAGATAAAGCCCAAGTCAATAATCTATTATAAATTTCTTCTGCTGTTAAAGTAGCCATGAAGTCTTTGCAAATACTATCTAATTTCTTAAAATCAAATAAAGCTCCACTAACACCTAACTTTTTAATTTCAAATGGAAAATCTTTAAAAGTTGATTTAGGATTTTCTTTTTTCCAATCTTCGTAATTAGAATTAGCAAGATTCATTAAATAGTCTAAAATAACTTCCTTAGGATAACCTTTTTCAACAAAATATTGGAAGTTTGCTTCTGGATCTTTTCTTTTACTTAATTTTCTTTTTGCTCCATTATCTAATTTTTGAATTGGTGCTGGTTGAATATAAATAGGAACTTTCCAACCCATAGATTGAAATAATTGAATATGTAATGGAGTTGAAATAAACCATTCATCAGTTCTAACTACGTGAGTAGTACCCATTAAATGATCGTCAATTAAATGTGCAAAATGATATGTAGGTAGTCCATCAGATTTTAAAATAACAATATCTAAATCATTTTCTGGCAACATTCTTTTACCTTTAATAGCATCTTCAAAAACTATTCTATTTGTGAAATTACCATTTGATTTAAAATATATAACATAAGGCTTGCCAGCATCTAAATAATCTTCAATTTGTTCTTCTGTTAAATTTCTTTCTCTTGCCCATAAACCATACAAACCTGTTCTAATTTTTAGTTTAGTTTGTTCTTCTCGCATTTTATCTAATTCTTCTTTTGTCATAAAGCTAGGGTATGCAAGATCTCTTTTTAGCAATTCTTTTACATAAGCTTTATAAATTTTTTCTCTTTTGCTTTGAGTATATGGGCCATAATTTCCATATTCTTTTCCATCAAGTCTTAAACCTTCGTCAGTTTCAAGCCCGCAATAATCAAGAGTTTTTAAAATAGCATCAAGTGCTCCTTCAACTTCTCTTTTTTGATCTGTATCTTCAATTCTTAAAATAAATATACCATTGTCTTTGTGTGCAATTCTTTCATCAGTCATAGCAGTCCATACTGTTCCAATATGCATAAAACCCGTTGGGCTAGGTGCAATTCTAGTTATAACTTGACCTTCTGGCCTTTTAGGATACATTTTTTCAATTTCTTCAATTGAAGGTGTTTCATCTGGAATCAATCTATCAACTAACTCTTGTTTCATTTTTGTTTTCAATATTTATTAATATCAAGATAATATTATTCTTTTTTAAAAAATCAATATTTCAAATATTTTCTAGCTATATTTCTATAATCATTCCATCATATGCTAATTTTACATTATCAGGAAGCATTTTTGATACACTATCATAATCTATATTTTCGGATAAATGATTTAGAATAACTTGTTTAGGTTTGTATTTTTTAATTCTTTCTAAATTTAGTTCAATATGGCTATGTCCATTAAGTTTTGGTATTAAATTATTATTTTCAACAATCCACAAATCTAAATCATATAAGTATTTTTCTGTTTCTTCCGGTATTTCGCTAACATCTGGTGTAAAAACAAAATTTTTATATTTAAAACCATATGAATTAATTTTTTTATGAATAAAAGTTAATGGCAATAATTCAAAATTTGTAGGCTCTAACTTAAATTTTTTATATGGTTCAAACTTATTTAATGTAATTCTTCCTTCTCCTATTTCATGAAAACCTTCTTGAAAAATAAATGGAAATCTTGATTTTATAATATTCAAAACATTTTCTTCACTATATATTTTTATTTCTTTTTTAAATTTACTAGCAATATCTGTTAATTCCCAAATACCAATAATATGATCTGCATGATCATGGGAAATAAAAATACTATCAATATCTTTAATATTATTTAGCAAGGTTTGCATTCTAATATCTGGCCCACAATCAATTAAAAAAGAAGAATTATTTTCTTCAATAAATAGACTACTTCTGGTTCTAAAATTCTTTTTATTATTTATATCAATTTCTCCATGTCTATTCAAAGCTTTTGGTGTTCCATATGCTCCACCAGAGCCTAAAATTGTAATTTTCATATGCTTTTATTTTATTAATAAATTATTTGAATTATTTTCTAAACTTTTTAATTTTTCAAGTATTTTAGATTTTTTTGTACTTCTTGCTTTTTCTAAGATTTTGCATTCTTGAATAAATTTTGTTTTATTCTCATTATGACAATATTGATATAATTTATTAAAAATATCTAAATTACTATTAATTTGTCTTTTATTATATGGCCTTTTACTCTCAATTTCTAAGAATTTTAAAAAATTTTTATCATTCAAAACTCTTGAAACTTCTGGGAAAACTCTTTCAACTATTTTACTTTTATTAGTTGTCTCAACAAAATTTTTAATATTATCACATCTAGATACCATAAGTAAAAATTTAGCTAAAAATTCGGCTTTTGATCTTTCTTTTCTATCCACAAAAACTTTTAAGGCATCAATATTTTTTTTATGCCTTTCTTCTGTCATATTATCTTCTATTACAAAATGTTGTCCATCCTTAAATACAAAATCTTTAAAGCCATATTTTGATACATGTACCAGCATTCTACTAACAACTCTATAATAATCTTTTGTATCTTCTTTAAATTGTGTAACTTTTGTTCTCAAAGCCTTAATTGTTTCATTATCATTGATTTCTACATTACCATCTTTATTAATTGTAGCATAAAAATTATCAATTTCAAATGTACCAAATGGTCGTGTTTTGCAATAATCTTTTTTCAAACATAACTCAAAAATTTTATCACCTTTTTTATATTGAGTCATTGCTAAATTACTTTTTGTTTCTCCATGTCCTCCAACAACTTTATATTTTGTGTTTTTTAAATGTTTTTTTATATTATTAAAATTTTGCCTTTCTTCTTCACCAACAAGCATTAAATCGTAATCATCTACACTTCTATCTTTTCTTAAATCATTTTTTAGTAAGGCACCACCCATAAAAATAATTTTACTTAAACCACTTTTTTTTCTAAAATCATTTACAGGCTTAAAAGCATCATAATTTAGTTCCGGAAAATCTGATTTTTTAATCTCCTTTCCATCTAAAATAAATTTCATTTGCCCTCCTTATAAAAAAAGCTCTTGTATAAATTACAAGAGCTTAAAAGGTAATAAAAAAATTCTTGCAAAAGCAAGAATTTGAAAATATTTTAAATATATAAACATTCTTATTAATTTTCTAAAAATATTAATATATTTAAAAATCATGTTATATATAATATAATTTTTGGATATTGTAGTATATTATTTTATTTTTTGCAAGTTATTTTTTATTTTTTGATTTTGATAAATCATATTCTACCCATTTTGCAATTTTTAAAAATCTAAAATATGATAAAACCATAGCTCTAATAAAACCAAAACTTCCATATGCAAAATATCTTTGAATAAAATAATATTTAAAAAATTGTCTAGGAAATTCTGTTATTAATCTAATTTTGCCATAATGTTTATTTTCCTTTATAGCTGTATTTACTAATTCGCTACTATGTAAATTATATTTGTTTACAGAATCAAAAATTGTTAAGAAACAATAGTGCAATATATAATTTTTTAATTGGCCTATCTTATTAGTATTAGAAATATCAACCCTATCTTTATTCATTAAATCTTTTGGAATTGTGCAAACTTTTCTATTATAAAGTCTTACAGGGTTAAATTTTCTAACAAAAAAGTTTGGTTTTGTTGAATATGGAGGCATATCAACAATTTTTATTTTATAGGCATCATACACACAATTTTCTTTTAATTTATTTATTTCGTTTATTAAATTATTAGATAAAACTTCATCTGCATCAATCATTAAAACAAAATCATTTTTGCATTGTTCTTGTGCAAAATATTTTTGATCACAATAACTAATCCATTTATTAAAAACAAACTTGCAATTATATTTTTTTGCAATTTCTTCTGTTTTATCAGTACTTCCACTATCAACAATAACTATTTCATCAGCTACTTGTTTTACAGCTTCAAGTGTTTTAGGTAATCTTTTTTCTTCATTTAATGTAACAATATAAGCAGAAATTTTCATATTTTTCCTTTAAAAATAAATAAAATTTCCCCTTAAAAAGGGGAAATAGAAAATTAAGAATTCATTGTTTCAAAAAATTCATCATTATTTTTTGTATTTTTCATCTTATCTTTTAAGAATTCCATTGCTTCAACACTATTCATAGATGTTAATATCTTTCTAAGCATCCAAGTTTTAGACAATCTAGCTTTATCAATAAGTAGATCTTCTTTTCTTGTACCAGATTTTGTAATATCCATAGCAGGGAAAATTCTTTTATCAGATAATTTTCTATCTAAAATAATTTCTGAGTTTCCTGTTCCTTTAAACTCTTCAAAAATAACTTCATCCATTTTTGAACCTGTTTCAATTAAAGCTGTGGCAATAATTGTTAAAGAACCACCTTCTTCTATATTTCTCGCAGCCCCAAAAAATCTTTTAGGTTTTTGTAAAGCATTAGCATCAACACCACCTGTCAAAACTTTTCCAGAAGATGGAATAACATTATTATAAGCTCTTGCAAGTCTAGTAATTGAATCTAATAAAATTATAACATCTTTTTTATATTCTACTAATCTTTTTGCTTTTTCAATAACTATTTCAGCTAATTGCACATGTCTATGTGCTGGTTCATCAAATGTAGAACTAATAACTTCACCTTTAACAGATCTAGCCATATCTGTAACTTCTTCTGGCCTTTCATCAATTAACAATACCATCAAATAAGCATCAGGATGTGCTTTTGTAATTGAATGTGCTATATTTTGCATTAAAACAGTTTTACCAGTTCTAGGTGGAGCAACAATTAAAGCTCTTTGTCCTTTACCCATAGGTGTGATCATGTCAATAATTCTAGAACTATCATCGCCTTTTACTAAATAAGCTTCTTCATTTTCTAATTGTAATTTTTTATCAGGAAATAATGGGGTTAGTTCTTCAAACCTTGGCCTTAATTTCAAACCAGAAGGATCTAAAAAATTCACCTCCATAATTTTAACTAATGAAAAATATTTTTCACTTTTTTTAGGAGCCTTTACTTCTCCTTTTACTAAATCACCAGTTCTTAAACCAAATTTTTTAATTTGATTAGGTGATACATAAATATCATCAGGTCCTGCAACATAATTGCTAAATTGAGATCTTAAAAAACCAAAACCATCAGGTAAAATTTCTAAAACACCTTCACCAATAATTATATTTGCTGGATTTACATTTGAAAAACTTTTAAGAATTGCATATATCATATCTTGTTTGTTAAGATCTGTTATATTATTCACTTCATATTTTTCAGCCATAGCAATTAACTCTTCATGAGTCATATGTTTTAAATCATTAAATTCAACTGTTTCTGGTGGTGGTAAAGGTTTTTCTTCTTTTATTTCTGCAATATTTTCTTCTTTGTTTTCATTAATATTGTCTTCTGGTATATTATTAAAATTTTGTTTTTCTTCATTAATATTTGTATTATTTATATTATTTTCTTCTATACTTTTATTGCCATTAGAAATAATATCACTTTCTTTTATTTCTATATTTTTGTTATCATCTAAATTTTGATTATTTGAAAGTAAATCTACATCATTATTTTTTTCAATTATATCTTCATTTTTATTTTTTTTCTTTCTTGTAATACTTTTTTTAGTATTATTTTCATTTGTAAAAATAACAGCCTCCTCTTCATTCTTTTTATTTAAATTATTGATAATTTCTTGATTATCAACTTTACTTTTTAAAACAAGTTTTTTCTTAGGCTTGATAACTTTTTGATCAGATAACTCATCATTTTCTAATGAAGTATCATTAATTAAATTATTATTATTATCCATATGTAAAAATTATTATTAAATTAGATTATTTTATTGAAAATTGATTTTTATATAAAATCTTTAACAAGCCACATTATCATAATATTTTTTATAAAAGTCAAGAAAAAATATTTATATTGATTTTTTATTTTTTTATTAGTAAACTAGTATATATTAAAAAAACAAGTTAAAATGGCAATAAATAAAGTAATTTTAATAGGTAATGTTGGCAAGGATCCTGAAGTTAGGACAATGAGCAACGGAAATGATGTAGCAACTTTTAGTTTAGCAACTACTGATGTTTGGAAAGATAAAACAACCCATGAAAGAAAAGAAAAAACTGAATGGCATAGAATTGTTGTTTACAGTCCGGGTTTAGCAAACATTGTAAAGCTTTATGTAAAAAAGGGTACTAAATTGTATTTAGAAGGTGCTTTACAAACCAGAAAATGGGTTAGCAGTGATGGCCTTGAAAAATATGCAACCGAAGTTGTTTTACAAGGTTTTAATGCTGTATTACAAATATTAGATGCTAGAAATTCTTCATCTAATAATAATTCTCAACAAATGGATCCAGCAGAGCTTGAATCATTAGAAAATGAAGCAGAAGCAATGGATGCAAGTGAATTTGTTGATACAAAAATAGACGATGATATTCCATTTTAATAAGATATCTTAGTAGTATATAAAAAAATCACCAAAATTGGTGATTTTTTTGTTGCTATTTTTATTTTATATATTCTTTTATTTTCTGATTTGGTATTTATTTCAATTATATATGGATTGCCACGAACCTTCGGTTCTCGCAATGACAGGTCTAGAATAAACGAGATTGCCACGAGTTGCAAAAGCAACTCTCGCAATGACAGTGGGAGTATGGTGGCCTTCGCAATGACAGTTCTTTTTTCGTCATTGCGAGCAAAGCGAAGCAATCCATAAACCACTAATAATAAACACAAAAACAGAAAAGAAAAAGAAATCATCGTCCCTTGCCCCCTTCGTCATTGCGAGACTTCGTAGAAGTCGTGGCAATCCATAAACCACAAAAAGTTAATATAAAAATAGAAAAGAAAAAGAATTATTTACTATTCATCAAGTCAAAGAATTAATTTTAAATGAAATATTAATTTTCAATTTTCAATTTTCAATTTCTTATGCTTCGTTCGTTTCGCACTTCGTGGGACGACAAGCTAAAATGATTGTGTAAGCATTATCATTTTTCCACTTTGTGCTTCAATTTTCAATTTCTCTCTCAACCCCCCTGTTGCTTCGCAACATCCCCCCTTACAAAGGGAGGCAAGCCCCCATAAATCACTACTCACTGCTCTTCGTCATTGCGAGACTTCGTAGAAGTCGTGGCAATCCATAAACCACAAAAAGTTAATATAAAAATAGAAAAGAAAAAGAAATCACTATTATTTATCAAATTAAAGAATTAATTTCAAATGAAGTATTAATTTTTTAATTTTCAATTTCTTATAGATTGCCACGAACCTTCGGTTCTCGCAATGACAGGTCTAGAATAAACGAGATTGCCACAAACCTTCGGTTCTCGCAATAACAAGCCTAGAATAAACAAGATCGCCACTTCTTCTTTGAAGTCTTACAATGACGACTTTGGGAGTTAAATAATCATTTATAATTGTAATATATAAAAATAACTAATCTCTAAAATTAATAAACTGCAATGGCAATTCTAAATTTAAATCTTTTACAAGTTGAATTGTTGCTTGTAAATCATTTTTACTTTTACCACTAACTCTTAATTCTTGACCTTGTATTGAAGCTTGTACTTTAAGTTTTGAATCTTTAATGGCTTTTGTAATTTTTTTAGCCATTTCTTGTTCTATGCCTTCTTTGATTTTGATTGTCTGTCTAAGTGAATTTCCACTGGCTTTTTCTGGTGTTTGAAATTCTAGTGCTTTTGTGTCTAATTTTCTTTTTACAAAACAACCTTTTAATGATGATTGTATTTGTTCTAATGCATATTCACTTTCTGCCGTGGCAATCATTTGTTTTTCTTTTTTTTCAAGTTCTAAACTCCATTTTACATTTTTGAAATCATATCTATTACCGATTTCTCTTTGTACCCCATTAATAGCATTTAAAACTTCTTGGTAATCTATTTGTGAAACTATATCAAAACTTGGCATATACAACCATAATTATTATTATTGAAATTATTATAAAAATAAAATCTTATTTTGCAAATATAATATTACAATTTCTTATGTTCTTCTATGCCTTTTACTTCTATAACTTTATTTTTAAGTTCTCTTAAAACTTCTGTTAAACCAATTCTAGCAACACTTGATATAGTATAAATCTTATGGTTTTTACCAATAACTTTTTGCAATTCTTGCTTTTTGTTTTCTAAATCTTCTTCTGTCAATGAATCACATTTTGTTAAAGCAATAACTTCTTGTTTTTCAAATAAATTTTGGCTATATTGTTTTAATTCTTTTCTAATAATTTCATATGTATTAGCTACATCTTCGCTAGTTGAATCAATTAAATGCAATAAAACACTACATCTTTCAGAATGTTTTAAAAATCTATCACCAAGACCTTTTCCTTCACTAGCTCCTTCAATTAAACCTGGTAAGTCAGCGATAACAAAGCTATAATTATCAATAGCAACTACACCTAATTGAGGTTCAAGAGTTGTAAAAGGATAATCTGCAATTTTAGGTTTTGCTTTGCTAACTACTGATAAAAATGTAGATTTACCAGCATTAGGTAGTCCAATAAGTCCAACGTCTGAAAGAATTTTTAATTTTAAAAATAAGTCAAATTCTTCACCTTCTTGGCCAGGATTAGCTTTTCTAGGTGCTTGATTAACTGATGATTTAAAATAAGCATTTCCAAAACCACCATTACCACCTTTTGCAATAATAACTTCTTGTCCTATTTCTGTAAAATCAATGCTAACCTCTTCTTCATCATCAAAAAAAACTTCTGTACCAATAGGAACATTAATAATTAAATCTTGTCCTTTCTTACCATGACTATTAGCTCCATGTCCGTTTTCGCCATCTTCTGCTATAAATTCTTTTTTATATTTAAAATCTAAAAGAGTATTAAGATTGGCAACACATTTCATAACAATATTTCCACCATTTCCACCATCACCACCATCTGGGCCACCTTTTGGTATGTATTTTTCTCTTCTAAAACTAATAGCTCCATTGCCACCATTTCCTGCTTTTACATATATATGTGCTTCATCAATAAATTGCATTTTAATTTCCTAATGGTGCTCTGGAAAGGACTTGAACCTTCACAATTTTGCAATTACTAGTACCTGAAACTAGTGCGTCTACCAATTCCGCCACCAGAGCATTAAACATATTTATATAATACTTTTTATAATATTATTTTTCAAGCTTTAAAAACGACTATTTTTCTAAAAAATCATTTCTTGACAATAATTATCTTACATTGTATATTGTGTAATATAATTATATGTTATATATAATGTCTTTATATAAATATTAATAAAATAATAGTAAAATGAGTTTAGAGTCGTTTTTTGCTCCTAAATCTGTTGCGGTAGTAGGTGTGTCCGAAAATCCTGCAAAATTAGGTGCATTAGTTTTTAAAAATTTACAAGATGCTGGTTTTAAAGGTAAATTATATCCAGTTAATCCTAAAAATGCGGGACAAGTTTTATATGGTGAAACTTGTTATGGCAGTGTAAAGGACATTAAAGAACCTGTTGATCTGGTTGTATTAGTTGTTCCTGCAAAATTTTGTTCAGCAACTGTTGATGATTGTATAGCAAATAAAGCTAAAAATATTAGTATTATTACAGCTGGTTTTGCTGAAACAGGAAATAAAGAATTAGAAGCAGAAATTGCTAAAAAATGTATTGATAATGGTATTAATTTATTGGGCCCTAACTGTTTAGGTCATATTTCTACATTTAACAATTTAAATGCATCATTCGCTGATGGTTTCCCTGCAAAAGGAAATGTTACATTTATTTCACAATCCGGTGCTTATTGTTCAGCTATGTTAGATTGGGCTGAAAAGAAAGGTATTGGTTTTTCAAACTTTATTTCAATTGGTAATAAAGCTGTTATGGGTGAAGATAAATTACTTGATGCTTTAAAAGATGATCCACATACAACAGCTTTCGTTTTTTATCTTGAAAGTTTAAAAAATGGTAAAGAATTCTTAAAAGTTTTAAAAGAAGTTTCAAAAACAAAACCTTGTGTTATTATGGAACCTGGAAAATCAAAGAAAGCACAAGCTGCTTCTTTATCACACACAGGAAGTTTAGCTCCTAATTATAGAGTTTTAGAAATTGCTATTGAAAGATCTGGTGCAATTCAAGCTCACAACACAAGAGAATTATTTGGCTTATTAGAAATTTTACAATATGCTCATCATCATGATTTTGATGGACAAATTGCTGTTTTAACTAATGCTGGTGGTGTTGGTGTTTTAACTAGCGATTTGTGTGAAGAAAATGGTTTAGATCAAGCTAGACCAAGCGAAGAAACTATTGCAAAATTAAAGGCAACATTGCCAGCAGAAGCAGCATTTGGTAACCCTGTTGATGTTATTGGTGATGCAAAAGCTGATAGATATGAAAATGCTTTAAAAATTCTTTGCGAAAGTGGAGAATACAAAAACATTTTAGTTCTTTTAACACCTCAAATGGGAACAGATGCAAAAGGTACAGCAGAAGCTATTGTAAAATTGTATCCACAATTCCCAAATGTAAATATTTTTGCAGCTTTCATTGGTGGAAAGAGAGTTCAACCAGGTGTTGATATTCTTAATGCTAACCATATAGTTAATTTTGAATATCCAACAGATGCTACAACATTACTCGGTTTATTAAAAGCCCAAATGAAATTCAAGACCTTAAATACTGTTGAAGTTAAAACAAAAGAAGTTCCAGCTGATATCAAAAAAGCTATTCAAGATGCAAAAGCAGAAGGTTTAGCATCATTACCACAAAATGTTGTTAATATGATTATGGATCATTATGGTATTGATTATCCTAAATCCGGCAACTTTACAGATAAAGCACAAGCTCTTGAATTCTGCAAAAAATTATTCCCAAAACCTGTTGTATTAAAGTTATCAGCTCCTGATGCTTTACATAAAACAGAAATGAAAGGTATTTACTTAAATGTTGATGATGAAGCTAAATTCAACGAAGGTTGGGAAGGTTTATATGCATCTATTAATAAATTCAATTTAAAAGGTGCAAGTATTCTTATTCAAGAAATGATTACAAAAGCTACTGAAACAATTATTGGTGTAAATTCTGATAAAAATTTCGGTAGAGTTATGGTATTCGGAACAGGTGGTATTTATACCGAAATCATGAAAGATACAACATTAAGAATTTTACCTGCTAATGACTTTGATGAAATGATTAAAGAAACAAAAGTTGGTATTATTTTAAATGGTGTTAGAGGTGAAGAACCTAAGGCTGTAAAACCATTGGCTGACACACTTGCTAAAATTCAACAAGTTGTTCTTGAAATTCCAGAAATCACAGCAATTGATGCTAACCCTGCTTTAATTACAAAAGACAGAGCAGTTGTTGTTGATTTTAAAATGTTATTGAAATAATATAAATATATTTAATTTAAAAATACCCACTTTTTAGTGGGTATTTTTTATATTTTTAACATATTCAATAAACATATAAAAATTGCTTTCACAAAATTCATACCTGTCAGCAAAATTACTAACACATTGTTTAGAATTATTTATAGCATTTTGAATATTTTGAAAATCATTAAAAATATTTGCTTCAAGCCATTTTTCATCAGCTTTTATATATTCACTTTTTGTAATTTTGGTTAATTCATTTTTTTAATTATTAATAATATTATTGCCAATATTTCTATTAACAACAATTATATATTTTTATTCAATAAAATTAGAAAAATTATTTTTTATATAATATTTATACTTCCATATTTTTATTAATCTTTTACAAGTAGTCTAAACCATTTCGGTTATTATTAATAAACTTGTAAAATCTATGAATTTGACAGAAATTAGTGAAAAAATTGATGAAATTGGTAATGCTTGGGAACATTTTAAAAGTGTTAACGATGAGAAATTGAGACAAATAGAACAAAAAGGTTCTGCTGATTGTATGGTTATGGAAGAATTAAATAAAATAAATAATTCTTTAAATGAACAAAAACAGCAATTGGATCAATTGAGAATTAGTGCTTCTAGACCATCTTTTGAAGGTAAAAATATGGACTTTCAAGAGAATTTAGAACATAAAAAAGCTTTAAATAATTATTTGAAAAAAGGTATTGATGCACCATTAGCTAATATAGAAACAAAAGCTGATTTAACAACTGCAACAGATTCTAGTTCTGCTTATGGTGGTTATTTACTTACACCAAATATGCAAAGAATTATTACTGGTGAATTAAATGATAATTGTTTTATGAGACAAATATGTTCTGTACAAACAATTTCATCTTCTGCATTAGATGTTATTGATGATACAAGTTTTGCAACTAGTTGGATTGCTGAAACTGGTACCGTTAATGATTCTGATTCTAGTGTATTAAATAAAATTACAGTAAAAGCACATGAATTGGTAGCACAACCAAAAGTTTCTCAAAAATTACTTGATGATGCATCAATTAATATTGAAGAATGGCTTGCATATCAATTAGCTAATCAATTTATGCAAAAAGAAGAAGAGGCATTTTTAAAGGGTACAGGTGATACTAATAATCAACCAACAGGTATAACTAACTACACAAGTGATATTGAAATAATTGAATCAAGTTCAAGTGTTGATGGCGGAATTGAAGCAGAAGACATAGTTGATTTATATTATTCTTTGAAAGAACAATATGTTGGAAATGCAAGTTTTGTAATGCCACGAACTGCTGTTTCTGCAATTAGAATGTTAAAAGATCCTACAAGTGGAGCATATTTATGGCAACCAGCTTTATTAGGTGGTAAAGAAGATACTTTAATGGGTTGCCCTGTTTATCAAAGTTCCAATATGCCTGCATTAGGAGCTGGTAGTTTATCAGTGATATTTGGTGATTTTAAATTTTATCAAATAGTTGATAGAAATGATATAAGAGTTTTGAGAGATCCATATACTGCTAAACCATATGTAAGATTCTACACAACAAAAAGAGTTGGTGGTGATGTAATTAGAAAAGAAGCATTTAAAATGTTAAAATGTGGAGCAACAGCTTAATTATTTTTATTAATAATTAAAAAAATAGTACTCATATTATGGGTACTATTTTTATTATATATTTATTTGACTATAAGTTTTTTTATTATATTTTTCTTATTATGTTATTTATAAAAAGATTATGAAAAAAATATTTTGTTTATTATTTAGTGTTTTAAGTCTTATTTCTTGTGCCGAAAAGAAAGTTATTTTAGGTGATAGAAAGGATGTTTTTTTGATTGATAATAATATTGAAATACTTGCAAATAAAGATGATATTAAGCTTTCTAATACAGAAACATTTTTAAATTATTATGGTGATAATTCTGCTTTAAATTCATATGTTGAAAATTATAAAGTAGATGGTTTTTCTCTGCAAGAAAATAAGATTTCTAGTAAAAAGTTTGATGTAAAAAAATATTTCTTTTCAAGTCCAATTATAGTTGATAATATTTTATATACACTTGATGCAAAAGGAAATCTAATTGCAAAAGACATCAATAATTTAGATAAAACATTATGGAAAACTAGTATTATAAATAAAAACAATTACATTAATTATTTTGGTGGAAAAATTACCTATTACAATGATGTTATATATATAGCTGACAGAATTAATGAAATTATTGCCGTTTCAAAAGATGGTGAAATTTTGTGGGAAAAACAATTAAATGCTGTCCCAATTTCTACTCCTGTTGTTTATGAAAATACTATATATGTAATAACAAATGATAATAAATTATATGCATTAGATACTGATGGTGGAAGAATTAAATGGATTAATTATGGTACTGCAAAATCTTCTGCAATATTAGGTTCCGCAAACCCTGTAATATATAAGGATTATGTAATTGCATCATATTCTTCTGGTGAATTAGTAATAATGAATAGAAAAACAAGTGAGGTTATATATACAAGTAATTTAACAGGTAGATATTTTATATTTTCAAACTTTGAATTAACTGATATTGATAGTACACCTATTATAAAAGATAATATTTTAATTGCCACAGCAAGCAATGGTGTGACAGAAGCTATTAATTTAGATAATATGCAAGTTTTATGGAAACAAAATTTTCCTTCATTAACAAATATTGTAATAAATAATGATTTTGCTTACTTGATTACAACTGATAATATTGTTATGTCATTAAATATTAAAGATGGTAAAGTTGCTTGGTATACTCAACTTGATACATTTAAAGATATGAAAAAGAAAAAAGATTTAATATATTATAAGGCAATAGCAATGATAAACAATAAGTTATATGCATTCAATAATGTAAATCAATACAAAATTATTGACCCATATAATGGTAATGTTTTAGAAAATAAAGAAACAGAATTTAATTTTTATAATATACCATATTCACTTAATAACAAATTATATGGTATAGTTGAAAATGGTAGAAATGTTGAGTTGGTAATATTTCAATAATTGATATAATTATTTATTCAACATAACCACTAACCTTTACTGTATTATCTTCTAACATTTTTACTTGTAGAAAAGCTCCTGTTTGTGATGCTTGATAAAATTTTAATTCTTTGTTTTTTAGTTCTGGATAATATTTTGATAAATATTTTAGTACATATGATGTGCCAGAACCACATGCTGGATCTTCTTTAAAATCTGGTAAAGAACCATATGGTAAAAATATTCTAATAAAATAATCACAATCTATTTCTTTTTCTGTATTTTTAATTACTATATCTATTCCTCTACATATTTTTCCATTTGATAAAGTAATTTTTTCTATTGCATCAAAATCTGGTTTTATCATATTAATAATTTCTAATGAAGAAATATTTTTGTCTATTGATAATTGTGATTTTTTAATTTCTATTGTGTAATCAAATTCTCCTTCTACTATATTTACAATATCAAAATATTCTTTATTTTCTAGATTTATACTATTTATAATTTCTTCTTTTTTGTCATTATTTTCTACTGTATTTGGTTCAATAACAGAAATAAAAATTGATATTAAATCGCCATTGATTTCAGCAAATATACTATTTTGTTTTTTATCTCCATATTTTGAATTATTAAAAAGTGGTATAAATTCAATTTTTTGTGGTTTTGTTATATCTATTAGTTTATTATCTGCTAAAAATTTTGTAGAAACTAATGTTCCATGTCCGCAAATAGGTTCTTCACCAGCATCTATAAAATATCTTATATAATATTTATTGCTATTATTAGTTGTTTGTAAAAATACACTTATAGGTAATTTGAGTTTTTGAGTTTGACTTAACATATAATTTATGTTATTCATGTCATCAACAAATTCAACACTAGCAGGACTTCCTTTTAGATTATATTTTGAATTTACAAAAGCGTTTTTAATATATACTGACATTTTTATTATATAAAATAAATATATAATAAAATTATATTATAAAATAATAAAAAACAAGTGATTTTTATAAATAAGATAATAAAAATAGAGATATTTATAAAAATAAATAATAAATATCTCTATTTCTTAATATTAAAGTTTAGCTTCAACACCGAGTGTTTTTAATTGAGATGTTAAATCATTTTTTATAATTTCAAGGCCTTCTGGACTCATAGCTTCGCATCTAATTGTTAAATCAGGTTGAGTATTAGAAGCTCTAACTAACCACCAGCCTTCTTTTAAATTAGCTCTAACACCATCAACATCAATGAAGTCTCTATTAGCTCGCTTTAAATTTTCAGCTAATTTTTTTGACAATTCAAACTTTTCAACATCACCAACTGTAATTCTAATTTCTGTTGTACTATATGTTTTAGGTAATGATTCTATAATTTCACCTAATGTTTCGTCACTATTTCCTAAAATATTTAATAATTTTAAGGAACTATATAAACCATCGTCAAAGTTATAGTTTTCACCCCAATAAACATGTCCGCTTGTTTCACCTGCTAATTTAATATTATCAGCTTTCATTTTAGCTTTTAATGTTGAGTGTCCTGGTTTCCACATAACCGGTATGCCACCATGTTCTGCAATGTCATCATATAAAACTTTGCTAGCTTTTACTTCTGACATAACTTTTTCACCCTTGTGTGTTTTTAAGTAATCTCTTGCAATAACTAATAAAAGTTGATCGCCATATAAAATATTTCCTTTTTCATCAACAACACCTAATCTATCACCATCACCATCAAAAGCAACACCTAAATCATATTTGCCATTTACAACTTCATTTTTTAGAGTTTCAAGATTTTTGATTACAGCTGGATCTGGATGATGGTTAGGGAAATCTCCATCTACATCACCAAAAATAATTTTTTGATTTCCTGGTAATTGACTAACTACTTCATTGATTACAGAACCAACAGCACCATTTCCACAATCCCATACTACATTTAAATGTTTCTTTTGTGGTTTTAATTGGCTTAATAAGAATTTGATATATTCAGCTTTTACTTCTTTATTTTCGGTAATTTTGCCTTCTCCATTAATAAAATTTCCACTTTCTGCAATTCTGCCAATTTCTTGTATATCATCGTCCCAGAAAGGGCCTTCTTGTGTGAGCATTTTAAAACCATTATATTCTTTTGGATTATGTGAAGCACTAATTATCATGCCAGCATCTGTATTTAAATATTTCATTGCAAAATATACACCAGGAGTAGATAATAAACCTACAACTATAACATCAACACCACATTCTGCAATACCTTTTGCACATTCTTTTGAAAATGGAACAGAAGAATGTCGGCCATCATAGCCTAAAACACAAGTATTTTTATTTCTTTTCTTTAATATGGTTCCATAACCTCTACCAATAAAATAAGCATCAACATTGGTAATTTCTTTATCAACAATACCTCTAATATCGTAAGCTTTTAAAACGGAAGGTTTAATTTTATGAGTATTATTCATTATTTTTAATAATTGTTAAACTAGATATGTTATAGTAGATAATAAAATAAAAATCAAATATTTTATTTTTCTTTGTTATAAATTTATTTGTTTACTTTTTAAAATATGTAATATAAAATATTTGTATGCTGCATTTTGAGGTGGCATATTTAATTAGTTTATTAATAAAATTTACTCAAAATTATGTCTATAGAAAAAAATAAAAAAAATGAACTCATAAAAGAATTTGGAGTTTCAGAAAGTGATACAGGTTCAGTTGAAGTACAAGCTGCTGTTTTAACTGAAAGAATTAAAAATATCACAGAACATTGTAAAGTACATTCAAAAGATTTCTCATCAAGAAGAGGACTTTTAATGCTTGTTGCTAGAAGAAAAAGATTATTAGCATACTTGAAAAAGAAATCAATGGATAGATATTTAAAATTAATTGAAAAATTAGGTTTAAAAGATAATAAATAAGGAATTTTAATGTTTGAAGTTATAAAAAAAGAGATGGAATGGGGTGGCAAAATTCTAAGTCTTGAAACTGGAAGGATTGGAAGGCAAGCTAGTTCCGTTATAGCTAAATATGGAAACACAGTAGTTATGGCTAATGTTACAATTGCTAAAAAAGAAACTACTGGTATAGATTTTGTTCCACTTACAGTTAGCTATATTGAAAAGTTTTATGCAATAGGAAAAATTCCTGGTGGCTTTATAAAAAGAGAAACAAAACCATCAGATAATGAAACCTTAATTGCTAGAACAATTGATAGACCTATTAGGCCTTTATTTCCTTCAAATTACAGAAATGAGACAGATGTTTTTTGTACTCTTTTAGCTTATGATGAAGAAACACCAGCTGATATTGTAGCTTTAATTGCTGCATCAACTGCTTTATCTATTTCACCTGCACCATTTGAAGATGTTGTTGCAGGTGCAAAAGTTGCCTACAAAGATGGTAAATATATTTTAAATGATATTCACCCATTTAATGAAGAAGGTAAATTAGATTTAACTGTTGCTGGTACAAAAGATTCTATTTTAATGGTTGAATCAGAGGCAAAAGAATTGACAGAAAATGAAATGCTTGATGCATTAGAGTTTGGCCATAATGAATTAGGAAAAGTTGTTGACTTCATAAAAGAATTTGTTGCTGAATGTAAAGTTGAAAAAATTGTTCCAACTAATGAAGATTTTAGTGAATTAGAACAAAATATTAAAGATTTTGCTACTCAAAATTTACAGGATGCTTACAATATTACATTAAAACAAGAAAGAGTTTCAAAAATCGAAGAAATTCACGAAAAAATTAATGAAAGATTTGTTGGCGAAAGCGAAGACGAAATTTTAATTAATAAAGTTAGTGAAATTACACACGATATTGAAAGAAATATTGTTAGAACAATGATTCTCAAAGAAGGAAGAAGAATTGATGGTAGAAAAATTGATCAAGTTAGACCAATTTCAACAGATATTGATATTCTTCCTATTGTTCACGGTTCATCTTTATTTACAAGGGGCGAAACACAGGCTATGGCTATTACAACCCTTGGTTCTGAGCATGATGAACAAATAGTTGATAATGTTTCTGAATCTATTGATTCTCAAAATTTCATATTACATTATAACTTTCCACCTTATGCCGTTGGTGAAACTGGTTTCCTTAAAGCACCTGGCAGAAGAGAAATAGGACATGGAAAATTAGCTTGGAAAGCAATACACAATATTATTAAATTAGATGATAATTTCCCATATACTGTTAGGGTTGTTTCTGAAATTACAGAATCAAATGGTTCATCATCTATGGCTACTGTATGTGCTACATCTATGTCTTTAATGTCAGCAGGTGTTCCAATGAAAGCTCCTGTATCAGGCATTGCTATGGGTTTAATCAAAGAAGGTGATGATTTTATAGTATTAACTGATATTATGGGTGATGAAGATCATTTAGGTGATATGGATTTTAAAGTTGCTGGTACAGAAGATGGTATTACAGCTTTGCAAATGGATATTAAATGCAAAGGTATCACAAAAGAAATTATGGCTAAGGCTTTAAGTCAAGCAAAAGATGGTAGACATTTTATTTTAGGAAAAATGGCTGAATCTATTAAGAAGTCAAGAGAAGAAGTTTCTGAGAATGCACCTAGGGCTTTAATTTTCAAAATTAAACCTAATAAAATTAAAGATGTTATTGGAAGCAAAGGAAAAGTTATTAAAGAAATAATTGAACAAACAGGAACCACTATTGATATTGATGATGATGGAACTGTTACAATTATGTCAAATAAAGCTGAATCTAGTGAAAAAGCTAAACAAATGATTGAAGGCATTGCCGGAGAATTAGAAGTTGGCAAAATTTATGAAGGAAAAGTTGTAAAAATACTAGATTCTGGTGCTTTTATTGATTTACCTGGAAAAGTTGATGGCTTTGTTCATATTAGTCAATTAGCAAATTACAGAGTTGAATTTGTTGACGATATATTGAATGAAGGTGATACTGTAAAGGTTAAAGTAATTGGTTTTGACAGAAACGACAAGCCTAAGCTTAGTTATAAAGCCGTTGATCAAAAAACCGGTGAAGATTTAGAAAAAAAATAATATTGTTTTAATAAAGGGGAAAAAATGGTTGAAGAAGTAAAAAAGGAATTTAAACCAAGAAAAAGAAAATTTAGATTTAGTAAAGGTGAGTTTAATCCTAATATAGAAATTGGCAAAATTTACGAAGGAAAAGTTGTTAAAATTTTACCATCTGGTGCTTTTGTTGAATTTCCAGAAAGTCCAAAAAGAGATGGTTTCGTTCATATTAGTCAATTAGCAAACTATCATGTAGAAAAAGTTGAAGACATATTAAAACAAGACGGAGTTTATAAATTCAAACTTATCGGTTTTGATTTTAGTAGAAAGCCTAAATTAAGCTACAAAGCAGTAGATCAAGAAACAGGTGAAGATTTAGAAAAAAAAGAAGAAAAAGTTGAAGATAAAAATATTTCAATAGAAGAATCATCTACTGAAAATTAATAGTTAGTAAATATTTATAAAATATGCTGGATAATATATCCAGCATATTTTGTGTATAAATATAATTAAATTTTTTAGTTTTGACATTTGTTATACTGAAATTGCCACGACTTCTACAAATTCTAATAGTGATAATGTGGGTTATGCACAGTGGTTGCCATACCAAGATTGCCACGAACCTTCGGTTCTCGCAATGACGAGCCTGGAATAAACTAGATTATTACTTGTTACAACAACTATACAATGACAGTTATTTTTGTTATTGCGAACGAAGTGAAGCAATCCATAAACCACCACTTACCCCCCATTCGTCATTGCGAGGAGTAAAACGACGAAGCAATCCATAAACAACTATTCTTTTATTTATTAACAGAAAAATAAAAGAATTCACTACCCTTTGTCTCATTTGTCATTGCGAAGGCCAAAGGCCTGTGGCAATCCATAAACCACAAAACCATCACAAAAAAACAGAAAAGAAAAAGAAATCACTAATTATAGATTTATATTATTTTTATTTTATTACAAAATAAAAATATTCACCATCAATAAAAACAAAACATAAAACAAAAATGATTCACCACTATTTATCAAGTCAAAGAATTAATTTCAAATGAAGTATTAATTTTCAATTTTCAATTTTCAATTTCTTATGCTTCGTTCGTTTCGCACTTCGTGGGACGACAAGCTAAAATGATTATGCAAGCATATCATTTTCCCACTTTGTGCTTCAATTTTTCATTTCTTATGGATTGCCACGGCTTTTTCAAAGCCTCACAATGACAAGCCTAGAATAACGAGATTGCCACGAGTTGCAAAAGCAACTCTCGCAATGACAGTTCTTTTTTTCGTCATTGCGAACGAAGTGAAGCAATCCATAAACCACCATTATTTTATTTATTCATAGAAAAATAAAAGAATTCACTACTTTTTGTTTACTTTATTCCCTTTGTCATGCAAGACTTCATAAAAGAAGTGATAATTCACAAATTATCACTACCATATTTCATCACTACTTGGAGTAAAACGACAAAGCAACCCATAACCACTAAAAATAAACACAAAAATAAAAAAAAGAAAAAGAATTATACTGTGGTATGGAGTCTCCCGACCACATACCGAAGGCTTGCAGATGTTGAATTTTACAAAATCAATTTAAATTGTGAATTCAAATTTTGATAACATTGGGTGCTGGGTAAGATATCAAACACTAAAAGATAATAATAAATAAATATTTAAAATATAAATTTGTTGTTAATATAATTCTACTGCACCATTTTTCATAAATTCGTCAACAAAATTTTTGTATCTATGTTCTGCAATAGCTTTTCTAATGCCTCGCATTAAGTCTTGATAGTACATGATGTTATGTTCTGTTAACAACATGGCACCAAGCATTTCATCAGCTTTGAATAAGTGATTTATATATGCTTTTGTGTGTTGTTTGCAGGCTCTACAATTGCATTTAGGATCTAGTGGCGAATCGTCATATTTATATTTTGAATTTTTAATATTTAATGTTCCACCCCTAATAAATGCTTGTCCATTTCGTCCACTTCTAGCTGGCAAAACACAGTCAAATTGATCTACACCTCTTAATACAGAGCCAACTATATCAATAGGTTTGCCGACACCCATTAAGTATCGTGGCTTGTCATGTGGCATCATTGGTGTTAAGTAGTCAAGAACAGAAAACATAAGTTCCCAACCATCATTAATAGATAAATCACCACCAATAGCATAACCATCAAAACCAATTTTTTTAAGTCCTTCAATAGATGTAGTTCTTAAATCTTTTTCTGCTCCACCTTGTACAATACCATAAAGTCCATAACCAGGTCTTTTTATAAATGCATCTTTGCTCCTTTGAGCCCATCTTAAACTTCTTTCCATAGCTCTTTTTGTATATTTGTAATCAGCTGGTTGTCTAACACATTCATCAAGTGCCATTGTAATATCGGTGTCAAGTTTGTGTTGAATTTCCATGGAAAATTCTGGTGTTAATTCATATTTTTTTCCACTTAAATGGCATCTAAAAATAACAGCTTTTTCTTTGATTTTATTTAAACTACTTAATGACATAGCTTGAAAACCACCGCAATCAGTTAATATTGGTTTGTCCCAATTCATAAATTTATGAAGTCCGCCCATTTTTGCAATAGTATTATATCTATCTTGAATCATTAAATGATATGTATTGCATAGCATTATTTCTGCACCTGTATCTCTAAGTTGATCAAAATGCATTGCTTTCATAGCAGCTATTGTTCCAACTGGCATAAAACAAGGTGTATGAACATCTCCATGAGCTGTATGTAATAATCCTAATCTTGCCATGCCATTATTTTCTAAATCATCTTCTTGCAAAAATTCTAAACCAAACTCCGTCATTTTTTATTTATTTTTTTAAGTATTTAGAAAATAAATGATTGATAATAAAAAAACAAGAAAATTATTAATTAATTTAATCTGTTAAAATATTTTTTAATTTTTCTAATTTTAATATAATATCATTTTCTGTAATTTTATTTTTACAATATGTTATGTTAGAATATTCATTAGCTGGAAATGTCACAATACTAATTTCAAATAATTCTATTTCTTTAAGTTTTCTAATATTAGAATTTTTGTCAAAAGTATAATCATTTACTTTATAACCAATACTTAAACCATTTACAGCTTTTGATTTTATTAAATTATAAGCTTCAAGTCCTTTTTCTATATCTAACATAATTTGTCCTTCAACATATAAGCCAATACTATCTTCTTTTATTAATGTAAAATAGCCAATTGGCTTATCTGCTTGATGTTGCCATAGCATTTTTATATCGGTTTTAAAATTTTTCTTTGATAATGTTTTTTTAAAAGCCTGTGGTAATACTATATCATTATAAGAATCTTTAATATTAAAAACACTTGCATAACCACAAAATTTTCCTAAATTATTTATTTGTTTTATTTCCAATGAAGAACTTTTTTTCTCAAAATTTTTATATTTATTCATATAAAAAATATAATTTAATATATTTTTATATTTATGTTAATCTTTTTTTGTGGAAGTATTATTTTCAATTAAATTTATGACTCTTGTGCCAGATAATAAATCTTGTAAGAATATTCTATCTGTTCTATAAAAATAGAGTAAATAACCTAAACCATATAAAGTATTATTAATAATTACAGCAACAAATCTTATAAAAGCATCTAAAATACTAACTCTGCCATTTTTTACATCTACAACCATTACTTTGCATATTATATTTCCAATTGTACCTTGTTTTTTAGATGATACGGTTAGTGTATAATATAAAGCTGATATTAACAAAGCAATCATATAAACTTTTTTGAAATTTTTATTATTTTGTACTTCTTGTAATGTAATTGTTTCATTTTCTGTGCCTTTATTCTCAATAACCGCTTCTTGTGTTGTCATACTAAGATCATAACCAGAATATTGTAAAACAACTGTTGTTATATTAAATATAACTAAAACAATAACAAAATCAATAGCAAAACTACAAAATCTTTTTGCAAGACTCGCATAAGTTTCATTTTTATCATTAAAAATTTTATTGTATATAAATTTTAATATATCTTTCATAAACTATTGTAAATTAATATTATTACCAATTAATTCTTGTAAATTTTTCATAGGAACTTCTTTTAGCATACCACTTTCTAATTTTCCTAAATGAAATGGACCAAAGCCTGTTCTAATTAATCTAGTAACAGTAAGTCCTAAATCACCCATTATATTTTTAACTTCTCTATTTTTACCTTCTGTAATTGAAACTTGAAGCCAAGAATTAGCACTTTCACCTTCTTTTTCAACTTTAATTTTTAATGGTTTGTATTTTATGCCATTAATAACAGGACCATGTTTTGATAAATCTTCAAATCTTTCTTTATTTAATTTTCCATGAACTCTAACCCTATAATGTCTAGTCCAAGCTGTTTTAGGGCTACTAATATAGTTTGATAATTCGCCATTATTTGTTAATAATAATAAGCCTTCTGTATTAATATCTAATCTACCAACAGCAATAACTCGTGGCATATTTTTAGGTAATAATTCAAAAATTGTAGGAACTCCCTTTTTGTCGCTTGTTAAACTAACTACTGTTCCTTTTGGTTTATTATATAACCACAATCTAGTTTTTTCTTTTGTATTTAAAAGTTTGTCGTTAATTTTAATTGATTGATCTGTAATATTTAAAGCTGGGCTTGTAATAACAACACCATTTACTTTTACACAACCATCAGCTATTAATTTTTCAGCTTCTCTTCTGGAACAATAACCACATCTAGCAATTACTTTTGCTATTCTTTCACCTTCAAAATTACTAGTTTTATATGTCATAGAATTATGTTTAACCTTTTATTTGAATAGTATTAACATTTTTTTTAAAATCAATATTTTATATAATATTTTTATATAAAACTTGAATTTTTAACTTAATAAACTATATCTATATTAGATTAATAAAAATATTTAAAATGTTTGATAAAAAAGAAAAAAAGGTAGAAGAAAATAAAAAAGAACAAAATATAGAAGATAAAGTTGAAAAAGATGTAAAAAAAGAAGAGAATATAAAAGAAGAAAAAAAAGATAATAAAAATGATTCATTGAAATCTTTATCTGGTATTGGAAATAAAGAAGATAATAAGGGTGAAGAAAAAAAATTAAAAGAAAAAATTGAGGAATTAGAAGCAGAAAATCAAAAAACAAAAGAAACTTTAATGAGAACATTAGCAGAATTAGATAATACTAGAAAAAGAGCTATTGAAGAAAATGAAAAAACTGCAAAATATGCAATTAGTAAGTTTGCCGAAGATTTAATACCAGTTATGGAAGATTTTTATTTAGCATTTGATAATGTAAAAAAAGATGATTTATGTGATGATAAAATTGCAAAAAATTTTTTTGATGGTATTGTATTAACTCAAAATGAATTAAAAAAAGTTTTTGAAAGAAATGGGCTTTTGAGAATTTTTCCATTAAATGAAAATTTTAATCCTGATTTACATAATGCTATTATGCAAGTAGAACATGATGGTGAAGAGGGTAAAGTTGTACAAGTAATGCAAGCTGGCTATACTATTAAAAATAGATTATTAAGACCAGCATTGGTTGGTGTATCAAAAGCAAAAGAAAATAAATAATTAAAGTAATTCTTGACTTATTTTAAATACTTTATAATCTTAATACATATTTAAGATTGTAGTATTTTATGTCATTAAATTATAAGATTGATAAACATATATTAAATATAACAGTTGAAGGTAAATTTGTCTCTTATAATAATGACAAAGAAATTAATGCTTTATTGAATACTATACAAAATAATATATATATTAAAGAAATAAAAATTAATACCGATAATTTATTAAAATGGGATTCTAGTTTATTGGTGATTTTATACGAAATTGAAAAGATTTCACAGAATAAAAAAATTCTTTTTGATAAAACAACATTACCAGATGGTTTACAGAGATTATTGAAATTAGCATTTTCATCAACTAGAAAATTGGATATTAAAAACGAAAATACTAAAATATCTTTCTTTGAAAAAATTGGTGATATTGTTTTAAATATATATTATGGTTTTAACAAAGGTTTTGTATTCTTCTTGAAGTCATTAAAATCTATGTATAGATTTTTTACAGGACAAGCTGTTATGAGAAATGTTGATTTTTTATTTGCTTTTGAGAATGCGAGTTATAAAGCCTTACCAATAGTTTCTTTAATTAGTTTTATGGTCGGTTTGATTTTAGCTTTTGTTGGCATGGTGCAATTAAAAATGTTTGGAGCTCAAATATATGTAGCAAGTCTTGTTGCAATAGGTATGATTAGAATTATGGGGCCTGTTATGACTGGAATTATCATGGCTGGTAGAACAGGAGCATCTTATGCTGCAACTATTGGTACAATGCAAGTAAATGAAGAGATTAGTGCATTAAAAACAATGGGTATTCCTGTAATGGATTTTTTAGTTTTGCCTAGATTATTATCAATTACAATTATTATGCCATTTTTAAGTATGTTTGCTGATATTATGGGCATATTAGGTGGTGCTTCTGTTGGAACTTTAATGTTAGGAATTCCATTAGGTGAATATATAAGATTATCAAGTAATGCTATTAATTTAACAAACTTTTTAATTGGTATTTTTCATGGTTATGTTTATGGTTGGATAATTGCTTTATGTGGTTGTTATTATGGGGTGCATTGTGGAAATAATGCTGATAGTGTTGGAACAGCTACAACTAAGGCTGTAGTAGCTTCAATAGTATGGATAGTTATAGCTACTGGTATTATTACTTTTTTTTGCGAGGTATGGCATATATGATAGAAGAAAATCTTGAAGAAGTAAAAACAGTTGCCATTGAAGCTAAAAATTTAACCATTAGTTATGGTGATTTTACAATAATGCAAGATATTAGTTTTACAATAAATAAGCATGATATATTCATTATAATGGGTGGCAGTGGTTGTGGAAAAAGTACATTACTAAAAGTTTTAACTGGACTTAAAAAACCTAGTAATGGAAGTGTATTTATAGATAGTTATGATTTTTGGAATTCTGACAAGACAGTTATGGACTTAATAATGAAAAAATGTGGTATTTTATATCAAAGTGGTGCTTTATTTAGTTCTATGACATTAGCTGAAAATGTTGCTTTGCCTTTACAACAATATACAAATTATTCACAAAATGAAATAAATGAATTAGTGTCTTTAAAATTAGCATTAGTTGGGTTAGCTGGTTTTGAAGATTTTTACCCAGCTGAAATTAGTGGTGGTATGAAAAAAAGAGCAGGGTTAGCAAGAGCATTAGCACTTGACCCTAAAATTGTATATTTTGATGAACCTTCTGCTGGTTTAGATCCTGTAAGTTCAAAATTATTGGATGATTTAATAATAGAAATTAATCAAAGTCTGGGAACTACTATTGTTGTTGTGACACATGAATTAAATTCTATTTTTAATATTGGTACAAATTCAATATTTTTGGATGGTGATACAAAAAGTATTATTGGTTATGGAAAACCAACAGAATTATTAAAATATCCACCAAATGATAAAGTATTAAGATTTTTAACAAGAGGAGAAAAAGGAAATGCCTAAAAAACCTAATAAAAAATTAATTGGAATATTTACAGTAATTAGTATTGCTATTTTTGTAATTATATTAGTAATGTTTTCTAGTATAAAATCTTTTAAATTAAAAGATGATCAGCTAGTAATGTTTTTTAATGAATCTATTAGTGGCTTAAATATTGGTTCACCTGTATCTTTTAGGGGGGTTGAAATAGGACAAGTTATAAAAATAGAATTAATACCAAATAAAGATAAAAAGGGTTTTAGTATTCCAGTATTTGTAAAATTAAATGAAAATCAAAATTTTAGAGCTAGAAGTAGTGTATGGACTAACAATAATGCAATATTTTTAGAAGATTTAGTAAATGATGGCTTAAAAGCTAGATTAATGACGCAAAGTTATTTAACGGGACAATTAATGATTGAATTAGAAATGTTACCAAAAATTCCCGCAAATTTTCAAAATCAATATGTCTTTAAAAATGTTTTGGAAATACCAACTGTTTTATCTCCAATTGGTGAATTATCGCAAGGTATACAAAATATGCCAATAAAAGACATTTTAGATAAATTTGATGACTTTTTAATCAATTTTAATGAAAAATTGCCATTAGCATTAGATAATATAATTTTGACAGCTCAAAATATAGATAAAGCATCAAAAACAATCAATCGTTTAGCAGAAGATATAGATAATGCTATTACCAATAATACAAATACATTGCCAATAGTTATTAATAATTTTAATCAAACTATGATTGAAATTGGAGAGGCAGCTAATTCTTTAAAAAATTTAGCAGATTTTTTAGAAAGACATCCAGAGTCATTATTAAAAGGAAAAGTTAAATAGGAGTATATATGAAAAAAATATATTATGTAT
Source organism: uncultured Rickettsiales bacterium (assembly GCA_944392135.1). Lineage (GTDB taxonomy): Bacteria > Pseudomonadota > Alphaproteobacteria > Rickettsiales > UBA1997 > CALXSC01. Next base: position 52,173 of record CALXVQ010000006.1, read on the forward strand.
TGTTTTTGATTTTATTATCATCTTGTTTTAGTGGCAGAAGTCAACCATCTAATTTTTATGTACTTAGAGCAATACCAGAAGAAAATATTGCTTACAATGTTAAGAATAGTTTTATTGGTATAGATGTATTGTATATTGCTAGTTATTTAGATAGAAAGGAAATAATTACTACTGTTGATGGTAATAATACTGAAATACAAATGTCTGAATTTAATAGATGGGCAGAACCATTATCTAGTGCAATTCAAAGGAATATTGTATTAAATATGTCTACATATATGCCAAATAGTTTAATAAGATCTATAAATGCATTTAATAGAAATTTTGATTATATAGTATTAGTTTATATTAATAGATTTGATGGTTCTTTTAATGATAAAGTATATCTTGATGCTTTTTATTCTATTGTAGATAAAAAAGGTAAAATTGTAGCAAGTGATAAAGTATTACTTACTAATAATTTAGGTGATACATATGATGACTTAGCTATACAAGAAAGTGGCTTGATTTCTAAATTATCTCAAATTTTAGCAAAAAAAATTAGTCAAATAGATAGTAAATGATAAAAAAATATTGAATTTTTAGATATATTGTTATATAAAATTAAGTTGTATAAAAACAAAAGGTAAAAAATTATGAAAAAAATATATTTATCTTTAATAGCAGTTTTATTATTATCTGCTTGTACTTGTAATTTAGATCAAAATAATAATGTAGCAATAGTTGAGGAAGATGTTGTAGTTGTTGAAGAAGAAACTCCAACAGAAACAGTTGTTGAAGAAGAAGAAGTTGCTGTTGTAGAAACACCAGAAGAAGAAGTTGTAGAAGAAGAAGTACAAAAGAAGACAACAAAAACAATTTATAAAAAAGTTTATTCATTAGAAAAAAATAATAAAGTACAATATTAAATTTTTTGAAAAATATATTTTGTGAGATATTAAGAATATTAGCTTCTTGCAAAATATATTTTTTTTATGTGCGAAAAAATATTGAATTTTTAGATAAATTATTGTAAAAATTTTTTGTTGGGAAATAAAGAATTAGTTTATGAAGAAAAATATTTTATTTATTTTAATACCTCTATTGTTAACTTCATGTTCAAAATTATTTAATGGGGAAAATTCAATGTCAAAAGTAATTTATGTAAATGCAAATGATAAACAAAATACCGAATCAACATTAATAAATAAAGAACAAAAAGAATTAAAAGAAAAAGTTTATTATCCATTAGGCATTATAGGTGCAGTTGAACCTATTTATTTAAAAGATATGAATTCTGTTTTTTATGCTAGGATAGATACCGGAGCAACAACATCTTCTATTGATGCAACTGAAATTACTAGATTTGAAAGAGATGGTGAAGATTGGGTATCATTTGTTATTACTAATGCTAAAACAAAAGAAACTAAAAAGTTTGAAAAAAAGGTAGCTAGAAAAATATCAATTAAAAGACAAAGTGGAAATAATGAGTCAAGGGTTTCTGTAAATATGGAAATTAAAATTGGTAATCAACAATTAGTCAAAGAATTTACATTAGTACATAGAAAAGATTTTAATTATCAAGTTTTAATTGGTAGAAATATATTAAATGGACTTGCTGTTGTTGATGTAGCTACTTCTAATACATTAAATTAATCATTATAGAGAGGTAATTATGAAAATTACTAAAAAACTTTCTGTTAGCAAAATATTATTGTGCTGTTTTATAATATCAATATTTTATGTAATATTTGCTATACAATATAAAATTAGATATTTTGGTTTTTCTATTAATCCTAATGCTGAAACTAATGTGTGGTTGGTTGAGGGTACAATATCATATACAACAACAGGAGAACCAATTAAGTTAATTTTGAATGCACCTAACAATTCTACAATTATTGGTGATAGTATTACTACCGAAGGTTATGAAATTACTGAAAATAAATTAAAGCATAGAAAAATTATTGAATTAACAGCAGAGCCAAAAAAGGCAGGTAAAGAAGAAAAAATATATTATAGAGTTTTATTGTTAGAAAATGCAAAACTTGATAAAGTTGAAACAAATAACGAAATTCCATCTATTGATATTCCTTATTTTAATGAGGCTCAAAAGAATGCAGCTAATAAGTTGCTTACTTATGCAAAATCTAGAAATTCTGGTGATATTGTATCTAATTTAATTAGAATTTTAAATCAAAAACCATCAATAGAAGAAGTACAAACATTTATCCCTTTAAAAGTTGATCAAACAGAAATATTTAATATAACAAAATCTATACTATCATTAGAAAATATACCAGTTAGAATGATTAGAGGTGTTACATTGCAAGAAAATAAATCATTGCAAAAACCTGATTTATTGTTAGAAGCATATGTAAATGGTGAATGGAAAATATATAATTTAGAAAATGGAAAAGTTGGTATTCCTGAAAATTTCTTGATTTTCCAAAATGGTGGTGAATCATTATTAGATGTTGAAGGTGGTAAGAATTCTAAAATTGTTTTTTCTGTATTAAAAAATAAATATAATACTTTATTTTTATCAAAATATAAAGCAAAAACAAACTCGTTAGATACATCTTTTAAATATTCTATGTTTAATTTGCCAGTTAGAGAGCAAAATATGCTAAAAATTATTACAGTTTTTCCATTGGCAATATTAAGTATTGTTATTTTAAGAAATATAATTGGTATAAAAACACTAGGAACTTTTACTCCTATGTTAATAGCTATGTCATTTATTCAAACAGGTTTAATTAATGGTTTGTTAGCTTTTACATTTTTAATAACTGTTGGTTTATTAATTAGGAGGGTATTTTCAAAGATTCGGTTATTATTAGTTCCTAGAATTTCAAGTATTGTAATTCTTGTAATATTTTTGATTCAAATAATTACAGTTGTAGCCTACAATCTTAATATAGAGATAGGTTTATCTTTATTATTTTTCCCATTAATTATAACTGCTTGGATTATAGAAAGATCATCAATAGTTATAGATGAAAGTGGTGAAAAAACCGCAATTAAGCAAAATATTATTACATTAATAGTTGCTACATTTACATATTTAGTTATTAGTAGTGAACAAATTAGATATATAATGTATGTATTTAATGAAATCAATATTTCAATTTTATTCTTAATAATGCTAATTGGTACTTATACAGGTTATAGATTAACTGAAATAAAAAGATTTCAAGCAATATTAAATAAATAATGGTAGAATAATGCTAAAAATATTTGAAATTGCAAAAGAAATGAAAAAAGCTGGTATTCTAGGTATGAATGCTAGGAACTATAAATATACATTAAAGCAAAATAATAGAAAATATTTTCCATTAGTTGATAATAAACTAGAAACTAAAAAGATAGCATTAGAAAATGGAATTTCAACCACAAATGCCATTGGTTCTATTTCTCATAGTTATGAAGTAAAAAACTTATTTTCTATTATAGAAGGGCATAAAGAGTTTGTAATTAAACCAGCACAGGGTAGTGGTGGAAAAGGAATTTTAGTATTTAAAGATTTTGATGGTGAAAATTTTACCACTGTATCTAATAAAATTTTAAGTAAAAAGGAAGTCATGGAACATTGCTACAATATTCTTGGTGGACTTTATAGTTTAGGTGGAAAAAATGACATTATAATCATTGAAGAAATGATACAATTTAGTGATTTCTTTAAACAATATAGTTATAAAGGTGTTCCTGATGTTAGAATTATTATTTACAAGGGGATACCTGTAATGGCTATGCTTAGATTATCCACATCAAAATCTAATGGAAAAGCTAATTTGCATCAAGGAGCTATTGGTGTTGGTATTGATGTAAAAAATGGAAAAGCAACTTATGCTGTGATGAAAAATCAACCGGTTTATGAACACCCTGATACAAAAGCTGATTTATCAAAGATTGAAGTGCCATATTGGAATGATCATTTAGAAATAGCTTATAAAATATGTGAAATTACACATTTAAATTATGTAGGTACTGATATAGTTTTAGATAAAAATAAAGGAGCTTTATTATTAGAGATAAATGCAAGGCCGGGGTTAGCTATTCAAATTGCTAATAGAGTAGGGCTTGAAAGTAGATTAAAAATAGTTGACGAATATAAGGGTAATTTAGAAAATATGTCAAATGAAGAAAAATACAAATTTATTTGCGAACATTTTTAACAAAAACTATTTTACTTTTGCTATTTTTGAAACTCCATGTTCAGTTTTTGACCAATAAAAGGGCTTTACAATTAATTCATACAAAGATTTTATACTTGCAATGTAATGTAAAGTCCAATACAATGGAAAAAATATAAAAGCCAATAAATTGAATCTCATTTTATTTTTTATACAAATAGAAATAAATGAACCATAAATCATTATTATCATTATATAAATATTAGCATACATTAAATATTTAAGTGTTATAATATTAGGAATCATATTTAAATATATTAAATTATTAAATATAATTATTATTAATGCTAAAAATGAGAAAAAAGACATACCAATAAATGTAAAAAATATAATGATATTTGATAAATTTAATTGAAAAATTTTAAGAAATTTATTTTTGATTAAAGATTTATTAGAGCTAATTGGCCTTGATAATAATAAATGTTCACAAAATGTTTGTGCAAAGCCTTTTAGCCATCTAGATCTTTGTTTTAGCCAAGCTTTTATTGTTGTAGGACATTCTTCTTCTGTAATAGAATTAAGTGTTGATATTTTATAATTAGCTTTTGCTAATCTAATACCTAATTCTGCATCTTCTGTCATATTATAGCCATCCCAGCCACCAACTTGTTTTAATTTATCAATTCTAAAATGATTACTTGTACCACCAAGTGGAAAGAAGGTAGCAAATGTATTAATTGAATTAATGGTATAATCAAACCACATAGAATATTCTATTGAAAAATAATAAGATAAAATATTATCATATTTATTATAAAAATTTAAAGATGCTTGAAGGCAAACTACATTTTCATCTAATTTATTAAATTTCTCAATAGCTTTTCTTAATTGATATTTTTCTGGCCTATCTTCTGCATCATAAATTGTTAAGAATTTTCCTTTTGCAAATTTTAGTGCATAATTTAAACTCATTGGTTTAGATTTTACTTTAAAGTCAGGAACAATAATTAAATCAAAATTAAATTTTGTTAATAATTTTTGTGCTACATCTATTGTTTCTTTATCATCAACATCAACTATTAATTTTATATCAAGCTTATCTTGCGGATAATCTAAATTATATAATGAATTTAGCAAATTATTGATTACAATATATTTTTCATTTCTTACTGGTAATAGAATTGTATAAATTGGTAAATCGTTATCTGTTATATTTAAATTATCTTTTTTGTAATAATTGCTAATATTATTTTTATATAAGCCAATAATAAACAGTATTATTTTTATTAAATCAGTAGTAAAAAACAATATATTTATAAATATCAATATAAATATAGCAATTTTAATAAAAAATAATGGTAATATGAAAAATAATATAACAATACTAATTACAAAAGAAGTATATAAAATTTTTTTAAGGCCTCCAATTGTTATCATTTTAATTTTCCTTATTCATATCTTAAAATTTCTGCTGGATTAGTTTTTGATGCTTTATACGATGGATACAAAGTTGATAAAAATGATAATAATAAAGATAAGCTAACAATAAAAATAATATCACTAGGAATTATTTTTGATGGTAATTCTGTCAAAAAATATACAGTTGGTGAAAATAGCTCTAAATCAAAAGCTTTTTCCAACCATATTTTTATACTTTGAATATTCTTTGCAATGGCAATACCTAAAATACAACCAACAAAAGTACCACAAAAACCAATTAAAGAACCACATATCAAAAATATTTTCATTACACTAGATCTTGAAAAACCAACTGTTCTTAATAAAGCTATTTGTTTATTTTTATCATTTACTAACATTGTTAAACTTGAAATTATATTAAATGTAGCAACAAGAATAATTAATGTTAGAATTATAAACATAACATTTCTTTCAACATTTAGAGCACCTATAAATGCTGCATTTGATTGTTTCCAATCTATTAAATTTACTTGATAATTATTTTTTAGTAATTCTGTTTTGATTTTTCCATAAGATGTATTTAAAATATTCATATCTTTCAAATAAATTTCAATACCACTAACAGAATTATCATATTTAAAATGTTTTTGTGCCATATCTAATGGAATAAAACCAATATTAGCATCATATTCATACATACCACTAGAATAAGTGCCAATAACTTTATATGTTTTTGTTCTTGGTAAGCTTCCTAAAATTGTAGAATTACCTTCTGGGGCAATAATTTTAATAGTATCACCTTCTTTAACTCTTAATTTCATAGCTAATGATTCACCTAATAAAATTGCATTGTCTTGAAATTCATTATTAAAATCAAAAGCTGAAATATTGTCCTTTATTTGTTCTTTTTCTAATAAATCTTGTCCTTTCATACCTTTAATAATAATGCCAGTTGTAGCATTTTCACTAATAACCATAACTTGCTGTTCAACCATTGGATTTATTTTTTTTACATTTTCATCTTTTTTAATTAATTCAATAGCTTTTTCATATTCTTCTAAACCTCTATATTTAGGTAAAACTGTAATATGTGAATTTATACCTAAAATTCTATTAGTAAAATCTTCTCTAAAACCGTTCATTACAGACATAACTATTATTAATGTTGCAACACCTAACATAATGCCAACAAGAGAAAAAATAGCTGTTACGGATATAAATTTTTCTTTATTTTTTGATTTTAAATATCTTAAAGCAATAAAAAATTCTAATTTTGAAATCATATTTTTAAACATAAATACTTTATAAAAATTTTAATGTATTTTTTATTAAATTGTCAATTATTTATTAATAATTATTTGTATTATATTTTTCTTGCAATTTAAAAATAGCATATTATAATCTTACTATCTAATCGCGGAGTGGAGCAGCTTGGTAGCTCGTCAGGCTCATAACCTGAAGGTCGTAGGTTCAAATCCTTCCTCCGCAACCAATCATATATTAATTTATTATCTTGTAAGTATTACTTATTAGCTAGAAGAATCCCTTTCTAACCGAAGCAAAATCTGGGTTTGTATGTATGCTATGTGATGATGATTTATTGAATGCTTCTTTTAATGAATTAATCATATTTTCATCTACATTATATACAAAACTTTCACTTTTTAAAAACTTTTTTGTATCCAATGACGATAATTTTAATTTTGCTAAGAATGGGCCATCTAAATCAAATATCATAGCATAAGGAATTAATTTTTCCATATCATTAAAATCATATTGTGATGTTATATCTTTATACATAATGAATTTTTTAATACCTTTTAAATGAGTAACAATTTCAAGTCCTTCGCTTGTATAATTTCTAATAAATTTTTTGAAGAAATAAAGTACAAAAGTTGAAGCTAAAATGTATCTAATTAATAATAAGCTATTATTATTAAAATTATTAATATAAAGAAAAATAAATATTAGCATAATAAAGCCTAGAAGTTTTTTAGCTTTTAAAATATTTTTAATATAAATTAAAGATGACGAAAATAATGCAAATAAAATGAGCGACATATTATTATTACTAATAACACTTAAAGTGCAATTATTTTTAATTAATAATAAAATTATAATTGAAATCATAAATATAACATGTCCTATAATTGTTAAAGGCCAATTGTGTGAGAAATAATATGATTTATTATATCCATAATAATATTTAAGTCTTTCATTAAATAATCTAATTTTTCTATTATTTTCTTCTGATACTTTTAGTTCTTTTTTATATGTATTTTGAAAAATATTTTCTTCTTCATTACTTGGTGTAGCAAGTTCATTTTTTGATATTAAAAATTTATTTTTTGTATCTTGTCTAATTGTAATAAATTTATTAATATTCATATCAATAATGCTAATAAAAGAAGATTTTTCAATATTTTCACCCATATTATATATATAAGATGCTTGTGCTGGTGTAATGTCTTTAATAGTATCAAATCTATCAAATGGTACTAATTTCTTATTTTTTCTTTTTATAATAAAAAGGCAAATTATACAATATAATAATAAAATAGCAAATGCTCCAAATAAATAATATAAAAATTTATAATTGTATATATTGAAAAATGGTTTAACATTTTTAAATAATAAAACAATAGTAATATTTTCACCAGATGAAATTTTTCTAGGGGATTTAAAAATATTATTGTTAAATTGCAATGGTTCTTTGCTATCAGTATCTATATTGATATAAGCATATTGACCTATTTTTTTAATTGTATCCGGCATAATTATTTTTATTCTTATTCTGTTAATATTAAGTCCCATTTTATCGTCAATAACATTCCAATATAATTCATTGAAATTTTTTGTATATTTAATGATATTTTCTACTTTATATTTAATTTCAAAAAAATGTCGTTTAAATGTTGGTAAATAATTATCATCGCCTGTAATAATTTTATATATATTGTCTATAATTTTAATTGATGAGGGTTCCATATTTTGATTTCTTTTTACAGAGATTAATTTATATACATAATCATTTTTTAAAGGTAATTCTTTTGTAATTCCATTTTTGATTTTTTTAGTTTCAACATTTACAATTAATTTTTCGGTAATGATGGCAGAATTGTCGTTTTGTATATCAATAGTAATAAAATAATCTAAAATTTCTTCTTTTGCATAAACTTTGTTGTTATGTAAAATAAGAAATAAATAAATTATTATTACCAAAAATTTTTTCATATCTTTAACATAAATTTCATTTTTAATTTTATAAAATATATTTCTTGTTGCACTTTTAACACTACATCTTCATAATTTTCTTGCAAATGTTGAAAATCAATTGCATAAAATAAAAATATAGGCAACATAAAAACTAAAAATACAGCAAGAAAATTTATAAAAGAAGTTCCAGGTAATGGTTTAATTTTTTTTGCACTTTCTTCTATGTTTTGTACATATTTAATTCTTTTTTTGATGCTTGGGTGCGATGAAAATAGTGTGGAATAGCCTTTATCATCCAATATAGATAAAGTACTTACCATACTTAAACCACCATTAGCCATTGATGATTGTTTATCACATCTATATTCTTTTGATCTATTAATTTGTAAATATATGAGTTTATATAATGGAAGTGTAATATATTTATAAAAAAACATTATTAAATAATTTATAGTTTTATATGCTCCAAAAAATGCATATGTTATAAAATTGCCAATTACTGGTATTATCTTAAACAAAGTTATAAAAATTCTAAAAAATTGATAAATGATTTTTGAAACAATTTTGCTACTATATTCATTAATTTCTAATAATAATGTAGGTAAATAATCTTTATGTGCTAAATGTGATAATTCATGTCCCATTATACATTTCATGGAAATTAAAAAATTTTCACTTGAACCAAATTTCATTAAATATTTATCAATTAAACCTTTTGTGATTACTATATACTCACTTCTCATACTTCCAACTGCAAAAGCATTCGGAGCAAGAGAACTTGATATCAATAATTGTACATTATGTTTATTAAATTTATCTTTTATTTCATCAAAAACTGTAAGTAATATTGAATAGTCGGCAAGTTTTTCACATTCTTTTGTATTTTTTAAAAATTTTTTACTTGATATACCAAATAAAAAATCAATCAAAATCATAAAATTCATTATACAAGAAACAGAAAAGAATGCAAAAAATATCATACTCATAATAGATTCATGATCTATTAGCTCTATTTTTGAAGCAATAATTGGTACTATTATTAGCAATAAAGGTAATAAAATAATCACAAAATTAATAACACTTAATATATAAATTAGAATAAAACTTAACAGTTTACTAAACATTGTTTAATATAATAATTGAATATTAATTTTTAAAAAAAGATTAACAAATAAAACTTAATAAATCAATAATTAATTTTGTAATTTAATTATTTTTTTATTGGAATAGTATATAGAATTTCTTTTAAATAACCTTTGAAATTTTTAATTTCTTGATATTTATTTTTGTCATTTAATTTTAAAAATTTTAAATAACTATTTAATTCGCCTTTTTTTAAATAGTTAGTTTTATCTTTTATAGAATTATATTCTTTATAGCAAACAAATTCATTTTTATTAATTTTTTCAAAAACACAATTATTTAAGGTATATTTTTTAAATTTTTCAAAATTATTTATTGCAGAAATAAAAGTTTTAAATTTTTGAAATCTAGGAGTTTCATTTGTTTTATTAATTTTTGTTGTTATTAGATTAATTATTCTATATTGTAATTCTATATCTAATTTTATAAAAGTATCAAAATTTATTTTATAAAAATTATATTTGTTATTATAAAAATATATTTTGTTTTCTAAATTTTGAATTTCATTTTCAATAATATTGTTAGCTGTTTGTATTGTGTTTATAGTTGTATTAATTCTATTAATGATATCATTTTTATTTTCAAAGCTATTCAAAAAAATTCTAATTTTATTCCTTAAATATTTTTCATCATTATTACTTTCATCTTCTATCCAATTAATATTTTGTGAAAGTAAATAATTTTTTAAATATTCTTTATTTAAGTCTAAAAATGGTCTAACTAGACAAAAATTATTTATTTTAGAAATTTTCTTCATTGAAGATAGTCCTTTTATACCACTTCCTCTAAAAAGCCTTATAAAAAAATTTTCAACTTGATCTTGTAGATGATGGCCTAATAAAATTACATTAATGTTATTTTCTTCACAAAAATTAAAAATTAATTCATATCTTTTTTCTCTTGCAATAGCTTCAATATTTGATTCTGGTTTTGATCCAGTCCAAGTTAAAATATGATGTTCTATATTAAATTTTTGAGTAAGTAAATTATTGATATATAAAGCTTCCTTTGTGGATGTTGGTCTTAATTTATGATCCACAGTAAGTCCAATAATTTTTATATTATATTTTTTACACCATTCATTAACTAATAAAACTAATGATAAAGAATCTATACCACCAGAAACAGCAACAACTATTTTTTGTTGATTAGTTAATATTGTTTGACATTCATTAAAAGCATTATTAAAAATATTTAGCATAATGAATTTTTTATATAATATACAAGAAATTCTGTTGAGTCTTTAATATTTAAAAAAGCTTCCATTGGTTTTCTGTCTTCTAATTTTTCTTGTAATTTTTCATTTGTAAATAATTTTTCTAACCATTTTAAAGCATTATTAAAAGCATTAGCCATATAATCTTTCAAATCCGCAAGATCCGCCTCTCCATTTATAAACAAATAAAAACCATATACCAAGAATATAGCAATAACAAATGCTATAAATTTAAACAATATTCTTAATGAAAATATAGCTATCAAGAATTTAAACATAATATCCACCATAATTCTTACACTAATAAATAGTATACATATTTTATAAAAAATCAAGTATTATATAATAATATATTAAATACCAAATATATTACTTAAGATTCTAAACAAAGCAGATTGTTCTTCTTCTTTGTAAGTTTTATTATTATATCTATTTTGAATAAATTTGAGAATACCTACACTTACAGAATATACAGGGCTTTTTAATTCAACTGACAAACCTTTATCTTGTATTGCTAATTTCTCATTATAGCCAATTCTAGTTTCTATATTGGTAATGTTATTTATAAACATATCTATGCCAGGAATTAAAGCAGTACCACCAGTTAAAACAATATATTGTAAAGCTCCATTTAATTTATTATTTTCTAATTTTTTCATTGCAATATTAACAATTTCTTCAATTCTAGCTTTTGCAATATCATTTACTAATTTGATTTTATTTGTGGATACTTTAAAATCTTCTTCATCATCAATTTCAATTTTAATTAATTCATCTTCATTTTTCTTAGATAGTGTAAAATTTGTATTAATTACTTTTACTTTTTCAGCAACATTTTGATTTGTTTTAAAAATTGAGGAAATATCTTTTGTGATATGATCTCCACCAACTGGTATGCTACTTTCAAATAAATACTTATTATTATATATAAAACTCATATTAGTATTACTATATCCAATATCTAATAATAATACACCTAATTCTTTTTCGGTGTCTTCTAATACAGATAAAGAAGAGGCATATGCATTTGAAACATAATTATTAATGTTTAGCATAACAGCTTTTATACATTCATTAATTTTATTAAGATTTGATTTTGGTGTTGATAATAAATGAAAATTAATTTTTAGATCGTTTGCAGTCATACCATATGGATTCTCAACAACATCACCATCTATTTCGTATTGTAATGGAATTAAATGTACAATTTCTTTACCTTCTTTTTTAAGAATATTTTTAATATCTTTTAAAAGCATAAAAATATCTTTATTTTTTACTTCTCTATTATTTATTTTAATATTGCTATTAATTGTGGATGATGCAACTTCTGCTGTGTTGATATTTACTGTAATGCTTTGGATATTGAAACCAGCCATTCTTTCAGCAATTGAAATTGTGGATAAGATACTTTTTTCTGCTTCTTTTTTATTTACTATTTTTCCACCATAAATGCCTTTTGCCTGTTGATGACCGAAACCTTTTATAAATACTTTGCCATTAGCATTTATATAACCAATTAAACAAACAATCTTATTACTTCCTATATCTAAACTTGCAACTATTCGCTGTTTTAAAGCCATTTCTTCCTCGTAAGATTTTATAAAACTATACATCTAAGATAAAAATATAAAATAATAAAATTAAGTCAAGATAAAAATTATTTTTTATCTTTATTTTTTAAAAATGACTATTAATATTTTATCAAATAAAAATTATAAATATTAAATATGAAAAAAATAATAACATTTATTAGATCATTACTATTTTCAATACTTACACTTGCTACAAGTATTCCATTAAGTATTTTGTTTATGGTATTTTGGATTTTTCCAAATAGAAGAAAAACTTTTGATGTAGTTGCATCAATGTGGTGCAAATTTATTATATATGTTTTAAAAATAACCACTAAAATAGATAGTAAAATTATTGGTTATGAAAAACTTGATAAAAATAAAGCATATGTAATTATTGGCAAGCATGAGTCAACTTGGGATACCCTTATTATGCATACCTTTATGAAACCAGCTCCTGTATTTATTCTAAAAAAAGAATTATTATGGGTTCCATTTTTTGGTTGGGGGCTAGCTCTTGCTAGTAAGATTGCAATAGACAGAGGTGGTGGTGCTACATCTGTTAAAAAAATCATTAAAGAAGGAAAAGCATATATTAAAGAAGGGCATAACATAATAATTTTTCCACAAGGAACAAGAGTCCCACCACAATCAACAATCAAGGATTACCCATATAAACCTGGCTTTATAGCATTAATAAAATCAATCGGTGCAGATATAGTACCTATGGCATTAAATTCTGGAAATTTATGGAAGAAAAAACAATTCTTAAAACCTTCTGGAACAATTACTATGAAATTTTTAGATCCTATAAAATATGAAGATATTAAAGATTTATCAAAAGAAGAAATTATTGCAAAAATAGAAAAAATAATTGAGCCAGAATGTCAAAAATTAAACAAAGATTTTGAATAAATATTAAAATTTTAAAATATAATTATATTTATATATTAATTTAAGGGCCTTTTAAAGCCCTTAAAATTAATATTAATATTATTAAAATCTAAAATCTCTTTCCCCATGAGAAATTTTTTCTAGATATTCAACTAATATTTTTCTAGTGTTTTCATTAGGAACATTATTGATTTCTTTTGCAATAATTTCTTCACCTAATTTTTTAGTATCATTTGATGCATAATCTTCAAGATATTCTTTTAAAGTCATTAATGCATTAGGATGGCAACAATTTTGTATTTGTTTACTTTTGCATAGTTCCATAAATCTATCACCAGTTCTACCAGCTCTATAACAAGCTGTACAAAAACTAGGAATATGTCCACATTCCATTAACCATTTAACTATTTCATCAAGTGTTCTGTTATCACTTAAATCAAATTGAGAAGTATTTTCTTCCTCTTCTTCACCACCATTAGCATAACCACCTACACTAGTTTTTGAAGCTCCACTTATTTGAGAAATACCTAAATGTAAAGCTTTTTCTCTACACTCTTTACCTTCTCTTGTTGAAATAATCATGCCAGTATAAGGAACAGCAATTCTAGTACAAGCTATGATTTTTAAGAATATATCATCACTAATACCATTTTTGAATGAAGATGAATCTATATCATCGGCATCTTTAATTCTAGGAAAACTAATTGTATGTGGACCAACACCATAAACAGCTTCTAAATGTTCTGCATGCATTAAAAGTCCAGCAAACTCATATTTATATGTAGAAAGTCCAAATAATACACCTAAACCAACATCGTCTATACCACCTTGCATAGCTCTATCCATTGCTTCTGTGTGATAATTATAATCGTGTTTAGGGCCTGCTGGGTGCAACTCTTCGTAATTTTTCTTATTGTATGTTTCTTGAAATAAAATATATGTCCCTATACCTGCATCATGTAATTTTTTATAATTTTCAACAGTGGTTGCAGCAATATTAACATTAACCCTTCTTATAGCACCATTTTTGTGTTTTACATTATAAATTGTATTAATGCTTTCTAAAACATATTCTATTGGATTATTTTTAGGATCTTCACCTAATTCTAATGCAAGTCTTTTATGTCCCATATCTTGCAAAGCTATAACTTCTTTAACAATTTCATCTTGTGTCATTTTTTTTCGTTTAATATTTTTATTTTGACAATGATAAGGACAATATACACAAGAATTTATGCAATAATTAGATAAATAAAGCGGTGCAAAAAGAACAATTCTATTTCCATAAAAATCATGTTTTATTTGATTAGCTAACTCATAAATTTCTTTAATTTTATCTTCATTTTCACAAGCTAATAAAACAGAAGCTTCTTTATGACTTAAACCTTTTCTTTCTTTTGCTTTATTTAAAATAGAATCTATTAGTTCAAGATTATTTTTATTTTTTTCTGCATAATCAAGAGTTTCTAATATCTCTTGGTGACTGATAAATTCATCAGCCACCGAAGATTTAACATTATATTTATAACTATTCATAATTATTTAATTTTATAAAGTTCGTTTTCTTCAACAAATTTAATTGCTTGTTCTAATTCGCCTTTTGAATTAGAATGAATTGTAAATACTTTTTCGCCTTTCTTTACGGTATCATTTAAGTGTTTATATAAATATAAACCTGCTACCTTATTTTCAGGTGCACCTGCCAATCTGCAAGTTTGAGAAAGTTTTTTGTTATCAATTTCTACAACTTTACCATCATTCTTTGCTAAATAATCATATGTAAATTTAGCAACAGGAATTTCTCTAACATCGCCTTGTGCTTTCATAATATCTTGGAATTTTTGGTATGCTTTTCCACTTTCTAAAATTTCTCTTGCAATTTTAGCACCTTCGCCTTTTTTAACATCTGGTGAGAATTCTAAAATTTGTCCTGCTAAATCTATTGAAATTTCTTTTAAATCTTGTGGTGCATCTGGTTCATCTTTAAGAACCTTTAAAACATCAATAGCTTCTAATGCAGGGCCAATTCCATTTCCAACAGGTTGTGAACCATCTTCATGTGCAACAACGACATGAACACCTAACTTCTCACCAACTATTTCAAAAGTCTTCTTTAATCTCTTAAAATCTTCTTCTGTTTTTACTTTTGCAGTAGGTCCAACAGGAGCAACTATTAAAGCATGAGTAGAACCAGCTGCAATTTTTTTAGAAAGAATAGAAGCAACCATTTGTCCTTCGCTATCAATATTTAATAATTTTTTTGTATTAATAATTAAATCATCAGAAGGACTTAAATCAACAGAACCACCCCATACAATACAGCCATGTTGTTCTTTAACAATTTTTTTCATTTCTTCTAATGGAACATTAACATTACATAATACTTCCATTGTATCAGCTGTTCCAGAAGGAGAAGTAATAGCTCTTGAAGATGTTTTAGGAATATATAAACCATAAGCTGCAACTATTGGAATAGCAACATTTGTGGTTCTATTACCAGGAATACCGCCGATACAGTGTTTGTCAACAACCATATCAACACCCCAGTCAATAGTTTGACCTGTTTTAATCATAGCATCTGTTAAGTATGAAATTTCATCTTCGCTCATATTTCTACCTTCGCAAACACTACAAAATGCTGCAATATGGCTTGGAGAATAATAACCATCAACTATGTCTTTAATAATAGCAAACATATCTTCTTTGCTGATAGGATGTCCAAACATTTTTGCTCTAACAGCTGAAAATGATTTTAATGCTGGAATATGAGAAACTGAAACTAATTCACCTTCTTCTAATTTTAGCATTTTAAAAGCTTTATCAGATAAGCCAATTTCATCTTTTTTAACTTCATCACCTTCAACTATAACTAATTCACCGGCAATTTTTGATTTAGCATTTTTAACTTCAACTCTTATGCCACCATCAAAACCTTCTTCAATAACAACAGGTGATTGCTTATTTAAATATAAATAAGGCTCTTTTCCTGTGTTATAATTCATTTTTTTGATTTTTAATTCCATATATAAACCTTTTTTGTTTTTTAGACCAACAAATAATTAAATACATATTTAACAAAAAGTCAATTACTATTTATAATAAAATTTTTTTGAAAAATATAAACTAATAATACTATATTATTTTTTTACAATTTTTCTTCTATAAAAATAAATTAAAATATATTTATTATTGCATTTTAAAAAATAATTTTTATTATATTTTTAGTAAATAATTATTACATATTATGATTAAGTTTTTAAAGGCATTATTATTTTTTATTATTGTACTTTTTGCATTTGCATTAGGTGTAAAATATTCTTATTTATTCTCAAAAGCTGATTTAAGTATATTGACAGAAGCTGATATTTCTTTTGAAGAAGATAATAAAAACACAAAACCAAAGAGTCAAGCAATAGTAATTGAAGAAGAACCTATTGAAACTGCTCCTTTAACCGAAGCAGAACAACAAGACATTGAAAATATTAATGATACATTACCTAATTTTGAAAATATGAATGAAGAAGTTGGTGATGAATTATCTGGTAATGAAAATATGGTACCAATGGATGCTGCTAATGAAAATGATTTAAGCAATTTAAATAATGATACAGCTACAACAACCGACACAACCGCAACAGATAACACAACAACTAATACTACAAGCGATACAACTATTAATACAAATATTGATGCAACAAATAATCAAAATACAGAAAATCAAGCAGTAGCACCAGTTGCAACAGATAATAAAGTAGCAAATACTGAAAATGTAAATAATAATTTACAAAAACAATAATGAGTACAATTTTTGCACCTTTAACATTAAAAGGTTTATGTAGTATATATGTTATAAGGATTTCTGGTGAGAAATCCTTAAATTGTTTAAAAACTCTTGGTATTCAAAAAACATTAATACCACAAAAAGCAACTTTATGTAAGATAAAAGATAAAAACAATGAGATACTTGATGAAGCATTAGTTATATATTTTAAAGCACCACATAGCTTTACTGGTGAAGATGTTGTTGAAATTAATTTACATTGTTCTAATTATATTATCTCAAAAGTATTTTCTATTCTATCATCAATAGAAAATGTTAGAATGGCAGAAAAGGGCGAATTCTCAAAAAGAGCTTTTTTAAATAATAAAATTGATTTAATGCAAGCAGAATCTATTGTTGATTTAATAAATGCAGAAACAGAAATGCAACATAAATTAGCAATAAATCAATTACAGGGTAAAAATTCTAATTTCTATAATAATTTAAGACAAAAGATTGTTGAAATACTTGCACTTTTAGAAGCTTTTATAGATTTTCCAGAAGAAGATATACCACAAGATATGCAAGATGAAATTTTGGCTAAAATATCAAATATTAAAATAGAAATTCAAAATAATTTAAATGATGATAATGTTGGTGAAAAAATTAGAGATGGCTTCCATATTTCTATAATTGGCGAACCTAATGCCGGAAAATCAACTTTATTAAATTATTTATCAAAAAGAGATATAGCAATAGTTTCTGATATTGCGGGCACAACAAGAGATATTATAGAAGTTAGTTTAAATATTGCTGGTATTCCTGTAATTTTATATGACACGGCTGGTATTAGAGAAACAGAAGACATTATTGAAAAAGAAGGTGTAAAAAGGGCAATTAGAAATGCAAATACTGCCGATATTAAAATTTTAGTTATTGATAGTAATAATTTAAATATAGATAAAAATATTATAGATTTAATTGACAAAAATACTATAATTCTTTTAAATAAGATTGATATATTAAAAAATAAAAATATTGATAAAAATATTTTTAAAGATGCAGAGATTTTAGAAATATCTTTAAAAGATAAAATTAATTTAGATAAATTTTTAGATATATTAAAAAATAAATTAGAAAGTATAGTATCGCCAAATATAAATACTACAATTACAAATGAAAGATATAGAAATGAATTAGAAAAGGCATTAGAATATCTTGAATTCTTTAATTTTGATTTACCTATTGAAATTAATGCAGAAAATATTAGAATGTCGGCTGATTGTATAGGCAGAATCACTGGAAAAATTAATTCTGATGAAATACTTGATAATATATTTTCAAAATTCTGTATAGGAAAATAAATTTATTTTGTATTAAAAGTTTCTTTTAAATTATGGTTAAATTCAGCACCAAAAATTAAGATTATAGCCATTATATAAAAGAAAAATAATGTAATAATAATTCCAGCAAGACTTCCATAAACAACTTGAAATTTTGCCATTTTTTGTAAATAAAATGTTAATATTTTTAAAGTTATAGACCAACCAAAAAGGGTTAATAGTGAACCCCATATAATATTTCTAAATTTTTCTCTTTTTGATGGAATAATATAATAAACCGAAAAAATGAATATAAATAAGAATAAACTTAAAAATAATGGTTTTAATAAAATTAATATATCATGAAATATAAAATTTATATCAAAAAATTTATTAAGGAAAGTTAGTGGTATAAATTTATCAATAAGTTGAATCATTTTAGGAAAAATAATAGTGATAAATATTAAACTAATGATAAGAATTGTCATTAATAAAAATTGTAGCATACTTATTGATCTTCTAAAAAAATAAGATTTTCTATGTTTTACCCTTGATGATTTATCTAAAATATTTTTTAAATTTTGAACTAATGAAGAGGCACTCCATATTAAAGTTAAAGATGCTATTGAAATAATACTACTCTTGGGACCATTGATAACATTATCAATAACTGGAAGTATAGTTTTTACAACATATTCTGGTAATGTAGTTTCAGCAATTTGTATAAATCTAATACCAATGTCAGTTTGCCCAATATAACCCAATAAAATTGTAAAAAATATCATAAATGGAAAAATTGCAAATAGCATTGAATAAGCTAATGACTCTGCCTCGGTTGTTCCATTATGGAGATTAAAAGTAAAAATAGTTTTATAAATAGAAATCCATAACTTTTTAAAAAAGTTTTTAATTTTTTGTTTTAATTGAAATATTTTTATTTTTTTAATTATGTTATTAAGTATTTTCATCTTGTGTTGTAGTGTTGTTTGATGCTAATTGATTATTATAATTAAATTTTTCTAAAACATATTCATACACAATAGAATTTTCTATAATTCTTTGTACATAATTTCTGGTTTCAGCATAACTAATTAATTCCATCCAATTTACTATATCTTTAATATCGTTCATATTTCTAGGATCTCCATAATCTCTAATCCATCTATTTACAGCACCTGGACCAGCATTATAGGAAGCAATGGCTAAAACTTGTGAGCCATCAAATTGTTTTATTAAAGAATTAATATAATAAGAACCTAATAAAATATTATAAGCAGGGTTAGTTCTTAATTCTCTTAAATTATAAGTTAATTTCATTTGTCTAGCAACACTTTTTGCAGTTTGTGGCATTAATTGCATAAAACCGGTTGCTCCTACATGACTTCTAGCTGATATATGGAAACCACTTTCTTGTTTAATAATGGAATGTACTAAATGTGAATTAGGATTTTCTAAATTTATAATATTTAATAATGGATATAAATTATCTACAAAATAAACATCTTTATATGTTAATTGTTTAGCTAATTTTCCAATTAATTCTTCTTGGTTGGTACTTTTTGCAATTTCAAAAATTGCACTCATTTCACCTTTTGAATTAGCAGAATTAATTGCTGATAAAAATAATTTATAAGAATCATTTTTACTATTTCCATATTTAGCAAGTAGATAAGCCATTTTTACAACATTATTGTTAAGTACATTCGTTTCTTCTTGCTTTGTAAATTGTGGTGGTTCTGGTAAGGGATTTTTGGAAATTAAAGATGGAATACCTAATAACTCATTTTTTGCATGCAAAGATAATTGACCATAAAAATATAATGTATAATTAGAAGCTACATCATACCATTTTACAGCTTCTTCTATATTATTGTCTGATTCCATTGATCTTCCAGCCCAGTATGCTGCTCTTGATTTGCTTACAGGATAACTAACAGCATCATACATGGAATAAAAATGTTTATAAGCATTTTTTGGCTCATTTAAAAATACTAATGCAATCCAACCAGATAACCATTGAGATTCGGCATAATCTTCTGTACCAGGTTTTAAGTTATTATTTGATGCTAAAAAATAAGCATCTTCATATTCTTTATCTTTAATTAAATTTCTTGCATAATATTTTTGATATACAAACCATTTATCAGGCCTTAAAGATTTATTGTCTTTACTAAGTAAAATTTTCAAAGCATCGTCATAATTTTTTCTTTTGTGTTCATATACAAATCTAGTATATAATAATAAATCATTATTTCTTAAATTATTAGGAATTGTTCTTAAAATATTATTTATATATTTAGGATTTTGATTAATTTTTATAATACCAGAATATAATGTATTATATTTTTTATCTAAATTTTTCATAATTAATTTTGCTTCTGTATATTTTTTGTCCCATAATAAAATTTCAGTTTTTTTAGCATAAATATTTTCATTTAAATATGGTGAAAAATTAAATAAAAAATCATTTAATTCATTTCCTGTAAAATTATAATCATAAAAAGTATTTTCAATTTCTTGTGATAATTCTTTATTATTTTTATCTTCTGCTTCATTTACTTTTGCAATAAGATTTTTAATAGCAACTTTTGTACTTAATGGTTTTATATTACTAAAATAATTTTTTGCAAATTGATATGGAATATCTTGATTTAAATACATTGATTCAGCTTTTCTCTTCAATGTTCCAATATTAGGTAAATATTGATGAGTTTGTATAAAATTTAATAAATTATTAAATTCACTTTCTGCTGAACTTTGTGGTAAATCTGTATATTTTTTCCATAAAACATATTCAACCATGGCATCTTTTAGATGTTCGCTTTTAATTGAATCAGCCCATGATAAAGCATCTTCCCATCTATCTTTGTTTAATAAATCTACTGTTTTATTAAAAGTTTTTACATCTGCTTGATCTACTTGTAATTTTAACTTAATATCTTGGTTTGTTTTAAAAAATATATTTTTATTGTCATCAGCATCATTTTTATATGACAAATTAGCATGCGATATATTTAAAAATATAGCACAAAATAGTATATATAAAAAAATATATTTTAAAAATTTTATCATAATTAAATTTAATTAAAACTATTAAATAATAGAATATTTTTTTTATATTTCAAGTTTATATATATATTATAATTAAAATTTTTTTAAAAAAATATGATAAAAACTTGAAATATTAAAAAAAAGTTATATATAGTAATTATGTTGTAATGTTATTTAAAAGAAAATGAAAAGAACAAAAATCGTAGCTACAATTGGGCCAAAGTCAGAGAGCCCAGAAATTTTAAAGCAATTATCAGAAGCAGGTGTTAATGTATTTAGACTTAATTTTTCCCATGGCACACACGAAGAACATGGAAAAAAGATTGATGCAATTAGAGAGTTAAATCTCCCTGGTGGTATTATGCTTGATACAAAAGGACCAGAAATTAGAACTGGTGAAGTTAGGGGAGAAATTCCTGTGAAAGTTGGTGATAAAATAATTTTTACAATAGAAAAAGGTGTTTATGAAGATACTGGTAAAATTTCAGTAAATTATAAAGATTTTATTAAAGATGTAAAAGTTGGAACAATAGTTGTAATTGATAGTGGTGTTATTGATGCCAAAGTTACAAAAATTGAAGGTAATGATATATATTGTGATATTATAAAGGGTTCTGGAAAAATTACAACAAAAAGACATATCAACTTGATGGGTGAGCATGTTTCATTACCTACAATCACAGAGAATGATGTTAAAGATATTGACTTTGGTATTGAAAAGAAAGTTGATTTTATAGCTCTTTCTTTCGCTAGAACTGCAAAAGATATTGAAACATTAAGAGAATATTGCAGAAAGAAAGGACATGTACCACATATTATACCAAAAATTGAAAATGGTGAAGCTGTTGAAAATTTAGAAGAAATTGTTAAAGCTTCTGATGGTATTATGGTTGCAAGAGGTGATTTAGCTTGTGAAATTCCTTTTGCAAAAGTTCCACAAATTCAAAAACAAATTATAGAATTATGTGATTTATATTCAAAACCAGTTATTATTGCAACACAAATGTTATTATCAATGGTTGATAATATTACTCCAACAAGAGCAGAAGTTTCTGATGTTGCAAATGCGGTTTATGAAGGTGCTGATGCTGTTATGACATCTGATGAGACTACAAAAGGTTTTGATCCTGTAAATGTTATTAATGTTATGGCTGATATTGTTTCTACAAATGAACAAGAATATATTGTTAAAACATATAACGAAGAAATGACAACTGATGAATTAAATAAAGAATTAGTTAAATCATCAGTTAGAACAGCAGATTTTAATGATGCTGTTGATTCAATAATTGTTTTAACAAAATCCGGAAAAATGGCTTCTTGTATTTCTGGTGAAAAACCTAGCTGTCCAGTTTATGCATTTACAGATAATAATGTAGCAAAAAATACAATGTCATTATTATGGGGTGTTTATCCTGAAAAAATTGCTTTTGATGCTACAAATTATGAAAGTGCAATTAATGAAGCATTAAATCAAGTTAAAACAAAATATAATGCAAAAAGATGTTTATTAATTTCTTATAATAAAGTTAATGGTGTAGAATACCCAATTATTGCTATTAAAGATTTATAATTAATTAATAAAATAATATTTTATTAGCCCACCATAAAGTGGGCTTTTAAAATGTTTACTTTAATATTAAATTGTTTATTCATGAATGTAGTACTTTATTTTTGACATTTATTTTCTGTTTTTATATCTGTTGCTGATAGTAAATTTTTTCTTTTTTGTTTTTGTGTTTATTATTATTGGTGATTTCTTTTATTTTTCTGCGAATGAATAACATAATAGTGGTTTGTGGATTGCCACGACTTCTGCGAAGTCTCGCAATGACGAAGGGGGCAAAGGGTAGTGAATTGTTTTATTTTTTTGTGAATAAATAAAATATCAGTGGTTTATGGATTGCTTCACTTCGTTCGCAATGACGAAAAAAAGAACCATCATTGCGAGGCTTTGAAAAAGCCGTGGCAATCTCAGTATAGCAACAACTACACTCAACCCACACTGTCATTGCAAGAGTTCGTAGAACTCGTGGCAATCTCAGTAGGGGACATAATTATTGATTCATAGAATTCTTTTGTTTTTTGTTTTTTAGTGGGGAGTTTGTGGTTTATGGATTGCTTCACTTTGTTCGCAATGACAGTAGCCCACACTGTTATTGCAATTATAAAACCATCATTGCGAGAGCCGAAGGCTTGTGGTAATCCATTGTTTTTGACTTATGATTGTAATAAGTATTATAAATTATTTATCTTGACTTTATATGGTAAAATTTTACATTTAAAATGTATTAATAATTTTCTCTATTATGAAATTTACAAAAATGCATGGTTGCGGAAATGATTTTATAGTTTTGAATGAAGTGAGTGGCAAAAATAATTTATCGGCAGAGCAAGTAAAACAATTATGCAATAGAAAATATGGTATTGGTGCTGATGGTATACTTATTATTTCATCATCAAATATTGCTGATATTAAAATGAGAATTATTAATGCAGATGGGACAGAAGCCGAAATGTGTGGAAATGGTATAAGATGTATTGCTAAATATGCTTATGATAATGATATTATTAAACAAGAGAAATTTAATATTGAAACAGGTGCAGGTATTAAACAAGTTGAGTTGATTATAAAAAATAATAAATGTATTGCTGTAAAAGTTGATATGGGTAAAGCTGAATTTTTAAATAATCCTACAAATAATGAATATGATTTAAATTGTGTATCTGTTGGCAATCCACATGCTGTTATGATTGTTGAAAATTTTGATAATAATATAGTAAAGGATTTAGGGCCTAAAATAGAAAATCATAAAGGTTTTATTAATAAAACAAATGTAG
This sequence comes from uncultured Rickettsiales bacterium, assembly GCA_944392135.1. Taxonomy (GTDB): domain Bacteria; phylum Pseudomonadota; class Alphaproteobacteria; order Rickettsiales; family UBA1997; genus CALXSC01. Next base: position 76,721 of record CALXVQ010000006.1, read on the forward strand.
AGTTTGCAAAAATAATTGATAAAGAAAATATTGATTTAAGAGTATGGGAAAGGGGGTGTGGAGAAACAGAAGCTTGTGGGACAGGTGCTTGTGCTACTGTTTCTGTATTAAATCATATTGGACTATTAAGCAATCATTGTAATGTTAACATGCTTGGTGGTATGTTGACTATTGATATTATAAATAATGAAATTTTTATGACTGGTGAAGCTATAAAAGTTTTTGATGGTGAAATAGAAATTTAATTTATAATTTCTTCTTCTGCTATTATTTCTAATATTTTGTTTTCTTCCATAATATTCATAATATTTATTATATTAAAAATTCTATCTTTGAATTTAATTCTATCATTATTTTTAATATTTTTTGTATATCTTATAGTAATTATATAAGTTATTTTATCACTTATTTTATTTGCTTCAAAATCATTACTTGTATTTGTTGGTTTTATTTCAGCCCAGCAAGTAGATATTGTAGTCCAAGTCTCTGTAAAACCACCGTAATTATCTGGTTCTTTAACTTTTTCTTGAATTTCTATTCTTTTATTTAATCTGTCAATTAATACATCGTTTGCCATATTATAACCTTATTTGTTTATATTTTTTGTAAATATTTAAAGAATTTAATGGAATTGGTGAATAGCCACTTCTATCTTCATACATTCTTGCTATATGCATTAATAATGCTTGTATTAATTCATCATTTATTTTTTCTAAGCCTGCTTGATATTCAATATCAATTCTATAAAAATTATTAGGCTTATTTTTAAAATTTAAAATATTACCAATATTGTCTAAAAAATATTCTGTATTTTCTAATGTTGTTGTGTTTTGTTGAAAATCTATAATTTTAATATTATCTATTGATATTATTGGTGAATAAGGTAGAATTAAAGAATTTCTTTTTAATTCATAAAGTGAATATATAAAAGTTTTTTGAATTAATGATTTATTTATATTCGTTTCGCATTGTTTAATAGCTGTTTTGATAATATTTTTAATTAAATCATCATCATCTTCAAAATCTACTTTTAAAAAAGATTTTACAAAATTTAATTCTATTGGTAAAATTGTATTTTCTTCTTTAATATTTAATACTGGATTTTTAATCATATACATATATTTACATTTATTTGTTGATATTTTTTAAATTCTAAATAAATTTAAAATAGATTTTATTTCTATAAAAATAATGTGGAAGTTATATAAATTATTAAATATATTTTTTCTTTTTCTTCTTATTTCTTGTCAAAGTAGTAATATGTTTAAGAATGAAATTGATTGGGTTGAGTTTGAAGATGATAATTTATGTATGATGCAAGGTATTGAGTTTAAAGATGAAGATACTAGAACTTTATATTGGAAATGTAGATTAAGAATTATAAATCAAAGAATTGCTAATCAAAGCAATGATTATGGCTACTCACTTTTATTTAAGGGTAAATTAAAAAAATTAAGAAAAGCTATAAAAAAGAAAATTAAAGAATTAAATGAAATAACTGAAATTGAAATAGATACATCTATTGATGAAAAGGAACATGCATATTGTATTACAATGAGAAATAATGGTAATACTGATATGACATATTATGAATGTAGAGAAGAATTAGCTAAAAAAAGAAAAAGCAATGATGAAGATATTTTAAATAATGAAGAATTTTTACAAAGTATTACTCAAAATGATGAAGTTATATTGAATGATGATATTGTGGTTGTTGATGAAAAATGTATGAAATATGTTTATGATGAAGAAAAATTGAATTTATGTATAGCTGATAATAAAACTTTTAATATATGTGTTAATAATATTATTAATCAATTAAATCAAAGACGAATAGATGATAAACTTTATTGTCATCAAAATAGTATAAATTTATACCCAGATTCTTTATTTAATAATCAAAATCAAAGTGGTGATATGATGGTTGGACCTACAATGAATAAAAATAACATAATTGATTTTAGAAATAAAGAATATGATGATTGTATAAAAAAAAGAAATATTAAATTAGAAGAATACAGAAAATATCTTGAAAATCAATGTATACTTAATAGTTTTCATAATTTAAAAGAAAACAATTAAACAAATATAAAAATGTTGACTTTTACAAAAAATATATTATAATATAAGTAGAATAATAATATGATTACTTATGGCAAATGATAATATTTTTGGGCAATTTAGTACTGGCGTTACAAACAATCAGATGTCAGAAAGTGTTGATGGCAGTCAAGGTGTTATTAGTGGTATAACAAATAAGGTTTTAAACGTAGATAGTAATTTAGGAAAGAGCCTCAATGAATATGCTGGCAAAATGTTTGATACAAATATTACCGATCTTAGTAAAGGTACAGGAAGTTTAAAAGATTTATGTGTACTTTTAACTGGAAAAAATGCTATGTTATATGGGGTTAGACCTCCACAAGCTCAAGTAGCAAAATTCATGGGTCAAACTATGAGTATAGCTGGACTTGGTGGTAGATAATAATTTATAAGGAGATAAAATGTTTTCAGAAAAGATGATGGATCATTGTCAAAATCCACGAAATGTTGGGAAACTTGACGAGAATGACAAAAATGTTGGAACAGGTTTAGTTGGTTCACCTGTTTGTGGTGATATGTTGCAATTTTGGCTAAGAATTGAAGATAATATTATAAAAGATGCTAAATTTAAAACATTTGGTTGTGGTGGTGCTATATCTTCAAGCTCTCTTATGACTGAAAAAATTATTGGAAAAACAGTTGAAGATGCTTTAAAGGTTAAAAATAAAGAATTAGTTGAAGAATTAGAATTGCCAAAACTCAAAATTCATTGTTCTGTTATGGCAGAAGAAGCTATTGCAAAAGCCATAGAAAATTATAAAGAAAAAAATAAAGACAATAAATAATTGAAAATATCTTATATTGAATCAAAAACAATATTAAATAAATCAAAATTATCAGCCGACATTGATTATACAATTAATCCATATGTCGGTTGTGAATTTTGTTGTAAATATTGCTATGCTAGTTATTTATCTAATTTAGTAAAAGAAGATAACAATAAATGGGGAGAGTTTGTTTATATAAAGAAAAATTGCATAGACTTATTAAAAAAAGAATTAGGTAAAATGATTTTAAATTATCAAAAACCTAAAATAATGTTATCTTCCGCTACCGATCCATACCAATACATAGAAGAAAAAGAACAATTAACAAAACAAATATTAGAAACTTTTATTGAATTTAATTTTCAAGGTGAAATTTTATGTTTAACAAAAAGTCCTTTAATTTTAAGGGATATATATTTATTAAAACAAATTAAAAATTTAACTGTTGCATTAAGTATTTGTACCAATAATGAAAAAGTAAAAAATTTTTTTGAACCCAATACACCAGCTATTAAAAGTAGATTTAAAACTTTAAAAATATTAAATCAAAATAATCTTGATACTTGTGTTTTTGTTGCCCCAATTTTGCCATATTATGAAAATCATTTAGATGAATTAGATTTATTATTTAAACAAATTAAAGATGCAGGAACTAATAAAATTGTTTATGACTTTTTGAATTTATATGGAAATATGACTAGATACAAAGAACTTTTTAGAAATAATAAAAAAGCACAAGAATTTTATATAGACAAAATATCTAGTCAAAATTATTTAAACAAAATGAATTATAAAGTCCAACAATTAATATCAAAATATAACTTTGAGATTTTAAAATAATATACTTTTAAAATCATTAAATGTAGCAAATACCATTACAAGTATTAATATACCAAAACCACCTTGTAATAATTTTTCTTGTATTTTATCTGGAATTGGTCTTCTAGCTATTATTTCTATAATAAAGAATAATAAATGTCCACCATCTAATACTGGAATTGGTAATAAATTCATAAGTCCTAAATTAGCAGAAATTAAAGCCATAAAGTATAATACAACTAAAAAACCACCTTCAAAACTTTGTCCTGAATATTGTGCTATCTTTAATGGACCACCTAAACCATCTGTACTTCTATCACCAACAATCATTTGCCCTAAAACTATTAATGTATCTTTACACATTTTAAATACACTAATATTAGCTTGAATAAATGCTTGAAAAATATTCACTTTTTTAGATTCTGTAATTTTAGAAGCAATACCTATACCAGAAGTTTTTACTTCATTTCCAAACATATCTTTTGTGGTAATAATTTTAGGTTGTACTTCTAATTTTATTGTTTCATTATTTCTTAATACTTCAAATGTTAATGGTTTTAAATTGTTTACAGCAACGATATTCATGACTTCACTAAAATTCTTAATTTTTTCACCATTTATAGATAATATATAGTCATCTTTTTGAAAACCTGCTAATTCTGCTGGTGAATCTACTACAACTTCTGTTATTACAGGTTTTAAATCTTCAACACCTGTGATTCTGTAAATACATGTAAGCAATAACACTGCAAAAATTAAATTAAAAAATGGGCCAAAAAATACTATTAAAAATTTCTTATATGGATTTTGAAAATAAAAACTAACTTTCTTTTCATCTTCACTCATTTTTTCAATAACTTCTTTATCGGCTTGTCCGGAAGCAATATCGTCATCACCATACATTTTTAAATAACCACCAAATGGCAACATGGATACTTTCCATCTAACTCCACTTTTATCAGTCCAGCCCCATAATTCTTTTCCCATACCAATAGAAAATGAATCAACTTTGACTCCACAGATTTTACAACCTAAATAATGTCCGTATTCATGTACAAAAACTAATATAGATAAGATAATTACAAATGCAAAAAAGTTTTGAAAAATAGTATAAATTAAATCCATTTCAATTTTATTATTAATTAAACATTTAATATTTTATATAAAAAATTATATTAGTCAAGAGTGAAAAATTTATCTAAAACTTTCATTACTACATTTAGTCCAACCGATATCATCAACCATACAACAAAAATACTAAAAATACCAACAATAAAGCCAATAATAACCATCAAACCATCTTTGTTTATCATGCCAAAAGATATTAATATGATAGCTAAACCTGGTATTGTGTTGGCAAAAACAATTGGTGTGAGAGTAATTCCAGCAAGAAAAAAAATAAAAGCACCAATAATTCTTTCTGTAATTGGGTTGCTAACAAATGTAAATCTTCTTCTTGTAAATCTTTCTAATTTATATAAATATACAGTTGATTTTTCAACAATTATTGTTAGTGTAGATCTTTTTATACTTTTTTCTGTGATAAATTTAGGAAGCCATACCTCTTTCATGCCAATAATCATTTGAAATGATAAAAACATAACAATAAGTCCTGCTATAATAGCTATTGGTGGTGGTAAAGGAATCATTAAAATAATTGAAAAAATTAGATTTAGTAATGCGAAACCACCAGAATCTATTGATTTTAATAAAGTGCCAATTTTAATATTATCTTCAATATTTTTATTGTATATATCATTGATTAATGCACTAGTAGAATTTATATTATCTTTTGAAATATCTTTATTTTCGTTATTTTCTTGCATAATCAATTAATTAATATTTTTAGTTTTATTTCAAAAGATGGCTGGGCTAGGGGGATTCGAACCACCGAATGACTGGATCAAAACCAGTTGCCTTACCACTTGGCTATAGCCCATTTTATAATTGTTAGAATACATAATATTTAATTAAAATAATAAGTCAATATTTTTTTAAAATATTTTATATATTATTTATTAATGTTTCTCATTACAAAAAATTCTATAATTTCCAATATGCCATACATAACCATATAAGTTCCAATAATTATAGCTATTGTGAATGCCCCAACTGATGGGTGAATTAAAATAATTAATGAAAAAATTAAACCAATAATACCAGAAATGATCGGATATATCCAAAAATTAATATTTAATTTTTTTAATTCTAATGATCTTGTAATTTGTTCAATACTACTAAATAATATCCATAAAGCTAATATTAAAGATATTGATGTAGCTACGAATGCACTTTTGCTAACAAAAATAATACCTATTGCTAAATTTAATAAAGCATAACCTAAATCTTTTGTATCTTTTCTAATAAAATATTCAACTAAAAAGACTGAACCAACCAACATAAATAAAATGCCTATATATAAAGATATTAATACAAGTGTATCTAATGGATGAGCCCATACATAAACACCTGAAATACTTAATAAAGCTCCTATAACTAAATTGTAGATATTTGGTTTTGATAACATATTTTACCTTTTAAATTTTAAGTTGCACTTACATATTATATGCATTTTTTTAATAAGTAAAGATATTTTTATAAAAAATATTGATATTATTATTTTTGTATCTAAAATTTCTTTAGAAACAAAATTTTGTATAATATGCTTTTAGCAATGTTTAAAGAAGCTTGGATTTCAATTTTATCCAACAAGCTTAGGTCATTTTTAACAATTTTAGGTGTAGTTATAGGTGTATGTGCTGTTGTTTTGATGGTTGCCACAGGACAAGCAGTACAATTAGAAATTGACAAACAATTAGAAGGTATTGGTGGAAATATGATGCTTGTTGTTCCTGCTTCTTCAAACAGAGGGGGAGTACAAAGTGGAAGGGGTGGTCGTCCTTCTTTGACAATGCAGGATGCTGAGGCTGTAAAAGAATTAAAAAATGTTGTAAATGTTGCTCCATTAGTTACATCAAAATATCAAGTTGTTGCTGGGGGTAATAATTGGAATACAACAGTAAATGGAACTAATCCAGATTATTTAGAAATAAATGACTATCAAATAGAAAGAGGTATAATGTTTACTGAAAGAGATGTTTATGCTGGCACTCCATTTGCTGTTATTGGACAAACTATTGTTGATAAATTGTTTCCATATGGAGAAGAACCATTAGGACAAGATATTAGAATTAAAGGTGTACCTTTTAAAATAATTGGTATTTTAAAGGAAAAAGGTGCTGATGCAAAAGGAAGTGATCAAGATGATGTTATTTTACTTCCAGTAAAATCATTTAAATCTAGACTCACAAGTAATAGATTTCCTGATAGAGTAGCAATTTTATTTTTGACATTTGATGATGTAAAAAATATGAAGATGGTTGAAAGAAGAATTCAAACATTATTAGAAGTTAGACATAAAATTCATTCTAATATGGATCCAGATTTTGAAGTTATCAATTTAACAGAAATGGTACAAAAAATTAGTATGATCGGTTTTATTTTAGCTGTTTTATTAGCTTCTGTTGCATCAATTTCATTGTTTGTTGGAAGTATTGGTATTATGAATATGATGCTAACTTCTGTTACAGAAAGAACAAAAGAAATAGGTATTAGAAAAGCTATTGGTGCCCCTGATAAAAGTATATTATTTCAATTTTTAATAGAATCCATTTTAATATCCGCTATGGGTAGTTTATTAGGTATGATTATTGGAATTATTACAGCTTTGACAGCAGGTCATATACTAGAAAGAACAGTTCCTATTAGTGTATTGACTATTGTTGTATCTGCATTTGCTGCAATTTTTGTAGGTATTGTTTCAGGTATAGTTCCAGCTATTAAAGCTACAAAGCTAAACCCAATAGATGCTTTAAGATATCAATAATTTTATATAAATGATTAATAAAAAAGGAGAGAGTATGAAAAAACCAGAGCTGCTTGTACCAGCAGGTTCTTTATCAAGATTAAAGACTGCTATTTTATATGGGGCTGATGTTGTTTATTGTGGTACACCTGCAATGTCTTTAAGGGCAAAATCAAAATTTACATTAGAAGAAGTTTTAGAGGGTATTGAATTTGCACATTCAAGAGGAAAGAAAGTTTATTTAACAGTAAATCTTTTTGCACATAATAAGGATATTGAAAAATTGCCTGAATATGTAAAAGTTTTAAGACAAACAAAACCAGATGGAGTTATTGTAGCAGATGCAGCGGTATTTATGTATTTAAGAGAGCATGTCCCTGAATTAAACTTACATGTTTCTACTCAATCTAATGTTACATCATGGTTAGGTGTAAAATTTTGGGAAGATTTAGGGGCTAAAATGTGTGTTATGGCTAGAGAATTAAGTTTTGATGAATTAAGAGAAATTAGAGCAAAATGTCCTAATATAAAATTAGAAACATTTATACATGGTTCTATGTGTATGTCATATTCAGGAAGATGTTTATTATCTAACTATTTTACAGGAAGAGGTGCAAACCAAGGAAAATGTGCTCATTCTTGCAGATGGAATTATAAAATACACTTAAAATTAAAAGAAGATATTTCAAAAGAAATTCTTTTAAATCAAGATACAAAAGAATTATTTGATTTCTTATTAGAAGAAGAATTTAGACCTAATGATTTTTTAGAAGTTGAAGAAACAGAAAGAGGTTCTTATTTATTAAATTCAAAAGATTTATGTTTATTGCCTGTTTTACCCGAATTTTTACAAATAGGAATTGATTGTTTAAAAATAGAAGGAAGAAATAAAACTCAATATTATGCAGGTATGGTTGCAAGAGTTTATAGAAAAGCTATTGATGATTATTTTGACAATCCTGATACATGGGACTATAATAAATATTTAGATGAAATTTATGCTATTTCTAATAGGGGCTTTTCACTTGCTTTCGCACATGAAAGTCCAACATACTTAGCAACTGGTTATGAAATGACGAGATCGCTTAGTGAAGTTGAATTTGCAGGTTATATTGAAAGTCAAGATGGAAAATATTTTTATGTTCCTGTAAAAAATAAAATTGAAGTTGGTGATGAATTAGAAGTTCTTGTACCTGGTGAAGATACAATTATTAAAATAAAAGCAAAAGAATTAATTGATGCTCAAACTAATGAAAAAATGAGTGTTGTAAATGCAGGTCAACAACCAATTATTAAAATACCATTTGAATGGTTTAAAGATACAAAAATGACAGATAAAGAATTAATTGACAAACTGCCACCACTTACTTTAATAAGAAAAAAGAAGAAATTAACAGAAGAAGAACAAAAAAGGGTTGATGCTGATAAAATTTCATTTAAAGAAGAAATTTTAGGGCATAATGATAAAAAATAATAAATTATAAATTTAAGGTGGGGTAATACTCCACCTTAAAAAATAATAAAATTTTTATTTACTTACAAAAATAATCTTTTATATTTCCTATTATATTAAATTTAAAATTATGAATTGAAATTATATAAGACATATTTAATTAAAAATTTATTCAAACCACTTATTATTTCATTAATAACACTTATTGTTATTATATGGAGTAGCAGAGTAGTAAAATTTATGGATTATATAGTTCAAGATGGAGCAGGCTTTTTGAGTTTTTTTAAATTAACTTTACTTGTATTGCCTTCTTTAATTCTTATTATTTTACCATTAGCTATATTTTTAACTGCTATTTTAACATATGATAAATTAATTGAAAATAGAGAAATAATTATTTTAAAGAATTGTGGAATTAAAAAAATTCAATTAATTTTACCATTGATTATGCTAGCAATATTTATGACTTGTTGTTCTTACTTTATTAGTTTATATGGTGGTTATAAATCCAATTTAAAAATTAGAGAAATAAGGCAAGATATTCAAAATAATTTATCTTTTTCTATGATAAAAGATGGTACCTTTATTAGATTTAAAGATATAGTTATTTATGCTGATAAAAAAGAAGAAAATATTGCATATAATGTTATTATATATAATAAAGCAAATAAAAAAAACGATGATATGGATATTTTATTGCAAGCAGAAAAAGCAATAATAAATAAAAATGTTATTACATTATATAATGGAAATTTTCAAAGATTTAATAACGATATAAAACAAAGTCCTGAAATTTTATTTTTTAATGAATATAATGTAAATTTTGATGATTTATTGAACGAACAAAATAATACTACTATTAAAAGAATTGATAGTTTATCTTTATTTAAATTATTTCATATTTTAAATAATTATGATGAATACAAAAATGAATTTATTAATAAAAATAAAATTATTTATGAAATAAATTACAGATTAACATTTCCACTAATGTCTATTCTTATGGCTCTATTATCTGGTGCATTAATTTTATATGGTGCTTTTAATAGAATTAGCAATCATAAAAATTTAATGAGAACTTCTTTATTATCTATTTTGTCATATATTTTATTATTATCACTATATCAAAAAGTTGAAAGTAATATAATTTTTATTTATATTCTTTATTTTATGATATTTATAATTTTTGGAATATCTTGTTATTTAATAAGGGAGAAAAAAAGAATATGATGAGCAATAATCCCGGTATTATCTCTTTATATATTACAAAAAATATTTTTAAGGTATTTTTTGCACTGTTTTTTGGCTTATTTTTATTATTTTTTGCCGTTGATTTTTTTGAAACAACAAAAGATTTAGATAAAAATATTCCTAATGCCTTAAAAATGTCTATTTTAATTGTATTATACAGAACTCCTAGCATTATAGAAAGCATTTTACATTTTATTATTTTATTATCGGGACTATTTGTCTTTTTTAAACTTTCTAATAATAGTGAAATAGTTGTTATGCGAAGTAGTGGAAAATCATTATTTCAAATAATTAAATTTCCAATGATTATGATTTTTTTCTTTGGCGTATTTATCATAACAGTATATAACCCAATTGCTTCAACTTTAAATATGAAATCGCAACAAATGGATAATATACATTTTAGAAATGAAAAAGAAGATTTATTAGAGTTAAATAATGGTATTTGGTTTAAACAAAAAAATTTAGAAGATGGCGGCACTATTGTTATTAAAGCTTCAAAAGTTTACAAAAATATTCTGGTATTTAGTGATGTAATATTATTATATATTGATGATAATAATAATTTTATAAAAAGAATTAATACACAAAACATTAAACTAAATGATGGAGAATGGATTACAGCTGATAATTATGTTATTGAAGAAGGTAAAAAAATAGAATATGTAGATCTTCTCAAAATTCCAACAACACTTACAAAAAAATTCGTATCAAAAACTATTCAAAATGATTATGAATCGTTATATAATGTTTCATTTTGGAAACTTAGAAATTCTATAAAAGATTTAAAGGAATCGGGTTTTGATACTTTAAGATTTGAAGTTAGATATTATTATTTAATGACTGTACCATTTTTATTTGCTATTATGATTTTTATTTCTGCATATTTTGGTATTGTTAGTATAAGAAGTAATAAAAAATATATCTCAATAATTAAAGGTATAGCTGTTGGCTTTGTTATATTTTTAAGTCATAATATAATTGTAGAATTAACCAATGCTAGAAGATTAACAATAATGGATGGTTCTGTACTTATAGTTTTGATTTATATTTTTATATCAATTACTTTATTATTAAAAAAAGATTTATTGAGTAATTTTAATGCTAAAATTTTTAAAAAAGGTAATTAATTTTTTAAGACAAATTATAGAATATTTTTTATTATTCTTAATAAGACTGTATCAACTTTTTTTATCTCCATTTTTAGGACATAACTGTAATTTTAGGCCAACTTGTTCTCAATATATGTTTGAAGCAATTAAAACTCATGGTATAATAAAAGGAATTTACTTAGGTATAAAAAGAATATTAAAATGTACTCCAAATAGAGAATTTACATATGATCCAGTTCCACCGAAAGATAAAAATAAAATATATTAAATACTTCCATATCAATATTTTATAAACAATATTAAAATATAATTTAGCTTTATAAAATATGAATAACAAAAATAACTTTTCAATAAATGATTTAGCAAGAATAAGAAAAATCATTAATTTAATTATTAATGTTCTAGAAGATAGTATAAATGATTATTCCAATAATAATGCCCTAACAGAAGAAAATAAAGATCTAATAAATTTTTTAATTGGCAGTAGGGACAATGTTGTATCAATAATTACAAAATTAACCAATTTATTAGTAAAAGTTATTCCACTTGAAGAAAAAATAAATAATGAAGAAAATATTGAAGACAATGAAAAATTAACTAATGATGATATTGAAATATTAAAGGAATATATTGATAAATGCAATTTTGTATTTAATCAAAATAAATAATTTTATAGTTAGATTATTTTTATATTCACTATTATTTATGAATGGTGAATTCTTTTTATTATCCATTATTATATTGATTTATCTGTTATTATATTGATTTTTATGATTATGGATTGCCACAGGCCTTCGGCCTTCGCAATGACGAGTTAGGATAAGAATAGTAAATTCTTTTTATTTTCTGTTTTTGTGTTTATTATTAGTGGTTTATGGGGCTTGCCTCCCTTTGTAAGGGGGGATGTTGCGAAGCAACAGGGGGTTGAGAGAGAAATTAAAAATTAAAAATTAAAAATGGAAAATTAATTCTTTGACTTGATAAATAATAGTGAATTCTTTTTATTATCTATTATTATATTGATTTTTGTGGTTGTGGATTGCTTCGCTTCGCTCGCAATGACGAAGGGGGGGGGGGTGAGTGGTTGTTTATAGATTGCTTTTTGTTCGCAATGACAGTACTCACACACCATCATTGCGAGGGCTTGAAAGGCTCGTGGCAATCTCAGTATGGGACACTAGGACGGTTAAACAAAACTCGTCATTGCAAGAGTTTAGAACTTGTGGTAATCTTGGTATGACAATCATCATATTGTATTAATAATTGAATTAAACAACAATACTCAACCCCCCTGC
>CALXVQ010000007.1 GCA_944392135.1 uncultured Rickettsiales bacterium
ATCTTGTTATGGTAATCACCACACTAAACCCACACTGTCATTGCGAGGCTTTGAAAAGGCTGTGGCAATCTCGTTATTCTTTGGCTCATCATTGCGATTATAAAAACCGTCATTGCAAGATTTCGCAGAAATCGTGGCAATCTATAAAAAATTGAAAATTAATATTTATAAAATAGAGTGAATACTAAAAATTCCACAAGCACAATTATGAAAATTTTTAAAAGTAGAAGAATTAAGTTTATATTTATAAAAAAATAAAAATTACTACTGTTTTTTAATGATTTCTAAACCATCTTCTTCTGCTTGCAATATACCACCTTCAATAACTGTAATATTATCATAACCTTCTTCTATAAAATTTTCTGCAACTAAAAATGCTCTTGCCCCACTTCTACATAATATATTTATTGTCTGTGAACCATCTAGATTATATTCTTCAATAAAATCAAATGCATCAAAACTTGTTGATGGTTCATTTATAAATGGCAATGCTAAATGCATTTCTTCAACTTCTTCTTTTGATCTAACATCTAATATAAAAGAATTTTTATTTAATTCTTTTGGACTTATAGTTTTTATATTATAATACATTATCAAATTTTATTTTTTTTTAATAAAATTAAATTATAACACAATAAAATTAATACAAGAAAAATTTATATAAATATATAATTTAAGTGGCGGAAAGAGCGGGATTCGAACCCGCGGTATGCTTTCACATACGCTCGCTTTCCAAGCGAGTACCTTAAGCCACTCGGCCATCTTTCCAATAGATAGAAAAATTATAAATATAATAATTGAAAAGTCAAGTTTTACATAATTATATTTATTATACCATTGAAAAATAAAGATTTATTTATAATAAAATTAATGTATTATTTAAGTAATAAAATAGTATTTGATTTTTTATATTTTATGTTGAATAATACCGCTTATAGAAAACAACAAAATTTCATATGACAAATAAAACTATCTTTGAGGAAGCTTTGGACTTCCATAAAAATGGCAAACCTGGAAAAGTTGCTTTACAATTAACAAAACCACTAGAAACTCAACACGATTTAGCTATGGCTTATTCTCCGGGTGTTGCAGAATGCTGTACAGAAATTTCAAAAGATTATGATAAAATTTATGATTACACAGCAAAAGGTAATTATATCGCTATTATTAGTAATGGTACAGCTATTTTAGGACTTGGTGATTTAGGAGCTGGAGCTTCAAAACCGGTTATGGAAGGTAAATGTGCTTTATTCAAAAAATTTGGTAAAATTGATGCTGTTGATATTGAAGTTGGTACAAAAGATGTAGAAGAATTTATTAATTGTGTAAAATTGTTAGGTGATACTTGGGGTGGTATTAATCTTGAAGATATTAAAGCTCCAGAATGTTTTGAAATTGAAACAAGATTAAAAGAATTAATGTCAATTCCTGTTTTCCATGACGATCAACATGGAACAGCTGTGATTAGTGGAGCAGGGTTATTAAATGCTTTAAAAATTAATGGTAAAAAAATTGAAGACATTAAAGTTGTATTTAATGGAGCAGGTGCTGCATCTATTTCTTGTGCTAAATTAGTTGAAGCATTAGGTGTAAAACACGAAAATATTATTATGTGTGATAGTAAAGGTGTTATTTACAAAGGCAGAACAGCAGGTATGAATAAGTGGAAAGAAATGATGGCAAAAGAAACAGAACTTAGAACACTTGCAGAAGCATTAAATGGTGCTGATGTATTCTTTGGTTTATCTGTTGCTGATGCTTTGAAACCTAAAATGCTAAAAACAATGGCAAAAGATCCAATAGTATTTGCATTAGCTAACCCTAACCCTGAAATTACTTGGGAATTAGCAAATTCAACTAGAAGTGATGTTATAATGGCTACCGGTAGATCTGACTATCCTAACCAAATAAATAATGTTATGGGTTTCCCTTATATTTTTAGAGGAACACTTGATACAAGAGCAAGTCAAATAAATGAAGAAATGAAATTAGCTGCTACATATGCTCTTGCTGAATTAGCTACAAAAGAAGTTCCAGAAGAAGTTAAGAAAATCTATGGAAAAGATTTAAAATTCGGCAAAGAATATATAGTTCCTACACCATTTGATCCTAGATTATATGTTGAAGTTTCAATGGCAGTTGCAAAAGCAGCAGTTGAAAGTGGTGTTGCTAAAAAGAAAATTACAGATTGGGAAGCTTATAAAAAAGAATTATTAGCAAGAGAATAATAATTTATCATAAATGAGAATATTAAATAATTTTAATATTCTCATTCCTTGTTATCTAAATATTAGACCATACTATATAAGAATAACGTTTGCATTTGTCATTATTCTGAATAGCTATTTCATATTTATTACTATCGTCGTTACCACAGGCTGCTCTAAAATTTCCAGAGTTATGTAAGCCATCATCATATTTTTTATCAAGTTTATAAGCAAAGCTTGAAGCATTATTAACTAGATTAATATTATTGCCATATTGGCATTGTAGAAAATTTGTGTAAAGCTTTATATTATAAAAATAGTGATTTTTGTTATTTGTAATTTTATCTGGAGACATGTTGTGATAATAACAAAATAAATTTTTTATTCCACTAATATTTGATACACTTGAAAAAGTGCCTTCATTGCCTTGTGGTTCCCAAGTAATTAAACCATTTTGGTACAATTCAACAAATGGAGCGGACACTTCATTTGGTAAGTAATATTTATTTTGTATATTTGTTCCATCATATGGAAATTTAAAATATTCTTTTTTAATAGTTTCGCCAGAAAGATAGCCGATTCTATTATCTAAATTAAAATCGCCAGGCAGTCTTTCATTTAAACTATAAAATGTGTATAATGCTTGCTTATATTGATTTAAATTATTATAAAGATTATTTATTTTTGCATTTTCTATAAGATTTTGTCCACCCATTACACCAGCAATTAGCAAGCCAATGATTATTAAAACTATTGATAATTCAATTAATGAAAAAGCTAAAATATCTTTATATGTTATTCTTTTAATAAAAAATATCTTAAAAGTTTGAGGGGGGGGGATACTTTTTTAGTAAAATTTTGATATTGTAAATTTTGTAAAAATATTTTCATTAATTTAATTAAAAGTTTATTGTTATATAAATAATTAAAAGTATTTTTAATGGAAAAGTCAATATATTTTTTATAACATATTGTAATCAATTAATTTATAGTAAAAATCATGACAGGTATAACCTTTATCAATAGCTGTTTGATAGTCAACTTGTGTATTTTTATTACGAGTTGCTCTGTGAGAATAGCAAAAACTTCTCATATCTCCATTATCATAAAGTCCATCATCTAATTTTTGATCTATTTTTAAAAATAGTCTAGGTTTTATATGAGTATTTGAATCTATAAATTGAAAATAAATTCCTTCCATTGTATTGTAAAACGATTTCCAAGCGCCGGTATTATTACTAAAAATAATAGTTAAAGGTCCTTTCATACTAAGATCTCCATTAAATATATTTAAATCTTTTCCTATTTGATCACAATTTGTAATATTATTTTTTGTTGGTTGAAAATTGGTAATTTTTGCTAAATATAAATCTAACCAAAATGCACCACAATGACTAATTGCGGTACTAGCAGGTAAGGTGTCATATTTTGAAAGTCCAAAATCGGATATTTTATATGTTTGAGTTTGTGCTATTGTAAAATTTGTAGAATATAATACACCAATATAATAACTATTATTAATATTTCCCGGCAATCTACCTTTAAGCGAATAAAAGGTATTAATACTTTGTTTCCAATTACTTATTTTACTAATAAATGATTGAACTTTCGCTGTTTCTATTAAACTAGCACCACCAACGATACCAGCAATTAGCAAGCCAATAATCATTAAAACTATTGATAACTCAATAAGTGAAAAAGCAAAGTTATTAAATTTATTGTTATATAAATTTTTCACAAATAGTTTCATTAATGATTATAAGATTTAATTGTTGTATATATAATTAAAAATATTCATAATACAAATGTCAAGATAATATATTCAAATTATAATAAATAAAATTTAAAAATTTCTTGATTTTTAAAATTTATTGTATTATTATACTAATACAATAATACAAAAATTAAAATGTTTAGTTTATTTGAGGCATTTAAATCAATAGAAAATGAAGATGAATTTAATAAATTCATGCTTGATTTATGTACTCCTCAAGAAATTAAAGATTTGAATGATAGATTTTTAATTGCTCAATATCTTAATGATAAAAAATTAAGTCAAAGAGCTATTGCTGAAAAAATGCAATGTAGTATTACTACTGTCACAAGAGTTGCTAGATTTTTAAATCAAGAACAAAATTTTGGCTATAAAACTGTTTTAAATCATCTTAATCATCACCGCTAGGCGGTGTATAAATATAACATTTTTATGATATCTTTGTATAAAATTATACTATATCATTTTGACTTTTAAGAATAATAATAATTAAGAATTGAAATGACTAATGTAATAATAAGAAAAGCAAGAATTGAAGAATTTGTTGATATTTTGCCAGAAGTAGCTTTTAAGGCTTATAGTAATAGATTTTATAATAAAGAAGTAATTAAAAAACATGCCAAAATAATAAGAATCAAAGAAGGTTTAAGTAAATCAATAAAAGGTGAAACAGAAGAGGAATTTTTAGAATATGGTGGTTGTTTGTCTATACCTTATACAAAATTATCTCCAAAAGCTAATGGGGAAGGGCAATCTTTATTGTCATTTAAAAAATATTGGAATGATAAAATTGAAGATTTTAAAAAGGGGAAATTTAAAGTTTTTGTTGCAGAAATTGATGGTAAAGTTATTGGCTTTGTAAAAGGCACTTTTGATGAAGTTGATAAAAAAGATTTTCCAGATTGTGATTTATCTAATAAAAAAATATTTTCTCTTGGTTCTTTATATGTTTTGCCTAATTGTAGAAAAAATGGTGTTGGTACATTGTTAACAAAAGAATGGATTAAAAATTTATTAATAGAATGTCCTGAATGCGAAGGTATGTTAACAGAATGTTATTGGAGAAATAATTCTCAATATTTTTTTAATAAATTAGGAGCAAAAAGTATAGGTTTTTGTAATATTCCCGATATTTACTTAAATAGTAAATTACAACACTCAATTCAAAATATTACTGGTGAAGTTATGTTTTGGAATAGGGATAAACTTGATTTATTAGCAAATAATAGATTCACAAATAAAGAATATACAAGAAAAACACAGAATTATGTTGATATGGTAAAAGCTAGGGGAAATTTTGAAGAATATTTAAGAAATAAAATAATAAATAAAGGAGTAAAAAATGAATATAGAAGTTTATAATCTTTTAATGGATTTATTAAAGTTTAAATCTGTTAGTGGAGGTGATGAATGTAAGAAATGTATTGATTTTTGTATAAAATATTTCAAAGAAAGTAAATTAAAAATTTTTATTAAGGAAATTGAAGTAAATGGGGCAAAATCCGTATTATTTACAAATGTTGAAAACTGTTTAGATTTAGATATTATGGAAATAGGGCATATTGATGTTGTACCAGCTTCTCAAAAAATGTTTAAGCCTGAAATAAAAGATAATATTATTTACGGTAGGGGTACTGGTGATATGAAAGGTTTTGTAGCTGTCGCTATGAAATTATTTGAATATATGATTAAAAATAATATCAATTTAAAATGTGGCTTATTAATAGTGAGTGATGAAGAACCGGGTGGTTTTTATGGAGCAAAGTATTGGAGTGAAGAAATTGGGCTTAAAACAAAAATTTTATTAGAAGCTGATAGCGGTAGTAAACTAAATCAAATAATATATAAAAGTAAAGGTTGTTTTATTGCTAAAATTATTTCAAAAGGTATTTCAGCACATGGTTCAAAACCTTGGCTTGCTAATGATGCTAATGAAAATTTAATGGTTGTTTTGCAAAAATTAAGAAATGTTTTTCCATATTATTCAATTAATAAAAAACCTAATGACAATTGGATAACCACAATGCATGTAGCTCAAATAAATGGTGGAAGTAGTGTAAATTCTGTTGCTGATTATGCAGAAGCAATATTAGATATAAGGTATACAGAAGATTGGGACAATGATTCTATTATAAAAGCTATTAAATATAATATGATGGAAAATATGGAATTAATAGTTGATGAATATGGCATACCTGTATATAATGATATAAATAATAAATATTTACAACTTTATAAAGATGTTATAGAAAATTATACAAAAGAAAGAGTAATATTTAATTTTGAGACAGGAGCAGGTGATTCTAGATATTTTAAAAATCAAAATAAAGATACAATTATTATTGCTAATCAAAGTGATTGTGGTAATCTACATTCAGAAAATGAATGGCTAGATTTAGAAAAATTAAGTCAATTCTTTGAAATTAGAAAAGATTTTATTAATAATTTTTTAAATGGATTAATTGATATGAAAAAAGAGTAAATTAAATTTACTCTTTTTAAAATTATTCATGACTAAAAATATCGCATTCTAGCCAACCAGCTAAATCTAAATCAACTCTTGTATTTAAGAATTTAAAACAATCATATGCAAGTTTTTTTCTTCCTTCCCTTTCTAATTGTATATCTAACTTTTGTTTTAAATCATGTAAATATAAAACATCATGTACAGCATATTCTAATTGTTCGTTAGATAATTTTTCAGAACCCCAATAAGAACTTTGTTCTTGTTTATTCATATTTACACCTAGTAATTCTCTTGCAAGAGCTTTTAAGCCATGAGCATCTGTGTAAGTTCTAGCAATTTTTGATGCGATTTTAGTACAATAAACATTTTTTACTCTAACACCTAAATATTTTTGTAAAATTGCCATATCAAATCTTGCGAAATGCATAATTTTAAGAACTTTTGGATCTTTTAATAATTTTTTGAGATTGTTAGCTTTATTGTAGCTATGTGGTTCAAATCTAATAATATGACCTACACCATCACCAGCAGATAATTGCACTAAACATAATCTATCTCTAAAATTATTAAGCCCCATTGCTTCTGTATCTATTGCAACCACTTTGCCTAAATCTAAACCATCAGGCAAATCGCCTTCATAAAATTTAATATTATTTTTCATATATCCTTCTATTCAAATTCAATTAAAATTTCTCCAACTCCAACTAATGAACCATCTTCGAAATTGATTTTTTTAATTTTTACATCTTGTTCTGCTCTTATTACATTTTCCATTTTCATAGCTTCAACTATAACTAATTCCATTCCAGCTTTTACTTCATCACCTTCTTTTACTAAAAACTTAGTAATTTTTCCAGTAATAGGAGCTTTAAGTTTTGTAATTTTTTTATCAAATTCAAGAACTGGCATATATTTTTCAAGTTCTGAAACTCTTGTACTTCTAATTGAAATATTTACATCGGAACCCATAAATTGTAATCTAAAATCACCAGCTTTATTATCGCTCATAATTTTTACATTTACAAGGTTGCCATTGATTTTTCCCCTAAAAATACTATCACCAAATTGCCAAGTTGTCTCAACTAATGAAAAACCATTTCCATATTCAACACTTAAACCCTTTGTTGTTTTTGAAACATTACATAAATATTTATTACCATTTAAATCAAGAACCCATTTTTCTGCTAATTCTTTCTTTGAATTTACCTGTCCGCTAATACTTAAAAGTCTTGTAGCATTAGCAATAAACATATACATTGCTGTACCAATTAATACACCTTCATCCTTTGGGCTAATTGTTAAACCAGAAAAGCCTTTTGAGAATTCTTGTTTAATAAAGCTTGTTGAAATATCACCTTTTTGAAATTTTTCATTATACATAATAGCTTCTAAGAATGACATATTATGAGAAATGCCATCTATATAAAAACTACCAAGCGATTCTCTCATTCTTTGTATTGCTTCATTTCTATCTTTTCCATATGTTAAAAGTTTAGCAATCATACTGTCATAATACATACTAATTGAGTAGCCTTCATAAACACCAGTATCAACTCTAACATTTTCATTTTTTTCTGGCTCTATATATTTACTAATTCTTCCAGAAGATGGTAAGAAACCCCTTGATGGATCTTCGGCATTAATTCTAGATTCGATAGCCCAACCTTTTAATTTAATATCGGATTGTTTAAATGGTAATTTTTCACCCATAGCTACTTTAATCATTAATTCAACAAGATCAACACCTGTAATAAATTCTGTAATGCCATGTTCTACTTGTAATCTAGTATTCATTTCTAAAAAGTAGAAATCTTTGTTTTTATCCATCATGAATTCAATGGTTCCAGCAGAATAATAATTAACTTTTTTGCATAAAGCTAATGCTTGTGCATACATCTTTTTTCTAGTTTTTTCATCAACAAATGAACTAGGTGCTTCTTCTACAACTTTTTGATGATTTCTTTGAATTGAGCATTCCCTTTCACCTAAACAAACTACATTTCCAAACTTATCACCTATAACTTGAATTTCAATGTGTCTTGGATTTTCAATAAATTTTTCCATAAAAATTCTGTCGTCGCCAAAACTATTTTTAGCTTCGCTTTTTACACTTTCAAAAGCCATAGGTAATTCTTCTTTTTTGTATACAACTCTAATACCTTTTCCACCACCACCAGCAGAAGCTTTAAGCATAACAGGATAACCAATTTTTTTAGCAACACTTTCTGCTTCTGCTATATCAGCTAAAACACTATTGTCTCCTGGAACTGTACTAACACCAGCAGATTTTGCTAATTTTTTTGATCTTATTTTATCACCCATTAATTTCATAGCATCAGGAGAAGGACCAACAAAAATAATTCCTTCTTTTTCTAATGCTTGTGCGAATTTTGCATTTTCTGATAAAAAGCCCCAACCAGGATGTACATATTTTGCACCTGTTTTTTTGCAAGCATTTATAATTTTTTTAATATCTAAATAACTTTCGGAAGATAGTGGACCACCTAAAAGTATAGCCTCATCTGCCATTTGTACATGTAATGAATTAATATCAGCTTCTGAATATACAGCTATTGTTCCTAAACCCATTTTTCGGGCTGTTTTGATTATTCTACAAGCAGGTTCGCCTCTATTGGCTATTAAAATTTTATCGACCATATTTATACCTTTTCTATTTTGTATGAAAATAATAATATATGATTTTTTAAAATCAATATTAAAAAGCAATCTAAAAAAATATATAAAAAAATTTCTTGAAAAATGAAAAAATATATGATATAATGTCCGCAACAACAACTTGTTATAAAAAATGAGTATACTTTTACAAGGAAGCACAAACTACAATGGTATGGATGTAGCATTCGTAGTGTCTCAAAAAACAGAAAAAAGTATTGATATACAAATTTCTTTTATAAATGGTTCTAAAAAAGCTGAAAACAATTTCTCATTTAAGCAAGTCAAAGGACAAAAGAATAAATGGAAATTGGATAGATCAAAACATGAAAGTGATATAGATGTATATTTTGAAACTGATAAAGAAAATATTATTTTAAGTGCTAGTGAACCAGATATTAAAATGTTTTACAACACTAAAAATCATGATTTATTTTTATTAAATGGAAGAGGTAAGAAAATTTTTGATTTTTCACATCATAATGCTTTCTTATTAGGTGATAATTATATGAATATAGATTTTGATGAATTTTTTAAAGAATCAAGTTTCCTTGAAAAAATGATGCTTGGTTTTATGGGGATTAAAAATGATGTGAATGATGCCTTTAATGATTTAAAACATAAAACTTTTAAAGATAATAAAATATCTAATAATATGTTTACAAGTGTAGATAAATCGGATTTAGTATCTAAATTACTTTTAGATAGTAAATTTATGCAAAATCCTAAAGCATTACAATTACAAAATTTAAAAAAATTGTCTATAAATAAAGATTTAATACAAAAAGTAAATTCTTTAAACACAAAATCAAGACAGGCTTTATTACCTGTGTATACTTTATCATATGGTAAATATATGGATAAACTTAATAAAAAGAAGGTTGGTAAATTTGTTAGTATGGTTAGTAAAAATGACAAAAGCAAATCTTCAAGATTATGGACTAGATAATTTTTAATAATAATTTTTGATATAATTTTTCATATTTAAAATATTTTTGATATTTATTGATTTATAAAATATTAATTTTATATTTGAAATATAAATAATAATCTATAAAAATATGAAAGTTTCTTTTAAAAATTATCAAACATTAGAATCAATAGATACAAATGTTTTAGTACAATTACTCAATGAGGAATATGTTGCTGAGTATCTTAAATTAAATGGCAAATGTATTTGTGGCCCAGAATGCAAATGTGGCGAAGTTTGTAAATGTGAAAAAACACCACTACAACAAGCTATTTATGATGTTGATTTTAAAGGTAAAACATTAGAAATGGCTACTGTTTCATCAAAATGCAAAAATTTTGACAAAATTATTTTTGTAGGACTTGGTAAAAAAGAAAAACTTACAAATGTTTTAGCTGAAAAAATTGGTTTTAAAGTATTTAAACATCTTAAAAAAGAAAAAATTAAAGATGTTAGTATAGCACTTAATATTAGTACAAACAAAGCACAAGAGTTTGATTATACAGAGGAAAATGCAGATTTGTATTCTAGTTTTGTTTTAGGTTTTTCACTTTCTGAATATGAATTTACAAAATATTTAACAGGTGATAAATTAAAGAAAAAACAAAATGCATTAAAAGAAACTATTTTTATAACTAATAAAGTAAAAGATTTAGAAAAAACATATAAAGAAAATGAAATTATTAAAGAATGTGTATTTTATTGTAAAGATTTGGTAAATGAACCAGCTAATGTTATTTATCCAGAATCTTATGCAAAGCTTGCAAAAGAAGTTGAAAAATTAGGTGTTGATGTTGAAATTCTTGATAAAAAACAAATGCAAAAATTAGGTATGCATGCTTTATTATCTGTAAATCAAGGAAGTAATAATGATCCATATTTAGTTGTTTTAAAATATAACGGTGGCAAAAAGGATGATAAACCATTAGCATTTGTTGGAAAAGGTGTTACATTTGATAGTGGTGGGTTATCCTTAAAACCTTCTTCTGCAATGGAAGATATGAAGATTGATATGGCTGGTTCTGCTGTTGTATTGTCTTTGATTAAATTGTTGGCAATGAGAAAAGCAAAAGTAAATGCTATTGGTGTTATGGCATTAGTTGAAAATATGCCTTCTGGAACTGCTACAAAAGTTGGAGATATTGTAAAATCCATGTCAGGACAAACAATTGAAATTACAAATACAGATGCTGAGGGTAGGGTAATTTTAGCTGATGCTTTATATTATACATCTACAAAATATGAACCTGAATTAATTATTGATTTAGCTACATTAACAGGTGCAATTATGGTTGCATTAGGTGATGATTATGCTGGCTTATTTACAAATAATAGTGAATTGTTTAAACAATTAAAAGAAGCTGGTGAAAATACAGAAGAAAAGGTATGGAAAATGCCATTATCTGAAATTGGTGGTTTTTATGATAAACAAATGGACTCTGATTTTGCTGATATTAAGAATGCTGAAAAAGGTAGATATGGTGGTTCTATTACTGCTGCTCAATTCTTGCAAAGATTTATCAACAAACACCCAAAATGGGCTCATATTGATATTGCATCAACAGCATATGTTGCAAAAGAACATTATTTAACACCTAAAAATGCAACTGGTTATGGTGTTAGATTATTAAATGAATTAATAAAGAAGAATTATGAAAAATAATTAATTTATTAATTTTATAAAATTATAGGTTATCTCATATATAGAGATAACCTTTTTGCTTTTAAAGTTAGATTAAAATGAAATTTGAAGTAATATAAAATAAAGCTATATTTTCTTATATTCTTTAATCTTATTATAAATCTAATAATTTTTTCTTTTCATCATCATTTAAGAAATTAGCATTGGCAATTTTATTCCAATAACTTTCTTGTCTTGAATATAAAGCTGTAATCTTATCTTTATCATAATACAATGCAATATTATCATTAAACATAGGAGCAAGCCATTTATTTAGAGCATCTACAACATTATCAATCATAGGTATAATTGTTTCTTCCCACATTGATAATCTTGCTTCTGTTAAATTACTATAAGTATTATCACCAGGTATACCTAACAATTGAGAGGGAACACCAAAAGCTAATGCTATATCTCTTGCGCAGCTATTTTTCATATCTAAAAAATTCATATCAGCAGGACTTAAACTCATTTCCATCCATTCAAGTCCACCTTCTAAAAGTAATGGCTTTCCTGCATTTTCTGTTCCTGTAAATTCTTCATTTAATTGTTTTTTTAATCTTGAAAATTGTTCATCTGTTAAAAATGCAGAATCATCACCATTTCCTTTTACTATTAATGCACCACTTGGTCTTGCTCCATTTTGCAACATAGATTGATTCCATTTTGATGCTTCATTATGTTGATCTATTGAATAACTTGCAGATTCTATTGGTGATAAACCATACCAATCATTTATAGGGTTAAAGTTTTTAATATGTAAAATTTCGGCATTACCAGTGATTTTATCTACATAAAATACTTTTTCGTTGCTGTTTACTTTATATTTATAAGCATATGGAATACTTGAATTATTATCAATAATTATAGTCATTCTGTCCGGTCTTAAAATAAAAAGTTCTTTTGGATTTTTAAAAATATTTTTATCTAATAAAATTGCTTGTATATATGTATTTCCAGAAAGTAATTTATAAGAATATAAAGATTCAAAAAATTCATAACCATTTTGAGTAGGGTTTGGATTATTTAATAATAATTCTAGTGGATGATTCTCTATTTTTTTATTTGTTTTTTTATCATATACCATTAATTTTACAGAACTAGCACTTCTAGCTAACATTGATACACATTTATAGCCAACTACATTTTTGATATAGCCTTCTTTTGCAAACATTTCATAATTTCTATCAGACCATACAGCTTTTCCTAGTGGTTGATAGTAAGATTTTATTTCGTTATTTCTATGATAATTGTTTTTTTGAAAAATATTTTTTAATATATTCATAATGCACCTTATTATTTAATAAGATGCATTATTAAAAGTTTTTATAATATTGGAAGTATATTAATAATTAAATACCACTCTATTAATTATATCCATTTTATTATTTGCAGATGTTGTTTTACAAGTATTACTTCCTTGTGTTACACAATTTTTAAATACACCTGCTGAAACATTTTCACCAGAAATTTTTTCTTGTGAATAAACACAATAAGCAATAGCCTTAGGTAAACATTCACAATATTCTTCTGGATTGTATTGACTATTACCTCTTAAAAATGATTGTGTACTTTTACATTGTTTTACAAAACCAACATATAAACCTTTATTATTGTTTAAATATGATTGAAAGGCAGTTGTTTCCATAAACATTTTTGTACTTGTACAAGAAATAATCAAACATAATGCAAATAAAGTAAATATTTTTTTCATTTTCTATAAATAAAGTTGTTTATAATAAAATAATAAAACTTAAAACTTAATTGTCTATATAAAAGATAGCAAAGCACCAATTATTGCTGACAAAATAATTAAATAAGTTGTAGATAATTTTGTTTTAAGTGTAATAATTGTAGCCATAATAAAAATCAAAGTTCCTTTAATTGACAAAGAAAAATCAGCAGGCATGCCTTCATTTTTTAGCATTAAAAATCTAACAATTGAGTCCCAAGGAATTGGAGCAGTAAATACTGACATGCCAAGAAAAATTATTACAGCATATAAAACTAATGATAAAGCTGATAGTCTAGTACCTTTTAATATACCTTTTACCACAAACTTATCTTGCCATTTATTTAAACTAATTATTGCTAGTGGAGTTAAAATTAATGCTGGAAAAATTAAACTAAATGTAGCAACAGCAGAGCCTAAAAAACCATCTTGCATATAGCCAACATATGTTGCAGTATTAATACCAATTGGTCCTGGTGTAACCTGTGAAATTGAAAGTAAATTTCCAAATTCTTCTGATGTAAATAATTTTCTAGTTTGTACAAAGTCTTGTATAATTAATGGAACTAATACATAACCGCCACCAAAGCATAAAAGTCCAAATTTTACAAATGTTAAAAAAATTGTTAATATAGACATATTACTTTTCGCCTCCTTCTATCTTTTTTTGTAAAACATAAGCATAAATACAGCCTAATGGCATAGAAACTAATATTATATATGCAGGATTGATTTTTCCCAATGCACAAGCTAGAAATATAATAACTATTGCAATTTCAAAAAGATTTTTAATTGATTTTTTAAATATTTTAATTGCAGTTGCAAGAATCAAAGCTGTAATACAAGCCCTAACTCCTAAAAAAGCACCCAATAAAATTTCATTTTCAGGATTTAGATTAGGAAAAAATATTGCAATTATTAATATTATAGTAAAAGAAGGTAAAACAGCGCCAAAAGCTGCAGCTAATGCACCAAGATAACCTGCAACTTTCATACCAATATAAATTGCTGAATTTACTGCAACAATACCTGGTAATGTTTGAGTCATTGCTACCATATCAAGTAATTCATCGTCGGTAATTAATTTTTTCTTTTTTACAAAAGTTTCTTCTATTACAGGCAACATAGCTAAACCACCACCAACAACAATTAAAGCTATTTTTGCAAATGTATAGAATAATAACCAGATTTTGTTTAGTTTAGTCAATTTCTTAAAAGTTATTGAACCTAACAGAATGGTATAAGTAATAATATAATTTTTCAAGAAAAATAATTTTGTTTATTTTTTATTGCTTTTTCTTTAAAATTGTGATATACTATATATATGGATAATAAATATTTTTTATATGTCAAATAAGAAAAATAAAAATATTTCTTTAAAAACTATGAACGAAGATGTATATAAAAAATACGTTAGAAGTAGAAAATTTATTTTATTTTCCCAAATAGTTTCTAGTGTTATATTTTGTGCTGCCATGGGGGCTTATCTTCCATTTTTAATTCCTGCTGTACCTGGCATACTAGGTACCACAAGTACTATTATTGCTAGTTCTGTTTGTGGAGGTGTGGGACTTTTATTTGGGGCAGGTTTAGCTAGTGCAAAATATAATTATTATAACTACAATACCTCAAAAGAAGAAATACAAATCAATAATGTAAAATCAAATATTATTCAAGCAAGAGCATTAGAAAAGATAGCTCAAAACATTGACAAACAAAACAAAACAGAAAAAAGCAGTGAGACACAAGTGGAAAACAAACCAAAAAAAGCAAAATTCTCTTTTGTTGAAAAAGAAAAACAAAAAAGAGCACAACAGCAAAATATTCAAACAAAATAAAAATAATTTAGCTTGTATTCTTAAAAATTAATAATATCTTATACTGTATATAAAAAATATTTTTAAATATGGAAGAACATAAACCAAATACTATATATGGTACAACAATTTTGTCAGTTAGAAAAGGTAATGAAGTTGTTATTGTTGGCGATGGACAAGTTACACTTGGCAACTCAGTTATGAAAAGTACCGCAAAGAAAATTAGAGAATTAAACGATGGTAAAATTTTAACAGGCTTTGCCGGCTCCACAGCTGATGCATTTGCATTATTTGAAAGGTTAGAACAAAAATTACAAAGACATCCTGACAACTTAACCAGAGCTTGTTTAGAACTTGCAAAAGATTGGAGAACCGACAAATATTTAAGACATCTTGAAGCAATGATGATTGTTGTTGACAAAGACATTACACTCATAATTTCAGGCAATGGTGATGTTATAGAACCAGAAGGTGGCATCGCCGCAATTGGCTCCGGTGGCAACTATGCACTATCCGCCGCAAAAGCACTATACGACATAGACAATATGGATGCCGAAACCATTTGCAAAAAAGCAATGCAAATCGCCGGCGACCTATGCATCTACACCAACCACAACCTAACCATCAAAAAAATCAAAACAAGTAATACAACAAATAAAACAACAAACAAAACAGATAGCAAGGCAGAAAAAGATACAGAAAAGAAAACAAAAAAGAAAACAAAAGGTAAAGAATAAATAAGGTTATAATTTTATAAATTTATATAAGAATAGCTATGAGAGTAGCTATTTTTTATTTTTTTAAAAAAGGCTTCTATTAGCAATGGAGTTATTATATAATAAAAGTAGAGTGTGAATTATGTATTTTAATCAACTTTTGGTATTGAAAATATTACAATTCGCACTATATAATATGTGTTTAATAACTTATAAAATAAAAATATGTGCAACTATTTAGAGAATTTAATATCGCCAAGAAAACAAAGTATAAGAGAGATGATAAAAAATATAGAAAACTAAAAAAAGCTTTTTAAAATAAAAACAAATAATAAAAATATAATATGGAAAATAGTTTATTTTATAAGGATAATAATATAAGGCTTTATAATGGTGATTCTTTAAAAATTATGCAAGATTTGCCAGAGCAAACATTTGATATGATTTTTGCCGACCCACCTTATTTTTTATCAGGTGGAACATTTACTTGCCAAAATGGTAAAATGGTAAGTGTCAAAAAAGGCGATTGGGATATGGGAAAAACAGCAGAGGAAAATTTCAACTTTCACATATCTTGGCTTAAAGAGTGCAAAAGACTTCTAAAACCTAATGGCACCCTATGGGTCAGTGGCACATATCACTCAATTTATCAGTGTATATAAATATATTATCAATAATAAGTTGAAAATTATTGATTTTTATTTTGTGTTTTTGTATATAAAGTATATTAAAATTGAAAAAATATTATTAAGATGAAAAAAATAAATAAAATTATTGGAGTTGGAAAATTTAAAAATTTTATAGCAAAAGGAGATATTGCATTTAAAAAATTAAATTTAATATATGCTGAAAATGCAATGGGTAAAAGTACATTAACAAATATTTTTAGATCTTTATCAAAAAATGATCCAAAATATATATTAACAAAAACTGATGATGATAATTATAGAGTAGAAGTACTTAAGGACGATAATAGTAATTATATTTTTTATAAAAAAGCTTGGAAAAATTTAGATGATAATATTATAGATAAAATAGAAATTTATGATAAAGTTTTTATTGAAAATAATATTCATTCTGGATTTATTGTAAATTCAGATCATAAAAAACGTTTAACAAAATTTATTATTGGAGAAAATTTAATTCTAGAAAATAATAAAATTGAAGAAATTAAAAAAAATATAGGAGATCTTAAAATAGAATTAAAAAATCTCTTTGAAAACAAAATAAAAAATTCTGCTATTAAATTAAATATAACATTTCAAGATTTTGAAGAATTTAAAAATTTAGATATTTCCGATGTTGTGAATTTGGATAATATAAATAATCAAATATTAGAAATAGAAAATAATATAGAAAATATAAAAAATAAAAATTATATTTTAAATAAAGAAGATATTCCATATTTAAAATTTAATAAATATAGACCTATTGGCATAGATGATTTTAAAAATATATTAGAAGCAACTATTGAAAATATTGAAAAAAGTTCTGAAAATAAACTAAAAGAACATTTGGAAAATTTTAATAAAAAAATAGATAAAAATTGGTTGTATATTGGATTTTATGCTATAAATGATAATTCTAAATGCCCTTTTTGTGGTTCTGATGTTAATGGAAATCAACTAATTAAATCATATCAAGATTGTTTTAATTTAGAGTATAACACTTTTAAAAAATCGTTATTAAATTATAAGAATTTTGGTCAAAATGTAAAAATTGGATTTATTAATATAAATAGTTTAGTAACTAAAATACAATATTATTATGATACGTTTTGGAATAAATATTTAAAACTTGAAAGTTTGGAAAATTTAACTTTTAAAGAATATTTACAAAACAAAATAACATTCGATTTTATGAATATTAATAGCATCGATAAAATAGTAGAAATAATTAATAATCTTTATAATTTAAAGGAAAAATCTTTATTGGATAGAATAAATAGTGAAAGAATATTAGAATTAGATGATTTATATAAAAAATATATAATATCATATGATATTATTAATAAAATTATTAAAGATTTTTATGAAAAAGTAATTAATTTTAAAAAATCATTAAATTCGAATGTAAATATAAATGAAGAAAAAAATAAACTTATGAAATTAAAACAAAAAAAGTATAAGTATTGCATAGAAAATAATCTTAATTTTGAAAATAATATGGATATTATTAGAAGTAATGATTTGGAGGAAATTTTAAATAAAAATAAAGAGATTATAAACTTAAGTAATTATTTGCCAGAATTAAGGAATAATTTAAGTCAAAATATTCAAAATACAATTATAACCTATAAAGATGATATAAATGATATTTTGAAAAAATTTAATACTAGTTTTAAAATATTGTTAGATGACAAATTAAAATTTAATACATCGGAGCCAACATCTGAGCTATCTATTAAAATTGGTGAAAAAAATATAACTCAAAACAATAAGAATTTAGATATTTATGAAAAAGAAACTATTGGAAATGCATTAAGCGAAGGTGATAAAACATCATTAGCTTTTGCTTTTTTTATAGCAAAATTAAAACATGATAAAAATTTAAATAAAAAAATTATAATTTTTGATGACCCGATGTGTAGTTTAGATAAATCAAGAAAAATAGAAACTATTAATCAGATAAAATATATTTTTGATAAAGCAAAAAGTGTTTTTATTTTATCACATGATTCTTACTTTTTGGAAGATGTTTTAAAAAATGTTAATACAAAAAATAATAAAATATTACATATTTTTATGAATGGAAACAATGGAAGCAATATAAAAGAATTTGATTTAAAAAAAGAAAATCAAAGTAGCTATTTTAAAAGTTATTATATTTTAAAAGAATTTCTTGATAAGAATGAGGATTTATGTGAAAGAAATAATGATATTGCAAAAAATATTAGAATATATTTAGAAGGATTATTAAGAAGAATTTATCCTGATAAATTTAACATTACTAATTCTTGGCTTGGTGATTTTATTCCAAAAATAAAAGAAGATAAATTATTTAGCGAAGATAATATAAAAGAATTAGAAGAGATTAAAAATTTTTCAAAAAGATTTCACCACGATGATTCAAATGAAAACCAAAAAGTGGACTTTACAGAATTATCAGGTTTTGTTAGAAGAACATTAAATTTTGTAAATAAAATTACAGAGACTAGAATTATTAATAAAAACCAAGAACAATAATGATAAATACAATTATTTTTCCGGATATTGATATTACAAAATATAAAAATAAATCTCAAATTATAAGAAATAAAACTGAAGAATATGTTAAAAAATACATTTTTTGTCCAAATTGCGGGTCTATGATTATTAAATATCCAAATAATAATCCATGTGGTGATTTCTTTTGCCAAAAATGTAATGAAGATTATGAATTAAAAAGTAAAAAAAATAAATTTGGTAGTAAAATTGTTGATGGTGAATATAATAAAATGATTAATAAAATCAATTCAGAAAAGCCATCAAATTTTTTCTTTCTTGCATATAAGGATAATGCAGTTGTAGATTTTTTTACAATTCCAAAATTCTTTTTTACATCTTTAATAATTGAGAAAAGAAAACCACTTTCTCCAAAAGCAAAAAGAGCTGGATGGACTGGTTGTAATATTTTATATAATCAACTTCCTGATAGTGCTAAAATATTTTATGTAAAAAATAGCGAAATACTGGATGAAAAGCTTGTTTTGGAAAATTATAAAAAAGTTTTATTTGTTGCTGAAAAACCAATGGAAAGCAAAGGATGGTTATTAGATGTTATGTTTTGTGTTGAAAATTTAAATAAAGAATTTTTTACTCTTGATGATGTATATAAATATTGTGATTTTTTAAAAAAACAACATCCAGAAAATAATCATATTCAAGATAAAATTAGACAACAATTACAATTTTTGAGAGATAAAGGATTTATTGAATTTAAAGGAAAAGGAAAATATAGGTTGATAAAATGAATAAAGAAGATTTAGAAAAATTATATTCTGATTTAGAAGATAAAATTTATAAAATAAAGGAAAAACTTGGTTATAATCCTTTAGAAATTTGTGGTAATGAAGAACAAGAATTAGAATTTGATTTTGCTTATTATCAAGGACAAAAGGATTTAATAGATGAAATTATTAAAAACAATATAGATTAAACTTATTGGTGTTGAGGCTGGTTTGAATAGCAATGCTAGGAAAAATAGAAGTGGAAAAATTATGGAAAAAATGGTGGAGAACTTGATAAAAGAATTTTGTTTAAATAATGGTTTTAAGTATATAACACAGGCAGATTCAAAAAAGATTTTTAATAATTTCGGTATTAATGTTCCTGTTTATCTTGATAAAAAGGGAAATAAGAAGGAAAGAAAATATGATTTTGTAATAAAGTCTAAAACCAACCTATACTTGCTAGAATGTAATTTTTATGGTGGAGGTGGCAGCAAACTTAAATCCACAGCAGAAGAGTATGAAAAGTTGGGGCAGTCGTTGAAGGATGATGGTTTTAATTTTATATGGATAACTGATGGTTGTGGGTGGCTTACGACAGAAATTCCATTGCAAAAGGCTTTTGAAAATATTGACTATTTAGTAAATTTAAAAATGGTGAGTGATGGGGTACTGTTGGAGATTGTTAAGTAAATATTTATAATTAATCTTTCCCCCCTTCATTCACCACCCCCTTAATCTTCATTACAACTTTATGATTAATTGGTAGTAATGCAAATTCTAGTATAATTTCTAATAAAATTGGTATCAAAACAAGTTTGAATGTGAAGTTGCTGTCTGGTAA
The DNA here is from genome assembly GCA_944392135.1 of uncultured Rickettsiales bacterium. Classification (GTDB taxonomy): domain Bacteria; phylum Pseudomonadota; class Alphaproteobacteria; order Rickettsiales; family UBA1997; genus CALXSC01. Next base: position 20,810 of record CALXVQ010000007.1, read on the forward strand.
TAGGATTAAAATTGAGTTGAAGAGTAGGGCATCAAATAATTTTTGTGCAAGTGATGAAACGAATGATCTTTTTGAATAATCTATAAAAGTGTTTTTGTTATTATTTAATTTTGCAAAAATTATGTCGTTGACCCAATCACCTAAGTAATATGAAACTATGGTGGCTATGGTGATGGTTGAGGCTATGCTAGATAATATGTTGTCTCTAATAATTTTATTACCTTCTTCATCAAGCCAATTTATACTAAAATATTGAGCTGTAAAAAAGCAAAATATTGCAAAAATTAATTGTCCGCCAATAGTGATTTTTGCAGCAAGTCGGCTTTTTTCATAGCCATAAACTTCTTGTATTAAATCACTGCTAATATATAAAATTGGAAATAAAAAATTACTTATATCAAAAGTAAAACCAGCTATTAAATCTCTTTTAAATAAAATAAAAAAGTTGCAAAATATGTAGCTTATTGTACTCATACATATCAATATTATCAAAAAATTTTCTTTTTTCATATACTAAATTTTATAAATATTTTGAAAGATAATATATTTTTTATAAGATTCAAGAATTTATACAAATAATAATATATCTAAAATATAACGAGTGAGTAAAATTTATAATACAATTATAGTACTTAATTACTATAATATAATTACTAATAGTTGTAGTGATTCTTGTGATGACGATGGTGGGTTAAGTGTGGTGATCTTTGTAATGGCAGTATGAAAATTTTACCCCATTTATAAGGGGGAAGTTGCGAAGCAACAGGGGGGTGAATAATATAGTGGATATGATTGTAATATGATTATGAATAATGTGATAGGCGTGTAATTGTTATAATAAAGAGATTGCCACGAGTTGCAAGCAACTCTCGCAATGACGAGTTTGTGTATACTGTCATTGCGAGCGAAGTGAAGCAATCCATAATCACATCTCACCCCCTTCGTCATTGCGAGCAAAGCGAAGCAATCCATAAACCACTGATATTTTATTTATTCACAGAAAAAATAAAAAAATTCACCAATAGAATAATTAATTATATAATTATAATAATTAATACAAAAACAAAAAGAAAAAAGTATTCACTATTTTTCATCAAGTTAAAAAATTAATTTCAAATGAAATATTAATTTTCAATTTTCAATTTTCAATTTTCAATTTTTTCTCAACCCCCCTGTTGCTTCGCAACTTCCCCCCTTACAAAGGGAGGCAAACCCCCATAAGCCACTACTCACTGCTCTTCGTCATTGCGAGACTTCGTAGAAGTCGTGGCAATCCATAAACCACAAAAGGTTAATGCAAAAACAAAAAAGAAAAAGAATTCACTACTTTTAATCAAGTCAAAAAATTAATTTTAAATGAAATATTAATTTTCAATTTTTAATTTTCACTTTTCAATTTCTTATAGATTGCCACTCCTTCTGCGAAGTCTTGCAATGACTAGCCAAGAATAACGAGATTGCAACGAGTTCTACGAACTCTCGCAATAACAGTTATTTTTCTTCGTCATTGCGAGCAAAGTGAAGCAATCCATAAACCACAAAAAGTTAATGCAAAAACAAAAAAACAAAAGAATTCACTACTTTTTATCAAGTCAAAAAATTAATTTCAAATGAAATATTAATTTTCAATTTTCAATTTTCAATTTCTTATGCTTCGTTCGTTTCGCACTTCGTGGGACGACAAGCTAAAATGATTAAGCAAGCTTATCATTTTCCCACTTTGTGCTTCAATTTTCAATTTCTTATAGATTGCCACTCCTTCTGCGAAGTCTCGCAATGACTAGCCGAGAATAACGAGATTGCCACGAGTTGCAAGCAGCTCTCGCAATGACAATGTGTGGGGTAGGTTCTTATAATGACGAGTTTTGATTAATTGCCATAGTACCCCATTACGAGATTGCCACAGGCCTTTGGCCTTCGCAATGACGAGCTTACTATAATGTATTTTAAATAATTCTTACAATAATTTAAGATTATTTTTGTTTAAGATATATTAATAAATATAAAAGTAATTAAAAATATATAAATAAAACATTAAAATAAGATAACAAACTATTTTTATCTATTTGGGGTTTTATCTGGATCTTTGCTTTTTGGTTTATTGTTATCTCCTGTTTTAGGTGGTTCGGAAACATTATCACTTCCTCCAATTCCAGCAAGAGCACTTAAATTTTTAGGTATATTATTATTTGAATTTTCATTATTGCTGTTTTCATTATCATTCTTGTCATTATCGCTATTCTCATTATTATTATGAGATTCAAAAGCATAATTTAATACATTCTGTAATTCTTTATTATCTGATAGTATTTGTTGATATTTTTCTTCGCAATTAGAAGGTAATGATGAATTTTCTGTTGGGCCAAAAAGTTTGCTAACTGATTTTGTAATTCCAAATGTTGTAAGTGCGGTAGCAATAGCTACACCTATACCAAATGGTGTGGCTAATGTAATGGCAGTAAATGCTACACCACCAAGTAATGTAGAAAATATAGTGGATGCTACACCACTACTTTTTTTAGATGATGATTCTGGTGAGATATGTGTATCACTATTATCATTATTATTGTTTTGAGAGTTTGTATCTCTATTAAGTATATCTTCTTTATTTTTTTCTTCTTCTGTTAATAAAAATTTTTGTAATGTGTCATTAATATGGTTTTTAAATAATTTATCCACACAACTACTATCATCTAATATATTTTGTATACTAATGGAATTTTTAAATTCATGTTTATAAACATTATCATCTTTTTTATATTCAAAACCGATTATATTATTTCTTTTTTCATCCAAAGTTAATATTATGCTACCATATTTTTTTGTTTTACCTTCTTTTTCTTGCTCTATTTTAAAAGTGTGAGTAATTTGGTTTTTTTCTTTATCTTCTATTGGTAAATAATCTATATAAGAATAGGTATGTTCTAAATCAGAATTGTTTATCTGATAAGACATATAGCCAAAATTAACATTTGCAAATTTACTAGCAAATTTATCTTTTAAAAGATATTCTTTATTTTCTTTTGTCATTAGTAATATAAAGTAATATAACTATACAATATTTTATAATAAATAATAAATAAAGTCAATATATTAATTATAAATATAAATCGTCCATATTTAGGATAATATGGACGAGTCAAAATAACAATAAAATAATATTATTATTTATTAACTTTCTTTAATGTTGGGAATAATAATACATCTTTGATATTAGGTGTAGATGTCATAAACATAACTAATCTGTCTATACCAATACCAACACCACCCAAAGGGGGCATGCCAATTTCTAGTGCATGAATAAAGTTTTCATCCATAGGCATAGCCTCTGCATCAAAGCCTCTATTTTCTTCTTGTTTCTTTAATCTTTTATATTGATCTATTGGGTCGTTTAATTCAGAATAAGAATTAGCTAATTCAACACAACCAGCAAATAATTCAAATCTTTCAACCAATGTACTATCTTTTCTGTGAATTTTTGTTAAAGGGCAAGCCTCTAATGGATAATCAATAACAAAAGTAGGTTGAATTAAATGTTGTTCGCAAGTTTCTTCAAATAATTGTAATAATAATTCACCCTTGCTTTTTTTATCTTCAACATCATCAGTATATTTTCTGATTTCTTTAATTAAATCATTCTTTGTGATTGTTTCTGGATCTATTTTGGCATATTCTTTTAAACCATCATAAATACTTAATCTCTTAAATGGTGCCTTGAAATCAATTTCCATATCTTTGTATTTAATAATAGTTGAACCATTATTTACTTTTTTTACAATAGATTCTAATAATTCTTCAACATTTTTCATTTGATCTGTATAATCAGTATATGCTTCATACCATTCAATCATTGTAAATTCAGGGTTATGTGTGGTATCTGTACCTTCGTTTCTAAAATTTCTACCAATTTCATAAACTTTTTCATAACCACCAACAATCAATCTTTTTAAATATGTTTCAACACTGATTCTTAGATATAATGTCATATCTAATGCATTATGATGTGTTGTAAATGGTTCAGCAGAAGCACCACCATAAATTGGTTGTAAAATTGGTGTTTCAACTTCTAAAAAGCCTTTATCATCTAAAAATTTTCTAATTGTAGAAATAATTATACTTCTCTTTTTGAAATTCTCTCTTGTTTCTAAATTCATAGCTAAATCTATGAATCTTTGTCTATATTTTAATTCTGTATCAGTTAAACCATGAAATTTTTCAGGTAAACTTGCAACTGATTTAGATAATAATTTTATGCTTTTACAATGTAAACTCAATTCACCTTTATGAGTTCTAAAAACATAACCTTCAATACCTATAAAATCACCAATATCTAATAATGGTAATAATTTTTGATCTTCTTCGCTTAATTCCGGTTTTGATAAATAGATTTGTATTTTACCATCTTCATCATAAACATCAAGGAACATAGCTTTCCCCATATCTCTTCTAAGCATCAATCTTCCAGCAATTTTGTAAACCTTGTCTTCTAATTTCTCACCAGCTTGTACATATTCATATGTTTCCTTCAATTTTTTAGAATTTATATCTTTTTTATATGTATGTGGGTATGGTTCAATACCAGCTTCTATAAGAGCTTTTAATTTATTAAGTTTCTGTTCATCAGCTGTTTGAGAAACTTTTGTATAATCAAGTAAATTTTCCATTATCAAAAATTTTATTAATAAAACATATTAAGTATTGATTTTAAAAATAAAAAATCAAGTATTAAATAAAAATTATTAATATTAATAATCCACTTTTATAAAATATAAACCTTGGGGTGGGGCAGTTGGACCAGCTTTTGTTCTGTCTTTACTTTCTATAATTTCTTGAAATTGTTGTATTGAAGTTTTATCCAAACCAACATCTACAAGAGTTCCAACTATATTTCTAACCATATGATGTAAAAATGATTTTGCCTGTATTCTAAAAATAATTTCATCATTATTTTTAAATATTTCTGCTTCATCTATTGTTTTAATCGGGCTTTTTGCTTGACATTCACTGTCTCTAAAACAACTCCAATCTCTTTTTCCGGACAAAAATTTTGTAGCTTCTTGTATTTTTTCTATATTTAATTCTCTATAAACTTGCCATACTCTGTTATTTAATAAAGCTGTTGGCTGTCGTCTATTTAAAATTCTATATTCGTAATATCTTTTTTTTGCAGAAAATCTAGCATGAAAATCATTATCAACTTTTTGACAATCAATAATTGATATATCTTGTGTTTGAGTATTTTTTAATAAATATTCACAATTAATTTTTTCCATAAATTCAACTTTTAAATAGAAATTTAAAGCTGACATTAATTTAAAAGGTTCAAATTCTTTATTTAAATCAAAATGAGCTACTTGTCCTAATGCATGCACTCCGGCATCAGTTCTTCCAGAGCCAAAAACCTCAATATTTTCTGCTGTTAATAATTTTAAAGCATTTTCTAAACTTTGTTGTATTGTAAATTTTCCTTCTTGTTTTTGCCATCCATTATAGTTTGTTCCATCATATTCTAAAATAATTTTATATCTCATTGATATTAAATATTTTTAATTGAATATTAAATAAGGTATACTAACATTTATAAAAAACAATATAAAAAATATGAAAACTTTAATAAAAAATGTTCTTTTAAATAATCAAAAACAAGATATTTTAATTGAAGACAATATTTTCTCAAAAATATCTAATGAAATAAATGATAATGTAGATATTACTATTGATGCTAGTGATAAAATTATTCAACCAGCTTTTTATAATACTCATACACATGCCGCAATGAGTTTATTAAGAGGCCTTGGTGATGATAAAGAATTATTTTCTTGGCTAAGTGAAGATATATGGCCTGTTGAAGCAAAATTAACAGATGAAGATATTTATATTGGTACCAAGTTTGCCATTTTAGAAATGATAAAAAGCGGAACTGTATTTTTTAATGACATGTATTTTTCTCAAAAATCAATAATGCAAGCTATTGATGAAATGGGTGTTAGAGGTGTTGTATCTATTGTTGAATTTGATATGTTTGACAAAAAACAAACAGAAGAAAAAAAGATTGCCACAATAGATTTTTTAAAACTAAAAAACCCTTGTGAAGATAGAATTATTAAAGCAATTTCTTGTCATTCTGTTTATACAGTTTCAGAAGAATTATTATCTTATGCATCAAAAATTGCAAAAGAAAATAATGTATTTTTACATATTCATGCATCAGAAACTCAAAAAGAAGTTGACGATTGTATTGAAAAATATGGAAAATCTCCAATAGAAAAATTGGAAGAATTAGGACTATTAACTGACAAAACAATATTGGCACATTGTGTTCATTTAAGTGATAAAGATATTGATATAATTAATAAACATAAAACAAAAGTAGCACATTGCCCGGTATCTAATTTAAAATTAAATTCTGGAAAAATGGCTTTGCAAAAAATGTTAGATAAAGGTTGTTTCATAACATTAGGCACTGATGGTTCTTCATCAAATAATAGTTTAAGTATGATTGATGAAATGAAAATTTCAGCTTTATCTGCAAAAGATCAAGCAAATTCTCCTATTGCAGGAAAGGCAGAAGATATTTTTAAAATAGCTACAAAAAATGGGGCAGAAGCTTTTAGTATTAATGCTGGTGAAATTAAAGAAGGAAAATTGGCTGATTTTATTTTATATGATTTAAATAATTATCATATGCAACCTAATTTTAATGCAATATCAAATATAGTTTATTCAGCTGATAATAGCTGTATTACTGATGTTTTTTGTAATGGAAAACAAATAATGAAAAATGGAAAAGTAAAAGATGAAGAAAAAATTATATATGATTTTAAAAAATGTTTTAAGAACCTAATAAATAAAAAAGATTAAAATATCACTAAGTTCGTTCAACAGGGCGAACTTATTTCTTATGTTAATAATTGAAAAATAAATAAAGAATAGATTGGAGGCCGGAGTCGGAATCGAACCGACGCATAGAAGCTTTGCAGGCCACGGCATTACCACTTTGCTATCCGGCCAATCTTGCTTAAAGATTATTACACTTTAATATTTTTTAGTCAAGTTTTTTCTTAAATTTTTAAAAACTACTACCAAAACTAAATGTAAAATTTTGCGATTCATCATAATATTCTTTTTTGAGAACCTTTGAAAAATCAAAGCTTAAAGGTCCCATTGGTGATTGCCAAGCAATTGAAAAACCATAAGCTGATCTAATTGAACCACTATCAACAATTCTAGCCATATTTAATGATGGGCTTTCATCAACATCTTTTAATGTACCGGCATTTATAAATAAACTTCCATAAATACCATATTCTTTTGGTAAACCAATTGGAAATCTTAATTCGGCATCTGCAACATAATATGTTTTTCCACCAACAGCACTACCATCAACAGGTGAACCATTTGATAAATTTCTAGCCCTAGGTCCTACACCACCATATTTAAAACCTTTAAAATTATTTCCACCTAGATAAAAAGCATCAACAGGATCTATTTTTTGTCCATTTACACCTTGAATTGTACCAGCTCTTCCACCTAATCGTAAAGTAATAACTGATGGCCATATAGGAATATAAACATTTGCACTTCCGGTAGCTTTAATATATTCTTTATCACCACCGAGTCCAGCATATTCTAAACCTAAATTTAATGAAAAGCCTTTTGTTGGATCAAATCTACTATCTTTTCTGTCATAATATAAATTTTGCCCTATTGCAGATGTAACAGAATCTTGTTCGCTAATGATACCTTGATAATCATAACCAACATCTTTAATTTCTTGCCTATATAAAGAATAATAAAGTCTTTGATCTAAATACTCTGTAATAGAATAACTAGCATTTAAACCAGCACCATATGTACTTTCTTTATAATCAATACTGTATTCATCTTCATCATCTCTATAAAAAATATTAAATCCAGCATACAAATCTCTATCTAAAAAATAAGGCTTTCCGTATGATAAACTAATATCTTTTGTGTATTTTGCATATAATACTCTAAGATTCATTGTTTGACCTTTACCAAGTAAATTACTTTCTCTAATACCAGCATTAATATTAGCCCCATCAACTGTGGAATAACCAACACCAAATTGAAATTCACCAGTCTTTTTTTCAACAACATTTATAATAATATCTAATTGATTAGGTTGTTCTCCTTTTACTCTCTGAACATCAACTTGATCAAAATAACCTAAATTTCTAATTCTTTGTATAGATCTTTCAAATTTTGTTGTACTAAATGGATCACCTTCTTCTAATCTCATTTCTCTCCTAATGACATCATCATAAGTTCTAGTGTTTCCAGTAATTGTAATTGTACCAACATAAATTCTAGGACTTTCATCTATCACATAATCAATATCTATTTGTTTTGTTTCTGGATTTTCTCTTGTAAGTGGATTAATATTTACAAAAGCAAAGCCTTCTTTTGCTAATTCTGCTGTTAAAGAATCAACTGTATTATTAATTAAATTAGCATTAAATGTTTTTCCAGTTTTTGTTTTTAAAAATTTTTTTAATTTTGAATCGCTTACTTTTTTTATATTATTTGTAATTGTAATTTCACCAAAATTGTACTTTTCACCTTCATCTATTAAAAATGTAATATCAAACCATTTATTATCCTTGTCTAACTCACCAACAGCTGATAATACTTCAAAATTAGGATAACCTTTTGAGTAATAAAACCTTCTTAATAGTTCTTTATCAAATTCAACTTTTACAGGATCATAAATTTCACTGCTACCAAATCTAAAAAATTTAGATTCCTTACTGTTTAATTCACTTTTTAAATCTTCTTCGTTAAGGGCTTTTGCACCAATAATATTAATTTTACGAATTTTTGCTGGTTCTCCTTCGTTTATTTCAAAAACAATTTTAATTCTATTGTTATCTTCTTTTATTATTTTAGGTTCAACTGTTGCTAAAAATCTTCCAGTTCTTCTATACAAATCAAGTATTCTCTTTGTATCATTATTTATTTTATTTTTGTTAAAAACTGATCTTTTTGATGTTGTAATTTCGGAAGATAAAATTGCATCGCTAATTTTATCATTACCATCAAAAAGAACTTCTGTTATAAGTGGATTTTCTATTACATTTATAATTAAATTTCCATTTTTATAATCAATATCAACTCTTTCAAATAAACCTGTTGAATATAAAGCTTTAATAGAATTATTTACTTCGTCTGGTGAATATGAAGAATTTTCTTGCATTGTTAAATAATTCTTAACAACTGATGTATCAACTCTTTGATTATTTTTGATTTCTATTTTTTTTATTGTATTGACATTATTAGCAAGTGCAAATGATGTTTGAGTAAAAAATAAAACTGGCAATAAAAAATTAATTTTTTTCAACTTCAAAATCATTTATTAATATATAAATAATGGTGATCTCTACGGGATTCGAACCCGTGTTTCCACCGTGAGGGGGTAGCATCCTAACCACTAGATGAAGAGACCATATTTACATATAATAAAAATTAATATTTTAATTGCAATAAAATTTTGTTGAATATTTTATTTTAGCATTTAATATTTCAATTAGATAAATATTTAGATAATTGAGATGACAAAAAATTTTAGTATTCCTTGTAATTTTAATGGTCAAGTACAACAAATTTTGTTTACTATTGGTTCTCCTGATGTAGATCATCACCCAATACATTTTCAGTCTACTTGGTTGTCTGAAAATAAAGGTGGTGTAGTTCCTCCTGATATCATGACATCAATTTCTAAATTGCAAAAATTAGCTTATAAACATAAAGTGTCGTTTGAAGAATTGTGTTATTATGCTATAAATGTTGCTAATGGAAGTATTGAAAATGACAATCAAGAATATGCTAAAATAATTGAAGAAATGGATAATTAATAATGCCTGATTGTACCAGACCTAGAAATAAAAAAAATAAAAGACGAAGTAAGAAAAATCTTGATAGGACACTTTTTTATTTAAAAATTTCTAAAATTTTTAAAGTGTCTTTTAGTATTGTTATATTTTTTGTCATTATTTATTTAATAACCTTGTTTGTTAAAGAAAGTATTTTTACTAAAATAAAAAATAAATTATCTAATGAATACTCTAATCTTATTTATAAAAATATTTGTTCAAATATTGAGATTAATGGTGTAAATATGGTTAATTTAAAACAATTAGAAGAAAAGGTTTATAACTTCTGTAATTTAGAAAATAAAAATAATTTATCTTTATTATCAAGAGAAATTTTAAAAGATCCTTGGGTTAAAAATTTATCTATAAAAAGAAAAATACCTGATACTTTAATAATAAATATTGAAGAATTTATACCATTTGCTGTATGGAAAACTGATAATGATATTCATTTAATAGATGAAGAAGGACAAATAATTTTTATTTCCAAAAAAGATACTAGAAAATTTTTATATTTAATAGTTGTTGCTGGTGATGGTGCAAAAGATAACATATATGGTTTATTTAATATGTTGTCATCTAATCCAACATTATTTTCTAGAATTAAATCTGCATTGTTTATTGGAAAAAGAAGGTGGAATCTAGAACTTGATAATGGTATTATTGTAAAAATGCCAGAAGATAATTTATTGTCAGCTTGGAATAACTTAAATAAAATATTATCTATAAATGGATCAGAAATAGATATTAAGGTTATAGATTTAAGGAATCCAGATAAAACATTTATAGAAAAAGTTCAACATTAAAAGTTATTTATTTTTTTAGTACTTTTTATGCAAAAATTACTTGCAATTATTTTGTTTGAGTGTTATAAGTAATTTAGATACTTTTATAAATATATAGAAATACGAAATGCAGGCTGATTTTATTAGTGTCGTTGGAGCACGACAAAACAATTTAAAAAATATAAATATTAAAATACCAAAAAATAAACTAACTGTTATTACGGGGTTATCTGGTTCTGGTAAATCTTCGTTAGCTTTTGATACTATTTATGCAGAGGGACAAAGAAGATATATTGAAAGTTTATCAACTTATGCTAGACAATTTTTAAATGTACAAAATAAACCAGAAGTTGAGAGTATTACTGGCTTATCACCAGCTATTGCTATTGATCAAAAAGTTATGGGAAAAAATCCTAGATCAACAGTTGGTACCGTTACAGAAATATATGATTATTTAAGATTATTATATGCAAGAATAGGTGTACCATATTCTCCAAAAACTGGAAAACCTTTACAAAGTCAAACACCGGAAGATATGGTAAAATGTGTGATGATGTTGCCAGTTGGTACAAAGATAAATATATTAGCACCGGTTGTTAAATCTTCCAGGGGGGAACATAGAAAAGAGTTAATTAAAATTAGAAAACAAGGTTATACAAAAATCAAGGTTGATGGTGATATTTACGATATTCATAACTCATTACCTAAACTTGATAGAAGTATAAAACACGATATAGATGTTGTACTTGATACATTAACTGTTGAAGAAGGAATGGAAGATAGTATTTTAAAAAAGATTAGATCGGGTTTAGATATTTCTGATGGTATTATTTTGATTGATTTAGTTTCTTTGCCTAAAAAAACAAAAGTTGTTGTTTTAAGAAATAAAGAATATGAAAAAGGTGAACAAATTAGATTTTCTAGAAAATATACAGATCCAGAAACTGGCTTAACTATTGATACTATTGAGCCTAAATTATTTTCTTTCAATAATCCATTTGGAGCATGTCATAAATGTGATGGACTTGGTACAGAATCTTTTTTTAATCCTGATTTAATTATAATGGATAAAAATTTATCTATTAGAGAAGGGGCTATTGATCCTTGGAAAACTGATGCTAATGCAAAAGTTTATATTCAAATGATTCAACAATTAGGTAAAATATATAATTTTAACATTGATACACCATATTATAAATATTCTGATGAAGTTAAAAATATTATATTATATGGTAGTGATGATGAAGTTATTGTTGAAAAAGAAACTGGTTTAAACACTATTACAACACAAATGAAGTTTGCAGGTGTTATAAATATTCTTTTAGATAAATACCAAAAAAATAGAGATGAATTATTAAGGGATGAGTTATCAAAATATCAAAGTTTAAGACCTTGTAGTGAGTGTCATGGTTATAGACTTAATGATGAAGCATTAAGTGTCAAAATATTAGGCAAAAATATTGGTGAAGTTTGTGAATTATCAATACAGAAAGCTATTGAATTTTTTAATGAATTACCAAAACACTTAAATGAAAGTGAAAAAATAATTGCTGATAAAATTGTTACAGAAATTACAAATAGATTATTGTTTTTAACAAATGTTGGACTGGAATATCTTACATTAAGTAGAGAATCAAGTACTTTATCTGGTGGTGAAAGTCAAAGAATTAGATTAGCCACACAAATTGGTACAGGGCTTTCTGGTGTGTTATATGTATTAGATGAACCATCTATTGGTTTACATCAATCAGATAATAGAAAACTTATTGAAACTTTAAAAAGATTAAGAGATTTAGGAAATACTGTTATAGTTGTTGAGCATGATGAGGAAACAATGATGGAAGCTGATTGGCTTGTAGATATTGGTCCTGGTGCTGGTGTTCATGGTGGAAGGGTTATGGCAGAAGGTACACCAGAAGAAGTTTTAAACAACCCTAATAGTATTACAGGAGCTTATTTAAGAGGTAAAAAATGTATTCCAATTCCACCATATAGAAGAAAATTTAATCCTAAAAAATGTATTAAAATAGTTAATGCAAGGGGACATAATTTAAAAAATGTTGATGTATCTTTTCCAACAGGTGTATTTTGTTCTATAACTGGTGTATCTGGTGGTGGTAAATCAACTCTTGTTTTACACACATTATATAAAGCTCTCACTAGAATTTTAAATAATACAAAAGTTACACCAGAGCCATTTGATAGAATTGAAGGTGTATCTAATATTGATAAAGTTATTCAAATAGATCAATCACCAATAGGCAGAACACCTAGATCAAACCCTTGTACTTATGTAGGTGCATTTACTCATATTAGAGACTTATTTGTAAATACAGAAGAAGCAGTAAATAGAGATTATAAATTAAATAGATTTTCATTTAATGTAAAAGGTGGAAGATGTGAAAATTGCCAAGGTGATGGTAGTATAAAAATTGAAATGCATTTCTTGCCTGATGTTTATATTACTTGTCCTGTTTGTGGTGGTAAAAGGTATAATAGTGAAACATTAGAAATTGAATTTAATGGAAAAAATATTGCTGATGTTTTAGATATGACTGTTGAAGAAGCTTGTGCTTTCTTTAAAGATATTCCTTTAATATATGATAAATTTAAAGCATTAAAAGATGTTGGGTTAGGTTATATCAAAATAGGACAATCTGCTACTACATTATCTGGTGGTGAAGCACAAAGAATTAAGCTTGCAAAAGAATTGAGTAAAAAAGATACGGGAAATACGATTTATATTCTTGATGAGCCTACAACAGGTTTGCATTCCGACGATATTAAAAAATTATTATGCGTTTTACATAAACTAGTAGAGCAGGGTAATACTGTTATTGTTATTGAACACAATTTGGATGTTATAAAAACTAGTGATTGGATTATTGATGTTGGTCCACATGGTGGTGAGAAAGGCGGTTATATTGTTGCAACTGGAACACCAGAGGAAGTTTGCGAAAATGAAAATAGTTTAACCGGAAAATTTTTAAAGATTGTAATGGATAAATATAATTCTTGTAAAGATAATATAACAAAATAAGGAGTATATATGCCAATAGAAAATTTAGAAAAAGCAAAAGTTATCTTAAAAAATCATTATGATAAGCAACAAAAAGTTGTTGATGCTAGTGGTATAAAAGAAGATATTTTATGGGTGAAAATGAAATATGCTCATTCAATTGATGTTTTTAATATTGCAGAGTATTTAATAGATAATGATGAAGAATTAAAAAAATTAACAGAAGATCAAAAATTATATGGTAAATTATCTGCTTTATTACATGATATTGGTAGAGCTTATGAAGTTGGAGAGACAAAGGAAAAAGTAAAACCACATGGTTATTATGGAGCTGATGTTATTTTAAAACAAATTGAAACAGAAACTAACCCTTTTATACTTATTCCAGTAAAATATCATGGTGATTTATTAGCAGAAGAAAATGCTAGAAAAGACTTAGAAAATATGGAAAATTTATCAAATGAAGACAAAGAAATAATTATTAAATTACTATATCTTGTTATGGATAGTGATAAATTATCTAATTTTAAATTATTTCAGCAAATAGATGAAGGTTATTTTTTGAGTAGAAAGAAAGAATTATATATTTCTGACGAATGCTATAACCATTTTATCAAGAGAGAGTTAATAAAAAGAGAAGATTTAAAAACAATTTTTGATGAATTTTTATATTATATTAGTTGGTTTTATGATTTAAATTTTAAAGCATCAAAAGATTTAATATTAAAAAATAACTTAATGAAAACATTTATTCTTAAAATGCGAGAAAAAATAGAATTAATAAAACCAACAGCAACACCTGATCAAATTAAAAAAATAGAAATGCAATTTAAAGAGATTGAAAAACAAATGTTAGAAGATGGTATAATTTATTAATTTTAAAATATAAATATGAAAGATTTATATGATGGTTTAAAAATATTAGATAAACATTATACATCTCAATGTGAATTGTTAGAAAAAAATTGCAATATAAAAGATGAAAATTGGATTAAAGCAAAATATCAACACTCTATTGATGTTTTTAACATTGCAGAATATTTAATAGAAACAGATGAAGAATTGCAAAAATTAACAGAAGATCAAAAATTATATGGTAAATTATCTGCTTTATTACATGATATTGGTAGAGCTTATGAAGTTGGAGAGACAAAGGAAAAAGTAAAACCACATGGTTATTATGGAGCTGATGTTATTTTAAAACAAATTGAAACAGAAACTAACCCTTTTATACTTATTCCAGTAAAATATCATGGTGATTTATTAGCAGAAGAAAATGCTAGAAAAGACTTAGAAAATATGGAAAATTTATCAAATGAAGACAAAGAAATAATTATTAAATTATTGAGACTAGTTATGGATAGCGATAAATTAGCTAATCTTGCTTTATTTAAAACAGTTGATGAATGGCATTTTAATTTTTTAAATTTAGAGGAAGAGGCTATAATTAGTGATGAATGCTTTAATAGTTTTTGTAATAGAGAATTGGTAAAAACAAAAGATAGAAAAACACTTTTAGATAAAATATTATTAATTATATGTTGGGCTTATGATTTAGAATATCAAGCTTCAAAAACTTTATTACTTAAAGAAAAACATTTAGAAGATTATTTAAAAATATTTAATAAATATATAGAAAAATTTAAATATAATACTGATAAAGAAGATTTAGAAACAACATATATAAGATTGGAAAAGATAAAAAATCAATTATTACAAGATAACTTAATTTATTGATACAATGCAGGATGATAAAGATTTTATATTAAATATTATTAAAAATCAAAAAACTTTTGATATAAAAGTTATTACAAAGGCTTCTGTTGATAAAATTTATTTAGAAAATAACATTATTAAAGTAAAAATTAGAGAAATACCAGAAAATGGTAAGGCTAATAAAGCTATAATAGAATTATTTAGTAAAACTTTTAAAATTCCAAAAAAAGATATTAATATTATAAAAGGTTTAAAATCAAGTAATAAAACTATTCAATTTTTGTCATAACTATCACATTATATATATTGTTTACATTTTCGTTCATAATTACTTTGATTTTTTTATTATCTTTTTTTATCTTTCCAATTGGTATGCCATCGGGTAAAACTTTTGAATCTCCTGATGTGTAAACAATGTCTTCATCTAGTATTTGTGGAGTTTTTGAATTATAATGTGAAATTTCTAAATAATCACGATTTGTACCAGATAAAATAAATTTTTCATTTGTTTCAGCAGTTCTAGCTGGAATATTGGAATTTGTATCATTTAATAATAAAACTTTTGAAACATTATTACCCACATTTATAATTCTACCTATAACATTTCTTGTTATACCTAAAACTAAATCACCTTCTTTTACACCATCATCAGTACCTACATTAATAATGATTGAACTTAGCATTGGTAGTTTTGGTTCTGTATATATTCTAGAAACTACATACTTATATTTTGTGTTATTATGATCAATATAATTTAAAATTTTTTTTAAATTTTCATTTTCTTTTTTTGTTTCTAAACTTTTTAAATATAAATTTTTTAATAATAAATTTTCTTCAACCAATCTTTTATTTCTTAAATTAGCTAATAAAATATTTTTTACACTTTTATTAAAGTCAAAAGTTAAATTAAATGGAACTTCTGCTATTATATATAATGGCTTAAATAATGCTATAATATTATTTCTCATAAAAGTTTCATAACCAGGATTTGAAATACTAAGTCTCATACTTATAATACTAAGTATTATAAGTATGAAAAATGAAACTTTTAAGAAAAGAGTATAAAAATAATATCTTACCATTTTTATACTTTCAAGAGATATATTATTTCTTGAACTAGTATACTTTGCATTCATAATTAACCTTGTTTAAATAATACACCTCTAAAAGTTCGTGTATCGCATAAAACTCTTCTAATACCATTTACAACACATAATAATGGATCTTCTGCTACTATTACAGATAAACCTGTTGCTTTTGATATTACATAATCTAAATTTTTCAATAAAGCACCACCACCAGACAATACAATACCTCTTTCAACCATATCAGAAGATAATTCAGGCGGTACACATTCTAATGCAACTTTAATAGCTTCTAATATTTGTGAAACTGGTTCAGCTACACTTTCGGAAATTTGTTTTTCTGTTAAAACCATTTCCTTAGGAACTCCATTATTTAAATCTCGACCTCTAACTTCCATTGTTGCACCATCTTTTCCATCTAATGGAGCACAAGCAGCACCAATTGTCATTTTAATTCTTTCAGCTGTTGTTTCACCAATTAGTAAATTGAAATTTTTTCGCATATAATTGATAATTGCTTCATCAATTTTATCACCAGCAACTCTAAGTGATTTTCCATAAACTAAACCGCCAAGAGAAATAACACCAATTTCAGATGTACCACCACCTATATCAACAATAATTGATCCTGTTGGTTCTAATACTGGAAGATTTGCACCAATAGCAGATGCCATAGGTTCTTCTATTAAAAATACTTCTCTTGCACCGGATGCTTCTGCTGCTTCTTGAATAGCCTTTCTTTCAACAGGTGTAGAACCGGAAGGAACACAAACTATAATTAATGGTCCAAACCAAGCCTTCAAAGTGTTAACAGAATGAATAAAATATTTAATCATATCACCAGCAACTCTAAAATCAGCTATAACACCATCTTTCATAGGTCTAATAGCTTCAATTTTTGCAGGTGTTCTACCAAGCATTGATTTTGCTTCCTTACCAAATGCATATGGAGATTTTTTGCCATCTTCGTCTAATAAAGCAACAACAGATGGTTCATTTAAAATAACTCCTTCATCAATGGAACAAATAACTGTATTAGCAGTACCTAAATCTATACCTATGTCTTTTGACATAATGGAAAATAATTTCATCATAAAACCTCTAAAATTTTTAAAATATATCATTTATTCATAAAGAATAAAATACAATAGATTTTTTTTATTTACAATAATAAAATTAAAAATATTTAATTTTTTAAGAAAAAAATACAAAGATTGTTCCAACTAATATAAAAATAAAATTATTAATCAATATATTGTCTTCATATTTTAAAAATTTTCTATTTATAAATGTTAATAAAAATAATAAAGTAAAAAATATTAATATGTTTATAATTATATATAGTAAACTAAAAATTGTATATGATTGAATAGTAGTATTTGATAATATTTTTATAAGATTATACAACCCATAATTACTATTTAGTAAATTTATAGATAAAATTATTAAAGATAATCCTAATATTACAAAAATTAAAGATATAGATACATTTATTTTTATGTTATTGGTAATATCATTAGTTATAAAAAATTTATTGTAATATGTAGTATCAATAAATATAAGTAATGACAATAAGCCCAAAAGAATTACTATAAGTGGTATATATGTAGCAAAAGAATATATTTTTATAAAATTAATTAAAATTAAAAGATAAAAAATAGTATAAGATATTATAAAAGTCAAAAATATAAATATTTTTTGTTTATGTTCTTTATGAATATTTATAATTGCAAAAATATATAATATAGATAATATTGTATATATATTAAAACTATCAAAAATACTTAGCTTTGTTATTATTTTTGTTAATTCTATATTAGAGAATGTATTTATTTCTTGTTTGTTATCTTCCTTATTTTGTGAATTTAATTTTTTTTTTTCGTTAATTGCCTCAATTAGCAAGGCTTTTTGTGCTTCACCAAAGCCGATAATATATTCATCATTAAATATTAAAATTGGAGTTCCTAAATTATCCTGTGGAATATCCAATCTTGCAACTTGTTTAAATAAATAATTCAAAGAATATTCATCTTTTAAATTATAAAAAACTGCACTTATATTATCAAATTTATTATCATTTAAAAACTCTTCTGCTTGCTTACAATGTATACAACCATCTTGTACAAAAACAGATAATTCATTTGTATTTACATCATCAATAGAATCTATTTCTATTTTTATTTTATGACATGAATTTAATAGTAAAGAAAATATTACTACTCCACAAAATACTAAAAAATAAAACATTGGTTTATGTTTTACATTATTTATATAATCTTTGATAAATTTCATAATATATTGCTACTTGTTGTTTCTATTTAATAATTTATTAAGATATTTTTAAAAAACAATGTTTTTTATTGACTTATTAATAATTCTTTATAAAATGTTTGGTATCTTAGATAAAAAAGCTAATTTTATTTGCCAAACCCACTTGAATAAAGTTAGTCAAAATTTATTATTTATTAAATAAAAATTTTATATAAGATACTATGAGTAAAAATATAATGAAGACTTTCTCAGCTTCTCCAAAAGATGTAGAAAGAAAATGGTATGTAGTTGATGCTACCGATTTAGTTCTTGGTAGAATGGCAGTTATTGTTGCTGACTATTTAAGAGGTAAACATAAAGCTATATTCACACCTAATCAAGATTGTGGTGATTATGTTGTTGTTATCAATGCTGACAAAGTATACATGACGGGAAATAAATATGAATATAAAAAATATATTCATCATACAGATTTTCCTGGTGGCTTAAAAGAAAAAACAGCAAAAGATATAATGACAGGTAAAAACCCAGAAAAGATTGTTGAACAAGCTATTAAAAAAATGATTACTAGAAATCCATTAGGAAGAAAAGTAGTTAAAAAATTATTTGTATATGCTGGTTCTGAACATCCACATTCAGCACAAAAACCTGAAATTTTGGATATCAAGAGTATGAATGTTAAAAATAAAAAAAGAAAATAGGTATTAGATATGGCTAATGTAAAAAAAGATGAAACTACATCAAAAGTTAAAAAAACTACAAAAACAGTAGAAAGTGATTCTACAAAAGAAAAAGTAGCAAAAAAGACAACTGCTACAAAAAAAGTAGTTAAAGAAGCTCAACCTAAAACAGAAACAAAAAAAGTTGTAAAAGCAAAAAAAGCTACTAATGCAACTTATGCTACTGGAAAAAGAAAAAATGCTATTGCAAAAGTATGGTTATCACAAGGAAATGGTACAATTACAATCAATGGCAAACCAGCAGATGAATATTTAAAAAGAGCTATTTTAGGTGTTATTATTAATCAACCATTCCAAAAGACAGATACAGAAAATAAATTTGATATCAATTGTACTGTTATTGGTGGTGGTTTGAGTGGACAAGCTGGAGCTATTAAACATGCAATTTCTATTGCTTTACAACTTCTAAATCCTGAACTCAGAGGAGCTTTAAAATCTGCTGGTTTCTTAACCAGAGATTCAAGAGTTGTTGAAAGAAAGAAAGCAGGTTTAAAGAAAGCTAGAAAAGGTCAAGTTTATCAAAGAAGGTAATTTTTATAATTATTTTTTGATAATTACAAAATATTATACTTTTAGTCGCTATTATAAAAATAGCGACTTTTATATTTTTACTATCATAATAACAACAAACTTAAATTATTACATAATATAATCTTTATGTTTATAAATTTTTCATTATTATATTTAGAATAATTAATATTTAGTATTTTTATTTCTGTGTTATTATTATAATCTAAGCATAAGGGAAAGGTAAATAGTTTTGGTAATTTTAATTATAATGCAATATTAATTGTATAATATTTTAAAATTACAACAAATTGTAAAAATTCCTAATGCTATATTTATTTAATTATAATTACAGTTTACATTAATAACGTAGATAATAAAAATTTATAATAATTATTTATTATAAATACTTAATATAAATATTTTGAATAATGAAAATAATAAAAAATAATATTATTAGTAAAAACAGCTACCAATTGGTAGCTGTCAAAATTGTTTTTCTTTTTATTCCTCTTCTTTTTGTCCCCTAGAATATTTTTTTCTTTCGATTGCAGAAAGATATTTCTTTCTTAATCTTAAATTTTTAGGTGTAACCTCTACACATTCGTCGTCTTGAATGTATGTAATCATTTGTTCAAGGGACATTTTGACAGGAGGTGTTAAAACAATGTGTTCGTCAGAAACAACGGATCTAACATTGGTTAAATTCTTTGTTCTTTGAACATTTACAACTAAATCATTGTCTTTTGCATGCTCGCCAACAATCATACCTTCGTATGCTTTTTCTTTTGGGCCAACAAATAAAATACCTCTGTCTTGAATACCGAATAAAGCATAAGGTATTGTGTCGCCTTTATCCATACTAATTAAAACACCTTTTCTTAAAGAAGGGATTTCACCTTTGTATTCTTGGTAGCTGTCAAAAATTCTATTTAAAATACCAGTTCCCCTTGTATCCGTTAAAAATTCACTTTGATAACCGATTAAACCTCTTGAAGGAATAATGAATACAAGCCTTGTTTTTCCAGTTCCAGAAGGTTTCATTTCTTTCATTTCACCTTTTCTTTTGCTGAGTTTTTCAACAACTGTTCCACTAAATTCATCGTCAACATCAACAACAACTTCTTCATAAGGTTCTAATTTTTTACCATTTTCTTCTTTCATAATAACTCGTGGTCTACCAACAGTCATTTCAAAGCCTTCTCTTCTCATTGTTTCAATAAGAACACCTAATTGCAATTCTCCTCTTCCACTAACTTGGAAAACTTCGGCACTATCTGTATCTTCAACTTTAATTGCAACATTTGTTTCAGCTTCTGCATAAAGTCTATCTCTAATAAGTCTAGATGTAACTTTATCACCTTCTTGTCCTGCTAATGGGGAAGTGTTAACACCTATTGTAATAGACATTGTAGGTGGGTCAATAGGGGTAGAAGCTATAACTTCTGTATTGTCCAAATCACAAATTGTATCAGAAACAGTTGCTTTTTGTAAACCGGCAATAGAAACGATATCACCAGCTTCTGCTTCGTCTAAATCAACTTTCTTCAAACCTCTAAAAGCTTGAATTTTTGTGATTTTTCCTCTTTCTACAACATTACCATTAAGATCTAATGCTTTTACTTGCATATTTGTTTTTACTTTACCAGAATAGATTTTTCCAGTTAAAATTCTTCCTAAAAATGGATTAGCACTTAATGTTGTAGCAAGCATTTTAAATGTGTTGCCTTCTTCTGTTTTTGGTTCTGGTACATGATTTAAAATTAAATCAAATAATGGTTCTAAATTTTCTCCTTTTTTTGAAGGGTCATCAGTACACCAGCCTTCTCTTCCTACTGCATATAGTACAGGGAAATCCAATTGTTGATCGTTTGCACCTAAATTGCAAAATAAGTCAAAAATTTCATCTAAAACTTCATCAGGTCTAGCATCTTGTCTATCAATTTTATTAATTAATACTATTGGTCTAATACCTAATTTTAAAGCTTTTGAAAGCACAAATTTTGTTTGTGGTAATGGACCTTCTGCTGCATCTACTAATAAAACAACACCATCAACCATAGATAAAATTCGTTCAACTTCTCCACCAAAGTCAGCATGTCCTGGTGTATCAACAATATTTATTCTAGTTCCATTATGTTCAACGGATGTAACTTTTGCTAAAATTGTAATACCTCTTTCTCTTTCAAGATCTCCACTATCCATAACTCTGTCACTGACAGTTTCATTGTCTCTAAAAGTTCCGCTTTGTTTTAACATTTGATCAACAAGTGTCGTCTTGCCATGGTCAACATGGGCTATAATTGCTATATTTCTTAATTTCATCTTATTTACTTCTTTATTTTTTAATTGAATAATATTTTTTCATAAATTAATATATAAAAAATTTAAAGTAAATATTTTTTTATAATATTTATTATTATATATTTTTTTATTATTGATTTTTTTTATTTATTTTATAATATTAAACATCATAATAATTTTTTAAATATGCAATTACCTTTTATTAATCCAATATTATTAAAATTAGGACCACTTGAAATTAGATGGTATGCATTAGCTTATATATTTGGAATTATATTAGCTTGGCTTGTTGTAAAATATTTTAATAAAAAAAATAATATTTTTAATGAAAAAGAAATATCAGATGATTTTTTTACTTATGCTGTTATATCTATACTTATAGGTGGTAGGTTAGGGTATGTATTATTTTATAACTTTCATTTTTATATAACACATCCCATTGAAATACTTAAAATATGGCATGGTGGCATGTCATTTCATGGTGGTTTGTTAGGGGTTATTGTGGGTTCTTATTATTTATGTAAAAAACATAGAATAGAATTTTTTGAATTTACTGATTTATTAGCAATTGCAACACCTATTGGTTTATTTTTTGGAAGAATAGCTAATTTTATTAATCTTGAATTATATGGTAGAATTACAGACTCTAAATTTGGTATTATATTTCCTAATGCCGGTGATTTGCCACGACACCCAAGTCAATTATATGAAGCTTTTTTAGAAGGTATTTGTTTATTTTGTATAATATTTTTTATAGCTAAAAAAATATCTATTAAAAAATATAAAGGTTTATTAAGTGGTATATTTTTATGTGGTTATGGTTTATCTAGATTTGTTGTTGAATTTTTTAGAGAACCAGATATACAAATTGGTTATATTTTAAAATATTTTACAATGGGACAGTTACTTTCATTACCTATTATTATATTTGGTTTATTTTTGATTATACAGGCAATAAAAAATACTAATAATCTTTTATCAAAATAATATTTATTTATATTAATTTAATATTTTTTTATAAAAATAATAATTTATATGTTGCTTTTTATAAAATTGTATATTATAATTTATACGGAGGCAATTATAAAATTATTAATAAAGAAATGGTAAATATTATGGCATGCGGATGTGGATGTGGAACAAAAAAGGGTGAAAAACCAGCAGGTGGATCAAAGGAAGGAAAATAATTTTTAAATAATTATTTTTTTGTTCTAAAAACCATTACTAATAAGTAATGGTTTTTGTATGTGTTAAGATATTATTGTATGATTTTATATTTTTTTTCTTGTAATTTAATATTATTAGATTATCATTTTTCTTGTATTGTAATTATTTTTAAAAATAATAATGAAATATATTAAAAATAAAAATGCTTTTACTTTAATTGAACTTGCTGTTGTTCTTTTTATTATTAGTGCTTTATTGGTTGCTAGTTTTGAAGTTGGAAAATATTTTTTAATGCAAAATCAAATTAAAGCTACAAATGTTAAGTTAAATGCTATACAGAAAGCAATGGAAATATATGTTAGAAGAACAAATCATTTACCTTGTCCTACATATTTAGCTGAAGAAACTGGTTATAGTATAGAAGATTGTGGGGTTAAAGTAACTGATATGGCAAAAGGATTTCATACGACAAATGATGCTGTTGCTGGTGGTGTTCCTTATAGAGATTTAAATTTATCTGCTGATATGTCTTATGATGCTTGGGGTGGAAAATTTGTTTATAAAGTTTATAAACCAGCTCTTACGGATCTTAGAAATATAGATACTAGAAATATTAGTACAAACAGATATATTGTTGTTTATGAAAATGCTGATAGCTCTTTATTAGATATTAGTGCTACACCATCAGCAGAAGATTTAGTTTCAATGCAAACAATTTATACATTGTCTTCATTTGGACATAATAAATATGGTGTTTATAATTTTAATTCAAACGAACAAATATCTTATCCAATAGAATCTTTAATAGAAAGAAAAAATGGTGTAGATTATCCAGATATTAGCATTTATTATACAGATACTAATCTTGCTGATGATATAGTTAGATATAAAACAATTACACAAATGATTAGCGATGCTGAATTAACAGAAATTAGTTGTTGTGTTACAGAAAGTATTATAGAAAGATTAGTTGATTCTCTTGATATCAATACTGAAATTAGTTTTGGTAGCACAGATTTTGACGAAAATTGTAAGTTTTTATCATACAATGCTGAAATTGATAGTGTAGGTGGGAGTGAAAAATACAGGTTAAAATGTTTTAAATATGGTAGACTTGGTATATTAAAAGTTAATAATTAAGATAATTTTTAAAATATGAAAATAAAAAATAATAACGGTTTTAGTTTAATTGAATTATCGGTTGTTTTATTGATTTCTGGTATGTTGTTAATTGCCAGTTTTGAAGGTAGTAAATACATTTTAATACAAAATCAAATAGATGTAACCAATAAAAAGTTAAATATGATACAGCAAGCCATTGATATATATGCTAGAACTAATGGTTATTTGCCTTGTCCTGCTTATTTGGGTACTGATTCTGGTTTTGCAGTCAATGATTGTTATAATAGGACAGTATCTGATTTTACCAATGGTTATTTTCAAATTGGTAATGTAATTGTTGGTGCTATTCCATATAAAGATTTAGATTTGCCAGCTAATATGTCTTATGATGCTTGGGGTGGCAAATTTACTTATACAGTTTATCAACCAGCTACTAAAAATCTAAGAACTTTGGATATGAGAGATATTGTTATAAATAATTATATTAATGTCTATGAAAATAAAGTAGATGATGATTTTTTAATAACTAATCAAGCTGTTTATAGTATAGTTTCTCATGGTAGAAATAAATATTGTGGTTATCAATTTAGAACTAATAAATCTATAGATTGTCCTGATGCTACATCCAATATAATAGATAGAAAAAATGGTCCTAATGAAGATAAACAAACTATATTGTATTTTACACAAGATAACACTGCTGATGATATAGTTAGATATAAAACAATTACACAATTTATAACAGAAGCTGATATTTCTGACTTAAATTGTTGTGCTACTAACTCAATTATTGAAAATTTAAAGAATAAATTAGATATTGATGGAAGTGTAACTTTTCCTGGTTTTAATTCTGATTGTAAATTTTTGGTATATAATGAAGAAGTTGAAAGTGTTGGTGGTATTGGTAATTATATATTAAAATGCTACAAATATGGTAGGTTAGGTATATTAAAGAAAAATGAATAATTTTAAATAAATATTATGATAAAAAAATTAAATAAAAAGAATTATAATGCTTTTACATTACTAGAAATGAGTATTGTGATACTTATTCTTAGTATTTTATTTGTAGGTGGTATAAATTTATATCTATCTATTGTTGAATTATCTGAAAAAAATTTAAGTGCAGATAGAATTTATGTTGTTAATAAAGCTTTAAGTAGATATCTTTTGACAAATATGAGATTGCCTTGCCCTTCTGATATTACACTATATAACGACGATCCAGATTATGCAAAAGAATTAAGAAGTTATAGTGGAGATTGTGAAGTTTTAGATTCCAGATTTTCTAATGGAGATTATATAGCTGGTGGTGTACCAACAAAAGAATTAGGCTTACCAACTGAATATACATTGGATGCTTGGGATAGTAAAGTTGTTTATGTTGTTAATAAGAAATATGCTACAAATAAAGGCTTTTTTTCTGGTGGTGGTGCTTCCATGATAATAGAAGATGTGCAAGGAAATTTAGCAAGTAATAAAGCTATTTATGTTTTAATAAGTCCAGGTCCAAATCAAAATGGTGCATTCAAAAATGGGTATCAAAATACTGCTGATAAAAATTTATTAGATAATGAAAATTTATTTTTAGATTCTGTTTCTTTTGATAATAGATTTGTAAAAGATGTAAATAATAAAGAGTTTGATGACATTGTTTTGTATAATGATAAAAGCTCATTAATTTTTGAATTAGATATGGAAGATATGCCTTGTAGTTTAGAGGAATTATACAATATAGACAGTGATTATCCTAAAACTTCTATTTATTGTACTAATGGTTTTTGTTTACAAGGTGTTGAAATATATAAGAAAAATTCTTGTGGTCCAGGTTTGATATCTGAAAATCCGGTTATGGAAGCTAATTCTGATTATAAACCTATTAGAAGATGCCAAAAATATGGACAATGGAGTAATATTATGTATGAATGTATACCAGGTTGTGGAATTGCTAATGCACAATCCTTGACTTGTGGTACTCTTACACAACCAGGAGAATTATTTAATACAATAGAATCAAAATATTTATCAAGGGTAAAAGCTGGAGATACAATTACATTAGATTGTGGTGCAAATAATACTAATAAAACTGGTTATATTGTATTAAAATGTGATGAATTTACATTACAATGGACTGTTGAAAAGTGTGATTGTTTAGATGTTTCATCAAAAGTTGAATAATTATATTTTTCTAACTCTAATTTCTTTATTGATATTAGAGTTATTTTTGTACCATTGTAAAAATTGACTTGTTGAATCAACTTGATCGTCGTGTTCGCAAAAAGGAAATGAATATAATTCATTTTCATAATCAATAATCCAAGTAGCTTCTTTTGGTAATAATATTTTGTTTGCTTCAAAGTATGGTGAAACAGATGCTAACCTTGTAATTTTATCTTTTGAAACTTTAATTGGTATAATTGGTAATTTTATTTCTTTCTTTAAATCTTGAATTAATGATTGTCCGCTAGCTTTATCTTCTATTAAAATTGCATTGGGTTGATATTTGTTTATTATTTCTATCGATCTTCGTTTTAAATCTGGATATTCCAACCATTCTCTATAAACATTTAATAAATAAAGATTATTCTTAAATTCACCCCATACAGTACATACTGTTGGATCGTTATTTATGCCAGCCTTAATAGCTGTGTCAAATGATAAAAATATTTTTTCTGGT
The DNA here is from genome assembly GCA_944392135.1 of uncultured Rickettsiales bacterium. Taxonomy (GTDB): domain Bacteria; phylum Pseudomonadota; class Alphaproteobacteria; order Rickettsiales; family UBA1997; genus CALXSC01. The sequence continues at coordinate 48,096 of CALXVQ010000007.1, forward strand.
TCTATGCTATAATCGTATTTTTTTAGCCAATTAGCTTTTATCATATTTCCTTCTTTTACTATTGGCTTTTGTTGATACTGTGCTGAAAATACATAAGAACCCATATCTTGTTTTATTCTTTCTATTTCTTTTAAGCCCTCTCTTTTTGAATGTAATATTTCACCTTTTTGCCTAATTTTACTAAAATTTCCAATATTATAATATTCTGTTTTTTCTGCTATTGCTGGTACAGATAATACTTCCCATTCATTGCTTGACTTTTCAAGTAAATAACCAGTTAAATCATTTTGATGTAATCTTTGCATAACTATAATAATTACACCATCTTTTTTGTTATTAAGTCTTGAAACAAAGGTATTGCTAAACCATTCTAGTGTTTTAGTTCTGTATTTTTCGCTCATTATTTGTTGTGGGTTGTGTGGATCGTCAACTATTAAAATATCACCACCTTCACCAGTCAAACTGCCACCTATTGATGTTGCAAACCTATAACCATTTTGAGTAGTTGCAAACTTATGTTTTTCATTTTGAGTTTGATTTAATTGAAAATCTTTAAATAATTTTTGAAACCATTTTGATGATACTACTATTCTACAATCTGTTGAATGTTTTAAACTTAAAATTTCAGAATAACTTGCAACAATGATTCTTGAATATGGTTTTTGTCCTAAAACCCAGGCAGGGAAGGCTACACTAACACAAACAGATTTTAAACTTCGTGGTGGAATATTAATAATTAGTCTTTTGATATTTCCATTATAAACTTCTTTTAAATATTCAGCAATTAAATCAATATGCCAATTATGAAGGTATTTTACACCAGGATTGATAGTATTAAAAGTTTTATGAATAAAGGCTGATAAATCATTTTTTAGTACTTCATTTTTTAATTGAATTGGTGTAATGTTTTCTTTGCAAAAATTATTAATTATTTCCACTATTTATTTTATTATTTTTTTGTATTTTTAATTATAATAAAATATTGTGGAAGTCTTATTTATAAAAGCTTTGTATAAAATCATCAAGCAATTCACCATTTAGCATTGCATTTGTATTTGATGTCTCACAACCAGTTCTTAAATCTTTTACTAATTTATATGGATGTAAAACATAATTTCTAACTTGACTACCCCAACCATTATCACCTTTTGAAATACTATTTTGCAATTTTTCTTCTTCTTTTTTCTTTAATTCTATTTGATATAATTTTGATTTTAGCATTTTCATAGCTTCTTCTTTGTTTTGATGTTGAGATCTTTGTTCTTGGCACTCAACAGCAATACCAGTTGGAATATGTAAAATTCTAACCGCACTATCTGTTTTATTTACATGTTGTCCACCAGCACCGGAAGCTCTGCAAACCTCTATTTTTAAATCTTTTTCATTTATTTCAATGTTTATTTTATCATCAACCACAGGGTAGACATCTATTGAAGTAAAACTTGTTTGTCTCTTTCCAGCAGAATTAAAAGGTGATTGCCTAACTAATCTATGTATACCCCTTTCGTTTTTTAATAGTCCATAAGCATTTTTAGCTTTTATCTTAATAATAGCAGATTTTATACCTGCAACATCATCTTTATCAACTTCTACAATTTCATATTTTATTTTTTTCTTTTCCGCCCACTTAATATACATATTTAATAGCATTTCTGAAAAATCGCAAGCATCAACTCCACCAACACCTGTATTTATTTCTAAAAAGCAATCATTAGAATCAGCTTCACCGGTAAATAAGTTTTCTATTCTAAATTCTTCTAATTCCTTGTTTAAATTTTCTAATTCTTTTAAAATATCGTTAAATATATCTAAATTATTTTCTTCTTTTGCTAATTCGTACAAATCTTTATTATCATTAAATTTACTTTTTAATGATTTCATTTTTTCTATTTTATATTCTAGATTACCTTTTAATTTTAAAATATTTTCAGCTTCTTCTTTGTTATTCCAAAAGTTTTCACTTGATGCTTTTTTATCTAAATCTAAATATTGTTTTTCTAGATTATCAATGTCAAAGAAACCCCCATAGGTTTGACAATTTTATTTCTATTTCTTTTAATTGATTATCTATTTCTAACATATTAACCTTTATTATTCAACTTTAATAACTCCATGAGTTTCAATAATTCTTTTTTTCTCTATATCAAATACTTGATAACCTTGGCCTAAATCAATTTTTGTTTCCTTACCGCTATCATCTGTGATATGAAAATAAACTTTTGTAAACTCTTTTGCATTTATATTTTTACTATTATTTAAAATTATTGATAAATCTTTTAAAGGTGATTTATCTTTAATATAAATATTAATTTCATTAATCATTTTAGGTGGTTCATTCATTTTTTTGGCAATAAGTGGATCATCTTTATATGAATGTTTTTCGTCTTTCTTTTTAAATTCTCCATTTTCGTTTTTATTCCATGGTTTTTTTTCACCATTCCATTCTTTTTTAGGTGGTCTATGTGTAATTTTTTGTAATGAACCAGGTGTAAAATTTTTCATAAAGTCTTGCAATAAATAGAAATTATTAGCTATTGCTCTAAAACCGCCATCATCTTTTTTAATCATACATTCAAATGCTAGTTGGTGATGTTCTTTATCGTCTATCCAATCTTTGTGTTCTGTAATTAAATCATTATTAAATAAAGCAATTTCAACTAAACCTTTTGCATCGGATACTTGAATAAATGCATATCTTCCTTTTGCACTTGATTTTATACTTGTACTTACAACAACGCCGGCCAAATAAACTTTATCGCCATCAATAATTTCTTCTCCGGCTAATTCACTGGAAAATGTAATAGCTCTGCTTTCTAAATCTTTTTGTAAGGATGAAAGAGGATGGCCATCTAAATAAAAACCAAAAGCTTCAAACTCTTTTTGAAATTTTTCCATACTAACCCAGTCATCAGTTTTTGCTAGTATAGGTTTTGTATTACTGCTACCAATTAAATCGCCAAAAAGACTCATTTGACTACTTTGCTTTTCTTCTTGAAATGACATACAATATTTACTCAATACCTCACAAGAATCATGTATTTGTTTTCTATTTTTATGTATGCAATCAAATGTACCAGCCTTTGATAATGCTTCCATTGTCTTTTTATTAATAACTTTTCCAGTAACTCTTTCTACAAAATCAAATATATTTTTGAAATCACCATTCTTTTTTCTTTCTTCAATAATTTCTTCTGCAACATTTGTACCAACTCCTTTTATACCAGCAAGTCCATATCTAACAGCAAGTTCTTTATCTTCATGATATTTTTTTACTTTTTTGTCTTTTTCTCCTACAATATCAATTCTTTCAACAGAAAAATAAATATTTGATTTATTAATATCAGGCGGAAGAATTTTTATATTATGAGCTTTTATATCCTGAATATAAAAATTAATTTTATCAGTGTCATAAATTTCTATATTCATTGATGATATAAGAAATTCAACAGGAAAATAATGTTTTAAATATGCTGTTTGATAACTAATAACTGAATATGCTGCTGCATGAGCTTTATTAAAACCATAACTTGCAAATTTTGCTAGTAAATCAAAAATTTCATTAGCTTTTTCTGCACTAATATTACTTGTTTTTCCACAACCTTCAACAAAGACACCTCTTTGTTTATCCATTTCTTCTTTAATTTTTTTACCCATAGCTCTTCTTAATAAATCAGCACCACCAAGAGTATAACCAGCAAGAGCTTTTGCAATATTCATAACTTGTTCTTGGTATATTATAATACCATATGTATCTTTTAAAATATCTTCCATTTTAGGGTGTAAATACTCAACCTTTTCTAATCCATGTTTTCTTTTGATATATGTAGGTATACTATCCATAGGACCAGGACGATATAAAGACACCAAAGCAACAATATCTTCAATATTATCAGGTTTTATTTGTTTAAGCATTGATCTCATACCAGAAGATTCTACTTGAAAAACACCTATTGAATCACCTTCAACTAACATATCATAGACTTCTTTATCATCAAGTGGTATATTATCAATATCAATTTCAATATTTCTGTCTTTAATGTAGGTTAGGGCATCTTTTATAATTGTGAGTGTTTTTAGACCTAAAAAGTCAAATTTAACAAGTCCAGCTTGTTCTGCATATTTCATTGTATATTGAATAACAGGCATAGGTGATTCACCATCGGAATATAAAGCACATATTTGTTGTAGTGGTTTATCACCAATAACAACACCAGCTGCATGCATTGATGAATGTCTATTAAGTCCTTCTAAATCTAATGCAATAGAAATAAGTTCTCCTATTTGTGGGTCTGCTTGCTGTTGCATTTTTAAATCAGGGTCTTGTTCTAGTGCTTCTTCAAGACTTAGATTTTGCGGAATCATTTTACTGATTTTATCAACCTCATTATATGACATTTGCAAAACTCTTCCTACATCTTTAATAACAGCTCTTGATTGTAATTTTCCAAAAGTAATTATTTGTGCTACCATGTCATAGCCATATTTTTCTTGAACGTATTTGATTGAACGTTCCCTTCCTCTCTGACAGAAATCAACGTCAAAATCAGGCATTGAAACCCTTTCTGGATTTAAGAATCTTTCAAAGAATAATTTAAATCTAATAGGATCAAGATCGGTAATTTTCATCGCCCAAGCAACAACAGAACCAGCACCAGAACCTCTACCAGGGCCAATTGGTACATCGTGTGTTTTACTCCAATTAATAAAATCAGCAACTATTAAGAAATAACCCGGAAAGTCCATTTCTGTAATAACCTTCATCTCATATTCTAATTGATCAAAATATTCTTTGTGTATTTTTTTCTTTTCTTCTTCATCTGTTATATGCTCATTAATGTATTTTTGTTCTAGTCTTTTTTCAAGTCCTTCAATGCTAAGTTTTCTCATATAACCAGCTTCTGTCATACCTTCTGGTAATTGAAAGTGCGGTAATGTAGGTTTTCGTTTATATGCCATTGTGTGTATTCTTTTTGCAATATTTATTGTATTTTCAATAGCTTCTGGAATATCAGCAAAAAGTTCAATCATTTCTTCTTGTGTTTTAAAATAATGTTCCGGAGTTTGTCTTTTTCTGTTTGTTTCTGTAATATATCGTCCTTCTCCAATGCACGATAAAACATCTTGCGCTTTAAACATTTCTTTTACTAAAAAATGACAATCATTTGTAGCAACTAATGGTATATTATGTTTGTAAGCTAATTCTATAAAATCTTTTTCTGTATCAATTTCATCTTTTAGGCCATGTCGTAAAAGTTCAATATATAATCTATCACCAAATATTTCTTTTAATTCAAGTAATGCTTCTTCTGCTTTATCTTTTTGATTTCTTAATAATAACTTTCCAATCAAACCTTCGCAACCACCAGTAAGACAAATAATACCTTCACCTTTCTTTTTTAGCCATTCAAAATCAATATGTGGAGTAATACCAGGTTGTCTTTGCAAAAAATTCTCACTAGCTAAATTAACTAAATTATAATAACCTTCATCAGTTTGTGCTAATAAGACTATTTTTGAAAAATTATTTTCTCTTTCTTGTGTTGTTTCAGCTTTATCGAAAAATTTACTAGCTTCCATTAATAATTCTGAACCAATAATTGGTTGTATACCTTCTTTTGATGCTGCTAATGAATATTCTAATGCCCCAAACATATTTCCACTATCGGTAATAGCGACAGCGGGCATATTTAATTCTTTTGCTGTTGCAATCATCTTTTTTAATTTAATTGCCCCAAGACATAAAGAATATTCAGTATGATTTCTTAAATGTACAAATCGTGGTTCAGTCATAAAAAAATAATAATACTTACATTTTTATTATATAAAATTACTATTTATATTTTCAAGATTTTAAGAAAATTATTTTAAAATTGACATCAAGCCATCTTTATATGTTGGATGACATATTAGCCATATATTCTTTGCTTTAAAATTTTCTCTAAATAAATTAAAATCTAATTTTGATAATATTTCACCATTTTCTATATTATAGATTTTAAGTCCCATTGCATTAGCTATTGGAAGACTTGTATATATGTCCCACATTGAAATATTATTTTTCAAAAAACAACCTTGCGAAACATTATTAAAAACATCAAAGGCATAAATATATGCAGAATAACCATCTATAAAAGTAAATTTATAGTCTTTTATATAATCTTTTGCATGTTTTACAGGAAAATATATTAATGAATGACTATTTAATTCTTTTTTATTAAAAAATATTGGTAATTTTATTTCTTTTCTAGTAAAAGCATCTTTAATCAAATAAACATTATTATTGTCATTATAAATAATTTGTTTAGTTGATGGTAAATAAATAATTCCAAATATAGGTTGTGATTTTTTATATAAACTTATGGCAATAGCAAACAAATTAGAACCATGAAAATATGTTTTTGTACCATCTATTGGATCTATAATCCATGTATATTCGTAATTATTTACTTTTTCTTTAACATTTTTTTCTTTTAAAGCCGTTTCTTCATCTAAAATATAATGATTTTCGAAATGTGAATTAATTAGTTTTTTAAATCTTTTACTAATTGCTAAATCAGTCTCTGTAACAATAGAACCATCAACCTTATTATATCCAGTAATTAAAGATTGATTTTTTAAAGCTAGCTTACCAGCTTTTTTTAAGAATGGTAATATAATATCTATATATTCAGTCATTATTCTTCAAGTAATTTATTAACATAAGAATCTAATTGTTCTTTTTTAACATTTGCAATTCTTTTTGCATCAATTAAAGCAACTAATTCTTCAAAAGCTAGTTCAACACTATCGTTTATAATAACATGATCATATTCATTATAATGAGTAATTGTATTTTTAGCATCAGCCATTCTTTTTTCAATAACTTCTTCACTATCAGTTCCTCTACCAACTAATCTATCTTTTAACTCTGTAATAGAAGGTGGCAATAAAAAAATACTAATAATTTTTTTCTTATCGGTAATTTGTTTTGAAACAGATAAGTTTCCTTGCCAGTCAATATCTAAAAGAACATCATTTCCACCATCAAACTTTTCTTGTATTTGACTTTTAAGTGTTCCATATGACTTTCCATAAACACCAGCATATTCTAAAAATTCATTATTTTCAACTTTTTTGTCAAACTCTTCTTGTGTTAAAAAATAATAATGGAAGCCATCAATTTCGCCTTCTCGTGGTGCTCTTGTTGTAGCGGATGTTGATAATTTAATATTACTATATTTTTCTAATAACATTTTTGCTAATGTTGACTTTCCAGTTCCGGAAGGGGATGATAATACAATTACAAAGTGCTCATATGGCAGCATATATTTCCTTTATATTTTATTAAAACAATCTATAAAATAATAAATAATAATAAATTAAAATCAAGACTTTATATTACACCAGCTCTTAAACAATCTTGTATATGAATTAAACCAATAACTTTTTTAATATTTTCAACTTCCTCAACTACTAAAAGAACTTGAATATAATTATTATTTTCACCAACACCTCTTTTCATCATTTTTACAGCATCTAATGCAAAAGCATCTTTATTTATTGTAATTGGATTAGGTGTCATTATATCTACAATTTTTTTACTCATTAAGTCTTTGTATTGTATAATTTTTCTTTTAAAATCACCATCTGTAATTATACCTACTAAACTATTATTTTTATCAAGTACAGCAACACAACCTAATGGTTTTTCAATCATAATATTTATAACTTTTTCAATAGAATCATCTTCGTGAGCCAATGGTAATTCATCACCTTTATGCATCAATTCTTTAACTTTTAATAAAGTAGAACCCAATTTTCCACCTGGATGAAAAACTTTAAAATTGTCTTTATTAAAATGTTTTGCATTAATTAATGCAGTTGCAACAGCATCCAAATAAGCTAATATCATTATTTCAGATGTTGTTGGTGAATCAACAATATTGGTTTGTTCTATATTTTCTAAAACAACAGCGATATTTGCAGCTTGTGCTAAAAATGAATTAGGATTTCTTGTAATTCCAATTAAGGTAATATCAAATCTTTTGCAATATGCAATAATATCATTTAGTTCTTTTGTAGAACCAGAATTGGATAATAAAATAACAGTATCTTTTTCTGTAATCATACCTAAATCTCCATGACTTGCTTCATCAGCATGTACAAATAGGGCGGGGGTACCAGTTGAAGAAAAAGTAGCTGCAACTCTCCTTGCAAGATAACCGGGTTTACCAACTCCACTTAATATTATTCTACCTTTTGTATTTAATATAGTTTTTACAACTTTTTCAAATGTGGAATTAATAGAATTTTCAAGTACGGATGTAAGGCCTTTTATTTCTACACTTAAAGAATGCTTTCCATCTTCAATATATTTTGACACTATATATAAAATTATTTTTACCTATTGGTATTTTTAAAGTTTTTTTTTAAAAAAACAATAGTGTATTAAATAATTATTGAAAAATAATTTTTATTGTTTTATGGTATGTAATGATGTTAATGTTAATAATTGATAATATGATAAATACTAATAAAAAAGGTTTCTCTTTGATAGAATTATCTATCGTTTTAATTATTATTGGTCTTTTAGTTGCTGGTATCACTGGTGGTGCTAGTTTAATTAAAAGTGCTGAATTAAGAGCTGTTATGACAGATATTAGAAATTACCAAACCGCTGTTAATGCTTATTACACATCCAGAGGTGAACTTCCTGGTACAAGTGGTTCTTCCGAAATGAATTTTGCTAATTCTTGTTTAGCTTGGGCACAAATGGTTAATGAGGGTATAGTTGATGCTAATTTAGGTTCATTCACTACAATTAGTGGTACAAAACAATACACATGTAATCCTAGCACAATAACTTCAGTTACTGCAGACAACTCAATTGGTTCAAAAATGAAAGGTGGTTATTATGCATTAGGTTATAATAGCGAAATGTTATCCAATGTTATTTTCTTAGTTGGTAGTGGCGAAACAGTAGGTAATATGGCAACTGCAACAGCAGGTACTGCAGCAAAATTAACCGAAACAGTTGTTTCTAGAAAAGATGCTAAATTCTTAGATGACAAAATGGATAATGGTATTTCTAATTCTGGAAAAATATATGGATTTTCAGGACCTGTTGTTGGTGAAGCATCAGAAGGTTGTGTTTATAACAATTCATCTACAACTCTTGAAAATGAAACAGTTAGAGATTGTGGTATAGCAGTATCTATTGGTTTATAGTTTAGATTACTATTTATATAAAAGTCCTTTATATTTTTATAATATAAGGGATTTTTTATTGAAATTTTATTTTTCTTATTTATATTCTATATGTATAAAAAAATTTATAATTATATGTTTAAAATTTTTAAGAAAAGTATTAAATATTTACTTTGTTTATCTATATTATTAATAATTGGATTATATATTCAACATAATACTCAAAGCATTTTTGTTATTAATGATATTACTAAAAATACTATAATTATAAATAATAATAAAATATATGGTGAAGTAAAAACAAATATTGCTAGTGTACCAAAATTACCATCTTTACAAAGAAAAGAAAGAAAAAATAAAAATAAAGAAGATAATACAAAAGAACAAGAAATAATTACAACAGATGATTATTTTTTTGGATCAAGCAATGCCCCAATTACAATAGTTGAATATTCAAGTTATAATTGTCCACATTGTTTAAGTCTGCATAACAATACAATGGCTAACATTAAAGTGGATTATATTGATACAAATAAAGTAAAATATATTAAAAGAATATTTATTCAAAAAAATTCAATGCTTGGTGTATTATTACCTTATTGTGTAAAACCGGAAAATAGATATAATTTAGTTGAAGATTTGTATAAAAATGTTGATATATGGTTAGATTCCAAAAATCAAAAAGAAGAACTTAAAAAAATAGCACTTAAAAATGGTTTTACAGAAGAACAATTTAATTCTTGTATTAAAAATGCAAAACTTGCTAATAAAATAATAAAAAAACAACAAGAATATGCTAGAAAATTTAAAATATTTTCAACACCAACCTTATTTATTAACGATAAAAGAATAACTGGTAGTACATCATATAATAATATTAAAAAAATAATAGAGGAAGAACTTGCTAGAAATAATTAAAGAATACATATGGCCTAAACTTAAAATTATATTAGTTTTTATAGTTTTAGGAGTTTTTTTATATTTTTATATTGGTTTTAGAAAAGATAACTGGAAACAATATAATGACAAAATACAATTTCAGAAAGATTTTGAAAAGCAAGCAGTAGCACAAATCAATAATATAGATAAAGATAAAAATATTCTTGGCTATGACGATGCTAAAATTACAATTATTGAATATATAAATGTTATGTGTCCTTACTCTTTAAAGTTTCATAGAAGAAGTTATAATAAAATTTTAGAAGATTTTGTTGAGACTCATAAAGCAAAATATGTTATTAGAGTTGCATTAGCGAGTGAACAATCAAAAATTATGGCTAGAATCTTCAATTGTATTAATGATAATAATATAGCTTATGAATTTTTAAATAACTGTATGTTATATTATTCAGAATGGGTTGGATTAAAAAATGATAGTCAAGAGGAAGCTTTAAGAAAAATAGCTGATTTTAGTGGTGTAGAAGATGAAGAATTTTATTTATGTTATAATAACACAGAACTAGATGCAACTTTGCAATCGAAGGAACAAAATGAAATGAAATACTTTATGTATTTATCAACTCCTATGGTTGTAATAAATGAAGACATACTTAGTGGAAATATAGAATATAATAAACTAAAACGAATTGCTAATAAAGAATATAGAAAAGCTAAATAATTAAGCCTTTTTTAAAACATTAGTTAAAAATAAATCTCTATTATTAAGCATTAAGTTAGCATTGTTGACAATTCTATCACAAATATTTTCTAATTTTACTCTTTCATCTTCTGTAAATTTATTTAATACAAAATTTATTACATCGTTATTATATTTTGGTCTACCTATACCAATTCTAATTCTATGATAGTCTTTACCAATCATTTCATCTATACTTTTAATACCATTATGTCCAGCAGAACCACCACCAGTTTTAAATTTCATTTTACCTAATTCTAAATCCATATCATCTTGAAATACATAAATATTTTCCAATGGTATTTTATAAAAATTTGCAACTTCGGAAACAGCAATACCAGATTTATTCATATATGTTTGTGGTTTGATTAAAATAATTTTTGTACCATTTATAAAACCAGTAAAAATTTCAGAATGAAACTTTTTGGTATCATATAATAAATTATATTCTCTAATCATTTTGTCAGCAACCAAAAATCCAACATTATGCCTTGTGTTGTCATATTCAGTACCAATATTTCCTAAACCAACTAATAAAATCATATTATATATTTTATAAACAATACCTGTATTTTTAAAAAAAGAAAAAAATAAGTCAATAATCAAATAATATTTATATACAAAAACACTACAAGAATTAACATCTTGTAGTGTTGTAAATATAAAAAATTATATTATTTCATAATTTTTTCAACAGCAGGTAATTTTCCTTTTTCTAACCATTTCAAGAAAGCACCACCGGCAGTTGATACATAAGTGAAATCTTTTGTAATATTTGCTTTATTTAAAGCAGCTAAAATATCACCGCCACCTGCAACTGATTTAATATTTCCTTTCTTTGTTAAATCAGCAATATATCCAGCTAAGCTATCAGTTCCCTTATTGAATGGTGAAATTTCATAAATTCCAATAGGTCCATTCCAAATAACTGTTTTACATTTTGTGAGTGTATTTTCAATTTTTTCAAGTGTTTTTTCACCTAAATCAACAATAACATCATCACTATCAACACTATCAACAGAAACTGTTTTTACAGATTGATTTTCGGCAACTTGTGGTGCAACAACAACATCAACTGGTAAAATAACTTCACAATTGTTTGCTTTTGCATCAGCTAATAAATCTAATGCATCTTGTTTTAATTCTTCCTCTTTGAGTGAATTTCCAACAGGTTTTCCTAATGCATATAAGAAAGTATTAGCCATACCACCACCAACTACAACATATTCGTATTTTTTAACTAATGCTTTTAATAATTCTAATTTTGTAGAAACTTTTGAACCACCAACAATAACCATAACAGGTTTTTCTGGATTAGAAACTAAATTAGTTAAGTTTTCAATTTCTTCTTCTAATGTGAAACCTGCATAAGCTGGAAGTAATGCTGGAACACCAACCATAGAAGCATGTTTTCTATGACATGTTGAGAAAGCATCATTTACATAAATTTCTGCTAAACTAGCTAATTCTTTTGCATAATTTTCGTCGTTAGCTTCTTCACCTGGATGAAATCTAAGATTTTCAAGTAAAATAACTTCACCATAATTTGTATTAGCAATATCTTTTTTTGTTTGTTCACCAATACAATCATTGGAAAAATTGAATTTTACTTTTGGCATTAATTCTTTTAATCTTTCTAAAACAATTTTTAAAGATAATTCTTCTTTTACAGTACCTTTTGGACTTCCTAAATGAGAAGTTAAAACAACTTTTGCACCATTATTTACTAAATATTCAATAGTAGGCATTGTTGCTTTAATTCTAGTATCATCAATAATTTTTCCATCTTTGATACTAATATTCATATCAGCTCTAACAAAAACAACTTTGTCTTTTACATTTAAATCTTTAATTTTATTAAACATTTTTATAAAACTTTGTTAATACATTTCTAAAATACTATTAAATAGATTATTTGCAAGAAAAAAATTTATCTATCTAGATATTTCATTGTTTATAATTGTAGAAACTGCATCTTTTAATTCATTCATTTGAGAAGATAAATTATTTATTTCGCTCATAATAATATTACTAATAGCAGAATTTTTAGCACCAGATAATGCCATTTTTAAAGAATTAATTTTTTGATTAAGTAAGTCTATTTTTTCATTAGCTTGCTGTGGATTTTGTATATTGAATTTTGTAAAAGTTTCTTTTGCTGATTTAATTTTTTCTTTATTATTTAATATTTTATCAACAAATTTTTCGTCTTTAATATTTGTGTTTATGTTATTTTGTTCTAATATGTTTTTTATTTTATTTTCTTTTTGCTTTTCATTAATTTTATTATCTTTATTTTTTTTCTGTTTTTCTTTTTCCTTTTGTTCTTTTTCTTTTTGTTCTCTTTCTTTTTGTTCTCGCTCTTTCTTATCTTTTTCTTCCTTTTCTTGTTTTTCTTTTTTCTCTTTTTCTTCCCTTTCTCTTTTTTCTTTATCTTGTTTATCTTTTTCAACCTTTTCCTTTTCTTCTTTTTGAGTTTTTAATTTTTTTTCTTCTTCTTGTTCCTTCTCTTTTATCTTATTTTTCTTTTCTTCTTCTTCAAGTTTTCTTCTGGTTTCTTTTTTATTGTCTTCTTCTTTATTTTTCTTTTCAAAAATTTCTTTTTCTTTTTTTCTTTCTATTTCTGCATTAAGTTCAACAATTTTATTTATTATATCATTTATATCTAAAATACTATTTTCGCTAGATAATAAAAATTCTTCTAACTTTTTTAATATTGCATCATCTATATTAAGAATTAAATTTCTATTTCTAGAATTTTTTTGATTAATAGTAATTTTATTTAATTGCTTAATTAATTCTCTAAATTTAAATTTTTTATTGGTATATTTAGATAATAAATCATTATTAAATTTTTTGCTATGTGGAGCAATAATCTTTAATATATTAATTATATCTTTAAAATCATTATTATTCACTATTTTTTTATATTTTTAAGTATTTTTTTCTCAACCCATAATTGTTGAATAATAGTTATAACATTGCTAAAAATCCAATAAATCAATAAACCAGCAGGCATACCAGCAAACATAACTAAAAATATAATTGGCATAAGTTTAGTCATTGTTTTCATTTCTTCTGGTGTATTAGCTGTTGCAGATGATAATTTTTGTTGCAACCACATTGTAAAACCCATTAAACAAGGTAAGAAACCAATATGTAAAAAATTTACTTGATAAGGTAATAAACCAAATAAATTCCATATAGTTGTAGGATCGGCCACGGATAAATCTTTTATATAACCAAAAAATGGTGCCTGTCTCATATCTATTGATATAACTAAAACTTTATATAATGAAAAGAAAACTGGTATTTGAACAAACATAGGTAAACAACCAGATAATGGATTAACATTTTCTTTTTTATAAAGATTCATAATCTCCATATTCATTTTCATTTTATCATTAGAATATCTATTTTTTATAACATCTAATTTTGGTTGTAAAATTTTCATTTTAGCCATTGAAACTAATGATTTTTTTGTAAATGGATACATTGCTAATTTTACAACTAATGTTAATAATAAAATCGCTAAACCAAAATTTCCTAAAAAATTATAAAAACCTCTTAAAATTATATATATAGGTTTTGTTAAAAAATAAAACCAACCAAAATCAACAGCTCTATCAAATAAGGATAAATCATATTGGAAAGAATATTGATCTAAAAGATTTAATATTTTAGGACCTGTAAATATATAAGTATTAATACTTTCTTTTGTATTTGGATTAACTAATATATTATTTGTGTTAAAATTAATAATATATTCATCATTTTTAAAATTTGTTGCAACATTAAATAAAGAATCATTTGTTCTTGTGGTTGCGAGAGATACTAGCCAATATTTATCAGTAAAACCAGCCCAGCTAAAACCTTTATCAAAATTAAAATGCTTTTTTGATAATTTTGTATATTTAATTTCTTCAATAGTATCGTTAAATGAGCCTATAAAACCATCAAATACACCAAGTGATTGTTCTACATTTGTAATATTTTTTTTAATTATTTGAGTATTTAGACTAACAAAAATTTGATTTTCTGTATTGTTTATAATATTTTGATCTATTGAAAACATATAGTTTTCATCAATAGAAAGCATTAATTGAAAAATAACTCCTTCATTATTATCGTATGTAAGTATAACTGGATTATTTAAACTTAAAGTATCTCTATTTGCTGTCCATATAGTATTTTCATTTGGTAATTTTATATTGCTACTACTATTCCAATTAAATACAATATAATAAGGATTCTCGCTTTGTTCTGGATTTAATAGTTGAACTTTTTCATTAGAATTTAAAGATTTATTATAATTTTCAAGAATAAGATTATCAAAAACTAAACCTTTTAAATTAATACTACCTTTTAATTTTTCTGTTTCTATATTTAATAATTTCACTTCTTCTTTATCAATATTATCTATACTTTTATCATTATTTAAATTTTTTGCAATTTTCTCTTCTTCAATTATTAATTGTTTATCAATATTGTCTTCTTTTTGTTGGTCTTCTTTATATTCTTGCTCTGCTTTATTTATAGCTTTTTCATAATTTGTAGGTAATGTTTTATTTCCATAATATTTAAGCCAAGCTACCATTAAAATTGTTGATAATATTGTAGCAATAAGTATTCTTTTATCATAATTAAAATTATTATTTTTCATTGTTTTTTTATTTCCTTTTAATTGAATAATAGCATTATAAATATAAAATTTTAAAAATCTACTATATATAATAATTTTTTATAAATATTAAAAAATATTAAAAAAAACTTTATTTTTAAATTTTTCAAAATAAAATATGTAAAGAGTTCAATAAGTTTGCAATAAGTATGGAAAAATACGAAGGAATGAGTTTCGAAGAAGCTATGAAGCTACTTGAAGAAAAAATTGCTTTATTAGAAAAAGAAGATGAGTCAGAAGAAGATTTAACAGGTGTTTATGAAGAAGCTGTAAATTTAAAGAATTACTGTGCTCAATTATTATCAAATGAAAGAGAAGAAATTAGAAGAATCGCAAAAGAAAATAATATTCCATTATCAGAAATTGGTTTAGAAGAAAATGATATGTCTATTGATGAGCTTGATCAATTTGACATGTTAGAAAATGAAGAAGATAATAATCAAGATAATGAAGAAAGCGATTTAGACAATAAATAATTTTAAAAATAAAAAAGGAGATAAAATGGCTATTCAAATAAGTGATGATAATTTTGAAACAACAATTGGTACTGGAACAGTTTTAGTTGATTTTTGGGCTCCATGGTGTGGACCTTGTAAAATGTTATTACCAATTATTGAAGAATTATCTGAAGAGTTAAAAGATAAACTCACAATTACAAAAATGAATGTTGATGATAATCAAGAAACACCTGCAAAATTTAATATAATGGGTGTACCTTCATTATTATTATTTAAAGACGGAAAACTTATTGCTCAAAGAACTGGTATGGCTTCAAAATCTATTATTAAAGAATGGATTGAAAGTAATATATAATTTCTAGAAATGATTAGGTTTTTATTTCAATTAAAAAGATTCTTTTATATATATTGTAAAGAATCTTTTTTATTATTTTTTGATATATATACAAATACAAAACAAGCTTTTTGCAAAAAAAAAGATGATATACTTATTAAAAAGAGTATTCCAAATTTGCATAAAGAAATTGAAATTAAATTAGATAAAAAAACTTTTGATTTTTATGATTTACAACCTAAAAATAAAAAACCATTTTATAAATTTTCACCTTTATTTATAATAATTCAAAAAAACAAAATAGAAATTATAAATAATCTAATTGAAATTTTAAAATATTCTTATGATTTTAAAATAAAAATTGCATTAGAATTAGAATTTTACATTTTAAATAATATACATAATATAGATATTTTAAAAGAATTAAAAAAAATTTTGCCAAATATTGAAAATATTGAAAAAGAAGAGGGCGAGAATCAATTTGAAATTAAAACAAAACCTACAACTAATATTCAAGATTTTATTAATAATTATTTAGATATTTTAAAAATATTAACAGAGTTTGTATTAAAAAATAATTTAGATTTAAAATTAGATGCTTCACCTTTTGAAGATGATTGTGGTAGTGCCTTACAAATTAATTTATCAATAGTAGATAAAAATAATAATAACTTATTTGCAAGACATAAAAACGAAAAAAATTTAATGCAAGAAAGTGATTTATTATATAATTGTCTTGCTGGTTTATTAAAAAATATTAATAATAATTTATTATTATATATAAAAGATGAAAAATGTTTATCTAGGTTTGATGTTGAAAAAAATAAAAAAATAGTTGAGAAAAATAAATATCCAGCCCCTACATATATTAGTTGGGGTATAAATAATAGAAGTACATCTATTAGAATTCCAACTCCACATAATATAACACTAGAAAATTATATTGAAGAAGATAATAAAAGTAGAAGAATAGAGTATAGGATTCCATCAGCTAATGCTGATATATATTTAGTAATGATAGGTATTTTAACTTCTATTATTGAAGGTATTGACAATAATTTAACTCCACATATTGAAAAAACAGCTTTTAATGTTTTACTTAAAAACGATAATCTGGAAAAAATTGAAGACGATATTGAAAAGATAAATGATATTTTTAATATAAATGAAGATGTTTTATTTTTTTAATAAGAGATCATTTAATATTTTTTCTATATCATCAAAAAATGATATTTTTTTAATAAAAAAGCTTAAGATATTTTGTTTTTTCATTTCTGCTTTTCCTTCCTGAATTAATTTTATTAAGTAATCAGGTTTGCTAAATTTATCATTTAAAAATTTAATATTCATATAATTATTACTAATTTCTAAATTAGTAATACCAATTTTTTTACATAAAGCTTTGATTTTTGTAATTTCTAGAATATTAAATATCTCTTCTGGTACTTTACCAAATCTGTTTTCTAATTCTAGTAAAATTGCCTTTCTTTCTTCGTTATTTTTAACATCAGCTAATTTTTTATAATAAAATAATCTTAAAGAAATGTCATTTATATAATCTTCGCTAATAGTAGTTGAAATATTTAGTTTTACTTGTGGTGAAAAATCATATTCTTGTAAATTTATATCATCACTATTTTTAATCTTATTTACAGCTTCAACTAGCATTTGATTATATAATTCAATACCAACATCTTTAATATGTCCGGATTGTTCCTCACCAATAATATTTCCACTACCTCTAATTTCCATATCATCACTAGCGATAGCAAAACCACCACCAATCTCTTGTACTTCTTCAATAGATTTTAATCTTTTTTTAGCATTAATACTAATTGTATCAGTAGGGTTTGTAGTAAGATAAGCATAAGCTTTAACTTTTCCTCTTCCAACTCTTCCTCTTAATTGATGCAATTGCGATAAACCAAACCTGTCAGCTCTATAAATTATAATGGTATTAGCATCTGGTATATCAAGTCCACTTTCTATAATTGTGGTAGCAATTAAAACTTGAAATTGCCCATCATAAAAGTCGTTAATAATTCTATCTAAGTTTACACTACTCATTTGTCCATGGGCGATTCTGTATTTAATATTTCTTAAAGTATTACTTAATTTTAATTCTATTTGTTGTATGTCAGAAATTCGTGGCACAACAATAATAACTTTGCCTTTTCTATTTAGTTCTCTATGTATTGCTTCTCTTAATATTATTTCATCAAAGTCCATTACATAAGTACTAATATTTAATCTATCAACTGGTGGGGTTGTAATTAAACTTAAATCTCTAATTCCTGTCATAGCCATTTGTAATGTTCTAGGTATAGGAGTTGCTGACAAAGAAATTAAATGAATACCACTTCCTATTTCTTTTAATTTTTCTTTTTGTTTTACACCAAACCTTTGTTCTTCATCTACAATTAATAAACCCAAATTTTTAAATTTTATTTTATCAGAGAGTAGGGCATGTGTACCTATTATGATATCAACACCACCATTTTCAAGTTTTTCTCTTGTTTTTTTGTTTTCTGCTGGACTTGTGAGTCTGGAAATTGTAGCAACATTTACACCAGTATATCTAAATCTTTCTTTGAATAAATTATAATGTTGTCTACATAATAAAGTTGTAGGAGAAATTACAGCAACTTGTACTGCATTACCAGCACTTTCTGATGCAATAAATGCAGCTCTTAGTGCAACTTCTGTTTTTCCAAAGCCAACATCTCCACAAATAAGTCTGTCAGCAGGTATTCCTTTTGATAAATCTTTCTCAATGTCTTGAATAGCTTTTAATTGGTCTTTTGTCTCGGTATATTTAAATCTAGTACAAAATTCTCTATATTCATTTTCATTAGGAACTAATATTGGGGCTTTTGATAATTTTCTAAATGATGCAATTTTAATTAATTCTTTTGCTATTGATTCTAGTTTTTCTCGAACTTTATTTCTTTTTACAGCCCATTTTTTAGAACCTAATTTATCTAATATTGTTTCACTTCTGTAATCACCATATCTAGATACTAAATCAAAATCTTCTATTGGAATAAATAAATGAGAATTATTAGCATATTCAATTTTTAAGTAATCATTTTTTAAATTATCTAGCCCAATAGTTTCAAGTCCTATAAATCTTCCTAAACCATAATCTTTATGAATTACTAAATCACCAATACTTAAATTATTTCGTTCTTTAATAAGTTTTTCTAATTCTCTACTGCTATTATTATCATCTGAAAGTTTTAAAATTTTTTCGCCAAATAAATCTTGCTCTGTAATAACAATTAAATCATCGCATTCAAAACCATTTTTAATAATAACTTTTGCAATAAGTATTACATCTTTATCAAAATTTTCTATTTCACTAAAAGTTTCTATTATTTGAGATTTTAAATTATATTCTAATAATATAACCTTCAATCTTTCCATTGAAGATTTAGAATAACAAGCTATTAAAACTTTCTTTCTAAACATAATATCAATAAAATAATTTAATGTTATAGTAAATGTCTTGTTGTAAAAATCAATAACAAAAAATATAAAATAATTTAGTAATATATTTTTATTGATTTTTTGTTATGATATTTTATATATATACTAGTTCATTAAAAATATATTATGAAAGATAACAATACAATATCAAAATTAGAAGTTTTAAATTTAAAAAAGAATTATGGAACAAAAGCTGTACTAAAAGATATTAGTGTTTCTCTTAGCAAAGGAGAAGTCGTTGGTTTATTAGGACCTAATGGTGCAGGTAAAACAACTTTATTTTATACAATAGTTGGACTTATCAAAGCTGATAGTGGAAAAGTTTTGTTAGGAGATCAAGATATTACTTATCTACCTATGTATATGAGGGCTAGAATGGGTATTGGTTATCTTCCACAAGAAAATTCTATTTTTAGAGGCATGAATGTTGAACAAAATATTTTATCAGTATTACAAATACAAGAAAAAGACAAAAAACAACAAATAAAAAAATTAAAAGCTTTACTTGAAGAATTTTCTATTGAACATATTAGAAAAAGCCAAGCATTAGCTTTATCTGGTGGCGAAAGAAGAAGAGTTGAAATCGCTAGAACAATCGCTTGCAATCCCTCATTTATTTTATTAGATGAACCTTTTGCTGGTATTGATCCAATAGCTGTTAGTGATATAATGCATATGGTAAAACATTTAAAAAATAGAGATATTGGTGTCTTAATTACAGATCATAATGTTAGAGAAACATTAAAAATTGTTGACAGAGCTTATATTGTTTATGATGGCAAAATATTAATGTCTGGTACACCCAGTGAAATTAAAAGTCATAAAGAAGTTAAAAGAGTTTATTTAGGAGAAAATTTTTCAGAAACAGATAATAATTAAAATAACCACTCTTGTTTTTTAAATAATTAATTTTAATATCTAGAAAAAAAATTATTTTATATGTTAAAAAATATTATAGAATTGCCTTATGCAATATTAGAATTTGTTTATAAAAAATTATTAATTGTTATAAAATTTTTATTTGCAGAAGAAAAAGAAGGCAGGGTTGATTTTAATGCAACATTTAAAGGAATATTAATTGCACTTGTTTTAGCTTTGACTATTAGATCTTTATTTTATGAACCATTTTATATACCATCCGGTTCTATGAAACCAGAATTAAAAGAGGGCGATTTTATATTAGTTTCAAAATATGATTTTGGTTATTCTAAATATTCTTTTCCTTTGGGGTTACCTTTGTTTAATGGCAGGATATTTTTTAATCAAGATAAAATAAAAAGAGGCGATGTTATGGTTTTTAGATTACCAAAAGATCCTAGTGTTAATTATATTAAAAGATTAATAGGTTTACCTGGTGATCAAATACAAATGAAAGATGGAAAGTTATATATAAATAACAAAGAAATTAGTCAAACATACATAGGTAAAATTGAAGAATATGATAATGTACCAGAAAGTAAGGTAAATGCTTATAGAGAAGTTTTAGATAACAATAAAGAAGTTGTTGTTTTAGATAAAATAGAAAATGGAAATGGAGATAATACACCAGTATTTACCATACCAGAAAAGCACTATTTTTTTATGGGCGATAATAGAGATAATTCATTAGATAGTAGATTTTTAGATACAGGTTTTGTTCCAGAAGAAAATTTAATCGGTAAAGCTAGATTTATATTTTTTTCTTCAAAAGAAAATGTTTTCAAAATATGGAAATGGCATAAAATTATTAGATGGGATAGAATATTTAAAAAAATAAAGTAGGGTAATTATGGAAAATAATAATTATAATGATTTATATAAAAAATTAGGTTATACTTTTAAAAATCAGGAAATTATAGAAACTGCTTTAAGACATTCTAGTATGTGTTATTCAAAACACAAAAAGTGTAATAACTATGAAAGATTAGAATTATTAGGAGATTCTGTTTTATCTCTTATTGTTTTAGATATGTTATTAAAAGCATATGAAGATTTAAGCGAAGGCGAAATTGCAAAAAGAAAATCTAATTTAGTTTGTTCAGAAACATTATCACAAATAGCTAAAAATATTGGGTTAGGTGAATATATTATAATGACAAAGGGTGAAGAAAAATTAAATGGTAGAAGTAATCAACATATTTTAGAAGATATTATGGAATCAATTATTGGTGGTATTTATGTAGACTCTGGACTAGAAGAAGCTAGAAAGTTTGTTGAAAAACATTGGACTGAATTGGTAAAAGAACAAAAAGATATTCAAAAGGACCCAAAATCAAGACTTCAAGAATGGCTACAAAAGCATCAATATGCAAGACCGGAATACAAGTTAATAAAAGAAGAAGGTAATGATAGTCAACCAATTTTTACAATGAAAATTTTAGTAGACAATTTTCCTGAATTTATAGAACAGGGTAAAACAAAAAAAGAAGCAGAAAAGAAATTGGCTACAAAAATGATAGAATATATTAAAAACAATAAAGATAAAAAAATATAGTTTAACATATATTCTTTCTTATCATTATAAAATCCTATTCTAATACCATCATTATAAAATTTTAGAAAGTCATGGAAATTTTTGTATCAATAAATAGGAGTACCAAAACAAACATTGTATGACTTTATAAATTTATAGTAATCAAATATATTTAATTATTTAATATATTGATTATAAATGATTAAATAATAATTATTTAAAGTAAAACTATAATATTTTTTAATAATATTTAAAATAATACATTAAGATTTACAATATTATTTATTATCTTATTTATCAATATTTATCAATCTTTATTTATAATTATTTAAAGTAAATTATTAAAATTATAATTTTATTTTATTCTTATTCTTTAATATTTATTTATTAGTTTTACATTTTGTCTTGTTAGTAAAAATAAAATTTAACAAACTATTTTGAACTTTTAAAGTTGTCTATAATAAATAGTGTAGGGTAGTTTTTCATAGAAAAACTTTACACATCATACATTATAAAATTAATATATTATATAAAATAAAGACATAGATTGTTATTTAGTATATAGGTTAGGGTGTATTAGTAAATTAAATAGTAAGTTTTAAAGTTATAGTGATATGCAAAACTCTTTGATTTATAAAATATAATAAAAATTATGATGTAGTAATTATTTATTATTATTTTAATCAAAAATGATATAACAAATCATTAATTATTAAAACTCCTTAAAAAATCTAGACAATTTTTTATAAACTCACATAATTGATTTTTGTTTATTTTGATCAATTTAATATTTTATGAGATAATATAGTTTTTATGAGATAATATAGCTTAAAAATTATACAAAAAATATCTGCCTAAAAACCACATATAAATATTGTATAATATATATTATGGAATTTTTATATATTATATTTTTCTAAAATAGACATATATTTTTCAATATATAATTAAAATACTTTTAAATTAAAAACTTAAAAAATATTTTTACATTAAAAAATATGTATTTTACTGTAAATATTTTTCAAAATGCTCTTATTTCATAATGCTTATAATTAACAAATATAATCTAAAACTTTATATTTTATATTTTTATGCTAATTAAAAAGTTTTTAACCTGGAAGTATATTTTTTTATTTTGATTCTAAAAATAGATATATTAATCTAGAGTATTTGATATATTTTTAGGTTTATTAGTTTTTTGTATTATTGATATTTTCTTGTTTTTAAAGTATTAATTAATATAAACATAATCTAAAACTTTATATTTTAAAATTATATTTTAAAACAAATATCTACATCAAAACACCCTATTCTATTTACATAAGTTTTTAACTTAATGATTAAATATTTATATTAATAATGTTTTATTTATAAGCATTTATACGACATTTCTAAAAGTAATTATTTTAATTAAATATATTAAAAGTATTACTTTAATATATATCTATCTATATAATATAAAATCAATATTTATAATGTAATTATAATATATCACAAAATATGTTTTAAAAGAAATTTTTAAGGATACTTAAAATACTAACTGTTGCAGTTTCACTTCTTAATATAGTATCACCTAAATTTATTGATATAGTATTTTTAAAGGAATTTATTAAATCTTTTTCTTTTGAAGAAAAGCCACCTTCTGGCCCAACCAGAGCATAAATATTTTTATTTTTAATCTTATCTTTATAATTGTTAAATACATTTATAGGATTATTTACAGCTGTTCTTTCTTCACAAAAAAAGATAATATTGTTATCATTATTTAATTTATTTAAAATATCTTCTAATTTTTGTATTTTTTCTATTTTAGGAAAATCATTTCTCTCACACTGCTCTATTGCTTCAATAATATTACCTTCTACTTTATTTAGCTTTAAATTGGATTTATTTGTATATTCTGTTATAACCGGTAAAAAATTAGTTGTACCTAATTCTGTTGCACCTTTTAGTAAAATATCCATTTTTTGTATTGGAGCAAAAATTAAACCTAAAAATTTTCTGGATTGTAAATTTTTAATTTTACCTATTATTTTTGCAATAATATATTTTTTATTTATAGAAATAATACTTGCAGAAAAATCACCATCAACACCATTTAAAAATGTAATGCTGTCATTAATACTGACTCGCATTACATTTGCTAAATAATGGAATATTTTATCTTCAAGTTTTATTTCTTTATCAATAGATAAATCATCTCTTATAAAAATTCTAATATTAGTCATTATTCAATAGTTAAAACTAATGGACCATTATTATAACCTTGATTGCCATGATTATAATTGTTATAATTATTGTAGTTATTATAGTTGTTATAGCCACCACTATAACCATTATAACCATTATAGTTTACATTGTTATAATTAGAATTTGCATTATTTAATTTATACACTTTATTATTATAACTATTATTATTAAGATTATTATTGGTGTGATTATTATTGAATTTGTATTGTTGTTTATCTTTGTTGTTAGATTTTTTTATTGTAATTGTTTGTGTTTCTGCCCTTGGTTTGCTATAAAATTTAGTAGTATCGGTTAAAACAACTTTCTTACAATTTCCAAGAGCTTTTGAACATTTAACCTGACTTCTTGTCATAGGTGTTCTATCATAATAACTACTCATAGAATTCAAATAAGCTTGTTGACCCATTGCCTGTATTTCACTAGCAGATATTGTTCTACCCATAAATATATAAATTAATTCAACAATTGTACCAGTACTATCTACTATGTACCTACCATTATTTTTATTATTTAAATTACTATCGTATGGATTTAGATTGTCATCGCTATTTAATAAAGAACCAGAATTTTTACCATAACCATTAAGATCATTTAATGCATCTTTTAATAATTTAATTAATGGTTCATTATATCTTTTGTTAGCAATATCTAATGCATTTTGTAATTGAGTGCTTAATAAAGATGGATAAGGGGCTTTACCACCATTTTCTAATATATATTTAACACAAGGATAGCAATCAGCCATTGTAGCAAGTACTATTGGAGTATTACCATCATTATTTTGAGTCCAAGCATTAGCACCATAACCCATCAAAATTTTAATCATTTCTAAATCACCAGCTAAACAAGCTCTCATAAGCGGTGTCCAACCTTCTTGATCAATAGGATCAACAACAGCTCCATATCTTAACAAAATTTGTGCTGTTTCATGAGAACCATTTCTAGAAGCTAAATGTAATGCTGTTACATTAGCCATATTTACATCATTAACATTGGCCCCGGTGTTTAAGAAAATTTCAGCAGCTTTATAATCATTTATAATAGCACTATTCATAAGAGAGGTAATGTTAAATTCTTTATTCATATTAGTTAAACCCAAAACCTCGTTATTATTATTTGGTATATCATAATAACCCGGAGATGCCAAAGAACTAGCAAATACATTGCTTATACTTGTACATGCAATAGCTAAAAAAGAAATACTTTTCTTAATCATTACCCATATTAAATTTAGTATCTACTCCCAATAATATAATATAATATTTAAAAATAAAGCTTTTTATAAATTTTTTTTCATTTTTTTACAATAAAATAAGTAAAATCAATATATAAATGTTATTTAAAACATGAATATATTATAATATTGTCTAAATTATCTATTTTATTTTCAATAACCTTATGAGAAATAGCAGATGAATGTATAACAGTTTTTTTATTATAAAACATTAAATGATAATTTTTAATTGATATTCTTTTTAAAAGAATATCGCCAATATCTAATTCATTTATATTTTTTATTTTAAAAAATAATGAAAATTTTTCTTTTAAAATATTAAAATCAGGCTGTTTTGAATATACAATAGTATCATAATAAGATAAAAGTTTATTATTGTATTTATAATTTAGTTCATCAAAAACACCAAAAACAAGTCCTAGACAATCAACACCGCCATCATTATATTGATTTTTCTTAATTCTACCTTGATATCTAAATTTTGTACCAATCCAAGTTCTTGCTTGAATAATTATATCTTCCCTTGCGAACATTACATAACCTTTAATAAAACATTTACACCAGGCAAATGTGGTTCACCCCTAAAATTAATTGCATTATAAAACACATTGCAACATGTATCAAATTCTTTATTACAGCCAGCTGTAATTTTAAATTTATCTCCATTTTGTAATTCATATGGTAATTCTGCCGATAAAATAATAGAATTATTTTTTGATTGTTTTACTTCTGTCTTAAAGCCTATATTTTTTCCACTTGTAAATTCTATAACACCATTTTCAAAATATCCTTCTATTTTATTTATTATAGTTAATGTATTTGTTTCAAATTCTACTGAATTTATAAGATTTGATATTTCACCATTAAAAGTAAAATTTTCTTTGTTGAGTTTGCATTTTTCATCACAAAATTGGCATCTACATAAAGGTGTATATACCTCACCTATTACTTTATTTAATTTACTTTTTAACCCCTTTACTTTTGCATTAAAAATATTATCCTTATATTCAATATCAGAAATAAAACCACTCAATAAAGTTATTTTTTCTTGTATTTTCTTATCAAATATAAACAATTCAACATCAGCACCATCATAGCAACCAGATAAAATATCATTAGCTTCTATAATATCACTAATTATTAAATTAGATATTTCAGCTTCGTCTTCTTCAATATCAATATTAGTTTTTAAATCATTAATATCATTTGAACCTATTGAAATATACTTTTGATTTTCATAAATAAAATCTTCATTACTAGTTGTAAAGCATAAAATTTTATTATTTTTTAAAGTAATTTTCCAACATCTAACAAGATTTAATGTATCATCACTAAGTGATTTTTTTAAATTATTACTAATATTTTTCATAAATAAATATATTTTTGTTTTATAGTATCGTATTAAAATATATTTATTATGGAAGTTCTAAAAGGTAAAAAATTTTAAAATTACTAACAGTGATACAATTATAAAGAATATAATTAAATTTCTAGCTCTATTATCTTTTGCATTTTCAATTGCTTCTTTTGTTTTTGGTTTTATTTTTTTAAAAGCAAAAATAATTTGTGAAGTAAAAATTATTGATGTTAAATTTAAAATTAATAACAAAAATGAGTCTAAAAACATTTTATAAAAACCATTACTCAATAAAATACCAGAAATTGTAACATTAGGCAATAAAGAAGCTGATACCATAAATGAAGCCATAATTGTAGACAAGCCAGAAGTAATAGCTAAACTAGCAGAAGCACCAGATGCTAATGCTAACACAAAAGTATATTGATTTATATGCATATCATAAAATAACTTTTTATTAGTATCTATTTGATATGTGTTTGGTAAATGACTCCATAAAACACCAATTACAATACCAATTATAAATGAAGTTAAAAAACCAAAAAACATTGTTTTAATAGATTTTTTTATAACTATTTCATCACCAATAGATATACCAAATGAATAACCTATAATAGCTCCTAAAAATGGTGCAATAGCTGTTGCAACAATAAGAATTCCAAGATCTTCTTTTATAATTCCAACAGAACATACAATACTCGCTAAAATAACATTTAAAATAAAATTACTATTTAAACTATTGGAATCTGTAATAATTTCATACAATTCTTCTGTACTAATTCTATTAACAAGTTTTTTAGTAATGCTTTTTTTAGTAGGTAAAGCTCCTTCTTCTACTTCTTTTATTTTAGGCAAAAAACCATCAATAGATTCTAACATCATTATGTTTTTGACATCTTTAATATTTTTTAATTCAATATCAAATTTTAGCATTTTAGAAATATAGTCTCTAATCATTTCTATATTTCTATCTTCAATAACTATTGTATATCTACAATATCCATTATTGTTGGAAAACTTCCATTTTCCTACAATTTCTTTTTTTGCCAATACTTTATCTACTTCATCTGCATATTTATCTTCTACAAATAAATCAATTTTTTTATACATTTATCTAATACATAAATACTAATAATTGTATTTTTACTTAAAATATTTAAAAAACAAGATATTTTATAAATATTGATTCTATTTATAACCATCAACAATAATTTTTAAAGCTTCATCTAAATTCTTTACTGGAACAATATTTAATGATTCTTTAACATTATCAGGAATTTCAAATAAATCCTTTCTATTACCATCTGGAATCACAACTGTCTTAATGTTTCCTCTTAAAGCAGCTAATAATTTTTCTTTTAAGCCACCTATTGGCATAACTTTTCCAGTTAATGAAATTTCACCAGTCATAGCAACATCTTTATGTATTTTTTTACCAGTCATAGATGATAACAAACTAGCTGTAATAGCAACACCAGCAGATGGACCATCTTTTGGAGTAGCTCCTTCTGGAACATGTAAATGGAAATCATATTTATTAAATTCTTTTGCTTTGATACTAAATCTATCAGCAATAGATCTAACATAACTGAATGCGGCTTGTGCTGATTCTTTCATAACATCACCTAATTTTCCAGTTGTAAGTAATTTTCCACTGCCAGAAAATTTTAAAGATTCAATATTTAGTAAATCTCCACCAAAATCAGTATAAGCTAAACCAACAGCAACCCCCACTCTATCTTCTTCAGACACTTTGTTATAATCATAAATTTCCGCTCCTAAATAATCTTTTAAATCTTTAATTTCAATTTTAACACTATTTATATCTTCGTTTGTTATAATTTTCTTTAAAGATTTTCTGATTAATTGAGCTAATTTTCTTTCTAAATTTCTAACACCAGCTTCAAATGTATATTTTCTAATAACTTCAATTATAGCTTCATCAGTTATTGAAAACTCACCATCTTCCAATCCGTATTCTTTAATTTCTTTTGGAATTAAATGCTGTTTTGCTATATTTAATTTCTCATCTTCTGTATAACCAGACAGTTTTATAATCTCCATTCTGTCTCTTAAAGGTATAGGAATATTGGAAATATTATTAGCTGTTGTAATAAACATTACATCAGATAAATCAAATTCAAGATCTAAATAATGATCTTCAAAATTCTTATTTTGTTCTGGATCTAAAACTTCAAGTAAAGCATTAGCAGGATCACCCCTATAATCAGAACCCAGCTTATCAATTTCATCTAATAATATTAATGGATTACTTGTACCTGCTTTTTTTAATGAATTAATAATTTTACCAGGCATGGAACCAATATAAGTTTTTCTATGCCCCCTAATTTCTGCTTCATCTTTTACACCACCTAATGAAACTTTAACATATTTTCTATTTAAAGCTTCTGCAATAGATTTTGCTAATGATGTCTTACCTACACCAGGAGCACCTAATAAACATATTATTTGTCCACTAATAGCTTTTTTTCTATTATATACTGCTAAATATTCTAATATTCTTTCTTTTACCTTTTCTAAACCATAATGATCTCTATTTAAAATTTCTTCAGCTTTTTCTAAATTAGTATCATTTTTTGATTTAATACCCCAAGGCAAACTTAATACTAGATCAAGATAATTTTTAATAACTTGATATTCACTAGAATATGGCAACATACCATCCATTTTTTTAACTTCTTCATTACATCTTTTTTTTGCTTCTGGTGATAATTTTGTTTTGTGGATTTTTTTTCTAATTTCAGCAAGCTCACCACCTTCTTCTTGTTCGTCAAAATCATTACCAAGTTCTTTTTTAATCATCTTAATTTTTTCATTAAGATAAATCTTTTTTTGACCCTTTAAAAATTTCTTTTCAACATTATCATTGATTTTTTTATCAATTTTAATCAATGATAATTGTATTTCTACAACTTCTATAAATTTTTTAATTTTTTCTAAATCGTTATTTTCTTCTAATAATTCTTGTCTTTGTTGTAATGGTAAAGATAAAAATGAAGAAATATAAAATACAACTTCATCAATAGATCTAAAAAAATCTAATGTAAGCAAAATATCCTCTCCATTTTTGTCAAGAGATGACATATATTCTTTAAGTTTTGACAATAAAAGTTTTTTTAAACCATTACATTCAAGTTTTTCAACTTCATTTAATTCTTGTGATTGTATTTCTTTAACTTCACATAAAAAATATTTTCCAGTATCTTTAATATCAATAAGTTCTGCTTTTTTGATACCCTCTACTATTATTCGTTTTTTACCATCCTTTGTATCTATTTGTTGTAGTATTTTACATAAAACACCAACATTATTTAGATTTCTCAATGTTATTCTATTTTGTAAAGGATTTTTTTGTGCTACTATAAAAATAAAATCATCATTTATTTTTATATCTTGTAAAATATTTAAAGATTCTTTTTTTTCAAGTGTAATATTAGTTATAGATTTAGGAAACATTACTAAATCTGGTACTGGTAATAAATAAATCCCATTATCGTTATTCATTGATTTAATATTTTTTTACATATTATATAATATAGTTAATAAATATTAAAAAACAATATCTATTTATAACCATATAAAGAATTATTATAAACACAAACTACATCACCACCACTTCTAAGTGTAAATTGTCCAGCTACTTGTTCTATAACTAAATATTCATCAACTATTCTAAAGTTTACAATAGCTTCATAACCTTGTTCATTTACAACAAATATAGCTGGAATTTCAGCATTTTCATTCCTAAATTCCATATATGTAAATACACCATCATCAAAA
This sequence comes from uncultured Rickettsiales bacterium, assembly GCA_944392135.1. Classification (GTDB taxonomy): domain Bacteria; phylum Pseudomonadota; class Alphaproteobacteria; order Rickettsiales; family UBA1997; genus CALXSC01. The sequence continues at coordinate 78,974 of CALXVQ010000007.1, forward strand.
ACTTTAATAGGAGCAATTGAAGGTGTACCAGCAAATTCATAATTAAAATTATATTTACTTAAATCAGTGAGATCAGGATAATCATCTCTTTGTTTCTTAACATTGAATTTTACTATATTTTTATCTTCACTACTAGGGTAAACAAATTTAATAAAAAATGGAATATCCCCAGCATTTACATCATCTGGTCTTATAGCATCTAATTCAAAATAATAAATTCTTTTATTAGTAAAAACAGTCATTGTTGTTTGAGGATAATCACCAATAGGCTTTAAAAATAATTTATTTCCAACAACTTGTTGTGCCCATGGTACGCTATCACCCATTGTAATAGTTTGTGGAGTTTCACCTTCTTCAAACTCAATATATGCTTGATTGTAATAATAACCAATATATCTATAAACATCATTAGGATTATAAACATATGTTTGAAATCTTTTTTCTTTTCCAAGTGGTCTTGGTAATTGTACAGCATATAAATTTTGTAAACTAACAAAAAAAATAAAAATAAATAATAATTTTTTCATAAACTTTACTTTAAATCATAATTTTTATAACTTATAACTTTAAATTTAATTGGTAAATATTCACCAGTTTTTTTATTGGTTTCTACACCAGAAAATTCAAATGAAATTACAGCTTTTCTTTTTTGGCTTGTGGTTTTATTTCCTATTTGTGTATTTAATGTGTAATAAACCTCAGCTCTTATCGGCAAGATATTAACATTAAAATAATCTTTTAGTTTGCTAAACCAACCCTTTTTATCTATTCTTATAAATTTAAAAGAATTAATTTGTACTGTCGTCTCAACATCCTTTCCAAAAAAGTAATATGGTCCACCAACATTATTTCTACTCATAAAAATTTTAAATTCATTATAAACATCACTTGATGAGTTATTTTCAATAACTTTTAATTTATGGTTCATATCGTTAACATTTGCAGTTTTGTAATTATGACTTTCCCTTTCTTCTACATAATTAATTAATAAATATCTTAATATATCTTCATTAGTTGTAAGTGTATCATTATTCTTTGATAAATCATATATAGATGTTTGATAAACAGATAAATCCTTTTCTTTGATGATTACATAAATATCTTCTTTTAATGGTAATAAAGTTGCAATCAACTGCACAACATTATAAATAATAAATATAGAAATAATAGAAGCAAATAATAGCAAAGTCCTATCCACTATCGGCTGAATATATGTAATAGTGTACCAGCTAAAAGCATCTTTAAAATAATTTCCACTATCCATAGCAAATTTTATGGATTCTTTATATTTTTCATCGTAGTTATTATAATTGCTTGGCTCTTCCATTTGCTATATTTGTTATTATCATATACAATTATGCAATTAAAATTATAAATTTCAATAAATATATTGATACTTTTAATATTGCATCATATTATTTAAATATAATAAAATATAAAAATATGAAATTATTAAATTTTTTAATAAAACTAATTTTTCCACCAAAATGTCCGCTATGCGAAAAAATAGTGGAAGAAGATGAGACATTATGTAAGGATTGTTGGGAAAAAATTAAATTTATAAAAGAACCATTTTGTGATAAATGCTCTTCACCGCTTGAATACAAAGTATCCAATAAAGTTATTTGTGCTCATTGCATACAAACAAAACCATTATATGTAAAACTTAGAAGTGCTGTCGTTTATAATTCTATTGTATCAAAAATTATTTTTAAATTTAAGTTTTATGATAAAATGCATTTAAAGAAATTTATGGCAAAACTGATGGTTGAAGCTTCAAAAGATATAATGGACGATATAGATATATTAATTCCAATACCACTTCACAAGAAAAGATTAATTTTTAGAAAATATAATCAATCATTATTATTAGCAGAAGAAATTGCAAAACTAACAGATAAAAATGTTATATATAATTTTCTATATAAAAATAAGCATACAGTACCACAAGTAAAATTAAAACAAAAAGATAGAATTGAAAATATTAAAGGTAAATTTTCAATAAATAAAGAATATTTAAACAAAATAAAAGAATATAAAAATCTAAATTTTGCATTGATTGATGATGTTGTAACAACCGGTTCAACAATTAAAGAATGCATAAAAACATTAAATAAGATTGGTATAAAAAATGTTTATGTAATTAGTTTTGCAAAAACTTTTTATAAACATTAAAGAAATTCTATTGGAAATAATAAATGTATAGTATCATAATTGTCTTTTACATCATAAAATTCTTGCATTGCACCAACTAAATTATATTTATGTTTTGGTAAATAATCATTAGTTATGTATTCAAAAACTTTTTGATATTCATCTTTTTTACATTTTACAGCTACATATTTAAAAGCTGGAATTGTAATTTTACTCCATCCTTTTGGTACAATAGTATCTTTTTCAACTTCACAACCAGCCATATATTTTCCTTGCCAACTCCAAGGTAAAAACATTTCATCAATATCTGTCATAACTCCCCAAAAACCGGCAATATTTCCATTACTATCAGTTTTTACAATATCTTTTATTTCATTAAAATTATTATTTGCATCGTCCCATAAGTCTTGAATCCAAGAAGAATTGGAATCAGAAGCTCCTTCGCCCATTTTTCCTACAACATATACTTTATCTTTATCTATAATTTCTATTTCCATAAACACCCTACTCTACTAATTTTTTTAACAATTTTTCTCTCACATTATTAGAAACAAAATCCTTCACATCACTGCCTAATCTTGCTACTTGTTTTACAACAGTTGATGAGATAAATTGTGTAGAATCAAGTGATGGCAAAAATATTGTTTCTACATTATTTACTTTTTTATTTATATTAGCCATAGCCATTTCTTTTTCAAAATCTATTGTATTTCTTAATCCTTTTATTATAAAATTTACATTATTTTCAACAAAAAAACCAACAAGACTACCTGTAGATGGTATAATTTTAATATTTTTTAAACCTAAATTTTTAATTTCTTCTTCTACCATCTCAATTCGTTCTGCTTGTGAAAACAATGTCTTTTTTCCAGAATCTTTTGCTGGTGCAACAATTAAAACATCAACCATTTTTGATGCTCTTTTAATTATATCTATATGTCCGTTTGTTAGTGGATCAAATGTACCAGGATAAACAGCTATAATTGACATTTATTCTTCTATTTCATCCTCATCAAACTTACTTGCAATAACTTCTTCAATTTCTGGCACATATTCTTTTAAAATACCTTCAACAGCATTTTTTAAAGTAATTGCAGCCATAGGGCAACCATGACAAGCCCCTAATAATTTAACTTCAACAACACCATCATTATAATCAACAAATTCAATATTTCCACCATCCATAACTAATGCTGGCCTTATTTTTTCTGTAATTTGTTTTTTAATTTCAGCAATAATTTCTTCTCTATTTTCAGTAATTTCTGTATCTTTTTCTACTTTTTTATTTGATTTCTTTGACATTTTCAAAAAATTTTATTTAACTACCATAAAATATAAAACGATATAAATTATCTTGCAAATATTTTTTATATTTATTTACAAGAATAACAATCATTACCTCTATATAAAGATTTTTTAACTATATTATCTTTTAGTATATATTGTGTTGTACACCAATCGGTATGACAACCAAACTCATTACAAGTAGTATCGCTAATTGTATATTCTAATGATTTACTTTCATTAGTGTTATAAACAGAAGTTGGATTTCCAATTAATTCAACTAATTCACTCTCTTTTAAACCAATTCTAGAATTTATTAATTTTTGATAATTACTTTCAGTACAGCAACTTGACAAAATAAATACCATTACACTTATTAATAAAATTTTCATTTTAATAATCGTTATTTATTATAAAAAGATAGTAGGTTTAAATATTTAAAAAGTAAATAAAAATAAATTAATATTCTACAATCTTTTTATCTTTTATAGTAATCATTCTATCTAATTTTTTAGCTAAATCAATATTATGTGTCACCATTAACAAACTAGAATTATAATTATGTACTATTTTTAATAATAAATTAAATACAATATCAGCATTTTCTGGATCTAAATTTCCAGTAGGTTCATCTGCTAAAATTATTAATGGATTATTGATAATTGCTCTTGCGATAGCAACCCTTTGTCTTTCACCACCAGATAATTGGTAAGGTCTATTTTTGATTTTTGATGATAACCCCAAATCATCTAAAATATCTTTTGCTCTTTTTTCAATTTCTTTCTTCTTTTCTGTATTTTTAACAAGTCCAGGTAATATAACATTTTCTAGAATTGAAAATTCAGGCAATAAATGATGAAATTGAAATACAAAACCTATATTATCTCTTCTGATAATAGTTTTTTGTATATCAGTTAAATTTTTAATATTTTGATTATTTATATAAATATCACCACTTGTTGGAGTGTCAAGCAAACCACATATTTGTAATAATGTAGTCTTGCCGGAACCAGATGGCCCAACAAATGCAACAGTTTCTTTATTTCTAACAAACAATGAAGAATCCTTGATTACTTCAAGCGATCCTTCACTTTGTTTATAAGATTTACTTATATTTTCTAAAATTAAGATTTTATTTTCTGTATTCATTAAGCTTCTGGCCATTCAGCTGATTTTTCTTCATTATATTTTACAGCATCTTCAGGAGCTTCGTCATCAGCTAAAATTGCACCTTCTGGTGATACTGTTTGGCAAACACCACAATCAATACAAACATTAGGATCAATAACTAATTCTCCATTTTCTCCTTTTCTGAAAGCTTGAACTGGACAAGCAGATGGAGCATCAGCTATATCATTATAATTTTTTGTTACAACTACTCTTGGCATATTTTTTCCTTTATATTTTTAATAAACACAAAATAATTATAAAAATATCTTTTTAAAAACACAACCATTATTTATTATTTTTCTATTTTAGCAAAAGATATAACTAAATGATATAACAATTTTTTATATCATAAAATAAAAAACTTTACTTTTTAAATAAATATACTTATATATATTATTGATTAAATTTTTTGTGATTATGAAAAAACTTAACTTTGCTATTTTTTTATATTATTTATTTACTTCATTTTTATATGCCGAAGTAATTGATAATATTACAAAAGAAGAAAAAAAGTTTGGAGATTGGACTGTATTATGTGAAGAAGATGTTATGATGGAAGATGCTAATTGCAAAATTTTTACAACATTTTATAATAATACATCTTCTGTATATATTCAACCTAATAATAAAATAGCAAATCAAGTAGTTATTATGATTCCATCAGCATTAGAAACAACAGATGTTAAAGTAAAAATAGATAAAAATCCATTAATTACATCGGATATTATTGAAAAAAGAGATAGATATGGTGTTATACCTTTTTCACCTACAAAACAAAAATTAATGTTATCACAATTAAAAAATGGACAAGAAATGTATATTAGGTTTACCGTTCGCGACTTGAAAGTTGCTGGCGGGATGAAGGAAATTACTGTTAAGATTTCATTAACAGAATTTTCTAAAATGCTTGTTTACTATGATTTAAAAATATCTAGTGAATAAAGTATTTTAATTTTTATTAATAAAAGTTAATAGGTAAAATATGACAAAGAAACTTGCTATTAATGGTTTTGGAAGAATCGGAAGATGTGTTCTTAGAGCTTACTTCGAAAATCAAGAAAAATACAAAGATTTAGAAATTGTTGCTATAAACGACTTAGCACCATTAGATACAAATCTTTATTTATTAAAATATGATTCAGTTCATGGAACTTTCAAATATGATGCAAAAATTGAAGGTGATTCTATGATTGTTGATGGCAAAAAAATCAAAGTTGTTTCAGAAAGAGATGCTTCTAAATTACCATGGAAAGAATTAGGTGTTGATGTTGTTTTAGAATGTACAGGTTTATTCTTAACAGCTGAATTAGCACAACCACATATCAATGCTGGTGCTAAAAAAGTTATGATGTCAGGCCCTACAAAAACTCCTGATCAAGTAAAAACAATCGTTTATGGTGTTAACGATGAACAATTAACATCTTCTGATACAATTATTTCTAATGCTTCTTGTACAACAAACTGCTTAGCTCCTATGGCAAAAGCATTAGATAAAGTTCTTGGAATTGAAGAAGGTCATATGACTACAATTCATTCATATACAAACGATCAAAATATATTGGATAAAGTACATAAAGATAAAAGAAGAGCAAGAGCTGGTGCTTTATCAATGATTCCTACATCAACAGGTGCTGCAAAAGCTGTTGCTTTGGTATTACCACAATTGAAAGGAAAATTAGATGGTGTTTCAATTAGAGTTCCAACCCCTGATGTTTCTTTCGTTGATTTAAGTTTTGTATCTAAAAAAGAAACAACAGTTGAAGAAGTTAATGAAATCATGATGAATGCTGCTAAAGACCCTTCAATGCATGGTGTATTACAAGTAGTTACAGATCCTGTTGTTTCTATTGATATGATGGGCAACCCACACAGCTCAATTTTCGATGTATCACAAACAAAAGTTCTTAACGGTAAATTCGTAAGAGTTGGTTCTTGGTATGATAATGAATGGGGCTATTCTAACAGAATGTTAGACTTATGTACTATTTGGAAATAATAATTCATATTATTATCTATTAAAGTTGGCCTTGAAAAAAGGCCAATTTTTATTATTTATAAAAAAAATGTAAATTTTATAAAATTTTTCTTTATTTTTTATTTTTTTTATGCTATAATAGTGTTATATTAATAATAATTATAATAAATGACAATATACCAAGATATAGATTTACCATTGAAAACATTGCATTTATCAGCTAGGTATGAAGCTAATACTGATGATTTGGTTAATCTTTTATCACAAAGTTTTAAAAAAATTTTAAATGTGTACGATAATAAAAAAGAATTAAGATATTTATGTCATGAAAAATTTTATACAATAGCATCTGCTAGTGCATAACATAATACAAAAAGCTTTTAAAAATATGTGCGAAGACTTGTCTTTTAGCAATATTTTTAAAGATAAAAAATTTGGAAATGTTGGGGAATATCTTGATAGTTTAGCTTTTAAAATTTATGACTATGCATTTTGTGATACAAGGGAACAACAAATGGATAGATACCATAAAGTTTTTGGTGATTCATCATATAGAACTATACAAATATTCTTTGCTCAAAAGGGACAATTATGGCTTCTAAATATGCTAAATAATCTTGCAGAATGGGCTGGTGGCAAATCACAAAAAGAAATAGATGAAGGTTTAAAGGATTTTTTAAGAGATGCAGTAGATAAAGATTTTTCACCATATCATGATAAAACATCAAAAGAAAAAATGGATAAAATAATTCAAGATCTTATTGAAAAAGGTAAAAAGGCAACAAAAAAATGCAAAGAAGGAACAGAAATTCCAAATACTTTTAAAGTAAAAGAAAACAGAATGTTAGTTCTTGGGAAAGGTAATTTTAAAAATAGTTTAGATACTTATACACCAATGACTAAAATAAATAAGAAATTTAATACTATTTTAGAAAATGAAGTTGCAAATATATCTCCAATACAAGAAAAAAGCAAAACATTTGTTGAGAAATATTTAGAGAGAAATAATAAACAACAACAAAATACATTTAACATATAATTTGATTACATTATAACTATAAACAAAAATCACTGGATAAAACTGGTGATTTTTTTATATTTTATAAAAATATCTTTGATTTATAATAAATTATCTAAAAATTATTTGTATTATATATATAAAAAATTAAGAAAATATTATAAAAATTTAAAAAATATATATAAAAAATAATATTAATTATTAAAACTATTGACAAAAACAAATAAAAATATAATATTTAATTTTATGTAAATAAATTAAAATTAATTATGGATGTTATTGAATTAGTAAAAAACTTAATTAAATTTCCTTCTTATACTGGTAATAATCAAGAAATACATAA
>CALXVQ010000008.1 GCA_944392135.1 uncultured Rickettsiales bacterium
CCTTGTTTTCAAGTCTTTTACTCTCATAAAAAACTTTTCTTCTAAATTTTGGTGCAAATACTATATGGTACTTGCAAAACAAGAACAAACCAATGCAAGCTTGCTTGTAATTGGTAGCTTGTCGTTTGTTCGTAGTTTGCCGAAGGAATAACAAGGGCTAGATGTTGGAAAACTTAATGTTTACATTAAAGTTTGACAACTTATGCCCGCAGTTTGCTGAAAGAATTCCACTTTGTATGTGCTAAACTTTTAATATCGTTATTATTTATCATAATAATGGTCTCCATTTGTTTATAAAATAATAAAATAAACTATACAGCAAATCCTTAAGTATAGTTAAACAAAACAAGCCCTAAATGTTGGAGAATACAGTGTTTATACTGATATTTGACAACTTATGGGCGCAGTTTGCTGAAAGAAATGGAGTATTTTTACAAGAATAAACTAAAACAAATGGAATGCGACTATGTCATAATGTTTCATCGCTAAAGCTAAACTGAACCCCTAGTCTAACTGGGGGTTTTAGATTACAAAAAAAGCCATCGATTTCTCGATGGCTTAAACAATACAAATTATCATCTATATGACAAAAATAATAAAGGCGATAGGCATAATATATGGAGATCTTGAAAGTATAACCCTAAGGTTAACTTTAATTCTCTTTAAAGGAGGTAATCCAACCGCAGGTTCCCCTACTGTTACCTTGTTACGACTTAACCCCAATCATCCCCCCCACCGTGTTATGCTGCCCCCTTGCGGTTAGCTCACATAATTCAGGCGAAAAGAACTTTCATGGTGTGACGGGCAGTGTGTACAAGACCCGAGAACGTATTCACCGTAGCGTGCTGATCTACGATTACTAGCAATTCCAACTTCATGCAGACGAGTTGCAGTCTGCAATCCGAACTGAGAGAACTTTTAGAGATTAGCTCTGGGTCACCCCTTTGCAACTTTTTGTAGTTCCCATTGTAACACATGTGTAGCCCAACTCATAAGGGACGTGATGACCTGACATCATCCCCACCTTCCTCTAGCTTGTCGCTAGCAGTCTCCTTATAGTTCCCAGCATTACCTGATGGCAAATAAGGACGAGGGTTGCGCTCGTTAAAGGACTTAACCTAACACCTCACGGCACGAGCTGACGACGGCCATGCATCACCTGTCTCCGATCCAACCGAATTGAAGAGTACATCTCTGTACCCGCGATCGGGATGTCAAGAGTTGGTAAGGTTCTTCGTGGACTATCGAATTAAACCACATGTTCCACTGCTTGTGCGGGTCCCCGTCAATTCCTTTAAGTTTTAGTCTTGCGACCGTACTCCCCAGGCGGAACACTTAACGCGTTTGCTTTAACACCCAGAAATAAATTCCAGACATTTAGTGTTCATCGTTTACAGTGTGGACTACCAGGGTATCTAATCCTGTTTGCTCCCCACACTTTCGTGTCTTAGCGTCAGTAATGACCAAGATAGCCGTCTACACCACCGGTATTCCTTCTAATATCTGCGGATTTTACCCCTACACTAGAAATTCTGCCATCGCCTATCATACTCTAGTTCCGTAGTTTTAACCGCAATTCCGAGGTTGAGCCCCGGGATTTCACAACTAACTTACGAAACCGCCTACACACCCTTTACGCCCAATAATTCCGAACAACGCTAGCACCCTTCGTATTACCGCGGCTGCTGGCACGAAGTTTGCCGGTGCTTATTCTATAGGTACCGTCATTATCTTCCCTATTAAAAGAACTTTACAACCCGAAGGCCTTCATCATTCACGCGGTATTGCTGGATCAGGCTTTCGCCCATTGTCCAATATTCCCACCTGCTGCCTCCCGTAGGAGTCTGGGCCGTGTCGCAGTCCCAGTGTGGCTGATCACCCTCTCAGATCAGCTACGGATCATTGCCTTGGTAGGCCATTACCCCACCAACTAGCTAATCCGACATAGGCTCATCTAATAGCGAACTAGTATTGCTACTAGCCCTTTCCGGATATATTTCTATACCCGTATTATGTGGTATTAGACACCGTTTCCAGTGCTTATTCCTCACTACTAGGTAGATTCCTGTGTGTTACTCACCCGTTTGCCACTTTACTCATGTATTGCTACACTTTCTCGTTCGACTTGCATGGTTAAAGCATACCGCCAGCGTTCGTTCTGAGCCAGGATCAAACTCTTAAATTTTTTAAAATTTCAAAGTCTAATCTCACTCTAACTTAAATTGACGTTGTCAAAATAATAAAATGAGTAAGTTGACTATTCGTCGTCCTATCACCTTTATTATTTTTCCCATGTGATAATTTATATTATTTACAATCTAAAAACAACTTGCGAGATAAATTATAAAACACAAAAAATTAAATGTCAACAACTTTTTTAAACTTTTTTTATTTTTTTAAAAAAGTTCAGACTTTCAAATTAATTTTTGGAGTTTCCGAATCTCACCTCATCAATTATAAAATACATTTTTTTAATAGTCAAGAAAAATTTTAAAATTTTTTTCATATTTTTTTAACATCATAAAGTTATATTTTTTATATATTGAAAAGCAATACATTTACATAATCTTTATTTTACATTGCATTTTTCTATTTTTGAATTAAACATTAGCGATTATAGATTATCACAGGCCTTTGGTCTTTACAATGGCAAATCTTGGTTAAATCTCTCAGTATTCCATACTAAGATTACCATGAGTTGCAAGCAACTCTCACAATGACAGCTGGGTATAAAGAGATTGCTACAAGTCTCCGCAATGACAAGTGTACTGTAATGTCATTATTTTTCTTCTTCATTACTTGAAGTACAACAACAAAGCAATTTGTAAACATAATTATTAATAGCAATAATAGAAAGATATAATAATATATTGTAACAAACAATTTATTAAGCTTTTTTATATAGAATATTTTAATTAATTAGTATAAACTAATATATAATAATTTAAAATTATGAAGATAAATAATCTAAAATATCAAAATTATTAAAAAAAATCTTCACATCAATTAAATTTTAAACATTTTATATTCAATCAGATAAAATATTAATACTGAAAAGCTTGGTGGAAAAGCTGGAAAATGTTCCAGTATTATGTATTTTTATTAAAATTATTCCATATTTCTAATTCTAATATCAATATCACTTTCTTTTAATAATTTAGACAATTCTTCAATTTTTGTATTTCCATAATGATATGGATAAAGAATTTTAGGATTTATCATCTTTGTCGCAAGATTTGCCTGTTCTATTGTCATTGTATATGGCTGATTTACTGGCAGAAATGCAATATCAATATCTTTTAAATTATTCATTTCATCAATATTTTCTGTATCACCAGCTATATAAATTTTTATATTATCAAGAGTTAAAACATAACCATTGTCTCTTCCCTTTGGATGAAATTGTAAATGTTCTGGTATAATATTATAAGCTGGTACAGCTTTTATATTAATATTATTTAAAACTACTAATTCATCTCCATTAGACATAATTTTTCCACTATTCAATATTTTTTGAGAATTAGAATTTAAAATAATTTCTGTATCATCTTTTGATAAATTTTCAATAGCCTGTTTATCAAGATGATCATAGTGCTCGTGAGTAATTAATATTAAGTCAGCTTTTGGAAATTTAGAAAAATCAGCATATTCAGTAATGGGATCAATATATATTAATTTATTATCATAATTAATAATCAAACTGGCATGCTTAATAAAAAATATTTCTATTTTTTTATTATTTTCAGTTGCAAAAACATCGCTTTTTAAATTTTCCATTTTTAACTCCTTGGCACTGACTACAATAGATAGCAAACAAAATATAAAAGCTGTAAAAATTTTTTTCATAAACAAATAATATAATTAATCACCTATAACTGGCGATTCTAAATTTTTATAAGTTTCTTCTGCTAATTCTATCCAATTTTGACAAATACCATCTTTAATTTCTAAACTAATAATTTCTTCACCATCTTGAAAAGCATATATAGTAATTGGATCAGTACTAAAATCAACAGTAATAAGATTTTCATTTTCTGTATTGCCATCATCTGATACAAGATATTTAACATAATCACCAGCTTTTTCTTCAACTTGAATTAATTTATAAATATCTTCTTTTGAAGGTTCATTAAGAAGTAAATTTTTTAATTTATCTTTATTCATAATTATATAAAAATATTACTACATTATATGTATTTATTTAAAAAATTAATATTTGTCAACAAAAAATTTATGGGTTAGTTAGTTCTTTTGTTTTTTATTTTACATCAAGAACAATATTATCAATAATATTTTTTTCTATATTTTATATTAAAAATATTTTATCTTCTTAACAACTTATTTATTTGAAATAGTTTTCTACCTTGTAAAATTTTATATAATTCTGTAAAATATCTTCTTATAGCTGATTGGCTGATCTCTCAATCAGCAAGATTTTTATACTTATATTTCTCTTCTTCACAAGATTCTATTTTTATATATAATATTCTTTTTTATAATATTATAATATCTCTTGATTTAAACCTTTCCATATATATTCAGTTGTAAATGGCATTAATGGAGCAATTGCTTCACACATTGTATTTAAAACAGTATATAAAGTATCATATGCTTCAATCTTATCATCATCAAACTCAGCTTTCCAGAATCTATTTTTATTTCTTCTAATATACCAATTATTTAATACTTCAAAAAATTCTTCTGATTCTTTACAAGCTATTGATGGTGTATATGAATCCATAGCATTTTTTATATTTTCAACAGTAGTTTTTAATTTTGATAAAATATATTTGTCCATTATATTATTTGAACTACTGATTTTTTTAGCTTTTATGCCATCACTATTAGCATACATACAGAAGAAATTATAAGAATTTATAACAGGTTTAATTGACATTCTTAAAGTCTCTTTAATGTCTTTTCCATCTTTATCAATTCTTAATTCTTCACCCTTTAAAACTGGGCTTTTAATCATAAACCATCTTAAAGCATCAGAACCATATAAATTACATACATCTAATGGATCAACATAATTTCTAAGTCTTTTTGATAATTTTTTACCTGTCTCATCAACGGCTATACCATAAGAAATACAATTCTTAAATGCCGGTTTATCAAATAAAGCAGTAGATAAAATTAATAAAACATAGAACCAACCTCTTAATTGTCCATCACCTTCTGTAATAAAATCAGCTGGGAAATGTTTTTCAAACCATTCTTTATTTTCAAAAGGATAATGTTTTTGTGCATATGGCATAGAACCACTCTCAAACCAGCAGTCCATAACATCTTTTACTCTAACCATTTTTGATTTTCCAGTAGGATCGTCAGGGTTAGGTCTTGTTAATTGATCAATAAATGGTCTATGTAAATCTTTTACTTCAACACCAAAAGCTTCTTCTAATTCTTTAATGGAACCATAAACTTCAATTCTAGGATAGTCAGGATTATCACTCTTCCATACAGGAATTGGACAACCAAAAAATCTATTTCTAGAAATCGACCAGTCTCTTGCCCCTTCAAGCCATTTTCCAAATCTTCCATCCTTTACATGCGCTGGAATCCAATTAATTTCTTGATTATTTTTAATCATTAAATCTTTAATCTTTTCAACATTTACATACCAAGAAGATAAAGCCCTGTAAATCAAAGGTGCATCAGTTCTCCAACAATGTGGATAGTTATGTAAATATTGCTCTGTCTTTAACCATTTGCCTTCTTCTTTTAATTTAATTATAATTGGGTCATTTGTTTCAAAAACTTGCTTTCCAATATAATCATTAATAGGTGCAACAAAACAACCAGCATCATCAACAGGACATACAGTTGGTATACCATATTTTTTACAAACAATATTATCATCTTCACCAAAACCTGGTGCTGTGTGAACTATACCTGTACCATCTGTTGTTGTAACATAATCACCATGTAAAACACTAAATGCATTTTTACTCTCTTGAACTTCTGGTAAATCTTTAATGTATGGCAAAATTGGTTCATAGTATAAACCTAATAAAATTTCACCTTTAAATTCTACTAAAATTTTAAAATTTCCTTCTTCATCAATTGCTAATTCTTTTTTATATTTTCCAAGTGTTTCTTTACCAATAACATAATACTCTTCATTTTTTTCAACTAATACATAATCGACATCCTTATTAACAGCAAGTGCTAAATTAGATGGCAAAGTCCAAGGAGTAGTAGTCCAAGCCAAAAAATAAAAAGGCAAAGTTATATTATTAATTGTTTCATTATTTAATCTTTCTTTAAATTCTTTAATAGAATTTTCTGTAAACTTAAATTTTACTGTAATAGCTTTATCAGCTTTTTCTCTATATGAATTATCTTGTTTTGTTTCAGCATTAGACACAGGAGTTTGACAAGTCCAAGAATATGGCATAACTCTAAAATCTTCATATAACAAACCTTTGTCATATAGTTGTTTAAATACCCATATAACACTTTCCATATATTTAAGATTCATTGTTTTGTAGCCATTATCAAAATCAACCCATCTTCCAGAACGATTTACATAATGTTTCCATTCATTAACATACTTCATAACAGAAGTTTTACATAAATCATTAAATCTATCTATTCCATATTCTTCAATAGCTTTTCTACCACTAATACCGCTTTCTTTCTCAACACCCATTTCCGCTGGAAGGCCGTGGCAGTCCCAACCAAAAATTCTTTCAACTTTTTTTCCTAACATTGTTTGATATCTTGCAAAAGTATCTTTTATATAACCAGCAAGCATATGTCCATAATGTGGTAAACCACTAGCAAATGGAGGACCATCATAAAAAACAAATTCTTCACCATCTTTTCTAATATCAATAGATTTTTCAAAAATTTTATTTTTATTCCAAAAGTCCAATATTTTTTCTTCCATTTTTGAAAAATCTAAATTTTGATCTGCATCAGGATAATACTTTTTCTTCTCCATTTCCTATTAATCTTATTATTTACACAATAATTCAATAATAAATTTTGAAATATAAATATCAATAGATTATTTAAAATTTACAGCCAATTATTATATTTTTTCTTATAAATTTTCTTTATCAAACTCATTGCAGAAATATATAAGAATAATAATAAGAATAACCAAGCAAAATAACTTAATGGCATAGGAGTCATTTTTAAATATTCACCCAACCAAGTATATGGAATAATTAAAGCTATAAATACTAAAACTCCACTCATTAATAATACAGGCTTACTTGCAATACTTTGAATAAATGGTATTCTTTCTGTTCTTACAAAATGAATGATTATAGTTTGAGTAATTAAACTCAATATAAACCAACCAGTTTGAAACATTGCAACTTTTTCAGGAGAATTGGCATCATTACAATTAAATATAAAATATAAAATAAAGAACATACTTAAATCAAATATTGAACTAACAGGCCCTAACCACAACATAAATCTTTTTATTGATTTTATGTCCCATTTCTTTTGTTTTTTTAAGTATTCTGCATCCATATTGTCCCAAGGGATGACTGTTTGTGAAATATCATAAAATAAATTCAAAATCAATATTTGAATTGGCAACATAGGCAAAAATGGCAAAAAAGCACAAGCTACTAAAATACTTAGCATATTTCCAAAGTTTGAACTTGTAGCCATTTTTATATATTTTACAATATTTCCAAAAATCTTTCGTCCTTCAATAACACCATTAGTTAAAACGTTTAAGTCTTTTTCTAATAATATTATATCAGCACTTTCTTTTGCAATATCAACAGCAGTATCAACAGATATTGCAACATCACTTTTTTTCATTGCAGGAGCATCATTAATACCATCACCCATATAGCCAACAACATGTCCTTTGCTTCTTAATAATGTAATTACTCTTGCTTTTTGTTCTGGTGTTAATTTTGCAAATATATCATATTTTTCAACAACTTGACTTAATTTATCATCAGTCATATATTCAATTTCACCACCTGTTAAAACTTCGCAATCACCAATACCAACTTTTTGACAAATATATTTTGAAACTAAATCATTATCACCAGTCAAAACTTTTATTTTTACATTATACTTTTTTAATTCTTCAATAGCCATTTTTGCACTTTCCTTAGGTGGATCTAAAAATGCAACATAACCAATAAATACCATTTCATTTTCATCGGCAACAGAAAATTTATCTTTTATTTCAGTAAAATGAGTTTTATGAGCCACACCTAAAACTCTCATACCTTGATTATTTAATTCTGCCATTTTGCTTAATACTTCTTTCTTTAATTCTTCTGTAATAGGTTCAACATTTCCTTTATACTCAACAAAACTACAAATATCAAGCATTGATTCAACAGCACCTTTTGTAATTAATTGAGTTTTATTATTATTATTATCTCTTAAAATCACAGACATTCTTTTTCTATTAAAATCAAATGGAATTTCATCTATTAAATGATATCTTTTTGTAGTTTCTTTACACTCTTCATTTTCTGTCTCTAAATGATTTAAAACAGCTATATCAAGTAAATTTTTTAAACCTGTTTGATAATAACTATTCAAATAAGCATGCTTAAAAACTCTACAATCTTCTTCACCATGCACATTTAAATGATATTCTAATTCAATTCTGTCTTCTGTCAATGTTCCAGTTTTATCAGTACATAAAATATCCATAGCACCAAAGTTTTGAATAGATGTTAAATTTTTTACAATAGTTTTCTTTTTTGACATTACAACAGCACCTTTTGCTAAATTAGTAGACACAATTACAGGCAACATTTCCGGAGTTAAACCAATAGCAACTGACACTGCAAAAATAAACGATGAAATCCAATCACCCTTAAAAAAGCCATTTATAATAAATACTGCAACAGCCATAATTGCCACAAACTTAATAAGCATAAAACCAATATCTTTTACACCTTTATCAAAATTTGTCTCAATTTTTTTATGTAATATACTTTTAGCAAGATTTCCAAAATATGTTTCACCTCCTATTGATACAACAACACCAATACCACTTCCACTAATTACATTAGTCCCCATAAAACAAAGATTATTTAATTCTAATGGTGATACTTCTTTAATATTTATTTCTTTTTCTTTATCTTTCAATAAACACATATTTTTATCATATTTTTCAACAGGGGCTGACTCACCAGTTAAAGACGATTGAGAAATATAAAGATCTTTCGCTTGCAAAATTCTTAAATCAGCAGGAATAATAGAACCAGCTGACAATACCACAATATCACCCGGCACAACTTCACTCAAAGGAATATCAACTCTTTTATTATTTCTAACAACTGTTGTTGTGGTTCTAATCATTGCTTTTAGCTTTTCACTAGCTTTATCTGATTTTGTATCTTGTATAAAATCCAAAACACCACTCAAAAACACCATCACAGAAATAACAATTACAGAAGTCAAGTCCTTTTCATTTTTAGGAGCAAAATAATAATCAGTAAAAAATGATATAGCAATTATAATAAACAAAACTATCGTAAATGGAGTAATAAATGATTCATATAATCTTTTATACCAAGTATTTTTTTCAGTATTTTCAATCTCATTATAACCGTATCTATCGTGGCAATAAGCCACATCTTCATCATCCAGTCCAGTATCAAAATCTGTCTTTAATTTTCTTAAAACTTCTGCAAAATTTAGATTAGAAAAATTAATTAATCTTTCTTTAAAATCTATAATAGGTTTAGCAACTACTTTTTTCATAATACTCCATTACAATATTTAAAGACTAATAACAATATTATTTTATAAAAATAACTAAATTATCATAATTTTATTTTTTATAATTGTCAATATATAAAAAATAAGAATTTCTATTATCAAAATTATAAAAATATTTTCATTGCTTTTTGAATTAAATATCATATTATTAAAGAAAAAATTTATATATTATGTTAGAAAAAGTAAATTTAATTAAAAGTCCATTAGTGGAACACAATTTATCTATTATTAGAAATAAAAATACCAATAGCAAAGATTTTAGAGAAGCTATTTCAAAATTAGCTGACATTTTAGCTATAAATGCCACTCAAAATCTTCCATTAGCAGAAATTGAAACTGAAACACCAATTATAAAAACAAAAACAAAAATTATTGACAATAATAATGAAATTTATATTGTACCAATTTTAAGAGCTGGACTTGCTATATCCGATAATTTATGCAAATTCTTACCATTTTTCAAAGTGCAACATTTAGGAATGTGTAGAAATGAAAAAACATTAGAACCAATATGGTATTATAATAAATTACCAGAAACTTTTAAACAACCTAAAAATACTTATGTTTACATATGTGACCCAATGCTAGCAACAGGTGGTTCACTGATTGAAGCCATAAAATTATATATTAATAAAGGTATACCAGAAGAAAATATTACTTCATTAAATATAATTTCAGCACCAGAAGGCATAAACAAAGTAAAATCCCTTTATCCTAAAATCAATATGTACATTACAGCCATTGACGAAAAGTTAAATGATAATGGTTATATAGTGCCAGGTTTAGGCGATGCAGGAGATAGATTTTTTAACACAATTTATTAAATTTTAAATTCATTACTAAGAATATAACAGACAAAATTAATAATATTTAGTATTATGTATAGTTTTGTATTATTACCTATACTTACTATTTTTGTAGATATTGCACGATAAAATAAGAAGAATGGATTGCTACTCCTTTTTTAAAGCTTTGCAATGACGATGTGGATTAGGTGCAGTGGTTGCCATAACGAGATTGCCACAGGCCTTCGGCCTTCGCAATGACAGCTCTTTTTGTCATTGCGAGGAGTGAAACGACGAAGCAATCCACAAACCACTAATAGTAAATACCAAAACAGAAAATAAAAAGAATTTATTATCTGTAAATAAAAAAGAATAAAAATAAAACAAAAATAAAAGCATTCTGTGAATGAAATTGTACCCCATAACGAGATTGCCACAGGCCTTCGGCCTTCGCAATGACGAGCCAAAAATAACGAGATTGCCACTCCTTCTACGAAGTCTCACAATGACAAGCCTAGAATAATGAGATTGCCACGAGTTGCAAAAGCAACTCTCGCAATGACGAGTTTTGCTTGAATACCATAGCACCCCCATACCAAGACTACCATA
This sequence comes from uncultured Rickettsiales bacterium, assembly GCA_944392135.1. Classification (GTDB taxonomy): domain Bacteria; phylum Pseudomonadota; class Alphaproteobacteria; order Rickettsiales; family UBA1997; genus CALXSC01. The sequence continues at coordinate 11,121 of CALXVQ010000008.1, forward strand.
ATTTATAAGCAAATTTAGTTTTTATGTATTATTTATCTAGCTTGTAATTTTTTTAATAAAATTATCAAAATCTTCAGCGGTTTCAAAACTCATATATACAGATGCAAACCTAATAAAAGAAACTTTATCAATTCTTTCTAGACTATCCATAATCATTTCTCCTATATCAGAAGTTTTAATTTCTGTTGAACCACTACTTTCAACTCTTTTTACTATATCTTGTGTTATACCTTCAATTTTTTTGTCAGTTAAATTTTTACCAGCACATAATTCAAGTGATCTAATAATTTTATCTTTATCAAATAAAGCTTTTTGACCACTCTTTTTTACAACATAAATTTCTTTTCTTAAAATCTTTTCAATAGTTGTAAATCTAGCATCGCAATTAGGGCAAAGCCTTCTTCTTTTAATAGCTTCACCATCTTCACAAATTCTACTATCTTTTACTGATGTTTCTTCATTTCCACAAAATGGACATCTCATATTATCTCCTTTATTTCTTTGTATAAAATAATTCTTCTAATTTATAAATTTCTCTAACTGGTGGAATAAATAAATGTATGATAATATTTCCTAAATCTAATATAACCCAACCATCATTAGCAGTACCATTCATTATACCTTCAATTTCATATTCTTTTTTTAAATTAATTTTTAATGTTTCCATTGTTGATTCAATATGTTTTCCTGATCGTCCATCGCCAATAATAATTAAATCAGCAAGTGAACTAATTTTGCTTGTATCAATAGAAATTATATTTTCAACCTTCATTTCTTCAAGTTGATTGACTATGTAAGCCTTTAATTTAATTGTATCCATAAATATTTAAATGTTAAACTAAATATATTATAAACTCTTTTTTTTAAAATACTATATCTTTTTTATTTTTCAATTTGACAAATAAAGATATGTATTATATTATGTCACTAATATTAAATATTCAAAAATATATGCAAGATTATAGTAATGTTATAGATATAATTTATTTACTAAAAGATGATAAATATATAGACAATTATTTAAAATTATTTCAAAAAAATATTAATAAGCAATTTCCTAATCAATTAAATTTTAATAAAGATTTTTTAATAACTATTCTTAGTCAATTTAGTGAAAATACAGGCAAAGGTTCGTGGCCTAATGATTGGATCTTATATTGTTGTAGTCTTGATGTGAATTATATAAAAGACTATTTAAGCGATTTTGACGAAAAAAATCAAAATTATGTTAGTTTGTTTTTAATTAGATATTTATACTGTATCCCTTTTATTGCTAATATAATAAATGTATCTCATTGTTTTGATAATGAAGGCTACTATAATGATTTTTTATATACAGAAGATGAATTAAAAGAACAACAAGAATATCATAAAAATAATCAAAAGAAATTATCACAATATAAGTGTGCTGGAAATATGGATATTACAAGTTATTATTATCAACATGGCATAAATACTCTTCCTAAGGAAGTTAGAAAATATATTAGACACAAAGATTTTTTTGATATAGGGGCTTTTACTGGTGATAGTGCTGTTGTTTTAAATACCTTTTCTCCTAATAAAATTTATTCATTTGAACCAATGACAGAATTATATAATATATTACTTAAAACAATAGAAATGAATAAATTGGATGGAAAAATAATTCCAGTAAATAAAGGTTTAGGTGGAAAAACAGAAACAAAAGTACTCGGTATAAATGAATGGGGTATGGTATGTGATGCAAAATTATCAAAAAAACACATTGATTTTTTAGTTATTAAAACTGATGAATTCTGTTATAGTGTGAATTGTCAACCAGCTTTATTAAAATTAGATGTTGAATGCTCTGAATATTCTATAATAGTAGAAGGTGCTGAAGAATTAATTAAAGAGTTTGAGCCTGTATTATTGATTTCTGTATATCATACTCCAAAAGACTTTTTTGAAATAAAAGATGCTTTGAAAAAATGGGGTATAGGTTATACTTTTGAAATGGAACAACATAATCCATTTAGACCTAATATAGAAACCATATTAAAATGTTATAAAATTAAATAATCTATATTGTCAAATAATTTTATAGAATTAATATATTTTTATATTAAGAATAGAGGCCAGTTTGAAAATTAAATCATATTTAGAAAGATTTAATAATTTTATAAATGATAGTTTCTTTAATGATTATCATAATTGGCTTTTGTGGTGTCCTATAATTTTCGGTTTTGGTATTTTAACATATTTTAGATTTCCATATATTAATAGATTACTATTTTATAGTATTATATTGATATTTATAATATTGTTTTCTCTTTTTAGAAAAAGAAAAGATTATCTAATTTTTCTATTTACATTATTTTTGTTGGCTATTGGTTATATAAGAATGTCAATCTATACAGATAATATAAATGCACCAACAGTAAAATATAGAATGGGTTATGTAAATATTGAAGGTATTGTTAAAGATATATCATACTATCAAAGAGACAACGAGACTAGAATTAGAATTGTAGTTGAAGTTAATAAAGCATATAGAAATAGAAAATTAAATAAAGATCAAAGGGTTTCTAATAATATGACTCCATATTTTACAAAAGATGGGGTTATGCATAACTTGCCTAAAAATATTAGAATTAATATGAGTTCAAGAAGTAAAATTCCTAAATTTGGTGAATATGTAAAAATTAGTGCAAACTTAATTCCAATTCCTAAACAAGCTTATCCATATTCTTATAATCTTAGAAGAATATTATTTTATAAAGAAATTGGTGGTATTGCTTATAATGGTTATTTAAGAGACAGAAAAGAACCTGATACTCATTCTTTTTATGAAAAACTAAAATATAAGATTTATAATATTAGAGAAAACTTAAATACAAGAATTATTGAAAATATTAATTCAGAAGCTGGACCAATTGTTGCATCATTTATAACTGGTATTAGAGGGAGAATAAGTTCAACTAATTATAATAATATGGCATATGCTGGACTTGCACATTTGATTTCAATATCTGGTTTGCATATGGCTATTGTTATGGGTTTTGCATTTAGCATTTTAAGAAGAATATTAGTTGAGTTTGAAAATTTTGCTTTAAAACATAATATTAAAAAAATTTCGGCAATATTTGCAATTATTGTTGGTTTTATTTACCTTTGTATGACTGGTTTTCCTGTTTCTGCCAATAGAGCTTATATAATGTCGTTATTATTCTTTATATCTATATTAATAGAAAGAGAAATTGATACTCTTAGATTTTTAATGTTAGCAGGTAGTATATTATTATTTAATCAACCACATTTAGTTTTAGATCCAAGTTTTCAATTATCGTTTTTAGCTGTTTTAGGATTAGTTGCTGGTTTTAAATATTTAAAAGATCATAACATCAAGACTTATACAAACAAGATATGGCTAAAACCATTATATTATTCACTTGCTGTGTTATTATCTTCAATAATTACAGAAATTTCAACAACTCCAATAGCTATTTACCATTTTAATAACTATACTCCTTTTAATATGTTTACTAATTTAATAGCTGTGCCATTGGCTGGTTTTATAGCTTTACCACTAGCTACATTATCAATATTATTAATGCCATTTAATCTTGAAAAATATTTCTTAATACCAGCTGGTTGGGCTATTGAAATAATATTAGAAATATCTAGATATGTTGTAAATATTCCTAATTCTGTTTTTGTTTTTCCTTCTCCAACCTTATTAGGTATTTCTTTAATGCTATTTGGTTTAATATGGTTTATGTTATGGGAACAAAAGTGGAGATATTTTGGAGCTATACTTTTTATAATGGGACTTGTAGTTTCAATATTTCAAAAATATCCTGATATAGTTATAGATAAAGATAATAAATTTATAATAATAGTTGATAATGACAGAACACTATATTTTTCAAATGATAAGAATGACTATAAAGTTTCAATAATTGAAAGAAAATTCGGGCAAGCAGATCATAAGAATATGAATGATTTTTGTAATACCATAAATAATAGTAATTGTCAAAATTTTATTGATGAAATAGATAATATATTTAGAAATGAAGATCTATTAGAAAATTTTAGAGAATTAAATATCAAATATAATATTTTCAATAAATATTTGAAAGTTTTACTAAATAAATGATAAAAAAATATACAATTTTTAGTTATATTCTATTGTATTTTTTTGCTATTTAACTATATAGTAATTATAAGGTATTATTAATTATAAAGGAAAAATTATGGGAAAAATAATAGGTATTGACTTAGGTACGACAAACTCTTGTGTTGCAATCATGGAAGGTAAAAACACAAAAGTTATTGAAAATAGTGAAGGTAGAAGAACAACTCCTTCTATTGTAGGTTTCTTAAAAGATGGTGAAAAAATTGTTGGTGAACCTGCAAAAAGACAACAAGTTACAAATGCAGAAAATACAATTTATTCTGTAAAAAGATTGATTGGTAGAAGATTTACAGATCCAGAAGTTAAAAAGGATATAGAAAGAGTTCCTTTTAAAATTGTCGAAGCTGCAAATGGTGATGCTTGGGTAGAAGCACAAGGTGAAAAATATTCTCCATCACAAGTTTCAGCATTTATTTTACAAAAAATGAAAGAGACAGCAGAAGCTTATTTAGGTGAAAAAGTTACAGAAGCTGTTATTACAGTTCCTGCTTACTTTAATGATGCTCAAAGACAAGCTACAAAAGATGCTGGTAAAATTGCTGGTTTAGATGTAAAAAGAATAGTTAACGAACCAACAGCTGCTGCTTTGGCTTATGGTCTTGATAAAGAAGGAAATAAAAAAATTGTTGTATACGATTTAGGTGGTGGTACATTTGATGTATCAATTCTTGAAATCGGTGATGGTGTATTTGAAGTTAAAGCAACAAATGGTGATACTTTCTTAGGTGGTGAAGATTTTGATGCTAGAATTCAAAAATGGATGATTGATGAATTTAAAGCTCAAAATGGTATTGATTTATCTAATGATAAACTTGCTATTCAAAGATTAAAAGAAGCTGCTGAAAATGCTAAAAAAGAATTATCATCTACAACAGAAACAGAAATTAACTTACCATATATCACAGCTGATGCAACAGGTCCAAAACACTTAAATTTAAAACTTACAAGAGCTAAACTAGAACAATTAACTGATGATTTAATTCAAAGAAGTATTGAACCTTGTAAAAAAGCTATGGCTGATGCTGGTTTGAAAAATAGTGATATTGATGAAATCGTTTTAGTTGGTGGTATGACTAGAATGCCAAAAGTTCAAGAAGTTGTTAAAAATTTCTTCGGTAAAGAACCACACAAAGGTGTAAATCCTGATGAAGTTGTTGCAGTTGGTGCAGCAATTCAAGGTGGTGTTTTAAAAGGTGATGTTACAGATGTATTATTACTTGATGTTACACCATTATCATTAGGTATTGAGACTATGGGTGGTGTATTTACAAGATTAATTGACAGAAATACAACTATTCCTACAAAAAAGAGTCAAATTTTCTCAACAGCAGAAGATAATCAAAGTGCCGTTACAATTAAGGTATATCAAGGTGAAAGAGATATAGCTGTATATAATAAATTATTAGGTGTATTCAATCTTGATGGTATTCCACCTGCTCCAAGAGGTATGCCACAAATTGAAGTTACATTTGATATTGATGCTAATGGTGTTGTAAATGTTTCTGCAAAAGATGTTGGTACTGGTAAAGAACAAAAAATCACAATTCAATCTTCTGGTGGTTTAACAGAAGCAGAAATTGAAAAAATGATGAAAGATGCAGAGGCTAATGCTAGTGCTGATAAAGCTAAAAAAGAAATGGCTGACACAAAGAATCAAGCTGACACTTTAATTTATTCAACAGAAAAAGCTTTGAAAGATTATGGTGATAAAGTTAGCGAAGATGAAAAGAAGAAAATTCAAGAAAATATTGATGCCTTAAAGAAAGCTAATGAAGGTGAAAATCTTGAAGCAATTAAAAAAGGTATTGAAGAATTGAATAATGCTTCTATGAAATTAGGTGAAGCTATTTATAAACAACAAGCACAAGCTGGTGCAACTAGTGGAGCTAGTGCAGAATCTCAATCAACAGATAGTTCTGCTAACTCATCATCTTCAACTGGAAATGATGATGTTGTTGATGCTGATTATACAGAGAAAAAATAATATATCTTATTTTTTCCAAAAATGCCCATTACAAGATGGGCATTTTATTGTAATCTAAAACCCCCAGTCTAACTGGGGGGTTTAGATTACAATAAAATTGAGTGAAAATTTTTATTTTCACTCAATCTATTTATTAAATATAATAAATTATTTATTGCATGGACTAATCATTTCAGAAATAGAAATACCTAAAAGATAGTCATTTGTACATACCTTTTGTCCGCCCCATGTACCTTTTGTACCTGTGCAAGCTGATAATGTAAGCAATAAAGCAGTAGCTACTAATAATTTTTTCATATCGTTACCTTTATTATATTTTTAATAAATTATAAATGTATATAATTATATATATACATCACAAGTTTATAAAAATTAAATTAAAAGTCAATAATAATAAATTTTTACTTGTATTTTTATTAATTAATACTATTATTAGTATAGTTTATGTAAATATTTTATATATGAATAGTAATAAAAATGAAATAATTAATAAAATTTCTAATGAAATTATAGCAGAAGTACAAAATTCAAACCAAAAAATAACTAAAAAAGAAGTTGAAAATAAAATTAATAAAAAAATTCAACAAATTATAGAACAAAAAAGATTAAAAGATGAAATAAAGAGAAAAGAACAATTTGAAAAAGAAGAAAAATTTATTCAAAATGAATTTACAAGCATTGGAAATGTTGAAGAATATAATGAAAATGAAGATGAAAAAGAAAATAATATAGAAGATGAAGAAAATAGTAATGAAGAAAAATTATTAGACAATAATGAAGAAAATAATAACGAAGAAATAACAGAAAAACAACCATTTTTGCTTACAATTTCACAATTATATAAAGAAGAATTTAATAAATCTATAAATGGCTTTAAAAGTTTTATTGGTTCATTTCAATTTATTAAAAATACATCATTATTTGAAAAAATTTTATTATCTTTATTTGTTATAGTTCCAGCTTTATTGAGTGGCTTTGTTGGTATTTTTATCATACTTATAATTTTATTATTTTGGCAAATTAGTATTTTAATAAATGTTTTTTTAAAATTTTTTACAAGCGTGGAAAGCTATTTTTATGGTAATATTGTCAAAATTAAAAAATTCATAGATTCATTAAAAAGTGATGGTGGATTATTTAATAAATTAATTTTTAGCAATTTTTTATATTCAGTAGTATTTATTAATGGTATATTATATCTATTTATGAAAGGAATTACAATACCTTTAACATCTATTGATATGATTAATAAATTTCTTGCCAATGTTGTATGTAAAGCTACAAGAACATTTAGCAATATTTTAAATACACCAGCAAGTATAGCATTAAGTAATATTCAAGATAACGGTTTATTAGCCTCAAAATCTGCAAAATCAAGAAGTTATGGTAAAAGTAGTAGTAAATCCAGAAGTTATAGTGGTGGTATTGGTTTTTTTGCAAAAAATCAAGCTAAAAATAGAATAAAAAAGGCTAGAAAAACAAATCTTAAAGCAAACGATTTAACGATGAATAGTAGATATATGACAGAAGCAATTTTTGAAAATAAAAAAGCCCCTGAACCTGATAAAAATTTATCACAAAATAATGAATTAAATAAACAACAAGAATTAACTAATCAAGAAAGATTAAGAGATTTAGTAATTGATAGTGAAAATCAAAAAAGGCCAGAAAGTTATAATTTATCTAATAGATTAATGGAAGAGATGTATTTTAGAGATATGATGCAAAATATTTTAGATAATGTAAGAAATAGTTGTAAAGATAATATTGTAGATACACCAGATATTATACCAGATTTTGATCCTTCAATGCCAGAAATTAAAAAAGACAACACTATGAATAAAATTAATAGTGATTTAAAAATGGAAACACAAGAAAAAATAGATGTTATTAATTCAGCACAAAATAATTTAAATCAACTTGGTTATGATAATCCTATGTCTTTATCTAGCCAATATAAAGAAATGAGAGATAGTGGAGTAGAATATCCCGTTACAGAAACATTAAAAGCACAAAATGAAAATTGGGACAATTTATCGCAAGATGACAAAATTAGAGCTGGTATAAGTGTTGGAGAAATAAGAGCAGGACAAGAAGATTTAAGAGATTTACATCATTATAATGAATGGACTAAAAATGATGGCAAAGATATTTCATATGAAACATATTTGTCTACAAAACTTGAAAATGCAAAAAGAGATTATGACCAAGAATTAAATGAATTTAAAGAAAGATATGGAGAAGATTGTTCTAAATTAATTGAAGAAGGTATGAAAGAACATAATATTCCTATTGAACAACCTATGAATAATCAAGAGTTTGAAAAGGTTGCTATGAGTATTGTAAAAAAATTTCCAGAAGAACAACAAGTAGAAATGGCAAAAGATCTTAGGGAATATAATTTAACATATCTAGAAATGCAAAATTGTGAAAAAGATTTAAATAAGGAAAAAAATAATGAAAAGGAAAAAAGCGAAACAGAGAAAAAACAAGAAAAAGAAGAAGTGACAAATAAAATTTCTAATTCAATGAAAAGTTTTGTAAATGTATTAGAAGAACAAAGAAAATCTTCACAATCAATTAGTAATATGGCTGATATTTCTAACAAAGATTCTAACAGTAATAAAAAAGACACTGGTAGAAGTTTAAGCTTTTAAAAATATTTTTTTAAACTATTGTTTTTTTAATAAAAGGTTATAAACTTTATTAAGTATATTTATAAATATACTTTTTATGTATTTATTTGCAATTTTTAGCAATAAACTTATGAAGATTATTTTATTAATGGCATTGCAAATAAACATTTGGTATTGATTTGATATAATCAAATTAGAATAAATAGAGAATTTTTTGTTGTATTTTTGTTAATATATTGAATGAATAGACCAAATATTGTATTATAATGCAATGTTTAAAGTAGGGAGAGAAATGAGTAAAAAAATTTTGATAGATGGAGCATTTAAGGAAGAAACAAGGGTAGCATTAATAGAAGATAATGTTTTACAAAATTATGATAGAGAGGATTTTAATTTTAAACAGTTGAAAGGTAATATATATTTAGCTAAGGTTACCAGAATTGAACCTTCATTGCAAGCAGCATTTATAGACTATGGTGGTGATAGACATGGTTTTTTGCCTTTTTCAGATATACATCCAGACTATTATAATATTCCTAAAAGCGAGATAAAGAATTTAAAAGAAGTTAAATTTTTTCAAATAAATGATGAAATAAAAAAAGAAGTCAATGAAGAAAATGTTGAAGAATTAGATAAAAGTAGTGAAGATACTAATAATAGTATAGATATATCAAATACAGAAAATGTTGATAATATAGATATATCAACAGCAGAAAGTCTTGATAATAATATTCAAGCTGATGGGGTTTTTATAACTGATTCTAATAGTACGACAATTTTAGTAAATGCCGAAAACGAACAAGTTGACGATGAAACTTTAAACAATATCATTAATAAAGATGAAGGCAATGTAGCTATTGAAAAAATTGATGATACTATAACTAGTGAAAATCTTGATAATTCTTCAAATGATAATGAAGATAGTGATGTAGATATTATACCTAATTATTCTGTTGATGAAGAAACTGATATTACCAATAACGATATTGAACCTCAATATAAAATTGAAGATGTTATTAAAGAAGGACAATATCTTTTAGTACAAGTATTAAAAGAAGAAAGAGGAAATAAAGGTGTTGCAATGACAACATATATTTCTATTGCTGGAAAATATTGTGTTCTTATGGTAAATACACCAGGAAGAGGTGGGGTATCTAAAAAGGTTACAAATATCAATGATAGAAAAATTTTAAAAAGTATTTTAAGAAGCTTAAATGTAGCAGAAGATAAATCAATAATATTAAGAACTGCTGGTGTTGGTAAAAAGCCGGAAGATATTTTAAAAGATTATTTATATCTTGTTAGATTATGGAAAGCTATTAAAGAAACAACACTAGAATCAAAAGCACCAGCTTTTATTCATGCAGAAGATGATATTATTAAAAAAACAATTAGAGATTTATATACTGATGATATTGATGAAATTATTGTTGAAGGCGAAGAAACTTATAAATCTATTGCAAGTTTAGCTAAAATTATTTCACCAGATCAAAATCCTATTGTAAAATTACATAATGATAAAATACCATTATTTCAATCATATAATGTTGAAAATCAATTATTAGAATTATATAATAACAAAGTAATTCTTCCTTCTGGTGGTTCTATTGTTATAGATCAAACAGAAGCATTAGTTGCTATTGATGTAAATTCTGGTAAAGCTACAAAAGAAAAAACGGTTGAAGAAATGGCAGTTGCTACAAATGTTGAAGCAGCAAAAGAAATTGCTAGACAATTAAAACTTAGAGATTTAGGTGGTTTGGTTGTTATTGACTATATTGATATGTTTGAATTAAAGAACAGAAGAATAGTTGAAAAAGCAATGAGAGATGCTATGTCAACAGACAGAGCTAGAATTCAAATAGCAAGACTCAGTATTTTTGGATTAATGGAACTTTCTAGACAAAGACTTGGTGCAAGCTTTATGGAGAGAAGTAGTGAAGTTTGCCCACGATGTAGTGGAAAGGGTAAAATTAAATCAAAAGAAATTGTAGCATTAAGTATTTTAAGAGCTATTAAATATGCATCAAATGACAAACAAATAAATGTTGTTGTTGTTAAAACTACATTAGATTTATGTGATTATTTATTGAATTTTAAGAGAAGAGAAATTAATAATATTGAAAAAGATTATGGAATTTATGTTTTTGTTGAATGTAATGAACATATGGAAGACAATAATTATACTCTTAAAAAAAGAAAAGGTTTAACCCCAGAAGAAAAAAGAGAATTAGAACCTCAACAAAAAATGGGTAAAGTAAATTTAAGTTTTGATGATGAATCATATTCAGTTAGCAACGACGATATTAAAAAATATAAATTTAATGAAGAAATTTATGAATCTAATGAAAAAGCACCACGAAGAGTAAATAAAAAACAATATAATAAATATAATAAATTTAATTATAACAATAATAATAACAAAAACAAAAAGAAGAAAGAAAATTGGTTTAGGCGATTGTTAGGTATTTAATTCAAAAAATTAGCCACCAATTAAATTGGTGGCTTAATTTATATAATATCATATATTAAAAGTTTCACAATTAATGATTTCTATATTATTATTTCTTTTAGTGTCTATTTTGCTATACCGAGATTACCATGGGCTTTTTAAGCCCTTGCAATGACGGTGTGTAGGCATTGTCCTTCGCAATAATGCTGTGTGTTGTGTGTGGTGGTTGCTATACCAAGATTGCCACGAACCTTCGGTTCTCGCAATGACAAGCCAAGAATTAACGAGATTGCCACGAGTTGCAAGCAACTCTCGCAATGACGAGTTTGTGAATACCACCCCTTGCCCCCTTCGTCATTGTGAGACTTCGCAGAAGTCGTGGCAATCCATAACCACTATTCATTGCCCTTCGTCATTGCGAGGAGCAAAGCGACGAAGCAATCCACAAACCACTAATAATTTATGCTTTTACAGAAAAAATAAAAGAATTAACCACCTTTTACCACCTCTTGTCATTGCGAAGGCCGAAGGCCTGTGGCAATCCATAAACCACAAAAAGTTAATACAAAAATAGAAAAGGAAAAGAAATCACTATTATTTATCAAGTCAAAGAACTAGTTTTCAATTTTCAATTTCTTATGTTTCATTCGTTTTGCACTTCGTGGGACGACAAGCTAAAATGATTATACAAGCATATCATTTTCCCACTTTGTGCTTCAATTTTCAATTTCTTATGTATTAATTTTCAATTTTCAATTTTCAATTTTTTCTCAACCCCCCTATTGCTTCGCAACATCCCCCCTTACAAAGGGAGGCAAGCCCCCACAAACCACTAATAATAAACACAAAAATCAAAAAGAAAAAGAATTCCATGAATGAATAATTATACACCATACTGAGCTTGCCACGGGCTTTTCAAGCCCTCGCAATGACGGTGTGTAGGCATTGTCCTTCGCAATAATGCTGTGTATTGTGTGTGGTGGTTGCTATACCAAGATTGCCACGAACCTTCGGTTCTCGCAATGACAAGTCAAGAATAAACGAGATTGCCACGAGTTGCAAGCAACTCTCGCAATGACGAGTTTGTGAATACCACCCCTTGCCCCATTCGTCATTGCGAGACTTCGCAGAAGTCGTGGCAATCCATAAACCACAAAAAGTTAATACAAAAATAGAAAAGAAAAAGAAATCACTACCAATAATAATATAAAAGCAAAAGAATTTAATAATAAAGAAAAATATTTTATATTATTATAGTGTTAGATAATATATCTAACACTATAATAATAAAATATAATAAAATATAATAAAATATATAATAATATAATATAATATAAATATTAATTATTTATCTTCTTTCTTATTAGATCTTTTTTTGCTGATGATTTTAACATCTTTGTATAAGCCTTTTTCAACTAATGCTTTCTCAATTCTTTTTCTAAGTTTTTTAGCTTGATCTGTTAATTTGTTTCCTTTGTAGTTGATTATGAAAGAATCTAAACTTCCGTATTTGTTAACAGTTCTTAAAGTATTAGTAGCAATTTTTAATTTTACGTTTACACCTAATACATCACTTTTTAAAACAACTTCTTTAAGGTTAGGCAAGAATTGTCTTTTTGTTCTTCTTTTTGATTTAGAAACATTGTTTCCACTCATTACACCTACACCTGTTAAATCACATTTATTTGACATAATTATATTTCCCTTTTTTCTTTTATAAATTAAAATTTATAAAAGAATTATTATTTATTAAATATTATTGTCAAGAAAAATATTAAAAAAAAATTAATAAAAATATTGAAAATACTAATTCTGTTAGGGGAAGATTTACATTATAATAAATGTGTTGAAAAAATTTAAAAAGATTGTATTTTCTTATTAGAATAAAAAAATAAGTATTATGTCAAATATAAAAATTTCACCTTCTGTATTGTCAGCTGATTTTTCTAAATTGGGAGAGGAAATTGTTAAATTAGATAAAGGCGGAGCTGATTATATACATTTAGATGTTATGGACGGACATTTTGTTCCTAATATAACATTTGGTCCTAAATTAATTAAAGATATTAGAAAATATACAAATAAAGTATTTGATACACATTTGATGATTGATAATCCTGATTTATATATTGAAGAATTTGCAAAAGCTGGTAGCGATATTATTTCAGTTCAATATGAAAGTGTAATACATTTAGATAGAACTATATCTACAATAAAAGCATTAGGTAAAAAAGCTGGTTTAGTTTTAAATCCAACTACAAGTGAGAGTGTATTAGAATATATTATTGATAAACTTGATATGATTTTAGTTATGTCAGTAAATCCTGGTTTTGGGGGACAAAGCTTTTTATCTAATCAATTAGAAAAAATTAGTAAGATTAGAAAAATGATTGAAAAAACAGGAAAAGATATTGATTTAGAAGTAGATGGTGGTATTAATGATATTACAGCAAAAGAAGTTAAAAAAGCTGGTGCCAATGTATTAGTTTCTGGATCATATATCTTTAAAAATGAAGATTATGGTAAAGCTATTGAATCATTAAGATAAATATTTATTGATTTATATGTAATAATATTTTATCATATTTTTAGTAAGTTTTGAAATTTATTATGGAAACTTCAAAAAAACATATTCTTGTAATAGATGATGATAAAAGAATTAGGGAATTGTTAAAACAATTTCTTAATAAAAATGGTTTTTTTGTAACAACTAGTGCTAATACAAAAGAAGCTAGAAAAGAATTAACAAAATTCATATTTGACATAATGGTTGTAGATCTAATGATGCCCGATGAAATGGGTATAGATTTTTTGATTAAAATTAAAAATGAAGGTAATAAAACACCAGCAATAATGCTAACAGCTATGGGTGATATAGATAACAAAACAAAGTGTTTTGAAAATGGTTGTGATGATTATTTAGTAAAACCATTTGAACCTAAGGAACTTATACTTAGAATCAATAATATATTAAACAAAAACAAAGAAGCAAAACAAAATATTTGTGAATTTGGTGATTATATTTTTAATTTTGATAAACAATTATTGACTAAAAATGATGAAATGATATATCTTACAGATATTGAAATTAAATTATTAGACATATTTTGTAAGAATATAGATAAACCACTTACAAGAGAAGAATTACTTTTTGATGACTTAAATGAGAGAAGTATTGATGTAGCTATTGCAAGACTTAGAAAGAAAATTGAAGATGATGTAAAAAAGCCTAAATATATTAGAACTATTAGAAACAAAGGTTATGTTTTAAATAGCTAATTCTTTACATAACCACATTTATTTAATTCTTTTATAAATCTATTACTTGTTAATGTTCCTGTAAAAGTACAGCCTTCTCTATGATCTTTATTAAATACTATATATTTTGGTACATAAATTGCATTAATATCATCATAAAATTCTTCTGCTTCCTTGCTATCTTGTGTAATATCTATTTTTATAGAAATAACATTGTCATTGTCTAAATAATTAAGTGCCTTATATTTAGATAATACAGTAAATTCATTTAAATTGCATATCATACACCATTTAGCCATTATATTCACAAAAACAGTTTTTCCTTCATCTACATATTTATTTATTTGTTCTAATGTAATTTTATCTTGCCATATAGTATCTTGTAATTGTGTAGCTTTTTCACTTTCATAAAACGACACAGGTGTAATCGTAGCAAAAATAACCATCATAATAGTAATTGCAAGATTTTGCTTCATATTTTTAATAAATTTAAATTGCAAAACTATCATTACCATAAATAATATTAATATTATTAATGCTTGAATTCCAATAGTTGAATATAAAATTGTCATTAGCCAGAAAATAGTTAAAAATAGAATTAAAATAACTATTTTTTCCATGTTATATAAAATATATTGCTTTTTCTTTAAGAAATCAAAAATACTAGGTTTTATTAATATCAATAAAAATGGTGTTGCCATACCAAGCCCTATTAATAAAAAATTGATAATTAAAGAAATATAATTATCATTAGCAAGCGACATAGCTAAAATAGAACCTAATATTGGCATTGAACAAGGTGTTGCAAATATTACAAGAAATTTAGCCATTACAAAATTTTCAATAAAAATATTTCTATTTACTGCTTTTGATTTATTATACTTATTTTGTAAATAATTCATTATTTTAGGTGAATAATTTATATGGAAAAGTCCCAATAAATTTAAAGCAAATAAAAATAACATTAAAATAATGAATATTAAAAAATAAGGATTTTGAAAATGAAAGCCTAAATGAAAAGTCTTTCCCATATATTGAAATAATATAATAAATAAAGAAAATATAAAAAATATAAATATTATACCCAAAGCCGATGCAATAGCACTAATTTTGACATTTTGTTTACTATTTTCTGTTTGAGAATATTTAATTATATCATAAATTTTAATTAATAGCATTGGCAAGTTGCAAGGCATTAAATTAATTGCTAGTCCAGCTAAATAAAATACTATAATATTATTCATTTTTCTTACTATTTAATTCATAAACTTCATAAATTTTATTCTTAAAGTAGTCTATTCTGTCTAATACTATATTAATATCTTCTTTTACTTTAAGTAATTTTGTCATATTTTGCTTGTCTTTTAAATATGTAATATAATCTTCTATCATTTTGTTAGCATGATCTTTAATTTCATCAATGATTGGATACAAAATATCTTGTTTTTGTTTTATAGATAATTCTTTATTGGTTGATACTTTTTCAGTTAAATCATCAGCCATATCACAATAATTATTTAAACTATTATATGTTTCTAAATCTTCATCTTGTATTACAAAAACCATAATATATTATCTATTTTGTTCTTTTAGCATCCTTTCTTTATCTCTTTTCCAGTCCCTTTCTTTTATATCTTTTCTTTTATCATAAAGTTTTTTACCTTTACCTAAGGCAATTTTAATTTTTGCTTTGTTTTTATCATTTATATAAAGAGAAAGGGGAATTATTGTCATACCTTTTGTCTTAATACTGCCAGCAATTTTATTAATTTCTTTTTTATGTAATAATAATTGCCTATTTCTTGTAGGTTTATGATTAAAATATTTAGATGTCATGCTATAAACAGGAATATTCATATTTGATATTATAGCATTGCCATTATCATCTATGTATATATATGATTCTTGAATATTTGCTCTACCATTTCTCAAAGATTTAATTTCACTACCTAGCAAAGATAACCCTGCTTCATATTCTGTTAAAATTTCATAATCATGTCTAGCCTTCTTATTCTGTGCTATGAGTTTCATAATAAATCTATTTTAATTTTAATAAACTTTTAATATAATTATCTATATTAAATTCTTGTAAATCATCAACTCCTTCACCAATACCAATAGCATAAATTGGTTTTTTATAGTCGTGAACTATTGGAACTAATATACCACCTTTTGCTGTACCATCCATCTTGTTCATAATAATACCAGATACATTTAGCATTTTATTAAAAATTTCTACTTGTTTTTTAGCATTTTGTCCAATAGTTGCATCTAAAACTAAAATTGTTTCATCAACACCTTTTTCATCAAGTTTTTTAAGTACTCTTTCAATTTTTTGTAATTCATTCATTAAATTAATATTGTTTTGCATTCTTCCAGCTGTATCAACTAAAAGTACATCATAATTTTCATTTTTAGCTTTTTCTAATGCTTTATAAGCAACTGACGATGGGTCCATACCTTCTTTTTCAGCTTTAATAATGTCAACACCAACTTTTTGACACCATAATTCAAGTTGTTCAACAGCCCCAGCTCTAAAAGTATCGCAAGCTGAAATTAATACTTTTTTACCTTCTTCTTTTAATTTTTTAGCAATTTTACCAATAACAGTTGTTTTTCCAACTCCATTAATACCAACAAACATTAAAATATAAGGTTTTCTTTTTTCATCTATTATTAAAGGTTTTTCAGAATTACGTAAAAACTCCTTAATATGTTTTGCTAGAATAAGTTTAATATCTTCTGTTGTGGAAGATTTTGAATATTTATTTTTCTTTATTTCATTGATTACTTTATTAGTAATATCAATACCTAAATCACTTGCAATAAGTAATTCTTCTAATTCATCTAATAAATCATCATCTATTTTCTTTCCTGAAAAAATACCAAACAAACCATTTGAAATTTTATCAGCTGATTTATCCATTTGATTATCAATGTTTGATTTTGTAAAAATTGACACAATATCTTAAATAATTTATCTAAATCTAATTATATTAGTATTATTTTTCAAAAATCAACTATTTTTATATTGAAATTTCTTAAAATAAAGTTTATTTTAAAGAAAAAAACTAAAATCTTATGAAAAAGATAGATATTCAAGTAAATGGTGGCTCCGGGTTATTATTTAATGATATAGATAACCTTAGCCAATTTTTAAAAATTGAACTAAACCATTTAAAATATGGGAAATGTTTTATTATTCCAACTTTTATAACCGATAGTTTTGAAAAAATGCAAAATTTTGTTGATATTCTACTAGAAAGAATGTCGTTTAATGATAAAGAATACAAAATTAATAATAAAACTATAATTTTACCTAAATTGTGGGGAATACATATAGAAGGACCATTTATTACAAATAAAGGTACACATCCAGAAAAATATTTAAAAGATTTTAATGAAAAAAATATTAATCAAATTATAGAAATATTAAAACCATTAGGAAATCTACCTATTATTATGACAATAGCTCCGGAATTAATTTTGAAAGATATAAATAATAGAATAGAACTAATAAAAAAGTTAAAAGAGAATCTAAATATTACAATATCTGCCGGACATACAAAAATTACAAAAGAAGATTTTGCTAAAATACAAAACTTATTAAAAGATAATAAATATCAAATGCTTACACACTTTCATAATGCAATGCTTGAAGGACATTTTAAAGGAGATATTGAAGGTATACCTTCTTATTTAATAGATAATGATTATCAAGGTTATTTTGGCTTTATAACTGACGGGCAACATACAGCAAGTGGTGAATTATTGCCTACATTACTTAATTATCATAATAATATATGTATTATTTCTGATTGTGCTTCGCCAGCTTGTTGTAAGGTTAATGAAAATAATAATTTATTTAAAATGGGTGGAAGTATTGGTGTTGTGGAACAAAAAGAAAATGAATTACCTAGTTTTTTCTGGACTGACTTTAAAAAAACTAATGATGAAAAAATTAAAAATAAAGAACTATCAAAAGAAGAATTATATAAATTATATGTAAAAGGTGAAGGTGGTTATAAAACATTAGCTGGTTCTGCGGTTCATTTAAGCCAATGTTATCAATTCCTTAAAAATTTAGACATTGAAGAAGAATTAAAAAAGAGTAAAAGCAAAGAAAAAACAAAAAATTTATTAGAAAAAGGTTTATTAAAAAATAATATTCAAGAAAAAGATATTAAAAATTTCATAGATACTATTATAGATAAAATGTTTATAGATAATCAAATTAAAGCTATAAATTTAGATAAAGACATACTAAATTATGAATTAATAGATAATAAATTATATAAAAATAATATTTTATATATTAATTTTGATAATGATTTTAATGACTTTTTAAAACAAGTAGATGGCAACCAAAAAGAATTAAAACAAGAATTAATGCAAAATATTGATTTATATTAGAATGGCACACCCAGAGGGACTTGAACCCCCAACCGACTGTTCCGAAGACAGTTGCTCTATCCATTAAGCTATGGGTGCACTATTATAAGTGTAGATTGAATTTTGTATAAGTCAATATCTATTATAATACTAGTGTTTGACTTTTTAAAAAATATTAACTATATATTAAATAAGTTAAATAAATTTTTGAAATATGCAATATAAACACATAAAAATTGGTGGTGGCATTACAAAAGAAGTTACTATGGGTGGTGATTTACCTTTTGTATTAATTGCCGGCCCTTGTCAATTACAAAGTAGAGATTTAGCAATGAAAATAGCTGAATATCTTACTAAACTCACAGAAAAGTTAGAAATACCATATATATTCAAAGCATCTTTTGATAAAGCAAACAGAAATTCTATTGATACAAAAAGAGGCATTGGACTTGAAGAAGGTATGAAAATTTTTGATGAAATTAGAAGTACATTTAAAACACCTGTACTTACTGATGTTCATACAAACGAACAACCTGCTATTGTTGCCCCACATGTTGATATGTTGCAACAACCAGCATTTTTAGTTAGACAAACAGATCTTTCTATTGCAATAGCAAAAGCTGGAAAAGCTTGTAATATCAAAAAAGGACAATTTCAAGCTCCAACTGATATGAAAAATATTATACAAAAATACGAAAAAAGTGGAAATTCAAATATTTGTCTCACAGAAAGGGGTGCAAGTTTTGGTTATGGTGATTTAGTTGTTGATCCTAGATCAATAGTTATAATGTCTCAAACAGGCTACCCTGTTGTAATGGATGCTACACATTCTGTACAAAAACCTGCTGCTATGGGAAATACTTCCGGTGGTGATTCTAATATGGCACCTTATATGGTTAGAGTAGCTTTATCAACTGGCTTACTAGGAGGTGTATTTACAGAAACCCACCCTGAACCATTACAAGGCGGTTCTGATATTCATAATATGATTCCATTAATGTATATGGAAGAATTATTGAAACAATGGAAAGAAATTGATAATGTTTGTAAAGCAAATAAATCAAGATATGAAGATTGGAATCAAGAAGGAAAATCAATAGACAATTTATTAGCAGAATTAAAACATTTTTATTATTAATTATAATTTAGCCCATTATTATTAGTGGGCTAAATTTAAATATTCATTATAAACTTTTCTACATTTATATTCAATCTTTCAAATATTTTATACAAATATTCTTTATTTAAGACAAATAAATATTTCAATTTTATAGATTGCCACGAGTTGCGAAAGCAACTCTCGCAATGACGAGCCAAGAATAAACGAGATTGCCACGAGTTGCAAAAGCAACTCTCGCAATGACGATGTAGGAGTAATGGCCTTCGCAATGACAGTTCTTTTTTTGTCATTGCGAGCGAAGCGAAGCAATCCATAAACAGCAAAAGGTTAATGCAAAAACAAAAAAGAAAAAGAATTCACTACTTTTAATCAAGTCAAAGAATTGATTTTAAATGAAATATTAATTTTCAATTTTCAATTTCTTATGCTTCGTTCGTTTCGCACTTCGTGGGACAACAAGCTAAAATGATTATGCAAGCATATCATTTTCCCACTTTGTGCTTCAATTTTCAATTTCTTATAGATTGCCACGACTTCTGCGAAGTCTCGCAATGACGATGTAGGAGTAATGGCCTTCGCAGTGACGATATTTGGGTGTTGTCATTGCGAGCGAAGCGAAGCAATCCACAAACAGCAAAAGGTTAATGCAAAAACAAAAAAGAAAAAGAATTCACTACTTTTAATCAAGTCAAAGAATTAATTTTAAATGAAATATTAATTTTCAATTTTCAATTTCTTATGCTTCGTTCATTTCGCACTTCGTGGGACAACAAGCTAAAATGATTATGCAAGCATATCATTTTCCCACTTTGTGCTTCAATTTTTCATTTTCAATTTTTTCTCAACCCCCCTGTTGCTTCGCAACTTCCCCCCTTACAAAGGGAGGCCAACCCCCGCAAATCACTACTCACTGCTCTTCGTCATTGCGAGCGAAGCGAAGCAATCCATAAACCACTGATATTTTATTTATTCACAGAAAAAATAAAAAAATTCACCAATAGAATAATTAATTATATAATTATAATAATTAATACAAAAATAGAAAATAAAAAGAAATTATTATCTGCAAATAAACAAAATAAGAGAATTCTATGAATTATATTGTATCCCATGCTGAGATTGCCACGGCTTTTTCAAAGCCTCGCAATGACAAGTCTAGAATAAATGAGATTGCCACGAGTTGCAAACAATTTTTGCAATAACGAGTCCAGAATAAATTAAAAGTCCACAGAAAGTGGACTTTGTGTATAATAATAATTATCAATAAAACTACTTCTTTGCTTCTGTTGTAGCTGCTGCTGCCTCTGTTGTAGCTGCTGCTGCCTCTGTTGTAGCTGCTGCTTGTGGAGCTGCATCATCTGTTGATTTACCTCTACCAGTAACAGTAACAATATTAAAGTTTGTTTTATCAACAACCTTTATATTATCAGGTAATTTGATATCATTGATTTTAATTTTACTACCGATATGCATTGAATCAACATAAACATCAATTGAAGCTGGAATATTCATTGGATCAACATAAAGTTGAATTTTTCTTTTTAATATATTTAAGAAACCACCTCTTTTTAAACCAGGAGCTTTTTCTCTACCAATAAAATTTACTGGAACATAAACTTTTACTTCTTTTTTATCTTTTATATTAATAAAATCAATATGTCTTGGTAAATCTGTAAGTGGATCAATATCAATTTGATATGTTAAAACTTGATATTTTTTACCATCAACAGTTAATTCAATAGGTTTTGTTTCAATATTTCCTTTTAAATATTCTTTATCAAAATCTTTTTTTGCAATAGAAATATATAAGTTATCACTGCCATTTGTGCCATAAATAACAGCAGGCATATAACCTTCTTTTCTTAATCTATTAGTATTACTAGAACCTAAATCTTTTCTAATGCTACCATTTAAAGTTAAAAATTCAACCATTTTACTCTCACATTTTTTTTTAATAAAATAATAAATATACTAATTAAATACAATTAGTATTAGCTGTTTTATTTTTCGTCTTTTTCAGCATTTTTCTTTACTTCATCAATTATTTGATTAAATAAAGATTGGCTACAAAGACCTAATAAAACAGGATCCCTAGGTGTTATTTCCTTAATATTCCAATGAGTTCTATTTCTAATAGAATCAATCATTGTTGTTGTGGTACCAATTAATTTTCTAATTTGTGCATCAGTAATATCAGGATAATATTTCAAAAGATAGGCAATACCATTTGGTTTATCACTTCTTCTTGCAATCGGTGTATATTTTCCTTTCTTTTTACTGGTAATATCAACACTTTCTGAAACTTGTTCTTTTAATTCCAATTGTTTATTAGGATCTTTTTCACAAGCTTCAATCATTTCTCTGGTTAATTGGCCATTATCAATAGGACTTTGTCCAATAATACCACCAGCAACATCACCATCAGCAATACCCTGAACTTCAAGTTCATGCATACCACAAAAATTAGCAATCTGTTCAAAAGTTAGTGAAGTATTATCAACTAACCATACAGCAGCTGCTTTTCTCATTAAAGGTAATTTATTTCCACTCATAATCTTTTTTATATAATTATATAATTCAATAACTGATTAAAAGCTACTAGCTATTAATATTTAAGTCAACAAAAATTATAAATTTTTTGCATCTATTTATAATTATTCATTAGCTAAATTAAAATCACACTCAAAATCATTAAATATTGAGAAATAATCAATCATTAATGAAATAATATTATAATAGCTATTAACCAAAGCAAGTTCTGATTCAAATAATGCATCTTCATCTTGTATTAATTCACTTAAAGAAACTCTACCTTGATTATATTTTGTTCTCATACTTTTAACTCTAATATTCAAATTATCTCTATAATTTTTTTGATCTTCCATAACATTCATTAATTTTTGCATTGATACAGAAAAATAATTATGATAAGAAATCAAATTAGACATAATTTCTTTTTTTGATGCATTATGTTGCATTTTTAATACTTTCATTTGATTTTCTTTTGTATCGCTATAAGCACTACCAAATGGCATAGAAATATTTAAACCAATACTGTAATCTTTTCTTTCAACATCACTCATATCACTAAAAGAATCACTATTTTCTTTGCCAAAGCCTAATGAAGCTGCTTTTGCTTCTAATGTAATATTAGGATCAGAATATCTTTCTAATGCCTTTAAGTTAGCATTAATTTTTTCATCTTTATAATTAATAATTTTAGTATATGATGTTGCATTTATTGGTACTTCTTTTTGTGATTGAATCTTATTAAAACAAGCCTTTATACTGTTTTGAATACCATCAAATGTTCCAAACTCAAATTCTAGCTCCTTATCATTTAATTCCGGAATTAAATTTGATAATTCTTTTTTTAGCATTTCTATACTGTATTGTAAAGATGCTAAATCAGCTTTTCTAGTATTTACAACAGCTGTTGCTCTTGCTAAATCACCTCTATCAGCAACAGAAGCTCTATACATTTTTCTAACATTATTTTCTTGCAAAATAGCTTGATTAATTAATGTTTCATAAATTTTTGTAAGAGAATGATTTACACTTAATTGCCAATACATTTTTCTAATTTCATTATAAAATTTTGTAGTTTCAAGTTTTGCTTGTTCTTTTGTCTCTTCTTGACTTAATTTTAAACCCAATTTTTCAGCTCTTTCTGTATAACCTAACAAATTCTTCCATAAATCAACAGTTAATTTTGCTTCTAAACTAGAACCATATTGTGAATTAATACTTTCACCTGGTTGATAATTATATGTTTTTGCAAAATTATTATAAATACCAACATCAAGATTTACACCAACTGGTAAATTTTGATTTACACTTAAACCATAATTTCTAGCTGGATCTTCAAATTGTCCTTGATATCCATTAAATACACTACCGTCCACACCATTATAGTTTGCTTGACCATTTACTGTTGTACTATATTTTTGATTATATTGTGATAAATCTAAATCTGATTGAACTACCATTGCATTAATTTTTTCAATGAAAGGAACATTGTTTGTCATTAATTCTTTTAATTTTTGTTCATTAATAATCATCTTTTCTTGTGCTAAAACAAGAGAAGGACCCAATAAAATTGCTACTAATATTTTTTTATTCATATTATTAA
This sequence comes from uncultured Rickettsiales bacterium, assembly GCA_944392135.1. GTDB lineage: Bacteria > Pseudomonadota > Alphaproteobacteria > Rickettsiales > UBA1997 > CALXSC01. The sequence continues at coordinate 35,251 of CALXVQ010000008.1, forward strand.
AAAGTTTTTACTAACAAATAACATTATAAAATTAGCATTTTTATAAAATCAAGTTTTTATTTTTAATATTTATAATTATTTTAAACAATAAAAAACTTAATTATTACAAGGAAATATTAATTTTATTAATAATATTAATTATTTTGATTTTATTTTATTATTTAATAATTTTTAATATTTCCTTAAATAATATAAGTTTTTATATATTATAATATGTATTATATATATAATGTTTCACATGAAACATTAATTATAATAAAGTTTTTAATTCATCAACTAAATCAGTTTTTTCCCATCCAAAACCACCATCAGCTGTTGGAGTTCTACCAAAATGCCCATAAGCTGCTGTCTTTTTGTATATAGGTTTTTTTAAACCTAATTTTTCTTTGATTTTAGCAGGTCTTAAATCAACTAATTCTTCTAATTTTTGTTGAATTTTATTTACATCAACTTTATTTGTTCCATAACAATCAATATAGAAAGATAAAGGTTTAGCAACACCAATTGCATATGATAATTGAATTAAACATTTATCAGCAAGTCCACTTGCTACAACATTTTTAGCTAAATATCTAGCCATATATGCTGCACTTCTGTCAACTTTACTTGGATCTTTACCGGAGAAAGCACCACCACCATGTGGAGCATAACCACCATATGTGTCTACAATAATTTTTCTTCCAGTAAGTCCAGTATCTCCATCAGGTCCACCTATAACAAATCTTCCGGTTGGGTTGATTAAAATATCTTTTTCATTTGTAGGCATCCAACCTTTTGGTAAACTTTTTTCAATATATGGAACAATTAATTTTCTAACATCTTCTAAACTAACATTTTCTCTATGTTGAATTGATACTAAAACTTTTTCAGCTTTCACAGGTTTATCATCAACATATTCAAGTGTAACTTGTGATTTTGCATCAGGTCCTAAATCTTTTAATTTACCAGATTTAATATCTTGCATTATATTAAATAAGATTTTATTAGCATAATATATTGCAGATGGCATATAACCTTCTGTTTCATTGCTTGCATAACCAAACATAATACCTTGATCACCTGCACCTTCATCTTCGTTTTCTTTACCAACATCAACACCCATAGCTATATCACTGGATTGAGAATGTAATAAATTGGTAATTTTTACAGTTTTCCAATTAAAACCTTCTTGTTCATAACCAATTTCTTTAATTGTATCTTTAACAATTTTCTCAATTTCATTATTTGATAATGATGTTCCGTTAGTTGTTCTAACTTCACCACCAATAATAACTGTGTTTGTGGTTGCAAATGTTTCACATGCAACTTTTGCATTTGGATCTTTTGCTAAATAAGCATCTAATATAGAATCTGAAATTTGATCACATATCTTGTCTGGATGTCCTTCTGATACTGATTCACTTGTAAAATAATATTTTTTATTCATTATTTTTATAAAAATTAATAATATTTGATAATACTATTTAGTTTTATATAAAAGTCAACTAAGAATTGGCGATATTATTTCTAAAACAATATTGATTTTTTAATTATAAAAATTATTATATGAAAAAAAATAATATTAGATAAAATGATAACAGTAAGTGTAATAGGAGCAGGAAGATGGGGAACTTTTTTAGCTTGGTATTTATCTACATATAAAAAAGCTGATAAAGTATATATTTATGGACTTGAAAATTCACAATCATTTCAAAGTCTAAAAGAAACTAGAAAAAATGAATATTTATCATTACCAGATGACATTGAATTAACAAGTGATTTAGAATTTACACTAAAAGCTGATTTTATTATAATTTCAATTAATGCTCAAAATTTAAAAGATTTAGCTAAAACAATAAATGAATATAATGTTGAAAATAAAACATTTATTTTAGCTATGAAAGGTATTGATATAGAAGAAAAAAAGAGATTATCACAAATAATGTTTGAAAAAATTACACAAAAAATAAATGTTGCTGTTTTATTAGGACCCGGACATGTACAAGATTATACAAGGGGTATTCCTAATTGTGCTGTTATTGATAGTAATGACAAAAAAATAAAAGACATAGTAATTGATTTAATGCAAAGTAGATTAATTAGACCTTATTATGGAAATGATCTAATTGGAAATGAAATTGGTGGAGCATATAAAAATGTTATTGGAATAGCTGCCGGTATGTTAGATGGACTTGGTTATTCTAGTCTTAAAGGTGCCTTAATGTCTAGATCTATATTTGAAGTTGGAAAATTTATAGAAAAATGTGGTGGAAATTATAGAAGTGCTAGTGGACTTGCATTTTTAGGTGATTTTGAAGCCACCTTATTCTCAAAACATAGTAAGAATAGAATGTATGGTGAATTATATATTAGTGATAAAAATACTAAAAAAGATTGCGAAGGTTATTATACATTAAAAGCAGTACATGAAATGGGAAAAGATTTAGAAATTGATTTACCTATTACCAATGCTTTGTATGAAGTTATATATAATAATTTATCAATTAAAGATTGTTTAAAACAATTATTTCAAAGAAGTTTAAAGAAAGAATTTTATTAATATTTTCTATAATCATTAGCAAGAATAATTATGCTATTATATTAAATTAATACTTTTATAAAAAAAAATCTATACAATTAAAAAATAGGTTATAATATAAGAGTATATTAATAATTTTATATATAAAAATGGTAGTAAATTATAAAGATTTAGGCTTTGTAAATACAAAAGAAATGTTTAAAAAAGCTTATGAAGGTAAATATGCAATTCCTGCATATAATTTCAACAATATGGAACAATTACAAGCTATTATTTTAGCTTGCTTAGAAACACAATCACCAGTTATTATTCAAGTTTCCGCAGGTGCTAGAAAATATGCTGATGCTGACATGTTAAAAGGCATGGCAAAAGGTGCTATTGACATGATGAAAAGAATAGCAAAAGAAAAAGGTTTAAAAGAAATACCTGTTGCTTTACATTTAGATCATGGTGCAAATTTTGATATTTGTAAAGACTGTATTGATGCAGGTTTTTCAAGTGTTATGATTGATGGTTCTGCTTTACCATTTGAAGAAAATATTGCTGAAACAAAGAAAGTTGTTGATTATGCACATGCTCACGATGTTACAGTTGAAGGTGAATTGGGTGTTTTAGCTGGTATTGAAGATGAAGTTGTTGCTGAAAAATCACATTATACAAACCCTGATGATGTTGAAGAATTTGTTAAAAAGACAGGTGTTGATAGCTTAGCAATTTCTATTGGTACATCACATGGTGCTTATAAATTTAAAGTTGATAAAGAAGAAGATATTCCACCTTTGAGATTTGATATTCTTGAAGAAGTTTCAAAAAAATTACCAGGCTTCCCAATAGTATTACATGGAGCATCATCTGTTCCACAAGAAGCTGTTAAAATAATTAATGAAAATGGCGGAAAAATTGAAAAAGCTTTCGGTGTTCCTGAATCACAATTAAGAAAAGCTGCATCAATGGCTGTTTGTAAAATCAATGTTGATAGCGATGGAAGACTTTGGATGACCGCTGCAATTAGAAAATTTATGAAAGAAAATCCAAGTAAATTTGATCCTAGAGAATATTTAAAACCAGCTAGAGAGGCTTTAATGGCTATGTATAAAGCTAAAAACGAAAATGTTTTTGGTTCATCAAATAAAGCTTAATAAATTAATAAATGGGGTTTAAAACCCCATTTTCTTTATAAGAGACTATGAAAATTATTTATATAAAAAATCAAAAAGAAAACTTTTTAAAAGAATTAGAAGATATAAAATTAAATAATAATATTAAAGATAGATTTAAAATTTATCAATATTTAAAAAGAAATTTAAAGAGTAAAATTCAAGATTTTTATTTATTTTATGACAAAAATAATATTCTAAATTGTTTTATAGAATTTAAAACCTATAATCCAGATGACAATTTTACTCAATACAATCTCAATAATAAAATTTTAAAAGATTATTTTAAATATAAAGAAGCTATTGAATTAGCAAAAATATATCATAAAAATCAAAAATATGGTGGCTTTTTACCTTATATATTTCATTTAAAAAAAGTTGATAAAATTATAGATCATTATTTTTTCAATATACCAGAAGATAAAATATTTATTTATAAAATTAGTGCTATTTTACATGATATTGTTGAAGATACTAATTACAAAATAGAAGATATTGAAGACAATTTTGGTTTTTATGTAAAAACAATAGTCTTTAATGTTACAAAACTTGATAAAAAAAAGACAGACGAATATGAAAGAGCTTACTATAATAAAGTAGCTAGCGATATAGGTTCAATTTATGTTAAATTAGCTGATAAAATTATTAATGCTAAACAAACTTTAAAAGATAAAAGTCCTAAACATATAAAAAATATGGTAAAAGGACATCCAATATTTCAAGAATGTGTTTATAGCAAAATTGATAATAAAGATATTACTAATCATCTTGATAAAATAATGGAAAAATTAAAATTATTACAATAAAATATTATTTAAATACTTAATTATAAATGTATTATGGAAGTAAATTTAAAAAGAAATCTAGTAATAAAGTCAGTTCCAGTTGGTTTTTCATGGACTGTTACATTTTTTGGTAGTTTTGTTCCATTGTTTAGAGGTGATTTAAAATGGTTTTTTATAATGATTTTATTAGGTACAATGACATTGGGTTTTAGTAAATTCTTTTTTATGTTTTGTTATAATAAAATATATATTAAAGAATTATTAGCCGACGGTTGGATGCCAGCAACAGATTTTGACAGAAGCCTTTTAATAAGGGAAAATATTATTGATAGACACTCATTTTAATAAATTTAATGTTTCACATGAAACATTATTATTATATAATATATTTATTAATTTCATCAGCTATTAGCCTTTTTAATAAAACACCACTATGACTTTCATATGGAATTATTGTAATATTGGCATTATCTAATTTTTTATATATTTTATAAACACCAGAAATTGGGCAGTCCATATCATATCTACCATGATAAAAACTAATTGATAAATCTTTTATCTTACTAATATTATTAAAAATAAAATTATCTTCTAAGAAAAGATTATTTGCTTCATAATATAGAAAAATCTTCATATAATTGATATCTTCATCTTTTAAATTTTGTGGTTTTAAAAACGACCATTCAGAAAATGCTAATGTAGATAATGAAGATTCATAATTGATAATATTAGATGCCATAACTTTTTGTTTTTCTATATCGCTTGATATAAATTCATCAAAAACATATTTTGCTATTTCAATATTATTTGATTTATCAGTTATTAATGGTTCAATAAATTTTTCATATAAATATGGAAAGAATTTTTTACTATCATTCCATAGCCAATTATTATCTTGATATTCTGCTAAAAATGTAGATTTTAAAAATAGCTTTTTCACATATTTTGTATATTTAATAGCAAATAACAAGGCCAATGTGGTTCCCCACGAAGAACCATAAATTAAAGCTTCTTTTACATTTAGATAATCCAATAATTGTTTAATATCATCTACTAAATATTGTGTTTCATTTTCTTTTATTTCACCAGATGGCAAAGATTTTCCACAACCTCTTTGATCAAACAAAATCATATAAAATTTATTTGTATCTATATTTAAGAAATTGCTATCAAAATTACTACAACCACCAGGCCCACCATGAATAAATAATAGTGGAATGCCATTTTTATTGCCATAAGTAGAATAATAAATACTATGAATATTAGAAACTTTTAAATAACCTTCATTTAGCATAAAAATATCAATTATTGTTTATAATATTTTAATCAATAAAAAATATTTTGCAATTTAAAATGTTTCATGTGAAACATTACAAAATTTTATTAATTAATATTATAAAATAAACTATTGTATTTTTAAAAAAATAGTTTATTAATAATAGCAATTAATAAATTATATGAAATATGTTATTATATAATCAAATATTAAAAAATATAGCTCCTGCAAAAGCAGAAACAGCAAAAAAAGTTCAAGAAGCTATTGAATGGGTAAAAAGCGAATTACATGGCGATAGCGATATGAAATGTGTTGGAATTGCTTATGAAAAAGATGACTTAAAAGAAATTAAAGATTTTGCATCTTTTATAAATAGTAATTTTAAACACACCGTTGTTATGGGTATTGGTGGTTCTAGCTTAGGTGCTATGACATTATTAAGTGTCGCAAATAAAGATAATGTTACAGTTTTAGAAAGCATTGATAGTAATACAGTAAAAAAATTATTTGAAAGTTTAGATTTAGCTAATACAGCTTTCTTGACAGTTAGTAAATCTGGAAAAACAATTGAATGTATTTCTCAAACATTGATTGTTATGAAAATGGTTGAAGATAAATTAGGAAAAGAAGCTATTGGAAAACATTTCTTCTTCTTAACAGAAAACAAAGAAAGCCCAATTACTAATTTAGCAAAAGAATTTAATATTAAAACATTTGAACATCACAAAACAGTTGGTGGTAGATATTCTTATTTATCAAATACAGGTTTAATTCCAGCAGCAATTGGTGGACTTGATATTGAAGCTATTAGACAAGGTGCTATTGACACAATAGAATATACATTAAATAACAAAGATAATGATATTGCAAAAATTTGTGGTTCAATAGTTGATTTAACAGAAGGTGGTATTGTTGCAAATGTTGTTATGCCATACATTGATAGATTTGTAAATTTAACAAAATGGTATAGACAATTATGGGCTGAATCATTAGGAAAAGATGGTAAAGGTACAATTCCAGTAGATGCAATTGGTACTTCTGATCAACATAGCCAATTACAATTATATATGGATGGTCCTAGAAATAAATTCTATACATTCATTTATAAAGATAAAGATCCAGAATCTTTAAAAATTACAAAAGTTTATAATGAAGGTTTTGAATACTTAAAAGGTTTAAGTCTTGATGATATTATGAATGTAGAATTTGAATCAACTGTTGAAGTTTTAGCAAAAAGATCTTTACCAGTTAGAGTATTTAAATTTAAAGAAATTAATGAAAAATCATTATCTCAAATATTAATGCAGTTCATGCTTGAAACAATTATTTGTGGAAGAGCTATGGGTATTAATTGTTTTGGTCAACATGCCGTTGAAGAAAGAAAAATTCTTGCTAGAGAAATGATGCAAGAATTAAAAAAATAGTCATTAATTTTCAAAATAATATAAAATAGCCTAAATTATTAGGCTATTTTTAATTGTTTTATAAAAATTTTATTATAAAATCTAAAAAAACTATTTTATAAAAATGAATAGAATATCAAAATTTAATCTTAATACTCACGATATATGGAAATTATTAGCATTAATTTTAATGTTTATTGATCACACAGGTTTATATGTTTTTGATAATAATTTAGATTTTAGATTAATTGGTAGACTTTCATTTCCAATATTTGCTGTAATATATGGCTATCATTTTAAAGATAAGATAAATACAAAATTATTACTATATGGTTTGCCAATAGTTATTGTAAATTATTATCTATTTGGAGAATTCTTTTTAAATATTTTATATTCTTTTGTTGTTGGTGGTTTTATATTAAGTTTTTATAATTCAACAATAAACACTATTTTAGATAAAATACTATTTTTATCTGTAATGCTTGCCTTAAATGTGGTCTTAACACCAATTTTAGAATATGGCTTATTTGCATTTTTCTTTATGTTATCAGCTAATACAAAAAATATTAAAGAAAAAGCTATATATTTTTCTATCACCTTTATTTTATATTATATTTTTCAAGCAATGTCATTTACAATAAAAAATAGTTATTTAATCATTTTATTTATTATACTATTTATTGAAAGTATTTTACTTTTTAAATATACATTAAAAGATATTAATATAAAAAATCATTATCTAGAATTATTAATTAAAATTATTGCTAGATATAGTCTTGAAATATATGTAATACAAGCTATTTTATTTAGATTATATTTTTATTATTTAAAATAATTTTTATCTTGCATTTAATGGAAATATTATTAAGTTTGAAAGAAAAATAATAATAAAATAAATGATAAAAGTATCTTTGATAGCAAAAACTAATGAAATACCAGTTAATCTTGTAAGTCATGCTGCAAAAACATGTTATACATCAAAAGTTCCACCTATGGGAAAATTAATAGATGTTGAAAATAATTTATTTAAAACAGGCCATCACACCACATTTCAACATAATTATCTCACATTTAATATAGATGGTTTATCAATTTCATCTGCAACATTTGGTTTACATCTTACACATGCTTTTTATAATACAGATCAAAGATCTGGTAGATTTTCAAAAATGTATTCTAATCCTGATTATGAAGAAATTAAAGATTATATTTTAAAATATTGGGGTGATAAAGATATTGATAATGTTTTAAATTTTATTCAAAAGGGTATACAAATATATCAAGAAAATATTGAAAAAGCTACTGAAATAGCTGGAAAATTTATAAAAGAAGAAAGACCATTCGCTAATGAAGAATATATTGCATTAAATGCACCTAAAATAGCACAAGAACAAATGAGAATGTTTATATCCACTATTTCACCAACAGCACTTGACTATACTTTAAATTTATCAGCAATTGCTGCAATGTATAGATCTGCTTGGAATCCAGAACTTAGAGATATAATGAATCAAATAAAAGAATTAGTTTTAGGTGTATATCCTGATTTAGCTTATGTTTTTGGTGAAGATAAAGAAAGAGAAGATAATTGGATTCCACAAATGCATTTTGATAAAATAGGTGTTAAAACACATCCTATTTGTGAAGTATTAGATATAGATTTAGATGAAAATATAAATTTAAATCTTAATATGAAAGATAGTGTTGATTTAAGATATTTTACACCGGAAAATATGAATAATAATATTTCAACTATAAAAACAAAAGTTGAATTATCAATAGCCACAATGGGACAAGATCAAAGACACAGAGCTATAAAGAGAAGTATGCCAGAACTAACAGGAAATTTCTATTTACCACCTATTCTAGCTGAAATGGGCTTACATAATATTGCATTAGATTTTATGCAAGACTATGCTAATCTTGCTAATAAAATTGATAAAACATTATTATTAGCAATAGCACCTTATGGGGTTATGGCTACATATAAAAAGCTTAGTGATCTTAATGGTTTAATGCATGAACAAGAAAAAAGATTATGTTGGTCGGCACAAGAAGAAATTTATCATTTAAGTAAATCATTATATGATTATTTAATTCAACATAATTATAACGATCTAGCTAATCAATTAACCCCTGCTTGTTATAAAAAAGGTTGTATTGAAGGCAGAAGATATTGTGGTAGAGATATTAAGAAATTAAAAACAGATAAAAGTATTCCTGAAAGAAAAATATAAGATTTATATTATAGTAATATATATTTCATATATTACTATAATATTTTATTAAAACTATTCAAATTTAATGTCATAACCTTCTGCTTTTAAAGCATCAGTTAATTCTTTCTTACAAATTTCTAGACCTTCTGGTGTCATAGCTTCTGCTCTCGCTGTCATAGCTGGTTCTGTATTAGAACTCCTAATTAGCCACCAATCGGTTTTATTTGTATAAACTCTTGCACCATCTATTTGAATAACTTTTCTACCTTCTGCTTTCATTTTTTCAGCAATTTTATCAGGAATTGTATATTTTACTATATCATCAGGTGTTTTAATCTTGATTTTCTTAGTTAAATATGTTTTAGGGAAGGTTTTTCTAATATCTTCTAATGTTTCATTACCATTAGCTAAAAAGTTTATAATTTTCATTGAAGCAATTAAACTATCATCAAAATTATGATTTTCACCATAATATATATGACATGATGTTTCACCTGCAATTTTAATATTATCTTCTTTCATTTTAGCTTTAAATGTTGAATGTCCTGGTTTCCACATAACAGGAACACCGCCAAACTTTTCAATATCATCAACTAAAACTTGACTTGAAGATATTTCAAAAAGCACTTTTTCACCTGGATTTTCTTTCAAAAATGGTCTCATTAATATATCTAAAATTTCATCACCAAAGTAAATATAGCCTTCTTTGTCAATAAAACCCAATCTATCACCATCACCATCATATGATATACCAAAATCATAATTTCCTTCCATAACTGCATTTTTTAAATCTTGCATTTCTTTTGCAAGTGATGGATCGGCAAGATGATTAGGGAAATTTCCATCAACTGTATCATATAAAAATTTATGTTTTCCAGGAATATTTTTCATAACATCATGTATAACATCAGCAACAACACCATTTCCAGTATCAAAAACTATATTCAAAACCTTTGATTTAGGTGTTAATTTTAAGAAAGATAATACATATTTGATATAATCTTGTCTAACATCTACCTTTGTAATTTTGCCATTTCCTGTTGCAAAATTACCACTTTCTCCAATTTTTCCAAGTTTTTGTATATCATCACCCCATACCGGATCTTCTTTTGTAAGCATTTTAAAACCATTAAATTCAGGCGGGTTATGAGAAGCTGTGATAATCATACCAGCATCAGCATTTAAGTGCCATACAGCCCAATACATACAAGGACTCATAACTAAACCTAAATCTATTGCATCAATACCAGTTGTAATTAAACCATCCATAAAATACTTTTGTATTTCTTTTGAACTAACCCTTCCATCTATACCAACAACGCAAGTCTTTTTATTTAATTCTTTTAAAAATGTTCCATATGCTTTACCCATAAAATAAGCATCAACATTATTAAAATCTTTATTATAAACACCTCTAATATCGTAAGCTTTTAGAATAGAAGGAGTAAATTTATGACTTTTTGCATCCATAATATTATCGATTTTTTAAACTACCAATAGAGTAAATTATACCAATCAATATTTCAAGAAAAATTTAAAATATTAATTAATCTATTCAACAGCAACTTCTGATGTACTTATAGTAGGATCAATAATTGGTGATTTTTCTTCATTACTTTGTGTATTTAAGTGTAATGTTTGTGTTGGATGTGCTAATTCAGCACCATTTTCTTTAATAATTTCTGTAATTTTTAATAAAACTTCTTGTTTAATTTCATAAAATCTAACAAATTCTGTTGTATTTGTAAAAGTATAAATGGTTAAAGCTAAACAACCATCTACAACATGTGTAAAATTTACATACATTTTATATTTTTTATTAATAGCAGGGTGTTCTTTTAGCATTTTTGTAATATTGCTTGTAATATCATTAACTTTATCAAAATCAATAAATCTAACATATAAAGTTTCCTTAATTCGTCTAGATCTTAATCTACTTTTATTTTGAATAACTATTGTACCAAAAATTGAATTAGGAACATAAATTGGGTATTTTTCAAAAGTCATAATAGTAGTTTGTCTCCAACCAATAGCCTCAACATCTCCTTCTATTTCTTTATCTGGCGAAGCTATCCAATCACCAACAACAAATGGTTTATCTAAATAAATTACTAAACCACCAAAAATATTAGTAAATAAATCTTTACCAGCAAAACCTACTAAAATACCACCAGCACCACTAAATGCTAATAAAGCATTTAAATTAAAGCCCATTTTTCCTAATGCAAATATAGTCCATATTATAATTACAGAAACTTTTGATAATTTTTCTATTGCATCTATACCAGGATAATCTAATGAAGTAGAATATTTTTCTTTTTGTATTATATAATGTCTTTTAATTTGAGAAATGCTTTTTAAAAGAAATATTAAAACAGCTAAATAAATAATAATATATTCTAATGTTGTAGCTAATTTAAATGTTCTATCATCTAATCTTTCTATAATAAGATTACTACATGCAATAAAGCAATATAACCACATAAAGAATAAAATAGGTTTTTTTGCTGTTACAATACCACTATTATCAAGAGCATTATGATTTTTAGAAAAATATTTAAAAATTATGAATAATATATATTTTACTAATCTGGTTGCAAAAAAAGTAAATAATATCAATGATACTATTTGTATAGAAATCTTATAATGAATACTTAAATCGTCAAAAAATTTAAAATATGAGTTAATTATTGTTTGCATTTAACTATTTCTCCATATCGTGTTGAACCTCCATTGCTGCCACTGCACCATAACCTGCTGCAATAATAGCTTGTTTAAATTGTTTATTAGCAACATCACCTGCTGCATATATACCAGGCATATTTGTTCTACAACTATCATTTTCTGTAATAATATAACCAGTATCATCTAAATTTAAATCGGTATCCTTAAATATATCAGTTGCAGGAGCTTTGCCAATAGAAATAAAAATACCATTAACATCTAATTCAACTTCTTGTTTTGTTTTATGATTGAGAATTTTCATTTTATTAACAGCTTTTGGCTTTTCTGTACCCATAATATCAACTATTTCACTATCCATAAGACACTCAATATTAGTGGATTTTTTAATATTATTTAAAATATTTTCTGCCATTCTAAAATTATCTTTTCTATGTATTAAATAAACTTTACTAGCTAAATGTGATAAATGTAAAGCTTCTGTACCAGCACTTGAACCACCACCGACAACTGCAACAATTTTTTCTTTATAAAATGAACCATCACAAGTAGCACAAGCAGAAACACCATATCCCATAAATTTTTTTTCAGATTCTAACCCAAGCCATTTTGCACTAGCACCTGTGGAAATAATAATATAATTAGAAATATATACATCACCATTTTCTAATATACATTTATATGGCCTAGCCGAAAAATCTACTTTTGATACTTGATCGTAAACAATATCAACACCTAAATTTCTACATTGTTCCATCATATTAACTATTAAATCGCTACCTAATATTGGTTTAGCAAAACCAGGAAAATTTTCAACTTCTGTTGTTGTAGTTAATTGTCCACCAATAGACATTCCACTAATAAGTGAAACTTTTAAATTATTTCTAGATAAATAAATTGCCGCTGTATTTCCAGCAGGACCAGAACCAATTACCAATACATCAACATTTATTTCTGCCATATAATACAAAGAAAATTAATCTAAATATAGATTAATAATAATTCTTTAAAATACAAGAAAATTTATAACAATATTATTTATTTTAAAACATTGTATTTATTTTTATATTTTATATCTATTCTTATTTATAATTATAAAGTAATAAATAATTATAATAAAAATGGATTGATTCACTCTACTCATAATGACATGGGGGAGTAAGTGTTGGTATTGGTGGAGTGCAGGAGTGATTTCTTTTGTTTTTATGCGAAAGAATAGACTATTAGTGGTTTATGGATTGCTTCGCTTCGCTCGCAATGACGAAAAAGAACTGTCATTGCGAAGGCCGAAGGCCTGTGGCAATCTAGTTTATTCTAGGCCTGTCATTACAAGAACCGAAGATTCGTGGCAATCTCGGGATGGAGTACCATGGTAATTAATCAAAACTCGTCATTGCGAGGCTTTGAAAAAGCCGTGGCAATCTCAATATGAGATATAATATCATTTACAGAATTCTCTTATTTTGTTTATTTGCAGATAATAATTTCTTTTTCTTTTCTGTTTTTGTGTTTGTCATTAGTGCTTTATGGATTGCTTCGCTTTGCTCGCAATGACGAAAGGGACAAATGGTGGTGAATTCTTTTACTTTTATGTTTTTAATGGTGGTTTTGTGGTTTATGGATTGCTTCGTCGTTTCACTCCTTGCAATGACAACACCTCCAACATCGTCATTGCGATAGCTTGAAAATCCCGTGTCAATCTCGGGTTGGCAACCACCATACCCAACTCTTAGCTCGTCATTGCGAGAGTTGCTTTTGCAACTCGTGGCAATCTCGGGATAGAAACCATGTACTCAAACAATATAATTATTATAAACAAAACAACCCACAAAATAAAAATTATTTACTTGTCTTTTATAAAATAATATGTAATCATTGAATTGTTGCGATAAATATTAATTAATAATATTGAGTATGAATAATCAAAAAATTGATATTCTAGCTTTTTCATTAATTGAATTATCAATAGTACTTATTATAATTGGTTTATTGATTTTTGGTATTATAGGTGGACAAAATCTTATTGATAATGCAAAAATAAGATCTATGGCTAACGAAGTTAGGCAAGCAAAACAAAATTTAAATACATTTTATGCTTTAAAAAATCGATTGCCTGGAGATCTTAATGGTGATAATAAAATTGGTTATTTAAGTGGCGAAACATACAATAGTTCAAGTTTTCCAGCTCCATATGATGGAAGTAATGATCAATATGGTATTCCACATTTATTATCAGCTCCATTTGTTGATTTATTTTTAGCTGGTATTTCTGATTTTGAACCAATACATACCGATACAGATACTGGTAGAGATATACTGGGTGGTCAAACATATGAGGCTGTTATGAAAGTAGCTAATGCTGGTGGAATACCGGTTATAAATGCTAATAAAAGTTTAGCATATACTTATAGATATTCAAATGCAGATTATAGAAAAACATATTGGAGACATTATAATTATGATAATAATCCAGTACATATTTTTATAGACAAAAATCAAACAAATTTAAGCGAAAATGTGAAAAAACTAGATATTAAGATTGATGATGGAAATCAAAATATGGGTAATATGAGAGGTTATTGCAGTTCAAATTATATAAAGTGTGCAGAAGTAATATTTTTTACTGACATAAATATATAATCATTTGCTATTATTAAAATGATGTTATTATAAACATTAATCAAGTCTAAATGTTTCACATGAAACATTTTATTTTTTATAAATTATATTTGTATTTAATCTTATTTCTTAAATAATTTCTTCTTTACAAAATAAACAATTAATACTATAAAAATTAATACAGGTAAGAAAACTATAATTTTTAAGCCATAATCAACAGTTTTTTGTCCAAATACTATTAATTCATTAATTGCTGTTTTCCATGATGTACTTAATTGCCATTGTGGGTTAGTAAATTTACTAACTATAACTTCTGGAACTAATGATAAATTTACTCTGCTTAATTGTACATCATTATCAATTTTTTGATTTCTTCTTTCTAAATTTTCTATTTCATTTTGTACATTATTTAATTCTCTGTCAACAGCAAGAATATCTGCAAGTTTTTCTGTTTTTGTATTCATCATCTTTCTTAAACTATCCCTTCTAACTTTAAGATTTTTTAATCTATTTTCATTATCAGCATATGTTTCTTGCATATCTACAACAGAAGAACTTTCATTTTTAATAAGTCCTAACTCTTTTAAATAAATAATAAATGAATCAACTTTATCATATGGTATTTGTAAATTAAAATTATAAGCTAATTGATTACTATTTCCATATGTATAAGAATTAAAATTATTGATTAAACCATCAACTTCTTTAATTTTATTTTCAAGTTTATTTTTAACTTTATCTACATTTTGTACTTCAATAGTTAAAGAATATGTTTTTACTAATTTAGATGTGTTTGGACTACTTATATTATTGCTTGTACCAGTAACACTTTTTGCCATCATTAATCTAGGTGATGCATTTTGAGTATAAGCAACTGAATCTGCAACCATTAAATTATTTATTGAATTTTCATATTGTGGTTGTATGCTAGAACTATTGACTTGTCCTGTAAAAATAAACAATACTATTAATACAACAACAAAGATAAATAAATTATCAATTAATATTTTATTCATTTTATTTATAAATTTCAATAACATACTATTTACCATCTGGATTATTAATAATTTTTAATAACATATTATAAAAATTTTGTTGATATTCAATATTATAATTATCATATCTATACATTTTTTTATTTTCATTTAATGACATTGAAGAATAATTTATTGCTTGTTTATAATCATCTAAATAATAATAAATCATAGCTAAATAATTAGAAGACATAGAAATTAATCTTTTATTATTTTCACTTACAGCATTATCTAACACTTTTTGATAATACATCATGGCTTTTTGATAATCTTTTTGTATAAAATAAATATAGCCAAATAATGAATTATTTAGGTTTGTATTTTCTATGTGAAAAGCCTTTTCTAAATCAATAGAAATATTTAAAGTTTTAATTGCTTTTTCTGTTTTATTTAATAATGCATTAATTTTTGTAATAATTTTTAGTGATTTATCTTGAAATATCAATAAACCATATTTTTGTGATAAAAATGAAGCCATATTAATATTATCTAAAGCTGATTTTAAATTTTTATATGTATTTGATAAATAAAATACATTGGCATTTTGAATATAATATTCTGGTCTATTCAAAACCTTACCTACTGTATTATTAATATTTATTGATCTATCACAATAAATTTTTGCTAATTTATCTTGTTTTAAATTTTCATAATTTAAACATGCATATAATGAACTTTCTGACAAAATATTTAAATCAGAAACTTGTTTTGCATATTTAATTGATATTAAAGCATTTCGTTTACCAGAATCATAATCACCATATAAATATTGCACACCAGATAATAAGTTGAGTGTTTTTGCAATATATTGTTTATTTTTTAATTTATTAGCCAATTTTAAAGCATATTTTAAATAACTAATTGATGCTGTATAATTACCATTTTTTGATTCTAAACTAGCAATATTATAAATTGCTAACCATTCATAATTTATATTGTGATTATTAATAGCATTTACTAGTAAATTATTATAAATTTTTGATGCCATAAAATAGTTATTTATAGTATTATAAGTATTTGCTAAATGATATAATAATTGTAATTCAAATTTAATATCACTTTTTTTACTAGAATTAATTACATTTATTCCTTTTTCATATATATCTATAGCATTAGTAAATTGATCCATATTGTTATATAAATTTCCTAATGTATCGTAATATGATAAATTAAATGCATTATATTCTATACTTTCATTTAATAAACTTTGAGATGATTGATAATCAAAGTTTAATTGTGCAATAATACCTTCAAAATATTTCTTTTCAGCTAATATATCATGACTTGATTTTTTTACTGTAATATATTTCATTTCATTTAAAATTTGAGTGAATTGTAAATTATTTAAATATTTTTTGAAAGTTTTATAATCCTTATATGTAATAATATTTTGTGATCTTAAAGTGGATAATAAATCAAAAGTACTATTATATAGGTTGGCATAAGATATTATAAAATCATATAAATTATCATTAGAAGTTAAAAAATTCTCAAAATTATCATTAATATAAATAATTAATTTGTCTTTATTATATACATCTACTTGTTTTAAAACTTTTTTTATAAATTTTTTTTGTGAATAATTATTTAAATAAGATTCTTGAATTTTAGTAATTTCATATTGCAAAGAACCTTTATTATAAAAATAAAAACTAATTGAACTTAATAAAATTAAAATTAAAGCTGATAATATTGTTATAAAAATTAATTTTTTCTTATTTTTAAACATAAAAATATTGGTTTTTTATTCACAACAATATTAGATAAATAAAAATAAAAAACAATATAATATTTATATTTTAATTGTTTTTTAAAAACAAAAATATAAATTATTACAAGAATACGAAATTTAAACATATTATGGGATTATTTTTTAAACATAAAACTAAATTATCAAATATAAAAAAAGACGATATTAACAAAGAGTCTCAAGTTGATCTTTTAAAAAAGAAAAAAGATGAAGATGATGAAGATGATGGAGATAATGGTTCTTCATATAGAAATAAATTTAGAGAAATGAAACTATTATTTCTTAAAATGAAAAAGTTTAAGAAAAAAATGAAACAAAAGATAACAAAAAGAAAAAATACTAAACAAGCCAATAAACAAAAACAAAAAGAATTAAAATGTATTAATAATATGTTATCTATAATATTTAATCGTAGATTAAGTATATCTGAAAAGATTCAAAGATTAAATAAAGTACCTGTAATAAGTCCATTAATATTTGAATTTAAAAAAGAAGTTATAGTTCAATTAAAAAGTTTACAAGTACAAAAGAAAATAGAAAAACAAGAAGCAAAAGAAGGTTTAGTTGGTGGTGTATTAGGTATTAAATTTAAAAGTGTTGCAAAAGTTTTATCTGCATCCCTTACAGAATCTCTTATGAATAAAAAAATAATAAGACATGATTTAATATGTAAAAAGGGGGCTCAAAAAGTCAAATTAGTACACGAAAGAAAAAGAAATTCAAGAAAATCAACAAACTTATTGAAAGCAAGTGTATTTAAAACTATGGCTAATGAAAATCAAAAAAATATAGGTCATTTTACAGCTCAAGAACTACAAAGAAGAGAACAAAGTTTAGAAAATCAATATGGTAGAAGTATTCAATAAAAATATTTAATTTATTTATTATTTATTGTTATTATTATATCTGTTAATCTGTTAATATTTATTTATTAACAGATTTTTTAACAATTAAATCATATTATAAAATATTGAAAATACTATTATAAAATATTTTATTAACAAGCTGTTAATAAAATAAAATTACTTTTTCTTATTGATAAACCTGTTAATAAATCTGTTTATATCATAATAGAATTGTTAATAAAAAGTTATTAACAGACTTATTAACAAGTTTATAAACAATATTATTAACAATAATAAATATTGACTTTAAAGTAATTAATAAATATCTTATTATATAGTTAAAAAAATTACTTATAATATGAAAAAGAACCCTTGGGATGTAGAAGATAATAATACACAAAAAAATGAAAATAATACTATAAATAATAGTACAAACTCACATAAAAGCAAAAATATAGATGAATTATTTAAAGAAGTTTTAAAAAATGTCAAAAAACCATCTAATAATGGAAAGAAAACTCAATTTTTTAATAAAAATAATATTAAATGGAATAAAAAGTATGCAATTTTTATTATTTTATTAATTCTTGCTATTTGGCTAAGTAATGGTATTTATAAAGTTAATTCTGATGAAAATGCAGTAGTTACTTATTTTGGTAAATATTATGAAACGACCACACCTGGTTTACATTATCATATTCCATTTCCAATAGGAAATGTAAAAAAGGTAGGAGTTACAAGAATTAATAAAGAAGAATTTGGTTTTTCATCATCTATGCATGGTAAAAAAACATTTGATGAAGAAAGTTTAATGCTTACAGGTGATGAAAATATTGCCGATATTGATTTTGAAGTACAATGGCGAATTGGAAATGTAAAAGATTATTTATTTAATATTAAAAATCCTAGAAGAACAATTAGAAGTGCCACAGAAAGTGTTATGAGAGAAATTGTAGCTAATAGACAAATTGATGATGTTTTAGCCAACAAAAAACTTGAAATTGAGTTAGAAGCAAAAGATTTATTACAAAAAATTTTAGATTCTTATAATGCTGGCATTGATATTGTTACAGTTCAATTATTAAGAGCCGATCCACCAAAAGAAGTTATTAATGCTTTTAGGGATGTACAAACAGCAAAGGCTGATAAAGAAAGAAAAATCAATGAAGCACAATCATACAGTAATGATATAATGCCAAAAGCAAGGGGTGAAGCAGAAGCCATATTGCAAAAAGCAGAAGCTTACAAAAAAGCCGTAGTTTCAAAGGCAGAAGGTGAAACAGCTAGATTTAATCAATTATATGAAGAATACAAACTAAATAAAGATATTACAAAAAAGAGAATTTATATTGAAACCATGGAAGAAGTTATGAAAAATAATGAAAAAATTATTATTGATGAAAAAGCTGGTGGCAATTTAATTCAGTTATTAAATAATAATACTAATAATATTAAAAAATAAAATGGATTTAGTAAAATTTAAAGATAATAAAATTATAGAAATATCAACAAAAGTTGAAAATTTTGATGATAATTTAAAGAATCTTGTTGATAATATGATTAAAGTAATGCATAAATACGATGGTATTGGACTTGCAGCCATTCAAATTGGTATTCCACAAAGAGTTATAGTTGTTGAAGTTCAACCAGGACAAATACTTGTTGCTATAAATCCAGAAATTATATGGAAATCAGAAAAATTTAGTGAAATGAAAGAAGCTAATTTATCATTAGATGATGGTATTAAAGTTTTAGTTAGAAGATCAGCAGAAATCAAAATAAAATATCAAGATTTAGATGGAAATTGGCAAGAATTAAAAGCAACAGGAATGTTAGCTGTTTGTATACAACACGAAATGGAACAAATGGATGGTATTACAATTTTAAATCATAAGAAATAAATTATGAAATTTAACATTTTGTCAATAGGAAAATTTAAAAATGTTTCATGTGAAACATTATTTAATGAATATAAAAAACGAATGAATTTTGATATAAATTTAAAGGAATTAGTACTTAAAAAGAATTATGAAGGTGAAAAATTAAAAGAAGAAGAAGGCAAATTGCTTTTACAAAATTGTGGTACAAACAATTCTAGAATTATTAGTCTTGATGAAAGAGGCAAAATTATATCTACCATAGATTTTTATAATCTTATCATGAATTATCAAAATAGTGGTGTTGGTGAAGTAGATTTTATAATTGGTGGTGCAGAAGGTTTATCTCAAGAAGTTAGAGATAAATCCCATTTTATACTATCTTTTGGTAAAATGGTATTTCCACATATATTTGTTAGAATTATGCTTATAGAACAATTATATAGAGTTTATACACTACAAAATGGTCATCCATATCATAAAATATAAATTAATTATATATTAATTTTGATAAATATATATATTCCAATGATAATGTACTTTAATTGTTTTGACTAACTTAAAATTATCACCTTCTTCGAATGGAATTGGTAAAGAATTAGCAATTATTGTAGTACCTTTTGGAAATTTTCTATAAATATTTAAAAATAATTTTTGTTGTTTAGCTAATATAAAAGTAATAACAATATCATATTTAAAATCTTTTATATTGTTTATATCATCGTGAATTAAAGTTATATTTTTATATCTATTTCTA
Organism: uncultured Rickettsiales bacterium; assembly: GCA_944392135.1. GTDB lineage: Bacteria > Pseudomonadota > Alphaproteobacteria > Rickettsiales > UBA1997 > CALXSC01. The sequence goes on from CALXVQ010000008.1 coordinate 56,173, forward strand.
AATTTTGATATTTTATATATGATATTTGATATTTCATAACCTACAAACTCAATATTTACTTTCTTTTTTAATCTTTTTTTAAGATATTTATTAATTTTAAATAATAAAGTTCCATAGCCACTGCCTATATCAAGAATTCTAATATTTTTCTTATTAGAATCTACAATATATTTTTTAATATATTTAGCCATCTTTTTAATGGATTTACTATTAGATGTAACAGTTGGGGATATTTTAAATCCTCTACTTATCATTAATAAAAATACTAAATATATAGCTAAAAGTACACAGCTTAAAAATAATAAGCTGAGTACTACTAATATAAAATAAACTAAATAATCTATCATTATTTTTTACTTCTTTTATTTCTATAATTTACAGCCTTACCTTTTAAATTTTCTTGTTTAGCTCTTGCTATTGCAATATCATCTTTTTCAACATTTTTTGTAATAATTGAGCCAGCACCAGTCATTGCACCATCTTCAACTTTTATAGGTGAAACCATAACTGTATTTGAACCAATAAAACAATTATTGCCAATATTTGATTGAAATTTATTAAAACCATCATAATTACAGGTGATTGTACCAGCACCAATATTTGTATTATTACCAATTGTTGTATCACCAATATATGTTAAGTGTCCAATTTTTGTACCTTCTCCTATTGTTGATTTTTTGATTTCAACAAAGTTTCCAATATGTGAGTTAGCTTTTAATATTGTTTTTGGTCTAATTCTTGCAAATGGGCCAACACTAACTCCATCCTCTAAAATACAATCTTCTAAATAAGAAAAAGAATGAATATTAATATTATTACCAATTTTTACATTTTTTAAAAATACAACATTAGGTTCTATAATAACATCCTTACCAATTTCTGTATCATAGCTAAAATATACACTTTGTGGATCTATTAATGTAACACCATTAGCCATAAATTCTTTTCTTTTTTGATTTTGAAAAACTTTTTCAGCGATTGATAATTCTTCTCTTGAATTTACACCTAATATGCCTTCGTCATCATCTACAACATATTTACATATTAAATTTTCTTGATTAGCTATTTGTATAATATCAGTTAAATAATATTCTTTGCTAGCATTATTATTATTTACTTTTGAAAGTAAATCTTCTAATATTCCACCTTTAATAGCTAAAATACCAGCATTAACCAATGTTAATTTTCTAACAGATTCATCAGCATCTTTATATTCAATAATTTTTTCTAATTTATCTCCTTCTGTGATAAATCTTCCCCATCTATTATTTGGATCGCCACATTCATAACCTAAATTTACTATTGAAGCATTAGAATTATGTAATAAATCAAGAATTTTCTTATATGTTTCTGCTTTGATTAATGGCATATCACCATACATAACTAATATGTCATTATCTTTATGTTTTAAAGCTTGTAAACCTGTTTGAGTAGCATGACCTGTACCCAATCTTTCATATTGAATGGTTGTAATAATTTTTTCATCTATATTCTTTTTAATTTCTTCAATATTTTCTTCAGAACAAACAACACAAATTTCTTCTGTATCAAGTTGTTTTGCAGTATTAATTACATGATTAATCATTTCAAGATTGCCAACTTTATGTAATAATTTTGACAAGTTGGATTTCATTCTAGTGCCTTTTCCAGCACCTACTATAATAACCGATAGGTTTGACATAAATAAATAAATTTTTAAAACTGTGTTAATAATATATTTATAAAATAATATTGCAATAAATTTTATTTGATTAATAAATTTTCTTTACATTTTAAATTAAAATAATTTATAATGATATAGGGAGAATGAAAAAAATTTTTATGAGAAAAGAACATATTGGTTTATTTTTATTATTATCAGCTGTTGGTTGTACTCAAAAACCAGCTGAAATTGTGTATAAAGATAGTGCTATATATAATCCTACATTTAGTGAAGTGTATGTTGAAAGTCCTGATGGTAAACTTGCAAGAAGTCTTAGGGGTACTACTACAACTAATGAAGATGCTAGAAAAATTAGTATAATTAATAAAGAAAGAGTTGCTGAGATAGGAAAAAATTATTATACAGTAAAATCTGGTGATAGTTTATGGTCAATATCTAGAAAATTCGGTATGAAAGTTCAAGATTTAGTGTATTTAAATAATTTAAGAAAACCATATACTATAAGACCAGGACAAACACTTAAAATTTCAAATGCTTTTCCGACAACAAAAACAAATATTTCAAACAAAACAACGACACAAGACAATAAAGCAAATAACATAAGTTATATTACATACACAGTAAAATCTGGTGATAATTTATCTACCATTGCATCTAATTATGGTATGTCAACTTCCGAATTAGCTGACTTAAATAATATAGAAAGTCCATATAATATAAAAATAGGACAAAAATTAAAAATAGAATATAATAAAAAAACAGGTGGTGGTCTTTCCACTTATGTTGTAAAATCTGGTGATAATTTATCTACCATTGCATCTAATTATGGTATGTCAACTACTGAATTAGCAAAATTAAATGGTATTAAATCTCCTTATAATATTAGAATAGGACAAACTATTAAAATTAAGGAAAATAATGCAACAGGTAATAATCATTTAACAACTTATGTTGTAAAAAGTGGAGATAATTTAACAAAAATTGCCAAAAATAATGATATGACTTTACAAGAATTAGTTGAATTAAATGAAATTAAATCTCCATATATAATAAAACCAGGACAAAAGTTAAAAGTTAGTTCTAATGAACCTATTGTTGTTGTACAACAAAGTACAAAAACTAATAATAATACAAAAAAAACAGAAGTTGTACAAAGAAAACAAATCAAAACACAGAAAAAAACTTTATCTTTTACTTGGCCTGTTAAAGGTAATATAGTATCAAGTTTTGGTAATAAAGCTAATGGTTTATATAATGATGGTGTAAATATTGGAGCATCAAAAGGTACTAAATTTAAAGCGACAGAAGATGGAGTTGTTGCCTATGTTGGTAATGAATTAAGAGGCTACGGAACCATAATTCTTATTAAACATGATGATAATTGGATTTCAGCTTATGCACATTGTGATAGTGTTAATGTATCAAGGGGCGATATGGTAGACAAAGGACAAGTTATTGGTACTGTTGGTGATAGTGGTAATGTTTCAAGCCCTCAACTATATTTTAGTTTAAGAAAAGGTAGAGAAGCTGTTGATCCAGTAAAATATTTAAAAGATTAATAAATGCAGGTAAAAATTGATAATATAAACAATTATGGAAATGGTTGTGGAATATATAACAATAAAAAAGTTATTATTCCACAAACTTGTCCTGGTGATGTTGTAGAATGTGAAATTATAAAAGAAAATAAAGATTTTATAACTGCAAAAGTCAATAAATTTATTTCTTTATCGCAAAATAGAATAGATTATAATAAAATTTGCCCTATTTATGATTTATGTGGTGGCTGTAATTTATTACATCTAAATGATACTACTTATTATCAATTTAAAAAAGATATTATTGGCAAAATTATATTAAAACTTGATAATGTTGATATTAAAGATTTTGATATAGTTAAAATTGGATATAATACCAGAAGAAGAGTTGTCTTTCAAGTAAAAAATAATAAATTAGGTTTTTTTGAACGAAATACTAATAATATTGTGGAAGTCAATTCTTGTCCTTTAATTAATAATAATATTAATTCTATTATTGAACCATTGAAAAATATAATTAAAAAGGTTTACCATATTAATGAAATATCAATTGTTTCATGTGAAAATGGTTTGGGTGTATTATTTATTTTAAATAAAGATTTATCAAATATTGACAATGATATATTATTAGATTTTGCAAAGAATAATAAAGATATTATAACTTTAAGTTATAAAATTAATAATGAAGAACCTTATTTATTAATTCAAAAATTAACTCCACAATTAACATTTGATAATGGCATTAAAATAGATTTACCAGTAAATATATTTTTACAAGCAACTCTCGAAGGTCAAAAGGAAATTACAAAAATTGTAGTTGATAATTTAAAAGGTTGTAAAAAAGTACTTGATCTATATTGTGGAATAGGAACATATACTTTTCCATTATCATCATATACAAAAGTACATGCCGTTGAAGGTAGTGAGTTTATGATTAATACAATGAAAGAAAATATTTTAAATAATAAACTTAATAATAAAATAACAACAGAATGTAGAAATTTAGTTGAAGCACCATTATTAGTAAGTGAATTAAATAATTATGACGGTATTGTAATTAATCCACCACGAAATGGAGCAAAAGCACAATGTGAAATTATTGCAAAAAGTAATATAAAAACAATAGTTATGGTTTCTTGTAATCCACAAACATTTGCAATAGACGCTAGAGAATTATGTTCTAATAGCTATAAAATTATTAATATTATGGGTATTGACCAATTTTATAAAACACAACATCTTGAAGTAGTTGCAACCTTCAAAAAGATTTAATTATTAGTCAATAATTCTTCTAAATTCAAAGTATTTACATTGTTATTAGGTAATATATCACTAAAAATTGATATATCTGTACCAGTAATAAAAGATTGTACATTTAATTTTAATAATTCATTAAATAATTCTAATTTTTTATTCTTATCAAGATATGAAAATACTTCATCTAGCAAAATAATTGGTTGTGGTTTATTTAATTCTTTACATAATAAAGCTTTTAATATAGTAAATGAAATTAAAAATAATTTTTGTTCGCCAGTAGAACAAAATTGAGCATCCATATTTTTTGTTTGATAAAATAGTCTTAAATCGCTTTTATGTACCCCTTCTGTGGTTCTTTTTGTTTCATTATCTTGTTGCCTATTATCTCTTAATATTTTTCTAAATTCTTCTTCTGCTTGCATAGCTGTAATATTATCCAATAAAAGATTTTCAAACTTTCCATCTATTGTTATAATAAATTTAGGAAAATTAAAATCATAATTTACTAAAATTCTGTTTAGATGTCTAATAACTTGATTTCTGGCAACAGCAATAGAAATTCCAGTTTCTGCAATTTTTTCTTCAAGTACTGTTAGCCAATGCTCGTCAAACTTTTTACTATCTTGCAAAACCTTCATTCTTTCTTTTACAAGAAATTCATATTTGTTAATTCTAGAAGAATGGTTATTGTCAACTATATAAACAATTCTGTCTAAAAACTTTCTCCTATTAGCTTTTTCATCTATAAATAAAGTTTGCATATCAGGAGTAAGCCATATTACATTAAGAATTTTATTTAATTCTTCTTGACTTCTTACAATATTACCATTTATTTTAATTTTCTTTTTTAGTATATTATTATCATTTTCAGAATATATAGCTATTGTATCAGCAATATTATTGTCTTCAATATTGGCAAAAATAGTCCAATTATAATTAATTACTGGTTGCTCTGTAATTCTTAATACATCACCAATATTTGCACCCAACATACCTTTTCCAGCTGTAAGAAAAGATAAAGCTTCTAAAATATTTGTTTTTCCAATACCATTTTTACCATAGATTATATTAATATTAGGCTTAAATGAAAATTTTACATTTTCATAAACTCTATAATTGGTAAGTATAAGATCCTTTATATATGTCATAAAATGTTATTAATACTATAATAAATATAATTTAATGTAAAAACGATATATAAAATAATGTAAAAATCAATAATTTTCTATTGACTTTAATTCTTCTTTGTTTGTAAATAGTATATAGTGTTTTAATAATTATTATTTATATGCAACTTTTGATAGCTATATTAACATTTTCATTCTTTTTTACTTCTCATAGTTTATATAAAAGTCTTGTAGGGCCATATGTTAGCAATATTTATTTAAGTATATTTTTATATATCATAATTACATTAATAGGCCAATCTTTTTATTTATTATTTGATAAAAATATAAATCCATATATTGAATATGTACTATATATTGTGATTTTTACATTTTCTTTTATGTTTTTTTACTATTTAATTATTGATATAATAAGATTATTTTATTTAAAGAATAATCCACAATTATTAGATATAAAAGTTCTTATAATTGCAATATTATTAGGCATTTTTGGCTTTTTTAATAGATACAATATTAGAATTACAAAATATAACATAGATAGTAATAAAGATTTAAAATTAAAAATAATTTTCTTATCTGATTTACATATTGGTGATACTGGTATAAATAAAATAATTTTAGAAAAAGCAGTTGAAAAAATTAATAAACAAAGCCCTGATATAGTTATTTTTGGTGGTGATATTATAGAACGAAATTATAAAGCATTCACAGAAAATAATATTAATGAAATAATAAAAGGTATAAAAGCACAATATGGTGTTTATGGTGTTTTAGGAAATCATGATTATTATGGGGGACAATCTACTCAAATAACAAAAACATTGCAAGAAGATGGAAATATTAATATTTTAAATGATAGATTGGTAAATTTTGATAAGTTTGTTTTGATAGGAAGAGAAGATATTGCAAAAACAAGATTTGGAGATAGAAGATTAGATATTGAAGAAATATTAACAGAACCAACTGATAAATATAAAATTGTTATAGATCACAATCCACAAAATTTTAATGATAGTGTAGAAAATAATATTGATTTACAAGTTTCAGGACATACACATAATGGTCAATTCTTTCCATTTACACTAATAGTGAAATTCTTTCATGAAAAAGCATATGGTGTGTTAAAGAAAGAAAATAGCACTCTAATTGTTTCATCAGGTTTAAGTACTTGGAGAATACCTATTAAATTAGGAAGCAAGCCAGAAATTGTTGTGATAAACATTAATTAAATATTAAATGTTTCACATGAAACATTATCTAATTTTAATTAATTGATTATCTTGAATTTTAAAGACATTAGAAGCTTTATTACTTGGTTCTGTATTATTATTTAAAATTAAATCTATTTTACCATTAAATGTTTTTAATACTTCATTATATGTAAGACATTCTTTTTGTCCTGAAATATTAATACTTGTTGCAAAAACTGGTTTTTTATATTCTTTTAATAAATCAATAATAAATTTATTATCTGGTATTCTAATTCCTATATATTCATTGGATATCAAGGAAAGATAATTTTTATCAATTTTTTCAAGAATTATTGTATTGTTTTGTAATTTATTTTCTATAAAATCATTAATAAATTCATTGGTATAGCAAATATCTTTAATTTTATTTTTATCATCTAAAAATATTGACAATTTTTTATTTCTATCTCTATTTTTTAATTCATATAATTTATTTACTGCAATAATAGATGTAGGATCGCCAATTACACCATAAATTGTATCTGTTGGTAAAGCTACTAGACCATTATTATTTAATACTTTAATTATTTCTTGAATCATAAAATTATTTCATACAATCATTAAAAATATCAAGATCAGCATTATAATATTGTGAATTAATTTTAAAAAGTCCTAACATTGAATGAAAAATATTGTCTTGTGATAAATTACTATTAATTTTATTTTTTAAACATTGTTTGTCAATATTAAATGTATTAGCAAAATCATCATTTAACCATATAAAGAATGCAGGATTTTTTTGATCTTTTGGTGCTGTATTAAATGGAGCACTATGCATAAATATACCATTTTCACCTAGTGATTGTCCATGATCTGACATAAAAATTAACATTGTATTATATTCATTGCCTAAATTATTTAGCCTATCTATAATTTCTTTTAATAAATAACTAGTGTAATATATACTATTATCATAAGCATTTATAATTTCTTGAACCGAACAATTATCAAGTTCACTATTACAAGCTGGTTTATATATTTCAAACTCTTTTGGATATCTTTTATAATACAATGGTCCGTGGCTTCCTCTTCCATGTAAAACTATTAAATTATTTTTTTCTGTCAACCTGTTTAAGTCCATATCAAAGGCTTTTAATAATAAATCATCATAAATATTATTGCCAAAACTTTTAACCAGTGAATGTTTTACCCTATCACATACCCCTTTACATTTTCCATTATTACTTCTCCATGAAACATCAAAACCAACTTTATCAAAAATATCTATTAAACTTTCATATTTAAAGCTTTTTGCATAATTAAATTCTTTTCTTGGAAAATGCGAAAAGGTACAGGTAAGGCTTAAAGCTGTAAATGTTCCACAAGATTCAAAATTTTTAAAGCTAATTATATCTTCTTTATAATCATCTAAAAATTTATTTGTATTTCTTTCATAACCATTTAATGAAAAATTTTTAGCTCTTGCAGATTCTCCCATGACAAATACAATAAGATTTTTTTTATTATTTTTATTATAATTACTTTCATTTATTGTAGCATCATCACTAATTGATATTAAATTTAAAGAATTTATATAACTTTTAATTCTTAAAAAACAAAGTTCAAAGCTAGCCTCAATATAATTTATTGGAATTATATAACTTGTAATTCTTTGATTTTCTCTTACAAAAGTTAGTGTTTTTTCTGATAAATGGCAAGGTAATGTAATTAGAAATACGAATAAAACTGGTGCTAATGAAAATATTATTTTTTTTAACCAATAATGATTGGAAAAATCAATATTAATTTTTTTATAAAAAAATATGGCCGGTAATATACCAAGAAATATAATAAATGCAATAAATTCTAAATTAATAAATTCAATAGCTTCATTATAATTTGTTTCTGTTGCATTAATAAACATATTAGCATCAAAAGCTATACCATATGTTATCATGAAATGAAAGATTGCAGAATTAGCTATTATAATGAAAGATAATATGATTTTATATGATTTTTTAAATATAAGTATAGCAAAAGCTGAAATTAATAAAATATAAGCAATTAAATATAATATAATGGTTATAAAAAAATTGTGATAAAAATTATTAGTTTTTATAATAATTGGATAACCATAAACTATAATATTGAATAAACTAAATAAAATTATAAATTTAGTAAATGTAATATTAATTTTTAAATTTTTAAAAATATTAAAATATTTTAATAATAGTTTTTGCATATTTTTGTGAAAAATAATGAGCTTTGCATATAATATAATTAAATGAAAAAAAATCAAGTAAAATAAGTGTATAAATACTACTTATTTCTTGACAAATAAAATTCATAATTTACTATTAGAAAAAATTTTGATTAAAAATAAAGGCTAAAAATGGCAAATAGTAAAACAGCAAAAAGAAAGAGACCAGCAATATTGTTTAAATTGGTTAGTACTGCTGGTACAGGTTATTTTTACTTAGCAAGAAGAAACCCTAAGAAAAGACCTAACAAGATGGAATTTAATAAATTTGATCCAGTTGTTAGAAAACATGTTCTTTTCAAAGAAGAAAAATTAGGTGGCGGTAAATAATAATATAAAATTTCAATAATATCAATCAACAATTTTTATTAGAAAATTGTTGATTTTTTTTATACTTTTTTTAAAATACATACTGGTAGTATAATTTATAGAAGTTTAGTAGTGAAGAAAAGGTATTTTAACAATATAGTTAAGAGTAGTAGAAAATTATTTTTTGTTTTATTTTGTGTTTTGTGTACAAGTTGTCTTCCTTTGACAAGCAACGGTTTTAAGAATATTCATACAAATTATTCTGCTGAACAAGTTATAGATGTTTTAGGTGAACCAGCAACACAAAATGAATTTTATAGCAAAAAATATATGGTATACTATGTACATGATAGTATATTTAGCTTATTTTTTAACTTAAATCAATTTCCATTTATTGGTTTTTATCCATTATTAAGAACTGGCACAGAATATTGGGTTATTTTAGATAATAATAAAGTTGTCGGTTTTGGACCAGCAAAGAGATTTGGTAATAATATTCCTAAGGCATTAGATACAAAAAATGCATATACACTAGACATAGTGGGAGGTAAGTAATATGTACTTCTCAAATAAAAAATCATTTAAGAATTGTTTATGGAAAATAAATCAATATGATGAAAGAAAAGTATTAGCTATTTATCAAAAGTTTGGTTTTTCTGAAATATTATCTAGATTGCTAAATATTAGGGGTATTGAATTAGATGAAATTAATGATTTTATTAATCCCACACTTAGAAAATATTTAACAGATCCTAATAAATTATTAGATATGAAGAAGGGTGTGGATATTGTGTATAATTCAATAATTAATAATGAAAAAATATGTATTTTTGGTGATTATGATGTTGATGGTGTTTCCTCTTCTGCTTTGATGAAAAATTATTTTGATTTAATAGGTATAGATTCAATTATTTATATTCCTGACAGAGTAAATGAGGGTTATGGTCCTAATAAAGAAGCATTTACAAAATTAAGGAAAGAAAATAAAATTGATTTAATTTTGACTGTTGATTGTGGTGTTTCTGCTTTTGAACCTTGCAAAATTGGAAAAGAATTAGGTTTAAAAATAGTTATAACAGATCATCATCTCGGTGATTCAAAATTGCCAGAAGCTGATGCCATTATCAACCCTAATAGGTTAGATGAAATTACTGAATATAAGAATTTAGCTGGTGTTGGTGTGGGTTTTTTATTTTTAATTTCCCTTAATAGAAAATTAAGAGAAATGAACTTTTTTAAAAATAAAAAAATGAAAGAACCAGATTTATTGCAATTTCTTGACTTAGTTGCATTAGGTACAATATGTGATGTTGTGCCATTAACAGGACTTAATAGAGCTTTTGTAAGACAGGGTTTAAAGGTTATTCATAATAGAACCAATCCAGGTATTAAATCACTAATTAATATTTCGGAAATAGATGAAGAAATTAGTACTTATCATGTTGGTTTTATCTTAGGACCTAGAATTAATGCAACAGGTAGGGTTGGAGAGTCAGATTTATCTAGTAAATTATTATGTTTGAAAGATGATTTTGAAACATTACAAATAGCTAAACACTTAAATATTTATAATCAAGAGCGACAAGCAATAGAAAAAGTAGTATTACAAGAAGCTATTATAGAAATAGAAAAAAAAGAATTATATAATGATAGTATTATATTTGTTGAAGGTGAATCATGGCATGAAGGAGTTATTGGTATTATTGCATCTAGAATTAAAGATAAGTTTGAAAAACCAACAGTAGTTATTTCAAAAATAAAAGATTATTATAGGGCATCTTGTAGATCAGTGCATGGTGTTGATATTGGTAGTGTAATATTAAAAGCGAAATTAAAAGGGTTAATTAAAGATGGTGGTGGGCATGCGATGGCTGGTGGTTTTAGTGTTGATGGTGATAAATTACAAGAATTAAAGCAATTCTTTATTAATGAATTAAGTAATGATGTTGATAATTACTTAAACAATAAAGAAAGAGATGTTGATTTAGTTTTAGAATGTAAAAATTTATCTATTGATTTAGCTAATGAAATAGATAAATTAGCTCCATTTGGTACTGGAAATCATAAACCTAAAATCATATTAAAAGATGTAGTTATTGTAAAAGCTGACATAGTTGGTAAAAATCAAAATAATTTAAGATTAATAGTGTGTGATAATGACGCAGTAAATTTATCTCATGGACTTATAGCTATGTGTTTTAGAACTACAAAAGAAGACAAAATTTTTTCTATATTATCACAGAAAGGACAAAAAGTTAATTTATTAGGTGAATTGAATATAAATAGATGGCAAGGACAAGAAAATATTCAGTTTATTATTGAAGATGTGTTGGTTAATGATTAATTAAAATAAATAACCAACATTTAAAGAAAAGATAATTTGTGTACCATCTTGTTTATCAAATTCTTTTGAAAAGAACATATTAGAATTTTTTACATAAAAATCTTTATATTTTGCTGTAAAACCAAACATAACTTGATATTGGAACCATTCTCGTTCAATATTTGTTTTATAACCACCTTTTACCTCATCTTCATCTAAAAATGTATCATAAAGTACAGCCATAGGCATTAATTCTAAAAATACATAATAAGAATTGCTATCATTTAATATTAAATCTTGTGGTGTTTCTGTAATTTTATTAGCTAGAAAATCATTTCCTAAATTCCAACCATATCTAAATTCTACTGATGGAATAATACTTGTGGTAGGAGTTCCTAAATTTAATTCAAGTTTTGTAAAGATTTTCCAATCATACCGATGTGTATTAGTAGAAAAAATTTCCATATTTCTTTTTAAATGTAAAGAAAACAATATTTGATTGTCTATTTGATAGTCCCAACCCTGTGGTTCTGGACTTTTAATTATTGAGTGTATATCTTTCTGCACTTCTTCTGCTAATGAATTAGGACCAGTTGTTCCCAAAGACAAACCTATTGTATCCATTGTATTATCATAAAAAATATTTTTATTTAAGAAACCATATAAATAACCAGCATAAGGCCTATCATTAGGGTTGAAACCTTTTTCTTCAATGCTATATGGAGTAAACATTTTTTGTCCTATACCAAAAGAATAAGAATATAATTTATTATTTTTTTCTTTATTATTGGTAGAGAAATAAAATTGTAAACCATTAGAATAATAACTATCTTTTCCATATACAGAATCATTTTCGTATGTAAATGATGCCATTTTTATAAAGCTATTTTCTTCTGCCAATACAAAACTTGTATTCAAAAGAAATATAATTAAACCAATTTTTAAATTTTTCATATTTTTAAAATTTATAACTAAAACTAATATTATAACCAAAAGCACCATGACTATCAATTGTTGGGAAAGAATATAAGGCTATATCTTTATTTTCTGTTAAATCTTCTTTATCTTCTCTTAAAAAGAATTTTGTAACTTCTGTAATTGGATCCATTATAAATATTGTAATTTTTCCTAATGTTCTTGAACCTAATAATTGGTAGTCATTATTAATTATATGTCTTTTACTTAAATAAAATAATTCACCAAACATTGAACCAACAACTGGTGTAATAATTAAATCTTGTTTAGATGGCACTTCGGCAAAAGCTTCTACACCATATTCCCAGAAAAATGTGGATAAAATTGCAGAATATAAAAATGAATAAAAAACATTTGCACCAGCTGATCTAGCTGACATATAATAAACAGCTCCCCAATATGGATGTGTAACATAATTTAAAAAGAAGTCGTCTTCATCCATAACTGGCCCTTCTTTTACATTATCTTTCCATTTACTAAATATATTAGAAGCATCATCTTTATCCCAGTTTGTAAAGCTTTCTGGTAATAAATATAAAATTCCAGCACCAAGAACACTAGCACCAGCCATAACTAACATACTTGTTTTGATATAACTATATTCTATATTGTTATCAAAAGCATTGTAGGGTCTTGTATAAACACTCTCAATTATATGATCGGCTGTAAAATCTGTTTTATATGATAATTGAACTTGACTCTCAACAACATTATTAGCATTAGCTTGAAAAGTAATACATAATATAATAAACAACAATATAAATTTTTTCATAAAGAAAATGTAATAGCTCCAATTATTAAACATAATAAGAAAACTTTAATACATAATATATATTTTTCAAGTTTTTAAATTATCAAATTAATTAATGCTATTTTTCAACTAAAAATTTATATAATTTGAATAAATAATAATAAAATGATGAAATTTTATTTATTAAAGAATATAAATTATATTATAATTATAAAATAATATATCAATTTTAAGATTATTTAAAAAATATCTTTAATATTAAAATTTTTGTTATAATAATAGAAATGTTAATAATAAAAAAAGGAGTATGAATATGACAGAGTTGGTTAATTCACTTGAAAGTCTAGATGCTCTACTTAAAAAGGTAAAAGAAGCTCAAAAGCTTTATGCTACATATTCACAAGAACAAGTAGATGAAATCTTTAAAAGAACTGCATTACTCGCTAATACAGAAAGAATTAGACTTGCTAAAATGGCTGTTGAAGAAACCGGAATGGGTGTTGTTGAAGATAAAGTTATTAAGAATCATTTTGCAGCAGAATATATTTATAATAAATATAAAAATGCAAAAACTTGTGGTATTATTGAAGAAGATATTACACATGGTATGATGAAGATTGCCGACCCTGTTGGAATTATTGCTTGTGTTGTGCCTACAACAAACCCAACAGCAACTGCAATTTTTAAATGCTTAATTGCTTTAAAAACAAGAAATGCTATGGTATTTTCACCACATCCAAGAGCTAAAAAATGTACTATTGAAGCATTAAAAGTAGTTGTTGAGGCTGCGAGACAAGCTGGTGCTCCTGATAATTTATTGGGTTGGATTGACGAACCTAGTGTTGAATTGTCAGCAGCATTAATGAATCACCCTGATATTGATTTAATTTTAGCAACAGGTGGCCCTGGCATGGTTAAAGCTGCTTATAGTTGTGGCAAACCAGCTGTTGGTGTTGGTGCTGGAAATGCTCCTGCTTTAATTGATGAAACAGCCGATATTGAAACAACTGTATCGTCTATTATTATGAGTAAAACTTTTGATAATGGTATGATATGTGCTTCTGAACAAAGTGCTGTTGTAGTTGAATCAATATACGAAGATATTAAAAAAGAATTTGAAAAAAGGGGTGGTTATTATGTAAAAGGCCAAGATAAAACAAAATTAATTAATTTTGCTTTCCCTAATGGTGTATTGAATTCTGCAATAGTAGGACAACCTGCTACAAAAATTGCTGAAATGGCTGGTATTAAAGTTCCAGAAAGAACAAAAATATTAATTGGTGAAGCTACTGAAATTAGTATGAATGAACCATGGGGTAGGGAAAAATTATCTCCATTACTTGGTATGTATAAAGCAAAGAATTTTGAAGATGGTGTAAAAAAAGCTCATGCATTAGTTAATTTAGGTGGTGCAGGTCATACATCTATTCTCTATACAAATCAACAATATACAGATAGAATTAAGAAATATGCTGATGTAATGGATACAGGAAGAATTTTAGTAAATACTCCATCTTCTTTCGGTGGTATTGGTGATGTTTATAATTTTAGATTAGAACCTTCTTTGACATTAGGTTGTGGAAGTTGGGGTAAAAATTCTGTTAGTGAAAATGTTGGAGTTAAACATCTTATTAATATTAAAACAGTAGCTATGAGAGAAGAAAATATGTTATGGTTCAAAGTACCACCAAAGATTTATTTTAAGAAAGGTTGTACTAAATTTGCATTAGAAGAATTAAAAGGCCATAAAAAGGCATTTATTATTACTGATAAAATCTTATTTGATTTAGGAACAACAAAGAAGGTTACAAATGTTCTTGATGAAATAGGTATAGAATATACACTTTTCTATGATGTTCATCCAGATCCAGATTTATCAACAATTAATAAAGCAATACATGATGTTAGAACATTTAAACCTGATTTAATTATTGCATTAGGTGGTGGTTCTCCTATGGATGCTGCAAAAATTTTATGGTTAATGTACGAGCAACCAGAAATTGCTTTTGAAGATGTTGCTATGAGATTTATGGATATTAGAAAAAGAATCTTTATGTTAAAAGATTTAGGACAAGTAGCTAAATTAATTTGTATTCCTACAACATCAGGTACAGGTTCAGAAATTAGTTCATTCTCAGTTATTACTGATGATGCAACAGGCATTAAATACCCATTAGCTGATTATGCATTTACACCTAGTATGGCTATTATTGATCCTGATTTTGTTATGACAATGCCTAAGGGTTTAGCTGCTGCTTCTGGTATTGATGCTGTTACACATTGTCTTGAAGCATATGTTTCAACAATGGCTAGTCCATTTACTGATAGTGTTGCATTAGAAGGCCTAAAACTATTATTTAAACACTTACCAAAATCTGTAAATGAATGTACTGAATATGACAGAGAACAAGTTCACTATGCAGCAACACTTGCTGGTATGGCTTTTGCTAATGCTTTCTTAGGTGTTTGCCACTCAATGGCACATAAAATTGGTGGACATTTACATATTCCACATGGTATTGCTAATGCTTACTTGATTTGCCAAGTAATTAAATATAATAGTTCTGAAAAACCTACAAAACAAGCAGCATTCCCACAATACAAATATCCATTTGCTAAACAAAGATATGCACACATTGCAGATTATTTAGGTTTAGGTGGAAAGAATGATGATGAAAAGGTAGATAATTTAATCAAAGCTCTTCAAGAATTAAAAACTTCTGTTGGAGTTAAAACTTCTATGAAAGAAGGTGGTGTAAAGAAAGAAGATCTTGAAAAAGCTTTAAAGAATGGTTTAGCAGAAGAAGCATTTGACGATCAAAGTACAGGTTGCAACCCTAGATATCCTTTAATTTCTGAAATTGAAGAATTATATTGGAAAGCATACAAAGGTGAAACTGACTTTGATATCTAAATTTTAATAAATATTCAAGAAGAATAATATTATTCTTCTTGAATAGACTATATATAATATTATTAATAATTTGTTTTATTATGAAAATACATCAAATAAGAAATGCTACTTTAATTATTACATATAATGGTAAAAAATTTTTAATTGATCCATGGCTTGGTCCAAAGGATTATATGCCTGGTTTTGAAGGAGCATATAATTCTCATATTAGACAACCAAGAGAAGAATTACCTATTGATATAAAAACAATAGTTGATGTAGATGCAGTTATATTAACTCATTTTCATCCAGATCATTGGGATAAATATGCTGAAGAAGCAATCAAAAAAGATATTCCATTTTTTGTCCAATCAAAAACTGATTATGATATTATTTCATCGTATGGTTTTAATAATATTAAAATCTTGTCCTATGATGGAACTGAAATTTTTGGTACGACATTATATAAAACCGATTGTCAGCATGGAAAACGAGAAATTGTAAAACCTATTTGTGAATCAATGGGTATGCCATATGACGCTATGGGAATCGTATTCAAATCAGACAATGAAAAAACACTATATATTGCTGGTGATACGATTTTTGTTGATGAAGTTAAACAAACTATCAATAAATTCAAACCGGAGATAATAGTAGTGAATGCTTGTGGAGCGATGTTATTAAATAATGAAAAAATTATTATGGATGATAATGATGTAAAAGCGGTAGCTAATTTTACTAAGAATTCAACTATAATAGTTAGTCATTTAGATAATGTTAGTCACTTAACAACTACAAGGCAAGATATAGAAAATTTAAAATTGTCAAATGTATTAATTCCACATAATAACGATATATTAGAATTCTAATTATTAATGATTCGTTATAAATATAAATATAGTGTTGATTAATTTTTAACACTATATTTTTATAAATAAGAATTGTGAAATAAAATTAATTATTTATATTCAAATAAATGATAATATTATTTAGGTGAACTATGAAGAAGATTGCAATAATTGGAGCTAATGGAAGAATAGGACAGGAAGTCCTTAAAAATATATGCAATGGTGTGAATAATAATGAAATTGAAATTGTTTTATTGGTTTCAAATAAAGAAACAAGTTTAAACAAAATGAAGGGCTTTTTATTGGATTTAGAAAATAGCCTATTTTTGATTTCTAATAAAGTAAAAGATATTAAATTTTCAATTACACAAGATTATAAGTTAATTCAAAATGCTGATGTGGTTATTATTACGGCATCTAAAAGCGCCACACCGGAAGAAAAAAAGAAATTTAAAGATGTTGATAATACTGGTAGACTTGTAACTTGTAAAGTTAATTTAGATATGATAAAAGATATTGGCGAGAATATAAAAAAATATGCTCCTAATAGTTTTGTTGTAGTAATTACTAATCAAGTTGATATAATAACAAGTATAATGAGATCAATTTTAGGCAAAACACAAAAGGTTATAGGTGTTGGAAATTCGCTTGATTCTGCTAGATTGTGCTATTGTTTATATAATGCTTTAAAAGATAAATTTACTTTTCTTAAAAAAACAGATATACAAGCAAAAATAGTTGGTTATCACAATAATTCTATGTTTATTTTAAATAGTACATTAAAAACCAATATAAAAGAAGTTGATGAATTTTTAGATAGTGATGAAGGTAAAAAAGTTATTGAATCTTGTTTACAAGAAACAAGAGATATGGGTATGCATATTTCAATATTGAATAAATTAGGTTCTGAAATTCCATTAAAAGTTTATGGTTCATTTGTAGCTCCTGCAAAAGCTATTAGTGATATTGTGTTGGCTTATATTGGAGAAAAAGATGAACTTGAAACAGTATGCAATATTTTGGTTGATAATGAAGATGTAGCAAAATTATATGGTGTTAAAATGTATGATGAAATATCTATTCCTGCTATTATATCTAATTTAAATATAAAACCTATTACAAAATATACAATTAGCAATGATGAAAAAGATTTATTTAAAGAGGCTCAAATAAATATACAAAAAGATATAGAAATATTAAAAAAATTCTAATAGCTAAATTTATTTATAAAAATAGGTAAAATATTTTACCTATTTTTTACCTATCTTGACTTTAAAAATTAAAATATTAAAATTGGCATAGGAATATATTTATTTTATTATGGCAGAATTAAAACAAATCAGTATAGAAAAACCTAATTATACTAAATCTTATTATGATAATGTAAGACATAAATATATACATAGCAATGATAATACTATATTAAATATTATTGAAAAAACAGAAAAACCTGCTTATTTATATTGGAATGAAATTAAATATAAAAATTGGCTCCCCAATAATTATACTCCATTAGATTTTTGGCTAATTGTAAAATTTATAAGAAGTATAAAATATATACAAACACCAATTAAAGCACAAAATGGAGAATATTTTAAATATTATGAAACAAATAATTTTAGAGAAATTTTATTTAAATTAACCAATTATCAACCTCAAAATGATTATACAAAATTTTTAAAATCTAGTTTTATTGAAGAATCAATTTCATCATCACAAATTGAAGGGGCACATACTACAAGAAGTAAAGCAAAAAAAATTATTTTAGGCGATGAAAAACCATCAAATAATTCTGATCAAATGATTTTAAATAATTTTCAAGCTATGGAAGCTTTGCAATTAAAACATAAAAATGAAGATTTATCATTAAATATGATTAAAGAATTGCATAAAATTTTGACTTTAAATGATAAAGAAATTGAAGAAAATAAAAAGGGAATTTTTAGATTAGATGAAGATGAAATTATTGTTGGGGACAATTTAAAACAAGAATATTCATATAAAACACCAAATGTAGAATTTTTAAATACTGAAATACAAGAGTTGATTAAGTTTGCTAATAATAATGATTTATTTATTCACCCAATAATTAAAGCTATAATGATTCATTTTTGGTTTTCTTATTTGCATCCTTTCGTTGATGGAAATGGTAGACTTGCTAGATGTTTATTTTATTGGTTTTTATTAAAACATAATCTTGAAATATTTGCTTATTATCCAATATCTAGTTTAATTAAAAAGTCTAGAAAACAATATGATAATGCCTTTATATACACAGAGCAAGATGATAATGACTTAAATTATTTTATTGACTATAATTTGAGAAAAATGTTAGAAGCAAAGGAACAATTTGAAAAATATATTAAAGAAAAGAATATAATACAAGATAACATTGACAAAATTAGTATGGAAAATGATTTAAATTTTAGACAAGAACAAATACTAAAAGATATAAATTTAAACAAATATTTATATATTACAATGACATATTATATGAATCTTTTTAATATTTCGAAACCAACAGCAATTAAAGATTTACAAGATTTAGAAGATAAAAAAATTTTGTTATCAAAAAAGGTTGGAAGAGAAATAAGATATTATAAAAATAGGTAAAATATTTTACCTATTTTTTACCTATATTTACTCATTATGAAAATATTTTGTACTTGACAATAAAAATATAATATATTATGATTTTGATAATCATTATCAATTAATAATATTATATTATTTACGGAGAAAATTTATGACAGATAATATTTTAGATGGTTTTACAAAGATTATTAAAGAAAATAACATTACTTTAACAAAACCTAGATTAGCTGTATTAAAAGTTTTAAGTACAAATAATTGCCATCTTAATGTTGACGATATTTATGATAAAGTAAAAAATATAGACGAAAATATTGGTATGGCAACTATTTATAGGACATTAAATTTATTTTGTGATATTGGCTTAATTGAAAAACATGATTTTAAAGGTTGTAAAACTTTTTATGAAAAATCAGATAAATTTTCATTTCATCATCACCATATAATTGATACAAATAGTGGAGAAATTATTGAATTTCCGGATGTTGAAATAGATAAACTATTAAATAAAATATGTGATAAATATGGTTATAAAATGCTAAATCACAAAGTGGAAATTTATGCTGAAAAGAAATAAAAATATTTTTATTAAAAATATTATTATGAAAATTTATAAAATAATAAAATAAATAATTTATAATGTATATTTATGATAAAAATTATAAAATATTTTTTTCTTGATAATAAGAATTAAATGTGTTATAAGAAGATTTATGAATTTTATTAACAAAAATGGAGTAAATATGAACTTTAAAGGTGAATATTGGAAAGATGAAATTGATGTTAGAGACTTTATACAAGAAAATTATAAACCATACACTGGTGATGATAAATTTTTAAAACCAGCAACAGAAAAAACAAAAAAAGTATGGGATAAACTTACAGAAATGTTTAAAGTTGAAAGGGAAAAAGGAGTTTATGATGCTGAAACTAAACTTCCACAAAGTCTTGAAACTTATGGTGCAGGTTATATTGATAAAGAAAATGAAACTATTGTTGGACTTCAAACAGATAAACCATTAAAAAGAGGTATTTTTCCAAAAGGTGGTTTAAGAATGGTTGAAACAGCTTTAAAATCTTATGGTTATGAACTTGACCCATTAACAAAAGAAATCTTTACAAAATACAGAAAAACCCATAATGATGGTGTTTTTGCTGCTTACGATCAAGATATTAGAGCTTGCAGACATGCTCATATAATTACAGGTTTACCTGATGCTTATGGTAGAGGTAGAATTATTGGTGATTATAGAAGAGTTGCTTTATATGGTGTTGATAGATTAATTGAAGAAAAGCAAAAAGATTTCAAAAATATGGGTGGTGAAGAATATAATGAAGATATTATTAGAAAGAGAGAAGAAATCACTGAACAAATTAATGCTTTAAAATCATTTAAAAAGATGTGTGCTAATTATGGCTTTGATGTATCAAAACCAGCTACAAATGCAAAAGAAGCAGTACAATGGGTATACTTTGCATATTTAGGAGCTGTAAAAGATCAAGATGGTGCTGCTATGTCTCTTGGTAGAGTTTCAACTTTCCTTGATATTTATATTGAAAAAGATATTGAAGAAGGAAAATTAACAGAAGAAGAAGCGCAAGAATTAGTAGATCAAATGATTATTAAATTAAGAATTGTTAGATTCTTAAGAACTCCTGAATATAACTCATTATTTACTGGTGATCCTACTTGGGTTACAGAATCACTTGGTGGTATGGGTGTTGATGGAAGAACACTTGTTACAAAAACATCTTTTAGATTCTTAAATACATTATATAATTTAGGTCCTGCTCCAGAACCAAACTTAACAGTTTTATGGTCTGAAAATCTTCCTGAAAATTGGAAAAAATTCTGTGCAAAAGTTTCTATTGATACATCTGCTATTCAATATGAAAATGATGATTTAATGAGACCACTTTATGGCGATGATTATGGTATTGCTTGTTGTGTTTCATCAATGAAAATTGGTAAACAAATGCAATTCTTCGGTGCAAGAGCTAATTTAGTAAAATGTTTACTTTATGCTATAAACGGCGGTAAAGATGAAATTCATGGTGATCAAGTTGGCCCTATGTTTGAACCTATCACAAGTGAATATTTAGATTATGATGAAGTTATGGCAAAATTTAATCAAATGATGAAATGGCTTGCTAAAACATATTGTAATGCTTTAAAAATTATTCACTACATGCATGACAAATATGATTATGAAGCATATGAAATGGCTTTACACGATACAGATGTAGAAAGATTTGAAGCATCAGGTATTGCAGGACTTTCTATTGTTGCTGATTCATTAAATGCTATTAAAAATTGCAAAGTAAAAGTTATTAGAAACGAACAAGGTTTAGCTGTTGATTTTGAAAGAGAAGGTGATTATGTTCCTTTTGGAAATAATGATGAAGAAGCAGATAAGATTGCTTGTGATTTAGTAAAAACATTTATGGGTTATATGGCTAGTCATGAGACATATAGGGGAGCATTAGCAACTCAATCACTTTTAACAATCACATCTAATGTAGTTTATGGAAAGAATACAGGTGCTACACCTTGTGGAAGAAAAGCTGGTACTCCATTTGCTCCTGGTGCTAACCCTATGAATGGTAGAGATACAAAAGGTGCAATTGCTGCTTTATCTTCTGTTGCTAAACTTCCATTTGCTTATTCAAGAGATGGTATTTCATACACATTTGCAATTACTCCACAAGCATTAGGTAAAGACAAAGATTCACAAATCACTAACCTTGTATCTTTACTTGATGGCTACTTTACACCAAAAGGCGGTCAACATCTTAATGTAAATGTATTTGTGAAAGAATTGCTTGAAGATGCTATGAATCATCCTGAAAAATATCCACAACTCACAATTAGAGTTTCTGGTTATGCTGTTAATTTTATTAAATTAACAAAAGAACAACAATTAGATGTTATTAGCAGAACTATTAATAGTTGTATGTAATTAAATAATAAACACTAATTATAAAGAATAGATAGAAATATCTATTCTTTTTATCTATAATAATTAAATTTGTGAATTATCACTTTATATAAAATCTTACAATGAGAGGATATGGTAGTGGACTGCCACAGGCCTTCGGCTCTCGCAATGACGGTGTGGGGGTGTTGGCCTTCGCAATGACAGTGTATTGGGCACAATTGTTACCATAATGAGATTGCCACGGCTTTTTCAAAACCTCGCAATGATGAGCCAAGAATAAACGAGATTGCCACGAGTTGCAAAAGCAACTCTCGCAATGACGATGTAGGAGTAATGGCCTTCGCAATGGCAGTTCTTTTTTTGTCATTGCGAGCAAAGCGAAGCAATCCATAAACAACTATTCTTTTATTTATTAACAGAAAAATAAAAGAATTCACTACCCTTTGTCTCATTCGTCATTGCGAAGGCCAAAGGCCTGTGGCAATCCATAAACCACAAAACCACCACAAAAAAACAGAAAAGAAAAAGAAATCACTAATTATAGATTTATATTATTTTTATTTTATTATAAAATAAAAACATTCACCATCAATAAAAACAAAACATAAAACAAAAATGATTCATCACTATTTATCAAGTCAAAGAATTCATTTTTAATGAAATATTAATTTTCAATTTTCAATTTTTAATTTCTTATGCTTCGTTCGTTTCGCACTTCGTGGGACGACAAGCTAAAATGATTATGCAAGCATATCATTTTCCCACTTTGTGCTTCAATTTTTAATTTCTTATGTATTAATTTTCAATTTTCAATTTTCAATTTCTCTCTCAACCCCCCTGTTGCTTCGCAACTTCCCCCCTTACAAAGGGAGGCAAACCACCTATAAACCACTAATAGTCAATACAAAAACAGAAAAGAAAAAGAATTCACTATCAATAAAAAAGACAAAACAAAAAGAAAAATAATTTCATGGGTGAATAATTGTACCCTATAATGAGATTGCCACGGCTTTTTCAAAACCTCGCAATGATGAGCCAAGAATAAACGAGATTGCCACGAGTTGCAAAAGCAACTCTCGCAATGACGATGTAGGAGTAATGGCCTTCGCAATGGCAGTTCTTTTTTTGTCATTGCGAGCGAAGCGAAGCAATCCATAAACCACTGATATTTATTCATTCACAAAAAAACAAAAAAATTCACTACCATTCACCCCCTTCGTCATTGCGAGCAAAGCGAAGCAATCCATAAATAACTATTCTTTTATTTATTAACAGAAAAATAAAAGAATTCACTACCCTTTGTCTCATTTGTCATTGCGAAGGCCGAAGGCCTGTGGCAATCCACAAACCACAAAACCACCACAAAAAACAGAAAATAAAAAGAAATCACTAATTATAGACTT
>CALXVQ010000009.1 GCA_944392135.1 uncultured Rickettsiales bacterium
ACAAATGCTATATCTGATTTAGCAGAAGCAACATTGGATATTAGATTTACAGAAAAATATAATGCTGATAAAATTTTACAAATAATAAAAGATAATATTGTAGGAGATATAAATTTAGAAATAATAAGTTATGGTGATTTAGTATTCACAAAAACAGATGATAAATATCTAAAATTATACGAGAAATCTATTGAAAATATTCTTAATAAAAAACCTATATTAAGTTTTGTCACTGGTGCTAGTGATTCTAGATTCTTTGCTAATGAAAATACAGTTATAATTCCTAATCAACCAACAGGTGGTAATATTCATAATGATGGTGAATGGGTTGATATTGAAACAATAAAACAATTTTTAGAAATTAAAAAAGACTTTTTAAATAATTTGATTAAAAGTAAATATTTATAATTTATAAAAATAATAGAGTATTAATATTAATTTATACTCTATTATTTAGTCTAATCAAAAATAAACATTGCCTTTTTAAAAATATCTTTTAGTATGAAAAATAGAGTTTGTACTCACGAGATTTTTTATTATTAGATTTTACAAAAATTTAATAATAATTTTGCCTTATGGCGTTTATTATTTTAGGGTCGCAAGACTTACAATATAATTTTTAATATGACTTTAAATTTAGAAAAATTTAAAAAGGAACTTTTGTTCCTGCCGCTCGGTGGTAGTGGTGAAATAGGACTTAATTGTAATTTATATCATTACAATGGAAAATGGCTAATAGTTGATATGGGTATTGGTTTTACTGACTCTATACCCGGTGTTGATGTTATTGCTCCTGATATAACTTTTATAAAACAAAATTTAGATAATTTTTTGGGAATTGTCATAACTCATATTCACGAAGATCACATTGGTGCAATTCAATATTTATGGGAAGAACTAAAATTACCAATTTATGCATCAAAATTTGCATCATTATTTTTAAAGGAAAAATTAAGCGAATATCAATTTTCAGAAGAAGTAAAAATTATAGAAGTAGAAGATGGACAAAAATTATCTTTAAAACCTTTTGAACTTGAATTTATTAATTTAACGCATTCAACACCAGAAATGAATGCAATTCTCATTAAAACACCAAAAGGAAATATTTTACACACAGGAGATTGGAAATTTGAAGAAAAACCAATTCTTGGAAAAATATCAAATAAAAAAAGATTAAAACAATTAGGAAATAAAGAAAATATTTTAGCAATGGTTTCCGAATCCACAAACATCTTTCAACAATCAAATACAAAAAATGAAGTAGATTTGTTAAAAAATCTAAAAAAAATAGTAAAAAGCAATAAAAGCGGTTTAGTTGTTTGTGCAATTTTTGCTTCAAACATTTCAAGAATAATTACATTATCACTTGCTGCAAAAGCTTCTGGACGAAAAATTGGTATAATTGGTAGATCAATTTATAGAATATTGAAAGTTGCCAATGAAATGAATTATCTTCCTAAGGGACTAGAATTTGTTTCAGAAGAAGATCTAGGAAAATATGACAAAAAAGAATTATTAATAATTTCAACCGGTTGCCAAGGAGAACCTAATTCTGGACTTGCTAAATTAGCTAATGATTTATCTAAAAAAATTAAACTAAATTCTGGTGATACAATAATTTTTTCTTCTAGAATTATTCCAGGAAATGAAAAAGCTATACATTCTTTATATAATAAATTGTCAGAAAAAGATGTAAAAATAGTGAATGCTGAAAATGAATTCGTACATTTATCTGGACATTACACTAGAAATGAATTAATAGAAATGTATAAATTAGTAAAACCTAAAATGGTTATTGCAGTTCATGGTGAAGAAATGCATTTAGCAGAACATAAAAGAGTTGCAAAAGAATGTGGTGTATCCACTGTAATTAAAGGAAAAAATGGTGATTTAATTAAAATAGATTCAAAAAATGTACAAAAAAGCAAAATTATTGATTGTATACCTTTAACCAATGTCGCAGTAGATGGAAAACGATTACTACCATTATCTAGTCATATAATTAATGAAAGAAAAAAATTAGCTGAATCTGGTATTATTTTCTTAATACTTAAAGTTGATAGATTGTATAAATTATTAGACGAACCATCAATAACAGCGGTTGGAAACTATGATTTAATGCATGAAAAATTAATGAATGAAATGCTTGAAGATGAAATTAAAAATGCTTACGATGAATCATTAATTAAACTAGCAAACCCAGAAAATGCTGATAATTTTAAAGAGGATGATAAGAAAGAAGCTTTTTTAATCAAAGAAGTAAATAAAAAAATTACCCATATATTAAAATTAGACATGGGAAAAAAACCATTTATAGTTATTAAAATTGTAAAATGCTAATTAAACAATGAATAATATAACTACAAATATATTTTATACTTGTAGTTATATATAAAATTATTTTTTAATTTTATTTAGCCAATTCCATGTGTGTAAAATATGATGTTTTACATCTTTAAATTCAATATCCCAACCAAGATATTCCTTTGCTAAACTATTATCGCAAATAAGACATTCAGGATCACCTGGTCTTCTATCAACTATTTGATAATTAATTTTATCACCAACAACTTCTTCTGCTTTTTTAATAATTTCTAACACAGAAAAGCCATTACCGCTTCCTAAATTAATTTTTTTAGATTGTTTAGTTTTTAGCATTTTTTCTAATGCTAATATATGTGCATTAGCTAAATCATTTACATGAATATAATCTCTAATACAGGTACCATCTTTTGTATTCCAATCACCACCAAAAACTTTAATTTCTAACCCTTTTTTATATCTTTCTAAAACTATTGGTATTAAATGGTTAGATGGTTCATATGTTTCACCTAATTCACATTCTGGATCAGCACCTGATGCATTAAAATATCTAAGAATTGTATATTTTAAATTATAAGCTTTTTCAAAATCTGCTAATATTTTTTCAACCATTAATTTAGATTCCCCATATGGATTTATAGGCATTTGTGGTGTATTTTCATTTATAATACTTTGTGCTGGCATACCAAATGTTGCAGCAGTAGATGAAAAAATAATATTTTTAATATCACAATCAATCATTGCTTTTAATAAATTTAAAGTAGCTACAACATTATTATTATAATATTTATAAGGATTTTCTACACTTTCTCCAACTTCTATTGATGCAGCAAAATGCATAACTGCAATAGGTTGATATTTTTTAAAAGTATCTATTAATAAATCGTAATTATGTAAATCACCTTCTACAAAATCACCATATTTTACAAACTCTCGTGTGCCTGTTGATAAATTATCAAAAACAACAGGATTATAACCATTCTTTTTAGCTATTTTACAGAAATGAGAACCAATATACCCTGCCCCACCTGCAACTAAAATTGTTTTTTCATTTGTCATATTTATTTTATTTCATTAGAAACAACATTAATAATTTTATCAAATATATTCTCAATATTATCATTTAAACTTGCACCACCCATAGCAAACCAAGGTTGTCCGCCACCACCATTTCCACCTGCGACTTGTACTGCACTCTTAATTATTTCATTTGCTTTATATTTGTCATTTAAATCTTTTGAAACACCAATCATTATAGAAATTTTATTTTCAAAACTTGAAACACAAACAGCAATAGTATTTGAATTATATTTTTGATTTTGAATATTTATAAAATTACCTTTTGCATCTTTTGGTTCAATATCTTTCAATAATGTATAAGCAAAAACAATACCATTTTTATCTAATTCTTTAAATTCAATTTTAGACATATTAGATTTTTTAGCATCATTAAGTTGTTTTTTTATAGCTTTGTAATCATTAACAAGGCTATTAACTTTATCAACTACATTATCAACACCTGATTGCAATACATCATCTAAATCTTTAACTATATTTTGAAATTTATTCATATATTTAATAGCTTCAAGTCCTGTTACAGCTTCAATTCTTCTAACACCAGCAGAAATAGCCCCTTCACTAACAATTTTAAATAAACCAATCTCGCCAGTTTTTGAAACATGTGTTCCACCACATAATTCAATAGAACAAACAGATTTTAAAGATGAATTATTTAAGTCAGCTAAACCATCACTAACATCATTAAAAGAATTATTTGATAGGTTATTGTAATTCTTTTTCTCCTTTACTATATCTTCATGAGATTTTTCACCCATAAATAATACTCTAACTTTATCTTCATATTTTTCATTAAATAAAGCCATAGCTCCACTATTTTTAGCATCATCTAAATTCATTATTTTGGTTTCAACTTTTGTATTTTTGTAAATTAAATCATTTACAATATTTTCAATTTCTTCAATTTGTTCTCTACCAACACCTTTACTTAATGTAAAATCAAACCTTAATCTACTATCATCAACATAAGAACCTTTTTGCATTACAGTATTTCCATAAATTTTTCTTAATGCATATTGTAATAAATGAGCTGATGAGTGATTAGCTCTAATTTTATTTCTTCTTTCTGTATTAATTGATAAATTTACATAATCACCAACTTTGATTTTTCCACTCTCCATTTTTCCTTTATGTAAAAAGTAATGTGGAAATGGCCTTTTTACATCAGTAATTTCAATAGTTGAAAAAGGTAAAGGAATAACTCCATTTTCTTTAATTTGAATTGCAAGTCCGGTATCACCAACTTGTCCACCAGACTCTCCATAAAATGTAGTTTTATCTACAAAAAATTCAAATTCATCACCTTCTTTAACTTCCTCTACCTCTTTTCCATCTTTTATAATAGCTAATATTTTTCCCATAATAGTGTTTTTTTCATAACCATAAAACTCAGTTGGTTGTATCTTTTCTTTAACATCAAAATATATTTTACTATTTTTGACATCACCACTTCCAACCCAAGCTTCTTTAGCTTTTTTCTTTTGCTCTGCCATTTCAGCTTCAAACTCTTCAATATTAACTTCAATACCTTTTTCTCTTAAAATGGCCTGAGTCAAGTCTAACGGAAAACCATATGTATCATATAAAGTAAAAGCAACCTTGCCACTAAATAATGGCTTATTTTTATTATCATTTTTTATATTCTCCGTCATAATACTCCTATTTAAAAAACACTAATTATAAAAATTATAAATCTTTAACAGCAATAACTTCAATTTCAACTAAACCACCTTTTGGCAAGCCTGCAACTTGTATTGCTGATCTAGCTGGAAAATCGCCAACAAAATGACCTGCATAAACTTCATTAACTTTTGCAAAATCATTCATATCAGCTAAAAATATTGTTGTCTTAACTATATTTGAAAATGTAAGTCCTGCTTCTTCTAAAATAGCAGAAATATTTTGCATAGCTTGTTCTGCTTGTGCTTCAACACCACCTTCAACCATTTTTCCACTTTCTGGTTCTAAGCCTAATTGTCCGGATACAAATAATAGATTATCAATTTCTATTGCTTGTGAATATGGGCCTATTGCTTGTGGTGCTTCATATGTTGATAAAACATTTTTCATAGTTATACTCACTAATAATTAAAAACACCTTTAACAATACCAAAGAATTCTTCACCTTTCATACTTGCACCACCAACAAGTACACCATTTACATTTTTAAGTGAAAGAATATCTTTTGCATTTGATGCTTTTACAGAACCGCCATATAAAACAGTAATTTTACTCTTTTCTACATTTTTCATCTTATGTAAAATTTCTTTGATATAACCTTCCATTTCATCAATTTCTTCTGTTGTAGGAACTTTTCCTGTACCAATAGCCCATACTGGTTCGTAAGCAATAACAACACTATCTAAATCAACACCATTTGTTGAATTTAAAACTTGTTCTCCAACATATTCTAAGTGTTTTTTAGCTTCTCTCACTGCTAAATCTTCACCAATACAAATCAATGGAGTAATACCATAGCTTAAACATTTTGCAGCTTTTTTAGCAACTAATGAATCACTTTCATTTTGATATTGTCTTCTTTCAGAATGTCCAACTAATGTATATTTACAGCCGATTTCTTCTAAAAATGCTGGACTTGTATTTCCTGTAAATGCACCTTTTTCTTCATAATATGCATCTTCTGCACCAATTACAACTTTGAAATATTTTGTTTTTTTGTTATATTCTTCTGCTTTTTTCATAGCATATTCAATATATATATCTGGTAAACAAATCAAAATTAAAGGAACTTTATCTTGATCTATTGAATTATTATTTTCATACTCAATAGCACATTTTGTAAAATCTTCAAACCATTGATCTATCATTGGTTTTGAACCATTCATCTTCCAATTTCCTGAAATTATTGTAGTCATATTAAATTTTAAAAATTATTACAATACTTATAAAATATAACCTATTAATTAATTTTCAAATCATTTTTATAAAAATATTATCTTGCAAAGTAAAAAATATTATATAAAAATATTTACAATACTATTATTATAAATATTATAAGTGTAAATGCCATCAATAAATAATAATTTTTTTTCAATATTAACAACATTAACTAATTTTTGGAGTAAATTTAATTGTGTACTCATTCCGCCAGCACAAACAGAAATTTCGTCTCCAATGTTTCATCCTAATGTTTTTTTTAATATAATTGATAACAAAAAAAATTATAACATAATGTATTTTCAGCCATACACACTTTCAAAAGAAAATGTAGATTCCAGATATGATATGCAAACTTACAGCTTTTTAAAATTTCAAGTAATTTTAAGAACAGAATTAGACTTACCACAAGAAGTATTTTTAGAGAGTTTAGAAAAAATAAATTGCGATTTAAAAAACAACAAAATTAGATTTAAAAATGAAAACTTTAATAGTTTCGTATTTAGATTAAATGCTAATGGTTATAGAATTTACTTAAATGGCACACCTATTGCAATTCTATATTACATGCAAAATTTAGGAAAATACGAAACAAATAGTAATCAAATTGTTATATCATATAATTTAGATAATCTTGCTATGCTACTTCAAGATTGTGAAAATGTATGGAATATTAAATGGAACAATGCAAAACCAGAAGACACAATAACATATGGAGATATAATGCTAGATTTAGAAAAAGATGGTTATAATTTTATTACAAATAATCTAAATCAAAAAGATCTCATAGAAATATTTAATATTCTAACAAATATGGCTAATAAATTATTAGTTGAAAAAATATCTATATCTGCATATATTTATGCTTTAAGAGCAAAATATTATTTAGATATACTTGATTATAAAAATTTTTTAACACAAGAAAGTAAAATTAAATACAACAAAATCCTTAGAGAAATTATTGATAATTGTTGTAAAGAATATTTAGAAAATAAAAAAGATATATTAAAATGAGTGAATTATTATTAGAATTATATTCCGAAGAAATGCCTTTTTACTATTTAAAAGGTTTAGAAAATAATATTAAAAATTTTTTCAATAATCATTTATTATCATTAAATGTAATAAATGATATTAATGACGAAAATATTAATATTTATATTACACCTTGTAGAATTATAGTTTATTTACACAATCTAGATAAAACATTAAAAATTAAATATAAAGAAATTATTGGCCCTAAATTAAAAGCTACAGAAGAAGAAGTTAATAAATTTCTAGAAAAATTTAATTTACAGTCAAAAAAAGAATTAAAAAAATCAAAAAATTATTATATTTTAGTAAAAGAAAATTATGAAATAGATACAAAACAATTATTAGAAGAAGAATTACCTAGCATTTTAAGTAATATGACTTCATTATTTCCAGAAAATATTAGATGGCTTAAAAATAATAAAAAATACAAATGGCTTGCACCTTTAAGAAATATTTTATGTATATTTGATAATGAAAAGCTAAATTTTACATTCTGTGGCTTAAAATCAAATAATTACACATATGGACATAAAATATTAATCGGTTTTGACAAAAAAATAGAAATAAATAATTTTGAAGATTATAAAACAAAAATGAAAGAAAACTTTGTAATTTATAATCAAGAAGAAAGAAAAAATATTATTGATAATGAAATTATAAAAATTGAAAAACAACTAAACTCTTCACTAGCTAAAAGTTATTTAACTGACACACTAAAAGATGAAATTTTATATTCAACAGAATAT
This sequence comes from uncultured Rickettsiales bacterium, assembly GCA_944392135.1. Taxonomy (GTDB): domain Bacteria; phylum Pseudomonadota; class Alphaproteobacteria; order Rickettsiales; family UBA1997; genus CALXSC01. Next base: position 8,079 of record CALXVQ010000009.1, read on the forward strand.
CCATTACTTTTAGCAACTGAATTCAAAGAAGAATTTATTAAAATGCCAGCATTTATATTATTAAATGAAATTAGTAGCAAATATAAATGTTTATGTCTAACCGACACAACAAGCAATATAATGACAAATAAAATAATTTTATTTGCCGATACAATTACAAATAATGATAATAAAACTCTAATTCAAGGCATATCTAATTCAATTAATAAAAGACTAAATTATATTAATAATGAATTAATTAAATTTTTATCAGAAAGTTTAGAAACAAAAATTGATAAACTAAAAAATATTTCTTACTATGATAGCTTTGGCACAATTTATGACAAAGTAGAAAGATTGGTTGAATTATCAAAATTTATATGTTTATGGTTGCCGCATGCTGATTTAATTACAACAGAACAAACGGCTAAATTATCAAAAATAGATAACACAACAAAATTTGTAAAAGATAATCCCGATTTAAAGGGGTATTTATCAGCTTATTATGCAAAAACAAACAACTATAATGATTTTGTATGTGATGGTTTAAAAGAATATTATAGCCCTAAAAATAAAAATGATACTATACCATCAACTAATATTGGTAAAATATTATCAATAGCAGACAAAATAGATAATATTTCTTCTGCATTTATAATAGATAGCGATTTATCAGGTTCAAACGATCCATATTTTATTAGAAAAAACATATCTTCCATAGTTAGAATAATCTTGGAATCTCAAATTAATATTCCACTAACAATATTAATTCATAAATCTTTATCTTTATTTAAAACAAAAATATACAAAACAAACTATACAGTAAAGCTAAAAGTTAAAGATAAAATATTGTATATTTCAAATAGTATAATAGAAATATTTAAAAAGAAATTTATAGAATACCTAGTTAAAAATAATCATAATAAATTAATTATAAAATCTGTATTAAATGCATCAGAAAATTCTAAAAAGCAAAATTTGAATTTATTAATTTTACAATTAAAAATTGCACAAATAGAAAAATATTTATCTAACAATAATAATGATTTTGTAATATTAAAAAATACTTATAAACGATTACATAATATTACTATTAATTTTGAAAACACAACAGAAAAAAAATCTTTATTAAAAAAATTATTTCATAAAAGAAAATTAAAAAATTCACAAGAAAAAGAACTAAACAAACAAATAAAAGAAGCAAGATTTAAAATAAAAAAAGCTACAACACAAAACAATTATGAATTGTGTTTCCCTATATTATTAGATCTTAGTAATGCAATAAATAATTTTTTCAGCACAACACTAATAGAATCAAAAAACAAAAAAGACACAAACAGAAAATTACTTTTATTATACAAGGCAAAAATTATTTTTGATGAATTTTTAGATTTTAATATATTATAATAAAAATATCCTTATAAATATTAATTTTATAAAATAATTCTTTAACTTGATAAATAAGTAATAAATTCTTTTTATTTTGTTATTATATTTATTGCTAATAGTGAATTCTTTTATTTTTCTACAAATGAATAAACAAACAGTGATTGTGGATTGCCACAGGCCTTTGGCCTTCGCAATGATGAAGAGATGTGAGTGGTGGTTTATGAATTACTTCGCTTTTCGCAATGACAGTACCCCCACATCGTCATTGCGAGAGTTGCTTGCAACTCGTGGCAATCTATAAGAAATTAAAAATAAAAAATTGAAAATTAATATTTCATTTAAAATTATTTTTTAACTTAACAAATAGTAATTAATTCTTTTTCTTTTTTGTTTTTGCATTAACCTTTTGTGGTTTATGGATTGCTTCACTTCGTTCGCAATGACGAAGGTGGTGAATAGTAGTGAATTTTTTTGTTTTTCTGTGAATGAATAGGTTATTGATGGTTTATGGATTGCTTCGCTTTGCTCGCAATGACGAAGAAAAATAACTGTCATTGCGAGAGTTGCTTGCAACTCGTGGCAATCTCGTTATTCTTGGCTAGTCATTACGAGACTTTGCAGAAGGAGTGGCAATCTCGTTATAAAATTACATACTAAACCACTGATCTTATAATTTTAATTAATGATTATATATAATATCTCATATTTAATTTTAATTTTATTAATATGAATCACAAAAAAGGTGTTTAATATAAACACCTTTTAAGATTATTAATTAAGATAATTGTTTACATTTCTCTGTTGTTTTTTTCTTTTTTCCACTCCACCAGCTACTTTTGCTTGGCTTTTGCTCTTCTGGAGTATTTAATAATGTTTGTTTTTCGTTATCTGTTGATTTCTTACTAAAATATTTTATAAAATTACTCCACAAGCCAGAACTTTCTTTTGATGTTTCTTTAACTTGATTATCTTTATCAATATTTTTCAAGCTTTCCATACTAGATGATCCTTTCTTCTTTTGTTCTTCTTCTTGTCTCTTTTGTTCTTCTTCTTTTTTCTTTTGTATATATTCATTTTTACTTACAGATTTATTGTCAGTATAAATAAATATATTATTATATGTATTTTTGGTTGTGTTATCATTTATTATTTTATTTACTGTGTCTTCCTCAAATAAGCAACCATATCCATCTGCTCCTTTTGTGAATAATATATGATTATCATTATAGAATTTTGCAAAATCTTTATTATGTTCTTCGGTTTTGTATTCAATTAAACTCATATTTAATTTACCATTAGCAAATTCTGTTTTAATAAAATATTGTTTTGATTTCTCTACTGGAGCATTTCTAACTGTTATTTCTTCTTTAATTGGTTTCTTATCAATGTCAGTATTCTTAACAGGTATTGCTTCTGGTTTAACTTCATCTTTATCTACAACTTTATCTTGTTTAACCTGTTTACTGTCTATAACTGGTTTGCTTTCAGGAATAGTTTTCTTTTTAGGTGGTCTTGGTAATGTTGGTATGTTTATTGGTCTATTTGAGTATTTTTTAACTAAATTATCTTCAATGGCAGTTTTCTTTTTTTCAACTGATGGTTTGTCTTGTGGTTTAGTTTCTTGCTTAACTGCTTGTTGTTCTATTTGTTGTTCTCCTGATACTATGTGGTGCAAACCATTTTTAGTAACATCAGTAGCATATCTTTCCTGTATTACTTCGCCTTGCTGTTCTGTTAATTTTTTAGCTTTTTGTTTAGTATCAATCATATAATTAATATATTCTGTGGATATACCGGTACAAGTACCTTTAAATAATTGACTTTTGTTAGTAAGTTCATCTTGTATAGCTTTTTCAGGAGATAATATATAATTTTCTTTATCTAAATTATCGTATATATAATCACCAAATATTTGTTTAACTCTTTCTCTATCTTCAAGTTTAAGTGCTTTACTAGGGTCAAATATCTTAAAGTTTACTTTATTATCCTTTTTAGTAGCTACAACAACACACATATGATTTACTTTTTCTGGTGTTTTTATAGCTATAGGTATCATTATATCACTAGCATCTTTTAATGATTTTTCGGTACATGATTTAATTGTATTTTCTATATCTTTTTGTGTTGCCTCATCTTTGAATTGTGGTAGTCTTACAGAACAACCTTCACTTGTATAATATTCTGGATGAGTTAAAACAAGGTCTAAAAAGCTTTCTTTATCAGTTTTAGCTAAACCTTAATTTTTTCTAGCACAACTAACTAATAATAATTGTCTTGCTTCTTCTGTTGTATAAGGTTGACCTGTTTTTTCATTCATACCAAACTCTATTCCTATAACCTTTCTATAATCTTCACTATCTTTATCTCTATTAATAGTAACTTTTACTGCATAGTTATTACCCTCTATTGCTGCACGGCTTTTCTTTACATACTCGCTTGGAACCAAAGAAATAACTTCTGTAGTTTTATCTTTCTTTTGTTCTCCTCTCTTTCTAGTTTTATGTACTATTAGACCAACACCATAGTTTGGTAAAGAGTCTAATTTTTTTCTTCTTCCTCGCCAAGTGTTAAATTTATTGTAGTATTGCTAACTTTAATTTCGCCTTTTTCTGTACTTTGGAATAATAAATCGCTAGAATGAGTTGATGAAACAATATCACCCTTTTTTGATATTATTTCTTGAGCTTTATTTTTAATTTTTTTACATATTCTGTCTCTTTCTGAAAAACTAATATAATATGTTTCCCCTAAAGGTTGTGATTCTGCTAATGGTTCTATAAAATTCACATCTCTTTTTGAATTTATTGTATTAATAACATCTTGATAATTATCAAAAAATATTTTTTCATGAGAAGGAGAATCGGATGTATATACTGTAAGTATTTTTCTATTCCATCCAAAAGCATTATATCTAGTTCTATCTTCATTCCAATCCACATAGTTTGAATAATCTTTTCTTTTAATAATTTCTATCTCACCTGTATCATCACGATAAAAACACATAAGTTTTTCACCATTTAATTCCATTTCTTTTTCTTTATCTATTGCAAATTTACCATTCAAATATTCTGGATTTTCTTTTATATCTCTAGGATAAAATTGAAATTCAAAAGCACGCTTTCTATCTGTATCAGTAAAAATTTCTTTCCATTCTTTTGAAGAATCTGCAGTAGTCATTTCTCCTCTTTCTATCACTATGTCATTTTCTTCTCCTTTTACTAGTGATTCTATTGTTGTATTTAAAGTATTATTGTATGAATTTAATGAGCTTTCTGACTGATCTGCTTGTATACTTATGTTATTTTCTGTTCTTGCTTCTTCTTGTGATGGCCCTGGTTCTTCCGATAGTGATGATGTAGGTGTGGCACTTGCATTAGATGAAGATAGTAATTCTGATTCTGATTCTAACTCTGGTTCTGGCTCTGGTTTTGGTTTTGGTTTTTTTGTAGAACCCCCTTCATCTTTAGGGTTTAATGGTCTTTTTGGAGATGGAATATCATTTATTTCGCCTTCTGTGTTATGTGATAATGGTGCTTCTGATAATGGAGATCGTGATGAAGTGCTATTGGAATCATTATAGATACCATTATCTCCATACTCATCATTTGTATTCATTCTACTTTCATTATGACTAGATGATTCTACCCCTAATAAACCCGATAAACCTGATGATGATTGTGATGATTCTGCGAGATTTTGCCATACCCCACGTGAATTGTATGCATCTATAATCGTTGTATTATTGTTGTTAATTGGTGATGTATTTACAGTGCTATAATTCATAGCATTTCGCAATGATAATACCGCATCTTGCTCTACTATAGGTGGTGTATAAATAGAAGAGCCCAATGACTTTTTCGTATATACATCTTTATTTGAATAATATTTCTCCATATTAACTGTGTGTGTACCATTTATTGCATTTTCATGTATAGTTTCCAGATCTTTATTATTATTTTTTATAATGGAATTATTAGAATTTACAAAATTATCACCTTTTTGTCCAGTTTCAATTAAAAGAGCAGCATTTGTTTCTGTTGTTTTCTGGTTATCAGTATCATTGGTTTCTTGGTATAATATTTCATGTGTTTCTGTATCAGAAGATTTTGATATATATGAAATTAAGCCAGTTTTTTCATTAGCTCTACAATAATGTTCTTCTTTTGATAAAGAGCTTTTGTTTATTCTGTTATAATATTGTCGTAAATTATATCTTTCAGCTAATATATATTTATCATCTGTTTCTGTATCCATTTCCGATAGACAACCTTTTATTAAATCCTCGTTATTTTCAAAACTATATGCTTCAAGAACTATAGATAATTGTATACTAAAATAATAAGATGAATCTTTTGAGTATACATTTTCTCTAATAAAATCATCTGGAAAATTATTTTTTATTTCTTTTACTGAACAAAAATGAAGTTTACGATCTGTTTTGCCAATATAATAAAATCCATTTGCCTTGTCATCATCAAGTCTATTAGTTGTTTTACCATTTTTTCCTTTACATGTAAAAAATGCTCCATTATAATATTCAAAATTTTCTGAATTATTATGTATGTGTTTCATATACCGATCTGCATCTTTTTGATTTTGAAACATTTTAACTCTACCATCTTTTACTTTATATACCCCATAATTTCTATAAAATCTTATAAGTGAACCATATTGTTCTATTATCTTATTTAATTCGTTGCTCTCAAATGATAGTACACCTTGTGCCGAACAAAAGTAAGTCGACCTGAATAAGTAAATTTTTCTACACCATTTTTAGATTCAGAATACGATGTTTTATATTCTTCATTACCTATTCTTATCATAAATCCTTGTTTTTTAATAGTCTTAAGATCTTCGTCACTTTCCACCATAAGTTTTTCATTTGATTCAGTTATACACTCTATTTGACTGCTAGATATTATTTTATTTAAAGATTGTTCATCTTTAACTGGAAAATCTATCTAATAAAGCTTGCCATTATTATAAAAGCAATATTTAGAATTATTTTTTGCACTATTAAGAATTAACTTTTTAATTTCTTTCATACTTTTTTCTAAACAAGAATAAGTAATAGGCATATAGGTTCTATCACAAAGTAATTTATATTCTTGTGCTAAGTGTTGCCAATATGATCTATTATTAATTTTTGTATATGGAATATATAAATCAACAATGTTACCATATATATCTAGACAATGATATAAAATTTTGCTATTTTCTGTTATATCTTCTTTATTTACTATAGGAATTATATTTGTTTTAAACTCGTATTTTGTAGACTCTTTTTGATGCTCTCTAGTATATGAATCACTAAAATCTTCCATTTGTCTTACAGATATTGTTCCTTTTGTGTCAAAAAATTTTCCAACTCGTAAACGAAGATAATCAAAATCATACATTGAATCCTCGTCTATGTTTAATATTTCTTTAGCAATTTTTTCAAATGTTGTTCTATTTTTATATGGATTATTTAAAATATAAAGATCATATAAAGAAATTTCTTTTGATATTTGTTAACCTTTTGCATCAGTATAGTTTATTGTTACTGTTGGTGTTGTTATTTCTGTTCTTAAGATAAAACAAATTTTATTATTAAAGATATTCATATTGTATATTATAAAACTCAAAAAATCAATAAAATATTTATATTAAAAGTATAAAAAAATATAAAATTTAGTAAAAATATTATATAAAATAAAAATTGCATTTTATATAATATTTTAGCTCACTAATTGAATTAGTGAGCTAAAAATATATTGTAATAATTAAATTAATTAGAACATTTTGTCATTAACTTGAATAAAGTAACCTTGTGGGTGTCCGCATGCAGGGCATACTTTTGGAGCTGTTTTTGATGTGATATGATAACCACATTTTTGACATTTCCATACAACTAAATCATTTTGTTCTAATAATTTCTTTGTTTCAACTTCTTGTAATAATTGAGAAAATCTTTCTTCATGATAAACTTCTGCTTTACCAATGTTTTCCATAGCAGCAGCAATTTCAGGAAAACCTTCTTCTTTTGCAATTTTAGCAAATTCTGGGTACATTACTGTATTTTCTTCATGTTCGCCATTCATTGCTTCCATTAAGTTTTCAGCAGTTGTACCAATTTTGCCTGCTGGGTATGTAGCTGTGATTTCTAATTCACCACCTTCTTCTAAAAATTTAAATAATCTTTTTGCATGTGCTTTTTCGTGATTAGCTGTTTCTTCAAAAACCATAGCTATTGCTTCATAACCTTCTTTTTTAGCAACTTCTGCAGCGAATGTATATCTATTTCTAGCTTGTGATTCACCTGCAAAAGCTTTAAGTAAGTTTTCTCTTGTTTTTGTACCAATTAATGATTTCATTTTTTTCTCCTTTATTTATTTAAAATCGCTATAAATATATTTTTAATTTTTCAAAAAATCAACTAAATAAGTTTGACTTTAAAAAATATTTTTTTACAATCTTTGTAGATTAATTTTAGTGTGTTTTTATGTATACAGAAAATCAAACAACTATTTTAAATGAAATTTCTTTTTTTGGAAAACCAGAAAATATGGAAAAAGTAGTTAATGTCAAAATACTTCCAGCAGAAGCTGATACAGGTATTATCTTTAAAAGAGTTGATTTCAAAGAAAATAATTCAATTAAAGTTGATTATAATAATGTATATGTGGAAAATGATAAATTAATTTTAAAAAATGATAGTGGTATTACTATAAATAATATTGAAATTATACTAGCATCAATATGGGCTGCAAAAATTGATAATGCAATCATTGAATTAGATGGTGCATATCTTCCTTATATTGATGGAACCAGTGAACCTCTATCTTTTATGCTTACGATAGGAAATAAAAAAGAATTAGATAAAAAAAGAAAAATATTTACATTAAATCAAGATATTGCAATTAGAGTGAACGAACATGAAATAGATGCAAAACCTAGTCAATCTTTTATTATTAGTATGCAAGATATGGCTTATAATTCTTTTTCATATGATGCAATGATATTACCATATAAAGATTGGTTATCAAAAATTCCCATGAATTCAACGGATAAAGTAAAAAGTGATATAATTTCTTGTATAGCAATTATTTTTATTAGTAATTTATTTTGCTTATTTGAAATTAATATTAAAGAGTTTGATAAATTAACAACTTATAACTTTTTTAAAAATTTATTTACAAATGGATATAATAATAAATAGGTTATTAAGTGTTAATTGAGCCATATAAAAATAAAAAATTATTATATTTAGATAAAATAAAAAATGAATTATTTAATAATTTTTTAGATTGTAAACTACATCATTCATTATTATTTGTTGGTGAAAAAGGTATTGGAAAATCTACATTGTGTTATCATTTAGCTAATAAAATTTTAGATAATTCTTCTACATTAAAAAGCAATGAACCAGTATCTCTATTTGGCGATATAGAAGTTGTTAATGAAAATGAATTATCAGAAAAAAACCCTACTTTTAATTTAATAATAAATAAAAAACATCCAGATCTTTTAGTTATAGAAAAAGAAAAAGATGAAAAAACTAATAAAGTTGATAAAGAAATTAAGGTTGCATCTGCTAGAAAAATTAATGATTTTATTACATTAGCACCTTTTGCTTCCAGTAGTAAAGTTATTATTATTGATAGCATTGACGAAATGAATACTTCTGCACAAAATGCAATTTTAAAAGTTTTAGAAGAACCATTAAAAAATACTTATATATTTTTAGTTTGCCACAATATCAATAAAATATTAGATACTATTAGATCTAGATGTAGAGAAATAAATATTAATAAATACAATTTTGAAGAATGGAAAGAAATTTTATTATATGTTTATAATGAAAAAGTAAAGTTATTAAATGATGAACAATTATTAAATTTATTTGATTTATCAAATGGTTCAATTTCTTATGCAATAGATATTATAGATGAAGATGGAATATTTTTATATAATAATATTGAAAATATTTTAGCACAAAAAACATTAAATATAGAAGAAGTACAAAATTTAGCAGAAAAATTAAATAATAATGAAACTCTATATAATTTATTTCAAGAATTTATATTATTATTTTTATATAAGTCTTTAAAATATTATTCTAATGGAGAATCAAAAAATAATTTTAAAGAAAATAATACACAATTTCTATTAAAAAATAATGAAAAAAAATTATTAGATAAAATTACTTTTGTAAAAAGTGTATTTTTTGATACAAATACATATAATTTAAGCAAAAAACATGCAATAATAGTCTTATTTAATAATATTTTTAATTAAATATATCTTTATTAAAAGTCTCATCATAACTAAACATTTGCAACAATGTTTTTATAGATTCACTATTTAATAAATTTTTATCTTTTACTATTTGTTTAGCTATTTTTGATGCTTGCAATAATAATGTGTAATGACTAGATAGATTTGCAATTAAATATTCTTGATAACCACTTTGTTTTACTCCCAACATCTCACCAGAACCCCTTAATTTTAAATCTTCTTCTGCAATATAAAAACCATCAGAGCTATTTTTTAAAATTTCCATTCTTTTTTTTAAAGAATTTGTTAGTTTTTCATAAAATAAAATACAATAAGACTGTTTATCCCCCCTTCCTACTCTGCCCCTTAATTGATGAATTTGCGATAAGCCAAACCTTTCGGGACTTTCAATAATTATAATTGTAGCATCAGGCACATCAACACCAACTTCAACAACTGTTGTAGATACTAGTATTTTTGTTAACCCATTTTTATCACTAAAATCAGCCATTATTTTATCTTTTTCTTCTTCTGTCATTTTACCATGCAACAACCCTAATTCTTCTTCTTTAAAAAATTTTTTAAATTCTTCATATCTTTGAAATACTGGTGTAGCTGGTAAATTTTCACTTTCATCAATTAAAGGACATATCCAATAAATTTTCTCATTTTCTTTAATTTTTTCTTTTATTCTTGCAATTAAATCATTAAATCTTTCTTTTTGTAATGATGTTGTAATAATTTCTTTTCTGTTTTTAGGTTTTTCTTTGATTGTGGAAATATCCATATCACCATATATTGTTAAAGCTAATGTTCTAGGAATTGGTGTTGCTGTCATAATTAAAGTATCGGTATTCTTTCCTTTTTCTATTAAATTTAATCTTTGAGCTACACCAAATTTATGTTGTTCATCTATTACAACATATTCTAAATTTTTAAACTCAACTTTTTCTTGAAATATTGCATGTGTACCAATCAATATATCAATATCTCCATTTTTCAAGGCATTTAGTATTTTTTCCCTCTTTTTTCCTTTTATTTTTCCAGTTAATAAGGCAATTTTTATTTTTATATTTTTTTCATTTTTGCCAAAATCTAATAATGAATTTTCTAAATTCTTTTTGCTTGAAGCTAATTCGTTATAATCAATTATTTCAATATTGTTTGATTTAGCACAAATATTTTTTAGCCATTCAAAATGTTGAGTAGCTAAAATAGAAGTAGGCACCATAAATGCTATTTGTTTATGATTTTCTAAAAATGGCAACATACTCAAAAAAGCAACAACAGTTTTTCCACTTCCAACATCACCCTGCACTAATCTAAGCATTCTTTTTTGAGAATATAAGTCATCTTCAATTTCTTTAATAACTTTTTTTTGATCATTTGTAAGTTCAAAAGGTAATAATTCTAAAAAATATTTTTTTAAAGAATTATTTTTATTTACAAAAATATCTTTTTGATTTTCTAATTTTATTTTTTCTTTTACTAAATTAAAACTAATCTGGTTTGCTAATAATTCATCAAAAGCTAATCGTTCAATATAGGGGCTATTATCTAATAATTCGTTATCATTTTTTGCATTATGCATACTTAATATACTTTCTTTCCAACTTTTCCAACCATTTTCAAATAATAAATCATTAGGCAACCATTCTGGTAAATCTGGTATTTTTTGCAAAATTTTTTGTATATTTTGTCTTAAATTTTTATTTATCAAGCCAGCAGTTAAAGGATATATTTGTTCATAATTAGGTATATTTTGATTATTTACATAATCAGGATGAGTCATTTGCAATTCGTTATTAAATTTTTCAACTTTTCCACTAATAACGATTTCATTTCCTTCTTTAAACATTGGCTTCATATAATCAAGCATTTTAAAATATACAACTGTAATGAAACCAGTTTGATTATGGCATAAAATTTTGTGTGGTTGATAATTTTTATAAGGAATTTTGTAATCATCAACCACAACTTTTACTGTGATTAAATCGCTATCTTGCACTATTCTTAAATCCGGATTTTCTTTTCTAAAAAGCACCTTTTCTGGTTTATGGTAAAGTAAATCAATAACTTTTAACTCTTTCTCAAAATCAAGTGATCTTTTTAAAAGCAATCTTTCATATAATTTCATACTTCTATCAGTAAAGCCACTTAAATTTCTTAATGGAGTAAGTAAAAATCCTAATTTGTCTAACATATTAATTATTCAATAACATAATTGCTTTTATCAGCAAAAATAGCTTTTAAAATTTCATTATTTAATGTATGTCCTGGTTTATTTGCTGTAATTTTACCTTTTAAAAAATAACCACTTGTATACATATCACCAACACAATCCAGTAATTTATGTTTTACAACTTCGCTATCACATCTAAAACCACTTTCATTTAAAATTGTGTTTTCATTAAATACCATAGCATTATCTAAACTTCCACCTAATGCAAGGCCATGTTGCCTCATAAATTCTATTTCTTTTTCATTACAAAAGGTTCTAGCCTTTGCTATTTCATTTGCAAAATTATTTGCATCACCATTAAATTCAAAGGTTTGTTTTCCAATGCCACCATAATTATATTCAACTGCAATATTTATTTTATATTCATTAGATGGTTCAATTTTTACATAGCTATCTTTATCTTGAACTTGAACTTCTTTGAGAATTTTTAAGAATTTTTTTTCTTTATTTAATTCTTTAATGCCAGCCTTTTGAATTTCTTTTATAAAAATTTCAGCACTTCCATCCATAATTGGAACTTCTTGATTATCTATTTCTATAATAGCATTATCAATATTACAAGCCCACATTGCAGCCATAAAGTGTTCTATTGTTTGTACCACAACCTTATCTTGATTAGCAATAGTAGTTCCTAATTGTGTATTAACCACATTTTTATATAAAGCTGGAATTTCATTATTTTTATCTTTTACATCAATTCGTTTAAAAACAATACCTGTATCTTCTAATGCAGGTTTAATATTTATATTAACTTTTACACCACTATGTAAACCTATTCCACTAAACGAAATATTATCTTTAATAGTATTTTGTTTCATTTTCTTTTATTATTATTTATTTATTATAAAATAAAATATATTTTTATAAATGTAAATATAAAATAAAAATATTGATTTATATTTTATATAGTTTATATTTAATATTATTATTAATGATAAATATGTATACCTATGAAATTAAATTTTTTAGTAAAAGAAATCATTGAAAATAATGTCATTACAAAACAAACTGACATTACAGATATTTTAGAAAAAAAATATAAGATTAGTGTTACTCAATCAAATATTTCTAGAATATTAAAACAAATCAAAGCTATTAAAGTTGTTGATACTAATGGAAATGTTGTTTATGAAATACAACAAAAATTAGAAGAACAATGTGATTGGGCAAAAAAATTAATTAATAAAATTGATGATAATGGACAATTGATTTCTATTTCTTCTTATCCTGGTTCTGCTAATATTATTGGACAATTAATTGATGAAAGAAATATTGGTAATATAATGTCAACTTTGTCAGGTGATTCTACAACAATAATTATACCAAAAGATCCTTCAAAAATTAAAGAATTAAAGAAAGAAATAGAAAAAATTTTATTATAAATAGATTAATGATAAAGTATAATAAATATTTTGTTATATTATATATTTTTCTAGTTTGTTCTTGTAGTAGTACACTTGATAAAAGAAAAACTAGTCAATCTGTTTATATTGAAGTTATGAATAAAAATTATCAAAATGCACTAGAAATAGTAAATAATAATGAATTTTATTCAGAAGACACTTCAAAATTATTGAAATATCTTGAATTAGGTACTATCAATTATCTTAATAACAATTATTATCAGGCACTAAAAAACTTTGAAAAAGCAAAAAAAATTAGTGATGATTTATATACAATAAGTATTTCTAAGAAAGCTTTATCTGCATGGGATGCTAACCTGGATATTTATTATGGTGAAGTTTACGAAGCATCCCTTATTAGATTTTATATATCTTTAATTAATTATAATTTATATCAACAAGGTTTCTATGAAGCACATTTTGATGAAAATGGTATTTATGTACCAGAACAACAATTAAATCAAAAAGAAAAAATATTTCACTTAAATTATGCTAAAACTTCGGTAATAGAATGGAATTCTTTTTTAGAAACTATACAAAATGAAAATTATGGTGAAGCAACATATAAAGACGATATGCTTGCAAAATTATGGGGTGCTTTTATTCATTCTCAATTTAATTTTAAAAATGACGACCAAATAGCATTAAATCTATATAATAATGCTAGCGATATATTATTAAAAAATTATAATATGTACTTAATATATAATGAAAAAAGTGAAAAATTTAACAAAGATTACAAAAATTTACCAACTTTATCTTATCAAGAATTATATAAAAATTATATAAAAGACACAAAATATTCAAAAGATTTACAAAGCTACATAAAAAGAAATAAAAAAAATTTAGAAAAAAATCAAAAAGATAATTTAATTATATTAATCAAACAAAATTTAATTAGTCCTAAAACAGCTAAAACAATAGAAATACCTTTCCCAATTACTTCATTTGGTCCAACAGGTAGTCCAGCATATGAATTTACAAGAATGGCCATGACTACAAAAGAAGGTATGCCATATATATTAATAGAAGTACCAGAAATTAAAATTGATAATACGATAAATAATTATACTGTAAACGTTTATGATCTAGAAGATAATTATATTGCTACTACTAATTTAACATTAATTGAACCAGTATCTTATATTGCAAAACAAGAATTAGAAAATAATATAATAGCAACACAAAGCAAAATAATATCTAGAATTGTAGCTAAATACTTAACAGCACTAGGTTCTTCTTATGCTTTATATAATCAAGAAGATTCTTTATCAAAAATTACAGCATTATTGTCCTTTAAGGCATCATCTGAAATTATTAATCAAACATCATTAGCTGATTTAAGATATTGGATTACATTAGCTTCCGATATACAAATGGGTGGTATTAAATTAAATAATGGAAAATACAAAGTACAAATAATATCAAATAACAAAGATATAATTTATGAAAATTTTATAACAATAAACAATAACACAAAGTTTATAGACTTAAATATCTAATTTAACATTTTTATATTTTTATTATCAGTAACGACAAGAAAAAAATATTCATTGCAAGAGCTTGAAAAGTCAATGATAATCTCATTATTATCGGCTTGTCATTGCGAGACTTCGCAGAAGGAGTGGCAATCTCATTATTCTTGGCTTGTCATTGCGAGAGTTGCTTTTGCAACTCGTGGCAATCCATAAGAAATTAAAAATTGAAGCACAAAGTGAAAAAATGATAAGCTTGCTTAATCATTTTAGCTTGTCGTCCCACTAAGTGCAAAACGAACGAAGCATAAAAAATTGAAAATTGAAAATTAATATTTCATTTAAAATTAATCTTTGACTTGATTAAAAGTAGTGAATTCTTTTTCTTTTTTGTTTTTGCATTAATCTTTTGTGGTTTATGGATTGCTTCGTCGCCTTGCTCCTCGCAATGACGAAGGGGTACAAGAATAGTGAATTCTTTTTATTTCATGTTTTTGTGTTTGTTATTAGTGGTTTGTGGATTACTTTGTCGTTTCACTCCAAGTAATGACAAAAGGGGTAAAATATAGCTAATTAATAAATATTGGTGATTTGTGGATTGCTTCGCTTTGCTCGCAATGACAGTACACCCACATCGTCATTGCGAAACTTCGTAGAAGTCGTGGCAATCTCGTTATTCTTGGCTTGTCATTGTGAGACTTCGTAGAAGGAGTGGCAATCTCGTTATTCTCGACTTGTCATTGCGAGAGTTGCTTGCAACTCGTGGCAATCCATAAGAAATTGAAAATTGAAGCACAAAGTGAAAAAATGATAAGCTTACTTAATCATTTTAGCTTGTCGTCCACAAAGTACGAAACGAACGAAGCATAAGAAATTAAAAATTGAAAATTAATATTTCATTTAAAATTAATTCTTTGACTTGATAAAAAGTAGTGAATTCTTTTATTTTTCTGTGAATGAATAAAATAATAGCGGTTTATGGATTGCTTCGTCGCCTTGCTCCTCGCAATGACGAAGGGGTACAAGAATAGTGAATTCTTTTTTCTTTTCTGTTTTTTATATTAACTTTTTGTGGTTTGTGGATTGCCACAGGCCTTTGGCCTTCGCAATGACAAATGAGTACTACTGATGAATTCTTTTTATTTTCTGTTTTTGTGTTTGTTATTAGTAGTTTGTAGATTACTTTGTCATTTCACTCCAAGTAATGACAAAAGGGGCAAAATATAGCTAATTCTTTTATTTTTATGTGAATGAATAAATATTAGTGGTTTGTGGATTGCTTCGCTTTGCTCGCAATGACGAAGGTGATAAGTGTAATTATGGATCGCTTTGTAATTTTACTCCAAGCAATAACAAAGATAGTAAACCTAACTATTAACTCAATTTTATTTACAATAATATAGGATAAATATTAGTTATAATTTATAGTGATAAATTGACATACTTATTATTTACAAATGTCTAAACAATAAAAATATTAATTAGATAATTTTATTCATCAACTTTTGTAATTCTAGATAAAGCTTCTTCTTTATTTACTAAACCATCTCTTAAT
This sequence comes from uncultured Rickettsiales bacterium, assembly GCA_944392135.1. Classification (GTDB taxonomy): domain Bacteria; phylum Pseudomonadota; class Alphaproteobacteria; order Rickettsiales; family UBA1997; genus CALXSC01. The sequence goes on from CALXVQ010000009.1 coordinate 24,381, forward strand.
AATTTTTCAACATATTCAGCCATTGTCATCATACCATATCTAGAACCAGTTTGAATTAAAGAATCTATTTGATAAATCTTATCTTCTCTAATTAAGTTTCTTAAAGCACTTGTAGCAATTGCGATTTCAAAAGCAGGAATTCTTCCAGTGTTGGTACTATTTTTTAATAGTGTCTGTAAAACAATAATTTGTAAAGATGTTGATAACATATTTCTAACAATATCTTTTTCTTCAGAATCAAAAGAATTTATAATTCTATCTACCGTTTTACTAGCAGACATTGTATGCAATGTAGATAAAACTAAATGACCTGTTTCAGCAGCAGTTAAAGCCATCCTCATTGTCTCTTTATCTCTCATTTCACCAACTAAAATAATGTCTGGATCTTCTCTTAATGCACCCCTTAAACCATCAGAAAAGTTTTTAACACTTTTACCTACTTCTCTTTGATCTATTAAAGAAACTTTTGTTTCATATAAATATTCTACCGGATCTTCTATGGTTATTATATGTTTAGCTTGATGTCTATTAATATAATCTATTAATACAGCTAATGTAGTAGACTTACCACTTCCTGTTGCACCACATATTAAAACAAGCCCTTTTTCTAAATTAACAATTTTTTTCATTATACTAGGAAAATTACTTTCTTCTAATTTTGGTATGACAGTATTAAGTTTTCTAAAAACAACAGACAGCCCTTTAACACTCTTAAAAGCATTAACCCTATATCTAGAATTATTTAATTCATTACAATAAGAAAAATCTGTTTGTAAGTTTTTTAATAAAGATTCTTGACTATATCCATCCATTATATCCAATAAAATGTTAGATATATCCTTAGAAGCAAGTGGTGTTGAAAATTCAGTTAAAGGTACAATATCACCATTGATTCTAATAAATGGCAATACACCAGTTGATAGATGTATGTCTGATGCATTTAAATCAGATGCCATATTTAAGATTTTATTCAAATCATTTTTATCCACTTTCTAACTCTTTTTGTTGTTTTTATATTTCAATTCATTAATTCTTTCTTGAATCTCAGTTCTTGGCAAGACATAAGCAGAATCTGGGTTATCAGGATAAGAAAGTAATTGAGTATATAAATATCTAGCTCGTGCAGGCTCACCTTTTAAATCATAAATCACTGCTAAATTATATTGATATTCTAAATTTGAATCATCTAACTGTATAGCTTTTTCTATATATTCTAATGCCTTATTATAATTAGCCACTCTTGTATAAGCTAAACTTGCTTGTGCTTGAAATAAAGGAGATGTTTTATTTTTATCAGCAATACTTGATAATAAATAAACAGCTTCATAAGGACTTTCATCAATAACTATTGATAGTAAATTAGCAGCAACCTGTTGGTCTGTTGGAAAATCTTTTGTAGCTTGTAAAAATAAAGGCTTTGCTTGTTGATATTGTCCTAAATATTGATATGCAGTAGCTAAACCTAAATTAGCATATGCATCATTAGGATCTTTTTGTAAAATTTGTTTATATACTTTTACAGCAACCTCATACTGATTATAACTCATAGCATCAAAAGCTTTTCTTTTTAAGGCTATAACTTCTTTATCTTCTTTTTGCTTTACAATTTCAGCTTTTATTCCAGAATTATTTCTGTTTGCTGTTATATTATCTAGTGTAGTTGTATCACTATCATCCCAACCACCTCTTTGAATAATAATATTACCAGGATCTTGTGGTTTTTCTACCTCTTTTGAATAGATTAAATTTTCTTCAACTTTTTGAACAACACCAAGTGAATTAGTATTTTCAGCAAAACAAATACAAGTTAAACAAATACTGTAAATGCTTATAAAATTAAAAAATATCTTTCTCAAATCTTTTAAAAATTATTAATAATTCATATACAAGAATAAACATATATTTTTTTTATTCAAGAAAAATTTATATTTTTTAAAATCTTTTTAAATTTTTTTCTTAATTATATTGAAAAATAATATTTAAGGTTTTATATTTTAATTAATTTTAATTTTATTAAATTTTTTTAAAAGGTATGAATAACAATAATAAACTTGGAAGAGGTTTAGAATCATTATTAGGTGAGAAAAAACTAAATTTACACAATAATTTAATTAATGTTGATTTAACATCTAATAAAGTTCAAGATATATCAATAACTTCTTTAAAGCCAAATAAATTTCAACCTAGAAAAAAATTTAATGAAGAAGAGTTGCAAGAATTATCTGCTTCCATTAAGGAATATGGTATTCTTCAACCTATTATAGCTAGAAAAACTAATGATTTATCTATTTTTGAAATTATTGCCGGTGAAAGGAGATTCAGAGCTGCTCAATTAGCTGGTTTACAATTAGTTCCTGTAATTGTTAAAGATTTCAATGATAAAGATGCTTTAAGTTTAGCCATAATAGAAAATGTACAAAGAAGTGATTTATCTGTAATAGAAGAAGCTGAAGCATACAATTCATTAATAAAAGATTTTAATTATACTCAACAAGACATTTCTGATTTTGTTGGCAAAAGTAGAAGTCATATTGCTAACTTAATAAGACTTTTAGATTTACCAAGTGAAGTAAAGGAAATGTTGTATAATAAAGAAATTTCTATGGGGCATGCTAGAACATTAATAAATTGTGATAAAGCTGTAGAGATTGCAAGAATGATTATTGACAATCAATTAAGTGTTAGAGAAACAGAAAAATTAGTAAAAGAGTACAATGAAAAGAAACAAGATGACAATAACAATAATACAACATTAAAACAAAATATTAAAAAAGCTCAATTCTCAATGATAAGTGCTGAATATTTTAAAAAAATAGAAAGCAATTTATCTAACAAAATAAATCTCAAAACAAAAATTAATTTTAATCCAACTAAAAAAGCTGGAAAAATTGTTATTAATTATAATTCTATGAATGAATTAGAGGAGTTTTTAAATAAAATAAAATAAGGGGGAAAAATAAAAAAATGTCAAAGAAAGATATATTTATTGCCATAATGCTAAATGTGGTATGGGGTGGTTCTTTTACTTTTGCTGGTTATGCGGTGTTATTTTATGCACCAATTTTTTTATATGCTTTAAGATTTTTATCTACTGGTTTAATTACTGCTCCTATAAACAGAGCACCATTAAATAAAATTCCTTTATTAATGTTATTAGCAACATTTCAAGCAATAGATTTTTTTGGAATAGCTATGGGTGTAAAACATATTGATTCTTCAACAACCGCTATATTAACAAGGCTAGATGTTCCTTTTACAATTATATTAGGTGTTTTATTTTTTAAAGAAAAAATGACATTAAAAACAGCTATTGGTTTATTCTTATGTTTTTTAGCTGTATATATTATTTCTGGTGGAATTGAACTCACACAAATGAAATATATATTTTTAATGATGTTTTCATCATTTTGTAGTGGTTGTGCTAACATTACAGCTAAAAAAATAACAGGTTTAGATAATAAAACAATAGTATCTTGGGCTTCTTTATTTATGGGTTTAGAAATGTTAACATTGTCTCTTTTGACAGAAGATAAATTAATTATTAAACCTTTAAATACTTGGGCTGTATTGGATATAGTATACTTAGGTATTATTTCTAGTTATATGACATATTTAGTTTTGTACTATTTATTAAGAAAGTATGAAACAAGTAAAATTATGCCTTATAATTTTCTAAGACCGATAGTTTCTATTGTTTTAGGCTTCTTAATGTTAGGTGAGCCTATTACATACAATAAAGTTATTGGTGTTATTTTAATATTATCTGGTGTATATTTATCACAATTCCATTATAGTAAACAAAATACTTTTGTAAAATTAGTTAGAAATACAAAATGTATTATTATCAAGAGACATCATACTCATAAAATTGAGTATAAGGTTGAAAGATAATATAATTATTGTTTTATTTTATAAGCACCACCTTTCTATGGTGGTGTTTTTATATTTATGTTATTTATTTCAATTTTTATTTTACTATAAATTAATTTTGTTTCTTCTTGTATGCTCTTTATTTTTTTATATAAAAATGTACTATTAATAAAAGATATTGTGGTACAATATTTCTCAAATATAATTAATAATATTTAGAAATAATATATTTATTAAAATGTGTCAAATAATTTATATTAAAAATAATAAATTATTATTATATTATTTTTAAAAAAAATATTTATTTTACTAGACTTTTAAAAATTAACTTTTATAATGGTCTGTGGATAGATGGCTGAGCGGTCGAAAGCACTGGTCTTGAAAACCAGCGAGGATGCAAGTCCTCCGGGGGTTCGAATCCCTCTCTATCCGCCATTTGTTTACAGATTATTTTCTTATTATTTTCTCTTTTAATTATTACAAATATAGAAGTATATGTTTTGTATAAACATAGTAAAATACAGATATAATATGTACTGCAAAATTAAACCAAAACACTATCTTTTCTATCTAAAGATTGATTAGTACCAAGTTTTCCTTTATCCCCAACACTTGTAGCTTCTAAAACATTTGGAAAATTTTTAGCTATTTGTTCCTTTAATACTACTTGTGCTTCTTTCTCTCTTAGTTGTAGATCATACATTTTTTGTTCTCGTTCCTTTAATAATTCTTCTCTTTCTGCTTGTTTTTTTGCTTCCATTGCAGATTTTGCCTTAGCTTTTTCTTGAAGTTCTTCATTTTTTTCTTTTTCCATACATGCCTTTCTTGTCGCTTCTGCTTTTTGTTCTTGCTTCTTATTATAAGCACTTATTTGAAAAATTCCTTCTATGGCACCAAAAACTCCTGCTGCTGCAACAGGTCCCCATAAAAAATTAGCAAGACCAAATGGCAATGTAGCAACAGTAAGAGAGCCAACAGCAACAGCAACAATACCTAAAACAAACCATCTACGAAAATTTGCTTTCATTTCTGCTTTTGCTACTGATTTAGCCTTTTTCTTCTTTTGTGCTTCTTCTGGTGTTGCTCCACCATAAGCTATTTGATCAAGTATTAACTTATCATCATATATCGAGAATGAATTTGTATTATTACCCATATTTTAACCTTATAATATATCTAAACATATTATAAATAAAAAATATAATAAAGTCAATATTTTATTGTAATTAATTAAAAAACATTTATACATTATATATAAAATAGTTGTATTTTTAAAAAAATATTATATATAAAAAATATATTAATAAAATTTTAAAATATGTCAGAAAATAAAAATAACGAAAATAATAAATTTCAAATAATTATTATTGTCTTACTAGCTATCATTATTTGTTTTCAATTAATACATTGTATAAAATTGTATGAAATTTCATATAATTCCCAGCTAACAAATATGGCTATTTTTGGAAGTGATATAAATTCATCTTTAAAAAAAGAATTAGACACTTTAAAAATAGAAGCTAATAAAGTTGGACTTGATTTAGATAAAAAACCTATGCCAAATCATCCACGACCAAAAATACATAATAGAGAATTAATTGTAAAAAAGGAAAAAATAGACATAAGCGACAATATGTATACATTAGAAATGAAAGTTCCTATGAAATTTACTAAAAAAGATGTAGATGTTAACTTTAAACACAACATTCTTACAATTAGTTTCGAAGGTGTTATGGAATTAAAAAACGAAAATATAGAAGAATCAAATGTATTTTCTGTTTATAAATCTTTTTTAGTTCCTAATACAAAAGCTACTATTAAAGATGTTGAATATAATGTCAAAGATGGAATATTAACTGTTCATGTTCCAATAATTAAATAAAATACACCCAAAGTCCTTTATATTTTAAAGGACTTTTTAATTTTATTAACTTATATTATTTGTTATAAAAACCAAAGTGATTTACAAATTATTAAAATAAAGTGATTTGCAATCGCTATTTATCTACTTTTATCATTAAAATGAGTGAAACGACGAAGCAATCCATAAACTGCTGTTTGTTTATTCAATCACAGAAAAACAAAATAATTCACCATTTCTTTACCACCTTCGTCATTGTGAGACTTTGTAGAAGTCGTGGCAATCCATAAAATACCACTCACAGCTTTTTGTCATTGCGAAGGCCGAAGGCCTGTGGCAATCCATAAAACCACTGCTTATTTATTCATTCATAAAAAAGAAAAAAGAAATCACTATTATTTATCAAGTCAAAGAATTAATTTTCAATGAAATATTAATTTTCAATTTTCAATTTCTTATGCTCCATTCGTTTCGCACTTCGTGGGACGACAAGCTAAAATGATTATGCAAGCATATCATTTTCTCACTTTGTGCTTCAATTTTCAATTTCTCTCTCAACCCCCCTGTTGCTTCGCAACTTCCCCCCTTACAAAGGGAGGCAAGCCCTCACAAATCACTACTCACTGCTCTTCGTCATTGCGAGGAGTGAAACGACGAAGCAATCCACAACCATTAATAACAAACACAAAAACAGAAAAGAAAAAGAAATCACTATTATTTATCAAATTAAAGAATTAATTTTCAATAAAATATTAATTTTCAATTTTCAATTTTCAATTTCTTATGCTTCGTTCGTTTCACACTTCGTGGGACGACAAGCTAAAATGATTAAGCAATCTTATCATTTTCCCACTTTGTGCTTCAATTTTCAATTTCTCTCTCAACCCCCCTGTTGCTTCGCAACCTCCCCCCTTACAAAGGGAGGCAAGCCCCACAAATCACTAATAACCAATACAAAAACAGAAAAGAAAAAGAAATCACTATTATTTATCAAATTAAAGAATTAATTTTCAATGAAATATTAATTTTCAATTTTCAATTTTCAATTTTTAATTTCTTATGGATTGCCACGACTTCTACAAACTCTCGCAATGACAGTATGTGGGTATTAGCCTTTGCAATGACAAATTTTGTTTGACAACCACAGTATTCTATAACTAAATTACTATTTGTTGCAATAATTTTCTCAATTATAAGTTTGTAATAATTGTAATCAAAAATAAAATGATAAAAATAATTATATATATTTACTACTTTTTTGCATATTTCAAACATTTCTTAGGGCAATTGGAAATACATTCTAAACAGCCAATACAGTTAGGATGATTTACAAAATCTGTATTTTCCACTAATATATTCATAGGACAAATTTTGTCGCATTTATGACAATGTATACATGTATTATTATCCCTTTTTATTCCAAAAATTCTAAGTGTACTAAGTAAACCATAAAATGCTCCTTTTTCACAAAAATAATTACACCATGGCCTATCCATAAATATTGATACAATCAAAAATATTGCAACAATTATATATAATATTGTATTTAATTCAATACCATTTAAAATATCGCCAAATCTACCTCTTGGGTTCCAGGACATAGAAAGTATTTTAATAAAAACTAATGTATATAAAAAGTATCTTAAATATACCAAATATTTTTGAACTTTTTGTGGACATTTAAATCTTTTTATTTTCAATTTTTTAGCAATTTTTCCAATAATATCTTGAATACTACCAAATGGACATATCCAACCACAATAAAAAACTCCAAAAAATAGAATAAATGGAACTAGATAATTACCAATTTTACCATTAGAAAAACCGAAAAATATAATTAACAAAATAACACTTATTTGCACAAATAATCTTAAAATTTGCATTTTTTAAAACTTTATTAATATAATTTTATGTATAATATTTAATTCTAATTTATTAATAAGATTTATAAAATTAATAATATTTCTTGATTTTTATTATTTTATTTATTATATTTTTACAGAGTTTATTGAATTTTTTTTATTCTTATATATTATGATTTTGAATGATAGCAATACAAAACAAAATATAGATAGTTTTGATATATTTACTACTTCTACTGGTGACAGTAATACTAATAGTAGTATAATTAATGGTGATATATATGTGAATAAAAATATTGAATTAAATAATAACAAAAATAATAATACACAACAAAATATTACGGAACAAGATTATAATACACAAACAGTTGAAATAAAAGTTCAAGAATACGAAGACAAAAATCCAAATTTTCTTTTACAACTTAAAGATATTATAGGTAAAAGAAAATACAACAAATTATCATTCAATGAAAAATATTTAATATTTAGATATTTTTTAGAGGATATTGATAATAAAATTAAAAATTTATTATTATCTCAAAATAATAAAAAAAAGAAAGCTTTTATCAAATCATTATTAAAATATTACCAACAAAATATTACATATTTGGGAAATAATTTAAACGAATTAGATTATTATTATATTGCTCCATTTATATTCTTCTTTAATGCGAAAATATTAGATCCTACAAATACAAATCATTATACAAATTCCATGATTGAAATGATTAACAATAGAATAAATAAGAAAAAAATAAGATGGAATGACACAATAGAATTTAACGATTTAGAAAACATTAGAGAAAAAGTTATTTTTTATAAAACTAATTATCCAGATGTTTATGAAAATATTAAATCTTTATTTACCACAGAAGATTTTAAAATAATGCCATTAACTCAAAAATGTGCTTTATTGAGAATATTTATAGATGGTATCCTTAAGGATAAATATCAAAATGCGAAATCAAAAGATTTACAAAAAAAATTAATTACCGATGCAAATAAAATATATCAAAAGATATCAAAACTAACAAATTTTTCTTATGATTGGTTTATTTTTATATATCATAAATTCGAAGATTATGTTATTATTGATAGCTTGATAAAAGAATATGAAAAACAAAATCAGCAAAAGATTATTCAACTTATTAATTATTTAGGTAATGAACGCTATAATAAACTATCATTAATTAAGAAATATACTCTATTAAAAGTTTTTTTAAGTGATACTTGTCAAAATTTATTTAAAGCATTTGATTATGAAGAATTAAATAACGAATTCACTCTCACAATCGTTAATGATGTTGATAGATATTTTGAAGATACTTTTTCTTTGGCAGATACAGATGAAGTTATTGAAGCATTATTACGAATATATAACAATATATTACTTGATACAAATAAAGAAAAACAAAAAATATTAGAAGAAGAAAAAATAAAAGAACAAGAACAACAAGCACAAAATCAACAGCAAATGATGCAACAACAACCACAACAACAAGTTCAACAACAACCAATGCAACAAAATCAGCCTCAACAATCAGTACAACAAGCAACACAACAAGAAATAGAACAGCAAGCTTTAAAACAAATGTTAATACAACAGCAAATACAACAGCATGTACAACAACCACAACAGCAAACTCAAGATATTATGCAAGCTTTGATGCAACAACAAATAATGCAACAGCAAACTCAACAAACAGCACAAACACAAAATAATGAAAAAATTGATTTTAAATTAGCTTATCCTACAAGAAATGATGAAATTATATATTTTGCTGGTTATAAGGATGATAAACAGGAAGAATTATCACTTTATAAAATGACTATGGCTAAGTTTCAAGGCAACCAAGAACAATTTATCAAAAATTACAGAATCTTAACATATAAAAATGAAGATGGTAACATGGTTCCTATTCTTATTACAGAAAAATATTATAACGAAAAATGTAATGGCAGTAAAAAGACATGCTTATCAATGATTAAAGAAACTTTAAACGAATTAAAATTATCAAATGTACCAGAAAAAATATCGGCATTCAAAGGAATCGCTACTAAAAAATAACAAAAATCAACAAATATTTTATGAGAATTTTTTAATCAAAATATAATTTTACTAAAAATATTTATAAAAATTATTTTTTTAAAAACATTATTTCTAAATATTTTTTTATATTAGGCAATATAACCCATTCAGGTTCACCCCTTGAATTATATGGATAACCAAGACAAAGATCATCAGTGTTCTTCTTTTTTACTTTTTCGCCACTTGTAATATTCCACCTAAAAGCTAAACATTCATTTGTTCCATCAACATCAGTATAATCAACTTTTGCTATTGTATATGTATCTCTGTCGTTGGGATTTTCAAATAATACTTCCTTTACAAATATTTTTCGTTTTTTGGGATAAGTACAAAAAATTGGATTGCAATATTTATATTTATTTCCCTTTCCATCAATATATGTTCTAACTGTATTATTTTCTTCAAACATTTTTCTTTATTTTTCAATTATCTATTACTAAATAATTTATGAAACAATTTTTTATTTGCAATTAAATTTTCTTGTTTTATAAATAAAATTACTATTATAATATGAATAAAATATGGAAATTAACAAAACAGATACACTTGAAAATTTTTTAAAAACTATTGGTAAAAATATTAAAAAAGAAAGAAAAAAGAGAGGAAAAACACAAAGTGAACTTGCATTTTCGGCAAATATGGATCTTAACACTATTTCCAATATAGAAAATGGTAAATCACCAGCTAGACTTGATAGTATTTATAAAATAGCAAAAGTACTTCAAATAAAACCTTATTTATTATTGCAAACTTCTAAAATAGATAAAGAAGAAATTAATGAAATAAAAAAGCAAGTTAGCAATATTAATAATAAATTAGACAAAATTATAAAATTCACATTATATTAAGAATGTATTTTTTTAAAAGTTGAAAAAAGGTTTTTAGTATTTATTTATTATTTATATATTCATTTTATTAAATTATACAAGGAAATCTATTATGATAGAAAATAATAATATTTTTACATATGCAACAAGTGAATTATCACAAGATGCTTTTTTATTTTATTTATTGAATTTTGCAAATGATAATTCAAATGAAGGAAAATTAGCAAGAAGTTTTTTAAAAAGCTTTGGTTGTGATAAAATTAATGAGAATAATTATAATGATTTTAAAATCTATTCTTATAAACAATATAAACATATTGATCTTTTAATGTTATTTTTAAAGGAAGACGATTTAGATAATTCTTTTATACTTTTGCTTGAAGATAAAATAAATTCTAATGAAAGTAAAGAAAATCAATTAAATTCATATCTTGAAGAAATAGATAAAATTAATAGAGAAGATATAAACGGAAATAGAATAGAAAGTGATGAAATTTATAAAAAATTAGAAGATAAAGCAACTTTAAAAAAGTTAATAGTGCCAATATATTTTAAAACTGGAAGTATGGGAGCTTCAGAAAAAAGAGATGCTAAAGAAAAAGCTAAATTAATTGATTTTGAAACAATTTTAAATTTAATGAAAAATCAAGATATTAATGATATTATAATAAATCAATGGAAAGAAAAAATTATTAAAATGGAAGAATTAAATAAAAAAATTAATAATGCTATAAAAGAAGATAAAACAATAGATAAAATATGGAAATTGTGTTGCAATGAAGGTTGTAGTTATTTAGATACCATGAATCAATTTGGTAAAGAAATTTTAGGAAATTATATTTCCGGAAAATTTACTAAATATTATATTGATTCTGATTCTTATAATTACAATACATGGAAAGAAAATGCAAGGGGACATCCGGAAACTGTTTTATCAATAAAACCTGATTTATTATATAAAAAAATAAAAAATGTAAAATATGATAAAAAATTTGATAATGAAGTTGTAGTTATACACACTCAATTAAGAGTCATAAATTTTGATTTAGCTATTATATTTGAAGTTTTATTTTTAAGAGAAAAAGATAATTTAAATTATGAATATTTTGACTATGCTAAACAAAATTTTTTAAATAATAATCAAGAGTTAAAAGAAAGATTTATTGAAGAAAAAAAGAAATTTTATGAAAAAATATATAAAGAAATCAATAAAATGATAGAATTAAATCCTAAATTTAAATATGTAAATCTTGATAAAATGAGTAATAAAACAAGACTTTTTGCTAAATTTAATTGGGAAAATGGAATTCAAGATTTAAAATTTTCTGAATTTAAAGAATTTATTCTTAAAGTTCAAAAAATACTTGAAAAAACTGCTATTGAATGTGGTTTTGATAAATTATGGTAATTTTTGTGGTGTTAAGTATTCTTACTTAACACCAAAATTTATTAAATCTTATTTAATCTAATTTATTATTGAAATACATTAAAATTTCTTTTATCTTTATATTTTTACATTGATTATTAACCTCTATAACGGTAAGAATGTAAGTTGTGGTTATAGATTGCTTCACTTTGTTCGTAATAACAAGGGAACGAATGGTAATGAATTCTTTTTCTTTTCTGTTTTTGTGTTTGTTATTGGTTATTCCAATGACAAGGTAGCAAAAGATAATGATTTGTTTTATTTTTCTGTGAATAAATAGAAAATTAATAGTTTATAGATTGCTTCATCGTTTCACTCCTTGCAATGACAGCGCCCTATTATCGTCATTGCGAGAACCGAAGGTTCGTGGCAATCTCGGGATGGCAACCACCATACTCGTCACATTACTACACCAAGCACCGCTATTATTTGCTTTCACTACCATACTCACTGCATAACACTATATATAACTAATCATCATCATTAAAAATTAATTTCATAATATTCATCACCTAATTATACATTTACAAACAAAACATCATATTAAAATATCTATTTAATAATAAAATATTGATTTTTAAATTATGTATGATATTATACTTTATTGGAAATAAAATTATTTTTTATGTTTAGAAGACTACAAACAAATACTTTTATAACTATAATGGGTCTTTAAATAGCGACCCGACCCCACCGCATGTGTATGTATTAACTTATAAAACAACTATAAAAAATAAAATGATTAAGATAAATGTAAATAATAATATTAAAGAATATGATGATTCTATTAATGGTTTTCAATTGATAAAATTATTAAATGACGAGAGTGTAAAAAATTCAGTTGCAATGAAAATTAATGGTAAATTAAGCAATTTAGCTGATAAAATTGAAGATAATTGTGATATTGAATTTATTGACAAAAATTCACAAGAAGGTTTAGAAATTATTAGACACTCCACAGCTCATTTAATGTCTGTTGCAATCAAGGCTTTATATCCTGATGTAAAATTAGCTATTGGCCCTGCTATTGAAAATGGTTTTTATTATGATTTTGACAAAGATACTCCATTTTCAGAAGGTGAGTTTGAGAAAATTGAAAACAAAATGAAAGAATTGGTTAAGGAAGATGCTAAATTTTCCTATGAAGAAATGTCAAAAGAAGATGCTATTAAATATTTTAAAAATATTGGTGAAGATTATAAAGTTGAATTGATTAATGAAATTCCTGATGGTGAAAAAATTACAGTTTATCAATTAGGTAATGTAAAAGATTTATGCAGAGGCCCACATGTTCCTTCTACAAGATATTTAAAACATTTCAAACTAACAAAAGTTGCTGGTGCTTATTGGAAAGGTGATAGCAATAATAAAATGCTACAAAGAATTTATGGAACAGCTTGGGCTAATAAAGAAGATTTAGAAAAATATTTTACTTTATTACAAGAAGCAGAAAAAAGAGATCATAAAAAAATTATGAAAGCTATGGACTTAGCACATTTTGAACCAGAATATGCCCCTGGTGCTCCTTTTTATCATCCAAAAGGACTATTTATATTTAATTCTCTTATTTCTCATATGAGAAAAAAACAAGAAGATGCTGGTTATATTGAGGTTTCAACTCCTAGAATTATGAATAGATGTTTATGGGAAACATCAGGACATTGGGAAAAATATGGAGAACATAACTACTCTGGAAAAATGGAAGACGACACACAATTTTGTGTAAAACCTATGAATTGTCCGGGTGGTATTTTGATTTATAATCATGGCATGAAATCATATAAAGATTTGCCTATTAAAATGGCAGAATTCGGTAGAGTAAATAGATATGAAGCTAGTGGGGCTTTAAATGGCTTTTTGAGAGTTAGAGAATTTACACAAGATGATGCTCATATTTTCTGTACTCCAGAACAAGTTGAACAACAAATTATTGAAACAACAAAATTCTGTCTAAGTATTTATAAAGACTTTGGTTTTAAAGATGTTGTTATTAAATTATCCACAAGACCTGAAAAAAGAATTGGCGATGAAAAAATATGGGACATTTCAGAAAAAGCATTAGGTGATGCCTTGCATAAATTAAATCTTGATTTTATTATATTCCCAGGTGAAGGTGCTTTCTATGGCCCTAAATTAGAGTTTGTTTTAAAAGATGCATTAGGAAGAGATTGGCAAGTTGGAACAATTCAATTAGATATGAATTTACCAAAAAGATTTAATATGTCATACATAGGGCAAGATGGCGAAAAACACGAACCCGTTATGATTCACAGGGCTTTATTAGGTTCTATTGAAAGATTTATGGGTATTTTAATTGAAGATACAGAAGGAAAATTCCCATTATGGTTAAATCCATTACAAGGTATTATTTTAAATATTAATGAAAATGTACTTGATTATTGTGAAGATTTATACAAAAAATTTAAAGAAAACAATTTTAGAATTAATTTAGATTCTTCAAATGAAACTTTAAATTATAAAATTAGACAACATTCACTTGAAAAAGTGCCTTTCTTAATTATAGTTGGTGATAAAGAAAAAGAAAATAATACAATTACTTTAAGAACATTGGGAAGTGAAAAACAAATTTCAATGAAACTTGATGATTTTGTTGACAAATTAAATGAAAAGATTAAAAATAAAAGTAATGGTTTCGATTTATAAAATTTAAAATAATAAAAAATTAAGTGTTGGCTGAATTCCAACACTTTTTTATTATATAAATATATACTTTATTAATTTTCCCAAACTATATAAGAATATCTAATACACGAATCTTTGTTTGCCATTGCTAAATCATAATCATAGCCCCAACCACCATTACCACATGATGCTCTAAAATTTCCACTATCATATAAATTATCATCATATTTTCTATCAACTTGATAAGCAAATTTTGAACCTTTTGTACCTAAGCCATTATACGAAGTTTGACACTGTAAAAAAATCATATTACTTTTTATACCATATAAATAATGGCTAGGTAAGTTATTAGTAGTTGGCATACTTGAAAAATAACAAAAAGTTCGTGGAAGACCATTAACATTTGACAATATACTATTTCCCCCTTCCCTTCCACTAAATTCTTGATTAATTATTTGTTCTTGATATAACTCTATAAATGGAGCCATTGTTTCATTAGGTACATAATGTTTATTTGCTTCATCAGTATCATATGGAAATTTAAAATATTCTTTTTTAATTATTTCACCAGAACTATAACCAATTTTTCCATCTAAATTAAAATCACCAGGCGATCTATCATGTAATGTATAAAAAGTATACAATGCCTGCTTATATTGACTTAAACTATTATAAAAAGCATTAACTTTTGCACTCTCAATCAAACTAGCACCACCTGTAATACCAGCAACAAGTAAACCAATTATAATTAATACAATTGACAATTCAATTAAAGAAAAGGCCAAAATATTAGTCTTTAAATATTTTTTAATATCATATGCTTTTTTATATAGTTATTTAAAAAAATTTATTACTACTAGTATATTTTTTGTATAAAAACAATATAAAAATTAAAAAATATTTTTTCAAGAATAAAATATTTATTTTATACTCCCATTAAGATATATTTAAAATAAGATATACCATATATTAACATAATATAAAATGGAAAATAAAATAATACAAAAATTTCAAAAAAAATTGGAAGAAAATTCTATGGAATACAAAAGTTTTCCAATAAAAGCAAAAGATTTAGAAAAATATAATTCATTATATCCAAAAGCTGCAAAAATAATTTTACAAGACTTTGAAAGAATGTCTATAAATAAAGTTGAATATCAAAAGAAATCATTAGATGCAAAAATAAAAATGGATAAATTAGCTCAATGGCAAGGCTTTATTGTGTGTTTGGTTATGATTTTTAGCGCTGTTTTTTGTAGTTATTTTAATCAACCTCTTGTAGCCAGTACATTTATTGGAGTCTCTGCGATAGGTTTAGTAAAAGCTATTTTACCAATAAAAAACGAAGAAAAAAATAAGAATATTTTATTAAAAAATAAATAGTTTACTTATTATTTTTATATTTTATTATTAAAAAAATGTTGACAGAATAATATTAAATTATAAAATCCTGTACTATTAATATTTTTATTGATATGAGTAATAAAATTAATTATAATAATAATTTATATATTTTACAAAGAATTATAAAAGAGGCCATAATACCAAATATTATACCTTTTAGTATTGCAATTATTTTGATGATTATTGGTTCTGCATCTGTTGCTTATAGGGCTTATTTAATAAAACCAGCTATTGATGATGTTTTTACTGACAAAAATACAACAGCTTTAATACTCATACCATTACAATTAATTGGGGTTGCTATCCTTATTGGTTTTACTACATTTTTAGATAACTATTTAATGAGTAAAACAACAACAAATATTAATTGGTCATATCAAAGAAAATTGTTTAAAAAATTTTTATATGCTGATATGGACTACTTTCAAAATAAATCTTCTCATAAAATTTTAGATCAACTTGGTGATATTACTGGTTTAATGACAGCTATGACATTAGTATTAAATAATTTAATAAAGCAATTTTTTACAATAATTGGTTTAGTTGGTTTAATGTTTTATCAAAGCATTACTTTATCATTATTAGCATTTATCGCTTTTCCAATTATTATATACCCAATTTATTATATAGGACGAAAATTAAGGAGTTTAGCTTCAAAAGGAAGAGAATTATCAGCTAACACCAGTGCTTCAATGGGTGAAACCATGAACTTAATTAAGTTAGTAAAATCTAGTGGTGCAGAAGAATATGAAATGGCAAAATTTGATAATATAATTCAAAAGAATTATAAATTAGCTATGAAAACAGTTAGAAAATCTTTAATTACTTCACCTATGATGGAAATGGCTGGTAGTATTGGTTTTGCTGGTGTTATATGGTATGGTGGCATGGCTGTTATTAATGGAACAATGACTACTGGTGCTTTCTTTACATTTATAACTGCTTTACTTAGTGTTTACAAACCTGCAAAATCATTTGCTGGTTTAAATGTACAAATGCAAACAGCATTAGTTTCTGCTAGAAGATTATTCATAGTATTAGATAAAGAAAATAAAATTAAAGATAAAGAAAATGCTATTGAACTTAATAATGCAAGGGGTGATTTAAAATTTATAGATGTGCATTTTTCATACCCATTTCACGATAAAAATGAAGAATTAGTTTCACTTGATGAAAATACAAAACTTTCCGAGAAACCGGCATTAAATGGAATAAATTTAGATATACACCATGGTACAAGTGTTGCATTAGTAGGTCATTCTGGAAGTGGAAAATCAACAATATTTAATTTAATTTTAAGATTTTACGATCCAACAAAAGGTGAAATTTTATTAGATAATCATAATATTAAAGATATAACAATAAAATCTTTGAGAAAACATATTTCAATAGTTAGCCAAGAAGTACTTATATTTAATGCATCAGTTAAAGATAATATAAGATATGGACATAAAGATATAACAGACGAACAAATAATTGAAGCTTGTAAAAAAGCTAATGCTGATGAATTTATTAATGAATTAGAAGATGGTTATGATACAATTTTAGGACCTAATGGGTGTCTTTTATCTGGTGGACAAAAGCAAAGAATTGCTATTGCAAGAGCAATTATTCAAGACTCCCCTATTCTATTATTAGACGAAGCAACATCAGCATTGGATCCTATTTCAGAGAAGTTAATTCAAAAAGCACTAGCTGAATTAATGAAGGATAGAACAACAATAATTATTGCGCATAGACTAACAACAGTACAAAATTGTGATAAAATATTTGTATTACAAGAAGGTCAATTAATGGAAGCTGGTAATCATGAAGAGTTATTAGCTAAAAATGGTTTATATGCTAATTTATATAAAAAACAATTTGAAAAGGCTATATAATGAAACAAAAATTAAAAGATTTTATTAAACATCTTGGCAATAGTGAATTTGTAAGAACAATATTGGCTTATATTTGTCATATTTATATATATTTTGTATACAAAACATCAACCATCATAATAAAAGGTGATTATCAAAACATTTTAGATTATGTAAAATCTGGCAAAGGTGTAGTTTTAATGACCTGGCATGGTAGAATTTTAATATCACCATTAGAATTAAATAGATTATTTAAAAATGAACTCAAAAAGGGTAAAAAACTAACAGTCTTAGCATCTTTGCATAGAGATGGTAAAATTGCTTCAAAAACAATGTCAACATTTAATGTTGAAGTTATAGAAGGATCTACTATCAATAAAAAGAAAGATAAAACAAAAAGTAATAATAGTATCACATCAATTAGACACATTATGAAGTCCTTATTAAAAGGAGATATTTGTGTATTGGCTGCCGATGCCCCAAGGGGTCCTAAATATAAAATGAATACAAAAGTTTCTGAAATAGTAAAAAAAACAAAAACAGCAATAACTTATGCATCTATATCATATAAATATAAAAAGCAATTTAATACTTGGGATGCCTTTCAAATGCCATATCCATTTAATACAATTATAATAGATTATGGCAAATTAATAGTTCCACAAGATAACGATGATTGTGAAGAAATAAATAAAAAACTAGAAAAAGAATTAAATAAAACTACAAAAACAAACGATAAAAATATTTAATACGAATTAATATTTTTTATCTTATCTCTTAAATTGCCGTAATCAATAATATATTTATTAACTATTGGTTTATTGATTTCTTTTAAAGTTTTTTCCAATTCTTTTTGTTCTTCAATAGTATAATGTACTATATCAGGACAAGAATTAGAAATTACCCTTTGACAACTTATCATATAAGTCATCATTGCTATTAATAGTATTTTTTTTAAATATATTTTTAAGTTCTTCATTATCTTTTAATATTTTATTTTCTTTTTTATTCTTACCATATTTGTAAGAAAAATAAGATAATAGACTTGTAAATAACAAGCCTATTAAAATTATTATATTATTTAGCATTATCTATTTTCTTTTGATCTAAACTAGTATTAACAATAGACAATTTAGCTAAAAAATTAACAATAGTATTTAATACATTATCATCTTTTGTAGTTGGTGTAAGCTTTACAATAATACTTGCTATTGATACAACACCACCAATAATAGCTAATAATTCATCCCAATGATTTTGAATAAAAGAAATTATTTCAGTCATTTTTTACAAAATTGTTAATAATATATTATTTTAATACATCAAAATAGTTGTGGGAGTATAGAAAATATTTATTGATATTTATTTATATTGTTATATAATCAAGCTGATTTATTTTTTATAAAAGACTATGAAAATTAATGCTTTATTTTTATTATTATTTTTGACTGCTTGTCATCAATTGAGTTCAACCAATCACTTAAATAGTTTTTCGGATAATACTACATCAACTAATGTTTATAATGAAAGTTGTATGAATATAGCAAAATTCAAGATTTTCCAAGTACTTGATGATAATTATGCTTTAGCTGAATCTTGCGAAGATAATGATGACACTTTATGTTTAGGGTTAGTTGCTCTTTTAACACCGCAAGAGAATATAGACTATTATGACGAAATGTATATTTCAGCACCAGATAATAAATGTCCAGTTCAAGATGGAGTATATAAATATAAAACAAAAAATAATATAGAAAAAACTGTACCAATAATTTATTTTGAAGATAAAATTTTAGATTCAGATGATAAAATTTCTATAATAGATAAATATAGCGATTATGATTTAGAAACTTTAGAAAATGCATGCATATCATCATTAGATAATAAAACAACAGAAAATATAAAAACATGCAAATGTATAGCTGACTTTTTAAAAAATGATTTATTAAATATAACATTAAAAGAATTTTATGATGCAAATGAAGAAAGTATTGATGAATATATTTTTACAAAAATGCTAAATAAATGCAGAATAACAGAATAATAAAGAATAATTAATATGATAAAAGTTTTTTTATTTATTGCATTAATATTTATAATTAAAGCTTTTTTAAATTTTTTTAAAAATATAAGAAAACATTATTCTGCTGAAGGTATAGTTAGTAAAATAATTTCATCATTACCATCAAACCAATACAAAATAATTAATGATGTAATAATTGAAATAAATAATAAAACCATACAAATAGATCATATTGTTGTTTCTGTTTATGGAATATTTGTTATTGAAACTAAAGATTATAATGGATGGATTACTGGTGGAAATAATTCAAGCTATTGGACTCAAAATATTTTTGGCAATAAATATGATTTTTATAACCCCATTAAACAAAACACTTCCCATATTATAGCATTAAGTAAAATATTAAATTTAAAATATAATAATTTTATATCAATTATTGTTTTTTCAAATAGAGCAACATTAAGAACTAAAACTAATCACAATGTTATTAATATAAAACATCTAGAACAACTTATTTGTAGTTATTACGATCCATTATTTTCAGAAGAAGAAATAAGCTATATTTATGAAATAATTATTTCATACAATATAAATTCAAATAAAGTTGCAACACAACACATTTCAAATGTTAAGTATATTATAAAAGATAAAAATACATTAATAAGGAAAAATATATGCCCCCTATGCCAACATAAATTAGTTATTAGAAAAGGAAAATATGGAGCATTTCTCGCTTGCAGTAATTACCCATACTGTAATTTTACATTATCACTTAAACATAAGTAATAATTACAATATAAATAATTTGTATTATAAATTGATTTAGATGGTGCCGTTAGTGAGAATCGGACTCACGACCCCTTCCTTACCAAGGAAGTGCTCTACCACTGAGCCATAACGGCATATAGAGCAATAATAATACTAAATTTTAAATAAGCAATAAAAATTTAAAATTTTTCTTTACAAAAATAATACTTTTATTATCATTACAAAATGTGTGTTTTATATTAACATTTTAGTTATTAATGATAAAAAATTTATTTATATTAGATTACAATGATACCATAGTTTATGGAATAGAAAGAGTAAGTGATTATTTTTTAAAAGACTTCTTTGGAGAAGAAATATTTAACAATATTAAAAATAGCAGTTTTGAAGCAAGCAATGAGTTTGAAATATATAAACAAGATAATTCATATCAATTATCATATATTGATGCTAAAAAATATTGGAACAATTTTAAAAATGGAATTTTCTATTATCAACTTAATGATGTAAAATCAAGTGCAATACAAAAAAGATTTAATGAAATTGAAGAATTTTTTAAAACAGAAAAAAATATTAATTATAAAGAATATTGTTGTGATGAAATATTATGTCTATTAATTGCTTTATATAATATTTTTATTACAAATGTTAAACCAGAAGAAAATTTTAAGTTTTTTGTAGACAAATATAATAATAAGAAAAATATACTATTAATAAATACTGGTGGACCACAAAAAATAGTAGAAAACGAATTAAAGGAATTTATACAATTAAATATAGATGAATACAATTATTTAAAATATTTTTTAGACAATCAATTAATTTTTGGTGCTACTTCTACATTAAGCAAAAAAGACGATAGTAGAATAAATATTTTGATAAATCTATTAAAAGAAAGAAATATACAAATAGATAAACACACAAAAATTATTATAATTGGGGATGCAGAAAGTGATGCTAAAAATTTTGAAGAATTTGCCATTAAACAACCAGATATACAAAAAAGTATATTTATTATAGAAAAAAGAGTAAATGATTATAATGATTTAATTATAAGATCTAAAAAATATAAGTTAAAAAAAGATCAAATAAATATAAGTAATCAACTAAAAGATTTTTACGAAAATCAAGAAAAACTAGCTCTTAAAATAATAAAAAAAGTAGAAGATAGAAAAGATTGGATTAATAAAACAAAACCCATTAAGAAAAATTATAATTTTGTTGAAAATTTTTCTAAAATTTATATATAATTTATTCAATTTTTTCAATGTAAGGAACTACATTTAGTATTGGTGCAATATTTTCAAGTATTCTTGCAAATACCGGTGCTGCAACTGTACCACCAGATATATCTTCTATATTAGAATCATTAGGACTTTCTATCATTACATATACTAAATAATATGGGTTATTCATAGGAAAAATACCCACAAAATTAGCCATAATATTACCTTCTTGATATTCACCATTTTCTAACAATCTAGCCGAACCAGTTTTTCCACCAACAGCATAGCCAAGAGTATTAGCTCTCCAACCTGTACCTTTTCTTACAACATTTCTTAAATAAAGATCCATTATTTTAGAAGTTTTTTCACTAACAACTCTTATATCAACAGAATTTTCGCCTTTTACAAAAATAGGAGTTTTCATAATACCACTATTTACTATACCTGCAACAGCTCTAACTATATGCAAAGGTGTTACAGCGATACCATGTCCATATGAAATAGTAATTGTATTTATTTCTCTCCAAGTTTTTGGTACTAATGGTTTTGCTAATGAAGGAAAGTTAGCTGGAACTCTGTTAAATAAACCAAGTAAATTAAAAAATTCTTTCATATTATCTGTGCCAATTTCAATACCAATTAGCCCTGCTCCAACATTTGATGATCTAACTAAAATTTCTTCGGGAGTAAGCATTCTTTTTGAATAATCTTCTTGTTTGATTTCGTATTTACCATATTTTATAACTTGCGAAACATCATATTTATCATTCACCGAAATAATATTTTTATCAAGTCCTAATGCAATAGTAAATATCTTAAATACAGAACCCATTTCATATACACCATATGTAGCTTTATTAAACAATTCTTCCTTTGTAGCTAATGATGGTTGGTTAGGATCAAAATCAGGCAAACTAACAATAGCAAGAATATCACCTGTTTTAATATTGTTAATAATGCCTATTGCGGATTTTGCTTTATATTTATCTAATGCTTTAATTAATTGTTGCCTTAAAATAGATTGAATCCTTATATCAAGAGTTAATTGTAAATTATTATTTTTCTTTAATAAATCATCATATTCCATTTCCAGTCCAGAAATACCTTTTCTATCAATATCAACAAAACCTATAACATGCGAGAAAAGATTTTTATGCGGATAAATTCTACCTAAACTATTATTAAATTCAAAACCAACAATTCCAGAATTTTTAATTTCAATTTGTTGATTTGGTGTAATATTTCTTTTAATTAAAATATATTTAGCTTTATTTGTGGTGCTAATTAATTTATCATAAAGTTTTTCTTCATTTATTTCTGGTATAATTCTGGAAATAATACTAGCAGTTTCAGATGGATTAGATACTAAGTCTCTATTCAAATAAAAATTTACTAATTCTATATCAGAAGCTAATATAATACCATTTCTATCAAGAATATTTCCTCTACTTTGTAAATCTTCAACAGTAGCTAGTTGAAAATTGTTATTTTTTCTAAAAACAGTAGAAATATATAAAAGTCTAATAGACAACACAAAAAAAACAAGAATTAAAACTATAAATATAATTTTTAGTCTTTTTTTCTTTATATATCTATCTTCATAATTAATATCTATACATTTCTCTAATATTTTCATAAACTATTCTTTCCATCTATTATGTACCCAAAACCATTGTTCTGGTTTTGTCTTAATCCATTCTTCAATTTTTTGATTGATTTTTTTTGTAGTTTCTTCAACATCTTTTTTGAAATCACCAGTATTTACAATTTCAAATTCTTCAATTTTTAAATCAAAATAACAAGAATAACTTCTTCTAAACATAACAGCTGAATACAATTTATAACCATTTTTTAAGGCAAAAACTGCCGGTGCATCTGTTGTTTTTGATGGTATATTAAAAAATGGAACTGTAATACCATTGTTTAATCTTTGATCAACAAGCATAAAAATTTTTCTACCAATTTTTAAACTTTTAGCCAATTTCATAATGCCTTTTTGCCCTTTTGGTATCATATCAATACTGCTTTTTTCTCTATATTTTAAAACAATATCATCAGCATATTTATTATTTAAATTTCTATAAATAGCAGAAACTGGAATATTATATTTTAAAAATATATTAGAAAAAAGTTCCCAATTTCCAAAATGTGCTGTAAAAATAATACCACCATTTTTATTATTAGCCATTTCTTGTAATACTTTATCACAATCACTATCTATATTTAAATATTTTGACATATCTTTAATGTTTAGAGAATGAAAGCCAACAAATTCAGCTAAATCTCTTCCTAAATTGTTCCACATACCTAATACAACTTTAAATCTTTGAAAAGTTGTAAGTTCTGGCAATGCCTTTTTAATATTTTTTAATGCTAAAAAACTAGGTGGAGTTAATGGTCCAAAAATTACAAACAATGTACCAATTAAAAAACTAGAAATTCTAATACCTAATATAATAAATATCTTTGATAATAACCAAAGTCCAAAACCTTGTACTCTATATATTAAATCTTTTACTTTTTCATTTTTAATTTTTGTCATTTAACAATAACTCCTTTAATTCAATAATATTATTAAATTCTACCTTAATTTTTAAAACTTCAATATCTTTTTTATATTTTAAAGGTATTTTTACATAATCCTTTTCTGTTGTAATAATTTTTGCATTATTTTCTTTTGCTGTCAAGAATATATTATCTAAAATATTTTCATTATATTCACAATGATCTTCAAATGATATTTCTTTAACTACATTATATTTTGCCTTTTTTAAACTATCAAAAAATTTTTGTGGCCTACCTATTCCACAAAAAGCAATATATTTATCACTTATACTAATATTATTTTTTATTTCTCTGATTTGACTAAAAATAATTTTTTTATTATATTTTTTAATTTTATCAGTTATATTTTGTTTATCATCACCTAGCATAATAACAAAATTAGTTCTTTTTATAGCAGAAGAAAATGTTTCTCTTAATGGTCCAGAAGGCAGTAAAAAACCATTTCCAATGCCATATTTTCCATCAATTATAATAATATTTTTATCTTTATAAATTGTAGGATTTTGAAAACCATCATCCATAATTATATATTCATAATTATAATTTTTTGACAATTCTTTTAGAGCTGTTTTACGACTTTTACACACAAAAGTATCATTAAAATTTGCTAAAAGCATTGGTTCATCGCCAACTTCTTTTGCTGTATGTTTTGACAAATCAACTTTCGTAAAATGATTTATACTACCTTTATAACCTTTACTTAAATATGCAAAATTAATATTATTTTCTTTAAATATTCTTCCAATTTCCAATGCTGTTGGTGTTTTACCATTTCCACCAGCTGTAATATTACCGATACATATAATTTTAGATTTTCCTTTGTATTGTTTAGAAATTAATACATGTAAAAATCTTAAAATACCATATATACAAGATAATGGAAGTAAAATAAATGAAATTAAATTTTTCTTATTCCAAAAGCTAGGAGTTTTCATCTTCAAAACCTTTTAAAAATTTAAGCATTTCACCAAAATTTTGAAAAAATAAAGCACCTTTATTTTTTGCTAAACCTTCATACATTAACACTTGATTTAATAATTCATAACCAAAAATAACTGGTCTAATATTAGCATTATAAGCTGTTTGTATATCTTGCATACTATTACCAACCATCCATACACTATCACGATTAATATCGTCAATATCAGCTCCAATCAAAGCATATTCAACAACTTCTTTACTAGGCTTTCTATATTCAACCTCTCCTCTTGTACCAATAATATTTAAAAAATATTTACTCAATCCATATTTTTTTACAATTCTATTTAAAAAAGCTACATAAGTATTACTAATTATAGAAGCTTGAATCTCTAATTCATTCATCTTTTTAATAACTTTTGAAGCATTAGGCATTAAATGCATTAAATTATCTTTATCATTATATGCCAAAGTGCCATTCCAATCAAAAATAATAACCTTAGGTTTTATAATTTTCATATTAATCAAAATCTAATTCAGTATAATATTTAGAAGGAGCAAAACCTTCTATTTTGTCATTCAATATAGATCTAAAAGAAGTTTTTGATTTTATAGTAGAGTACCAATCTTTCAAAAGTGAATATTTATTCCAACTAATCTCCCCTAAATAATCAAGAGAAGATATTTGAGTAGCGGCAGATATATCAGCAATAGTAAATTCTTCACCAGCCAACCATTTTCTATTATCTAATAAATATTCCATATATCTAATATGATTATCTAGATTTTTTTGCCCTGCTTTTAATCTTTTGGTATTAATATTTACAGCATTATCTAAAAAAGTATTGTAAACTTTTTCTTCTAAAATATATTTACTAACTTCATTATAAAATTTTTTATCAAACCACATTTCAAGTCTTCTAATCTCGGCTTTTTGTACTTCATCTTGTGATAAGAAAGATAATTTCAATAAACTATTACTCTCTTTATTATATTTTGCATCAAGATATTCAGCAATAACAAAACTATCAATGATAACAGCATCATTTTCTTGATCAATTAATACTGGTATTTCATTAAGTGGATTTAATTTTAAAAGTTCTACATTTCTTTTCCAAAACTTTACCTCTTTCAATTTATAAGTAAAGCCAAATTCATTCAAGACAAATCTAACTTTTCTTGAAAAAGGACAAAGTGGATAATGATATAAAACATAATCAACCATAATTCTTTTAAACTATAATTAACATTATAATAATAAAAAACTATATATTAATAGTCTAGTTTTTTATAAAATAAATTTACTTATATCAATTTTTTTATTTAAATCCCCAATATGTTCAATAACATATTTTTTATCTACTTTAATTTTTGTACCATTTTCCATTTCAGAGGCATTATAACTTAAATCTTCTAAAATTTTTTCCATCAATGTATGTAATCTTCTAGCCCCAATATTTTCAACTTCTTCATTCATTTTAAATGCAAAAGATGCAATTTCTTTTATACCATCTTTTGTAAATGAAAGATTAATATTTTCAGTCTTCATTAAAGCTATATATTGTTTAATTAAGCTACTTTCTGGTTCTTCTAAAATTTTAATAAAATCATTTTCAGTAAGTTGATTTAATTGTACTCTAATAGGAAATCTTCCTTGAAATTCTGGCAATAAATCAGAAACACTAGAATTATGGAAAGCTCCAGATGTAATAAATAATATATGATCTGTTTTTACTATACCATATCTAGTATTTATTGTAGTTCCTTCAATTAAAGGCAATAAATCCCTTTGCACCCCTTCTCTGGAAACATTAGCTCCTTTTACACTACTACTATCTCTCATAGAAACTTTATCAATCTCATCTATAAAAACAATTCCATCTTCTTCAACTTTTTGTATAGCTGTTTTCATAACTTTTTCTTCATCTAATAATTCATCTTCTTCATCTTCTACAAAAATATCAAAAGCTTCTTTTACTTTCATTTTTTTCTTTTTCTTTTTCTCTATGCCAAAGCTTTTACCAACAATTTCCCCAATACTAATCATACCAATATGTGCAGAACCTTCTGGAAAATCTATTTGATCAATAAAATGTTTAGATTGTTCAGGCATATCAATTTCTATATCTCTATCAAATAATTCACCTTTATCAAATAATTCTATTAATTTTTCTTTTTCCTTTTCTTTTGATTCTTCTGGTAAAATTTCTAGCATTATATCAATAATCTTATTTTTTGCAATTTCCTTAGCTTTTGCTTCGTTTTCTTCTTTTGCCTTTTTTCTTTCTTTTTTTATAGAAACATCAGTAAGATCTTTAATTATACTATCAACATCTTTTCCAACATAACCAACTTCTGTAAAATTGGTAGCTTCAACTTTAACAAATGGTGCATCAGTTAATTTTGCAATTCTTCTAGCAATTTCAGTTTTTCCAACACCAGTTGAACCTATCATAAGAATATTTTTAGGAACAATCTCATCTCTTAATGGTTTTTCAATAAGTTTTCTTCTATATCTATTTCTCAAAGCAACAGCAACAGCTTTTTTAGCTTCCGTTTGCCCTATTATATATTTATCTAATTCTTTTACTAATTCTTGTGGCTTTAAACATTTAATTTCTTGCATACAAATAACATTTTTAAAATCATAAACACAAGTATGCAATAAACTTTATTATTTGCAAGATTTATTTATACCATACTCGTTATAATTCATTAATTTTAAAAATATTATATATCAATAAAATATATTGTTTTTTTATTTATTGCTAATAAATTAAAATATTAGAAAAAAATATATTTAAAATGATTAGTTTAAAAAGAATCATAACAGTTGCTAAAAAAGAAGCAATAGAATTATTTAGAGATCCTGCAAGAGTTGTTGGAAATATTATTGTTCCTATTGTTTTAATGTTTTTATTTTCAAGTGGTATAAATATTGATGTAAAAAATATTCCTTTTATGGTTTTAGATTATGATAATACACCAAGTAGCAGAAGTTATGCAGATGCTTATATAAATTCTCAATATTATGCATATGAAGGCAATGCATATTCACAACAAGAAGCTGAATTAGCCTTAAAACAAAACGATATAAAATTTTACATAGAAATACCATCAGGTTTTGGCAGAAACTTAATGTCAGGAAAGGGAACACAAGTTGGAACTTTTATAGATGGAACATTACCTTTTAGAGCTGAAACAATTAAGGGTTATACAGCCGGAACTAATATGACATATCTTGCAAATAGAATTCAAGAAGAGCTTGGAACAAAAGATGATATTACAAGCTTTAAGATAAAAAGTAGATATTGGTATAATCAAGCAGGAGAAAGTAAATTTTCATTTGTACCTGGTGCTATTGCAATGATATTAATAGTTATTCCTTCAATTATGATGACTTTATCAATAGTAAAAGAAAAAGAACAAGGAACTATTACTAACTTTTATGCTACACCTTTAACAAAACTTGAATTTTTAATAGGAAAGCAAGCAATATATATAGCAATATTTTTTATCATATATTTAATACTAATTGGCATAGCTGTTTTTATTTATCAAGTACCAATAAAGGGTAGTTTTTTACTTTTATCTATTATTACATTAATTTATATTTTTACCACAACTGCCATAGGTTTATTTGTATCATCTTTTGCAAAAAGTCAAATTGCAGGTTTAATGATATCTTTAATTGCAACAATGATACCTTCTTTTACTTATTCTGGTTTATTAATACCAATTTCAAGTCTTGATGCTAGTGGACAATTAATGTCAAAAATTTATCCAGTTATATATTATATGAGAACAATTATGGGAATATTTGCAAAAGATTTACCTTTGCAAACAATATTGCCTAATGCTTTCTTTTTAATATTATTTTATATAATAATAATGTCTTTATCTACAATTTTATTAAAGAAACAAGAAAAATAATTGCATATTATATTAGATATTTTATTTTACTATATGGAGTAATAATAAAGGTATTTTATGAAAACAAATTTTCAAAATGTAAGAGGAATGCAAGATTTATTTAATGAACAAGCAGATAAATATAATCTTGTTGTTAATACAGCTAGACAAGTTAGTGAAACATACAATTTTCATGAAATAATAACTCCAATAGTAGAAGAAAGTAATTTATTTGAAAGAAGTGTTGGTGATGGTTCCGATATAGTTATGAAAGAACTATATAAGTTTGAAGATAGAGGTGGAAATTTGTTAGCACTTAGGCCAGAATTTACAGCAGGTATTGCTAGAAGTTTTTTAAACAATAGTGAATTAAACCAATTATTACCACAAAAGTTATTTTCTTATGGGCCTTTATTTAGATATGATAGACCACAAAAAGGAAGATATAGACAATTAAATCAAATCAATTTTGAATATATTGGAAATAAAGAATATATTGCCGATGTTGAAATTATTTATTTATTTTACACAATTTTACAAAAATTGGGTTTAAAAAATATTACATTAGAAATAAATTCCCTTGGTTCTAATGAATGCAAAAAGAAATATGAATCAGCTTTAAAAGAATATTTTACAAAATTTAAAGATAAATTATCAGAAGATAGTAAAGTTAGACTTGAAAAGAATCCTTTAAGAATTCTTGATAGCAAAGAAGAATGTGATAAATTATTAGTAAAAGATGCTCCAAAAATTAGTGAATTTTATACAGAAGAAGAAAAAGAATTTTATTCTAACATTTTAAAAACACTTGATAAATTAGGTGTGTCTTATTTTTCTAATCCTTTATTAGTTAGAGGACTTGATTATTATACATCAACAGTCTTTGAATATACAACGACAGATCTTGGGGCTCAATCTAGTGTTGGTGGTGGTGGAAGATATGATAATCTTATAGGTGAAATTGGAAATGAGGATGTGCCTTCTGTTGGTTGTGCTGGTGGTATTGAAAGATTAATGCTTTTAATAAATAAAGAAATTAAGAAAGAAAAAGAATTAATTGCTATAATACCTATATCAGAAAATGAAAATAACTATTGCATAGATTTAGCTACAAAACTTAGAAATCAAGGCAAAAATATTGAATTAATTTATTCTGGAAAATTTAAAAAGAAAATGGAAAAAATGAATAAATGCAATGCTGATTATGCAATTATTGTCGGTGAAGATGAAGTAAAAAGTGGTAAATTAAAAATTAAAGATTTAAAAACATCAAAAGAAGAAGAATTTAAGTTATAATGTATTCTTACACATATAATACAAAAATTGGCAATATAACAATAATAGAAAAAGATGGTTATATTGCTAATTTATATATTAATTATAATAATATAAAAACTATTCAAAAAGAAACAAAACTTATAAGCCAAACAGCTAATGAAATAAAAGAATATCTTGATGGCAATAAAAAAAGTTTTTCCATACCTATAAAAATAGAAGGAACAGATTTTCAAAAAAAAGTATGGCAAGAAGTGCTAAAAATACCATATGGAGAAACTAGAAGTTATAAAGATATAGCAATAAATATCAATAATTCAAAAGCATACAGAGCTGTTGGTACAGCAATAAAAAATAATCCTATCCCTATTATTATACCTTGTCATAGAGTTATAAAATCTAATAAAGATATTGGTAATTATGCTTATGGAATAGATATAAAAAAAGAGTTATTAAATCTTGAAGCAAACTTTAAATAATTTTCTTGCTTTTTATATAATTTTTTATACTTTAATAAATAAGTTTTATACTAACAATTACAATTATATGAAAAAAAATTTTATAAAATTAACTATATTATTATGTCTTATTTTTGCTAATAATTTATATGCACAAGATGTTAGAAGTAATCATTCTTATAAAAATTTAGGTTTTAACACAATTCCTACTATTTCTGTTGGTGGCTATATTGATGTAAATGCTGCAATGCCAACACAAGAAACACCTTATAGCGAAGAAATGTTAGAAAACATTATATCATATGATACCACACCTGCATACAGTATTAACAATGTAAAAAATAGAGCAACAGATAATGTCGATTTTGCTGGTGAAGCATCTTTAACATTTACAATTAATGGTTTAAACGATTATGGTTTTAAATATGGTGCTGTTATGGAATTAAATGCTAATTCCACACACAATTCTTGGAACAATGACTTGAATGCTACTAGATCATTTATTTATGGTGAAGGTTTATTTGGAAAATTTGAAATCGGTAATGAATTAGGTGCTAGTCAAAAAATGAAAATAGATGCATCTACTTTTGCAAGAGCAGCTGGTGGTATTAATGGAAAATACTTAAACTATATTAATTTACCATCAATAGCATCTTCTACAACATCGTTAGGTGCTACACCATTATTTATATTAATTCCTGAACTTCCAACAGCTCATGGTGGTTTTGGTATTGGTTATAACAATTTGTTATATTCTTGCGATAGTAATGGAGATGGACAAATAAATATTGGTGAAGAATTAGCTTGTTATAACGATTATTCAAATGATAATTTTAGATACAATTTTGAAGAAATGCAAAATGCTACAAAAATTTCTTATTATACACCTGAAATTTTTGGTTTTCAACTTGGTATAAGTTATACACCTGATACTGGTAATAAAGGTGTTAGTGGCCAATTATCATCAAAATTAGATACTGGCGATATTGATGATGTATTAGAAGCTGGTATTACATATAATAATTCTTTTGCTGGTTTAGGTATCGCTCTTTCTGCAACTGGACAAATAGGAAAATCAGAAAGTAAAATACTTGATGCCAATGGAAAATATCAATCATTTAGAGAAGATTTACAAGCTTATCAACTTGGTGCTAATTTAAGCTATTATGGTTTAATATTAGGTGGTTCTATGGGAAATTGGGGTACATCTTTATATAACAAAGATTTAGATTTAGAAAAAGGTGAAGGAAAATATATGACATTAGGTATTGCATATGAATTTGCTGGCTTAAATACTAGTGTTACATATTTCAATAGCGAATTTCAAGATAATGAATATACAGCATATTCTATTGGTATAGATTATAAAGTTGCAAAAGGTTTCTTGCCATATATAGAATATACAAACTTTGAGTTTACAGATTCAACAAATATCACTCAAAATAATAAAGGTTCTGTTGTTATAGCTGGTGTTGTAATTAATTTTTAGTTATTATGAAAAATAGTATAAAAATTTTAGCTATATTTTTGTTATCTTCTTGTTCTATAAGTAATGAGAATATAGTTCAAAGTTATCCACAAAATCCATATATTGAAAGAAAACAAAGAGCCGGAAATATTTTTGGAAATGAAAATGGTATAATACTTTTTGGCAAAATTTCATCTAATAATATTCAAAACAATGATAGTCTATGGCAAAAAAGTATAGAAAAAATTTCACAAATATTACCAATTTCAATAATTAATGATGAATCTGGGTTAATTAGTACTGACTGGGGTACTATACAGAATATTAGCAATAACAATAATTTATATAAAATCAATGCAATTGTAAAAGGTGAAAAAATAGATAAAAATAATTTAGAAATTTCAGTATTTAAAAAAGAAAATAGTGATGTTGTTTTAGATATTCAAGTTCAAGAAAAAATTAAAAATATTATTCTTTATTAAGTTCATTATTATAAATAACAATTTCATTTTCTTTCATATAAGCAGTATTTTTTCTAATTTCTTCATCTAATAAATCACTATCTATATTATTATCTTGTAATTGATTGATTTTATTTTTTATATCGTCAATTTCTTTTTCAATATTTTGTGCTGTAATATTTTTCTTGTTAATAATATCTTGTTTATTTAGATAATTTTTTAAACCATAATTTCCATTATAAAAATGATATGCTACATAACAAATCATAGATAAAAGAAATATAATTTTTAATAGCATACCAAATGGAAAAGTATTTTTTTCAAAATCATCATCTAATTTATTCAGCATACATTTATTCTCTAATTATTATACAATCAATTTTATTTTTGTTAGTTAGTTTTATATATTCTTTACAAAAATTATTTGCAGATTGTTCATTGTCAAACATACCAACTTGTAATCTATACATATTTCCAATATTATCTAAACTAACATTTTCAATATAATAATTTTTATCTTTAAATAATTGACTATATTTATTACTTACATCATTCCAATATTCTATAAGTCCATTCTTACTCTTTAAAGCTAATAATTGTACCTTAATGCCAGGCTTTATATCTTTATGTTGTTTTAAATTATTGATTAATGCTCTATTTCCTAATTTTGATAAATCTTCAACATTTGTTTTTATTTTATTTTTTTTACTATTAATGATTATGTTAGACTCAGTCTTTTCTACTGTTTTATTAACATTTTCAACTTTAACGGGATTATTTATGTTATCATTATTGATTGTGTTTGTTGTATTATCTATATCTTCTGTTTTTAATGTATCGTTATCTAATTCATTCACATTATTTAATTCATTATCATTTTGTATTTCATCTATTTTACTAGCAAGCATTTCTTGATCCACCAAAATATCATTTGATAAATTATTTACTATATCAATATTTTGTTTTGTTTTGTTAACAATTGGATTAGTATTTTTATCATCATTATTATCTATAACATCATAAACATTTATATTAAGATTATCAACGACTAAACCACCACTATCTCTTGGTAATTCTTTAATGGTTTTATTTTGTGCCTTTATTAATGGAACATTACTTACATTTATATCCCCATATAAATTTTGTATAATTTTTATAGATATTAATATAAGTAATATAAATGCAATAATAAACAAAACAACTTTTACAACTTTACTAGGTTGTATTTTTGTATTTGTAATATGTTGCATTTTAAAACCAAAATCTTCCATATAGTAAAATAATTATACTATAATAAATATAACTATAAAAATATTATTATCAATTATTTTTTTAATTATAATTACAAAGTTGGTAATAAATTTTTTATAAATAATAAATCGCCCCAGGCATCCTTCTTTTTATTAGATTGCCTTAATAAATAAGATGGGTGAAATAATGGAGTTGTTTTTATTATCTTACCATTCAAATATTGATTGGTATAATCAAATAATTGTCTTCTAGCCTTTGTAATTGTTAAATCAGTTTCTATTAAATCTTTAAGAGCTGTGGCACCCATAAATATTATAATTTTAGGATTTATTAAAAAAATATGTCTTTCTACAAATGGTCTACAAATAGATATTTCTTCAATAGTAGGAGTTCTATTTCCTGGTGGTCGCCAAAATAATGTATTGGTAATATATAAATCTTCTCTTTTTAACCCAATAGCTTTAAACATATTGTCTAATAATTGTCCACTTTGCCCACAAAATGGCCTTCCTTCTAAATCTTCATTATTACCAGGAGCTTCACCAATAATCATTATATCTGCATTAATATTTCCTTCACCAAATACAGTATTTGTAGCAAGATTTTTAATGTCTATATAACCATCAAAATTTTCAACAACTTTCCTTAATTCTTCAATACTATTACAGTTATCAGCTAATTCTCTTGCTTTTGATATAATTTCATCAATACTAATTGTTTTTTCTTTTGCAATTTTCATATTATCTTTTTTATATTTATTTGCTAAATTTTGATAAATATAATTAAAATTAAATTCCTGTTTATTTTCACCGTCTGTGGAAAATTTTTGAGTTTCTTTTGCTTGAAGTTTTAATTTATCACCAGTAGCTGTTTCAGCTTCAATTTTAACTTTATTTTCAATAGTTATAGAAGCTGTTTTTATATTTTGATTCAATGTTTTTGGTTTATTAATAATTTCTACATTATTTGTAATCGGCAACGAAAAGTGATTAAATGTAGTTTCCTCAACTACATTATCCACACCATTTTCTTTATACCATTCAATCAAAAGTTTTTTATTCATTAGAAATAAAAATAAATAATTAAGTACATAATATTATAGTTTTTTTAAAAAACAATATAATATTATATTAACTCTTTAGAATTATTACTGTTTTTATTATCCAGTACTGTATTAGTATTTGTTGCATTATCAACAGAACACCCTTTAAATACATTTACATTATTAAGTATTTTATTTTTATCAATATGATGATTTGAAGTAGTATTGTTATTAATATTTTTAGAAGTATCTTTACTTTTTTCTACCATTTCTTCATCTAAAACTTCTTCTACATCGTCTTTAATTATAGATGTATTAGTTTCTTTTATTATTTTATTCTTTTCATTTTCTATTATTTTACCAAAAGTATTGATTTTATTTTTATAAGTATCTAGCAAAGTACCAATTTCTTCTATATTATCTAAATCAACATTTTTTTTCAAAATTTCTGTCTTTTTTGCAATATGTTGTTTAATAGCCTCTAAACTATTGTTTGATAACTTTCTTGTTGTTATTTCACCCATAAACAATACCAATATTATCAATAATTCATAAAAGTATTATATCATTTTTTCAGCAATTATCAAGAATTAAATATAATTTTATGTTTATTTTTAATTATATATTTATACAAGTCGGCTGTTTCTTGACACATTTTATCAACAGTAAAATTATCAACAATATGTTGTCTTGCCTTTTTAGCAATTTTTTCCCTTTCCTCCAATGGCATATCCAAAATTTTATCAATAAGTTCTGCAAACTTATCTTTATCATTTGGATCTACCAACCATCCAGTTTCACCATCAATAATAGTTTCTAATGAGCCACCAATAGCAGTACTAATAACCATTCTTTCCATAGCTTGTGCTTCTGGAACAATTCTTCCAAAAGCTTCCCCCCTAATACTACTTGATACAACGATATTAGAAATCATATATAAGGCGGACATATCAGAAATATGATCTTCTAATCTTACATATTCATCTAATTTTAAATCCTTAATTTTTTGTTGTAATCTTTTTTTATATTTTTCATGCCCTTTGCTATCACCAACTATTAAACATAAGAAATTTTTATTTTTTAATTTAGCTATAACATCTAGGAAATAAAGTTGTCCTTTCCATTCAGTTAATCTACCAGGTAATAGTATAATTGATTTATCATTAGGTATACATAAAGTATTTACTAATCTAACTATTCTTTCTTTTGCATTTATATTAGGATTAAATACCTTAATATCCACACCTCTATGAATAATTTTTACTCTATTATTTGCAAATTTATCTCTAAAAATTTTATAATTTTTAAAAGCATAATCTTTTACATAATTTGAAACACAAACAACAAAATCTCCCTTTACCATTGATGAATTATATTTTCTTTTAAAAAATGAAATTGGAAATTTAGATAAAGAATAATTACCATGCATACTTGTTATTAAAGGACATCTTACTTTTTTACAAGCAAAATATGTAGACCAAGCAGGAGCTCTTGACTTTACATCAACAACATCAATTTTATTATCTCTTATAATTTTTGCAATTTTATCAATATTACTCCATATCTTAAATGGATTTTTTGTAGCAACATCTAGTGTGATGTGTTTACCACCACCTTGTTCTATTTGATATACCATTTTTCCACCAGAAGATAATACAATTGATTTAAAACCATTTTTTACTAAATAATTATTCATTTCTACCACACCTCGCTCAATACCACCAGATATTAAACTTGGCACAATTTGCAACACAGTATCTTTCTTCATCTTTTTGTTAACAATAAAAATTCATTTGTTAGCAATCATAAATTATAATGATGTAAAAATCAACAAAAAAGAAAATAGATTTTAATTGAATTAAAAAAATGCAATTATAAAGTTAAATACATAAAAATTACATTTATTTGATATGCTAAACAATATTTATAAAAAATTTCAACAAATTCATAATAAAGGTATTTTTTTTCTAATATACAGTTTTTTATTTGCACCATTTTTAATAACATATGCAATTAATCAAGATACCATTTTTAAAAATCCAGAAAGATTTTTATTTATATTTGTATCAATAATTACTATATTATCATTTTTAGCAATAATATCTGTATATTATTATAATTTTTTTATTTATAAAAGAACTCATAAAGACAAATTTGCACACACAAGTCATTTAAAGAAAATTTTTATATCTTATTTTTATATAATTTTTATCTTTGCTAATTTATTCTATATGACTCAATACATGCAAAATGTTAGCACAAACTTAAATGCAACTAATAATTCTTATTTTGACTTTAAATCTAAATATTCAAGCAATATAGATCTATATATTAACTGTATTTATTTAAGTATAACAACAATTACAACAATTGGTTATGGAGAAAATATATCCAATTATGCCTATGGAAAACTCTTAATCGCCATCGAAGCAATGATAGGACAAATAATGTGGGGATTATCAATGACACTATGGTTCGTGGGTAAAAATATAGAAGAGTAATAAAAATATTTTTATTTGACAAAACATAAAAAATATGCTATAATCTTCGAAGTACAACTAAAATGGTGGCTGAAATGAATAAAGAATTGTATAATAAAAGTTCTATATCCAATATCCAATACAATAGCGAAAAAAGCGAAAATACATTAGCCACAGTAGATAGTTCAAAAGATAAAAATACAACTAAAATTACATATATTGGTGGAAGTGGAAATATTGGTAAAGTTGCTGTAAATATGATATGTTCTCAAATTCCAGATGGAAAAAATGTAGAATTAGTCTTAATGGGTTCTGGAAGTGCAGATAGTCTTACAAGATTAGAAGGTGTTGTAAAAGATGTAAAAGGTGCAATATCATTATTAAATAAAAAATCCAATATTAAATTTACCATTACAAATGATTATTCAAAAACACAAGGTTCTAGTGCTGTAATTTGTACTGCTGCTAAATGGCCTACCCCAGAACAAAAAGAAATCTTTAAAAAAAGAGATAAAAGTGGTAGAGCAGCGCAATCTATTGTTAATGCAAATATGATTTCTAATATCTCAACACGATTAAATGCATATTGTCCCGATGCCTTATTTTTAATTGTAACAAATCAAATAGATGTAATGTGTCATATAGCTAGAAAATCAGCTCCAAAAATGCAAAAAATTCTTGGTTTAAGTGGAGCTGTTGATTCTTCAAGATTAAGACAGGTTATAAATGATACAACAGGCTTAAAAAATTCTAATGGTTATATGATAGGTTCTCATAATGATGACATGACACCTATTGTACAAAGTATAAAAACAAAAAATGGCAAAAATATTTTTCCATTACTTTCGAAAGAAAATGATAACAAAAGCAATGACATCTTTAAAGATGGTTTTAAAGAAGTAGAAAAACAAAAGTTAGATACTATTGTGTCAGTTGTTAGAAAAATGGGAAAAACAATTTCAGTAGAACAAAAAGCTGGTTTAAAAAATCTCACAATACCTACATCAGCAATATTACTTCCAGCAACTGCTATCACAAGACTAATAAACAGTTATTGTTTTGGTACAGAAAAACATACAGAAAGTTATAATACTTTTATATCAGATCCAAAAATAGCTCATCATTATGGAGTACAAGTAAATACAGAATTAAGCATTCCATTAACCATATCAAAAGGAAAAATTAAACAAGAAGCAAACATTCCTTTATTAGAAACAGAAAAATTAGCTATGAGAAGAATACAAGGTAAAATCAAAGAAGATATTGCAATAGTATTAGAACAAAATAGTAGAAGTTTAAATTAATAAAAAATATTTGACAAATTAAATAAAAAATATATTATGAAAGTATTATTCTAATATATAAGCATCTTATGGAAAAGTTAAGTAAAATAAAAAATAATTTTAATGATAAAATTTTAAATATTGAAGATTTAAAAGAATTAAAAGAATTAAGAAATGAACTTTTTAGCAAAAGTGGAAGTATCACTTCATTAATGCAAAATATGAAAGACTTATCAATAGAAGAGAAAAAAACTTTCGGTTTTGAAATTAATAACTTTAAAAAAGATGCTGAATATAAAATATCTTCATTAGAAAAAGAATTAGAAGAACAAAAAATCAAACAAGAATTAAAAAAAGAATATTTAGATCCTACAATTTCTCCAAGGGAAACACAAGAAGGACTGATACATCCTATGACAAAAGTTAAAAAAGAATTACAGAATATTTTTCAAACCATGGGTTTTTCTATTGCAACTGGCCCAGAAATTGAAGATGATTGGCATAACTTTGAAGCTTTAAATACCCCACCTAATCATCCAGCAAGACAAATGCAAGACACATTTTATATGCCGGATGTAAATGGACAAAAATATGTATTAAGAACTCAAACATCTAGTGTACAAATTAGAGGTATGGAAAATAGCAAACCTCCTTTTAAATTCATTTGTATGGGAAAAGTATATAGAAGAGACTACGATGCAACACATCTTCCTATGTTTCATCAAATAGAAGGACTTTATATTGATGTTGGTATTACAATGGCTAACTTAAAATCTACACTTGCTGATTTCTGCAAGGCTTTCTTTGAGATAGATGTTGTACCATTAAGATTTAGACCTAGCTATTTCCCATTCACAACACCAAGTATTGAAGCCGATATTAAATGTACAAAAGAAAATGGTAAAATCGTTAAATTTGGTGAAGGTGATGATTGGTGTGAAATTTTAGGTGCCGGCATGGTACATCCTAATGTTATCAAAAATGTAAACTTAGATCCTAACCAATATCAAGGTTTTGCTTTTGGCATGGGTATTGAAAGACTTGCTATGCTTAAATATGGCATAACAGATATGAGATATCTATACGAAGGTGATTTAAGATTTTTAAAACATTATTCTTTTAAGTTTTTTGAATAGTTTTATTTAATATATATCCTAAGATTTGAATATTTATATTAACTAGATATAACTAATATAAAAACTATGTAGTTATATTACTATATAATAAGATATTAATTTTAATATAATTAATTTATTCTAACTCAAACATACCATTATATAATTGATAATATTTTCCTTTATTATCTAATAATTTTTCGTGATTACCTTGTTCTATAATAGTTCCATTTTCTAAAACTATAATAGTATCAGAATCCCTAACAGTTGACAATCTA
This sequence comes from uncultured Rickettsiales bacterium, assembly GCA_944392135.1. Lineage (GTDB taxonomy): Bacteria > Pseudomonadota > Alphaproteobacteria > Rickettsiales > UBA1997 > CALXSC01. The sequence continues at coordinate 64,745 of CALXVQ010000009.1, forward strand.
TGTGCTATAATAAACACAGTTCTTCCTTTCATTAATGTATCCATACCCTGCTCTATTAATTTTTCAGTTCTAGTATCTATTGATGATGTAGCTTCATCTAATATTAAAACAGGAGGATCGGCAACAATAGCTCTTGCAATAGCTAATAATTGTCTTTCACCTTGTGATAAATTTTGTCCATCAGTTGTTAATATTGTATCATAACCATTAGGCAAAAGGGTTATAAAATCGTGTGCATTAGCTAATTTTGATGCTTCCACAACTTCATCATCGGTTGCATTTAATTTACCATATCTTATATTCTCCCTAACTGTATCAGTAAATAAATGAGTATCTTGTAAAACAATAGATATAGTTTTTCTTAGATCAGCTTTTTTGATATTTTTAATATTTATACCATCAAAAGTAATCTCCCCACTTTTTATATCGTAAAATCTATTAATTAAATTAGTAATTGTAGTTTTTCCAGCACCAGTTGAACCCACAAAAGCTATTTTCTCACCCATGTTAGCTTTTAAATTAATTGTATTCAATACTATTTTATCATCATTATATGAAAAAACTACATCTTTAAATTCTATCTCGCCTTTTAATTCAATATATTTAGCCTTTCCATCTTTATCAAGAGTTTTCCAAGCCCATACACCAGTTCTTTCATTAGTTTCTATAATATTTCCACTTTCATCAATTTTAATATTTGCCAAAACAACTTTTCCATCATCTTTTTCTGGTCTAGTATCCATAACTTTAAATATTCTTTCAGCACCGGCTAATGCTGTAAGCACACTATTAAACTGTTGCGAAATATCGGATATAGGATGTACAAACATTCTAGTATATTGTAAAAAAGCCACAAGAGTACCTAATGTCATAATATTTAATAAAATAAAAATACTTCCAGAAATAGAAATTATAGCATAATTTATATTTGATAAATTGACCATTGTTGGCATCAAAACATTAGCATAACCATTAGCTTTACTTGAAATATCATATAATTCATTATTAATAATATTAAAATCATCTATTGTTTTGTTTTCATGACAAAATACTTTTACAACCTTTTGTCCTTCTATCATTTCTTCAACAAAACCATTAACTTTTCCTAATTCATTTTGTTGTTTTACAAAATACGAACCACTTTTTTTAGTAATATTTCTAGCAAGAAAAAACATAAATACAACAGCAAGCATTACAACACAAGTTAATTGCCAACTATAATAAACCATCATGGAAAAAATACCAATAATACTAATTATTGAAAGTATAAAACTAGGAAAGCTTTCTGTCATCATTTCCCTAATAGCATCAATATCATTAGTATATAAACTCATTAATTCCCCATGAGTATGTGTATCAAAATATTTTATTGGCAATTTTTCCATTTTTGAAAATAAATCACATCTAATATTATATAAAGCTTTGGCAGATATTGAAATCAATATTCTTGAATATATATAGGATGCCATAACACCAGTAAAATAAATTACACCTATGAGTAATAATGTATTTATAAAACCATTAAAAATTTCAATATCATAAATTTTAATTAAAGGTTCAATATATTTATCTACAATAATTTTTAAAAATGCAGTACCTACAATTTTTGCAACAGCTGTAAGAATTATACCAATAATCACCACAGTTAAAGCCAACCTTAAACCTTTTGTATATACAAACAATCTTTTTAATGTTATTAAAGCATTCTCTGGCTTTTCAATTTTATTAGCTTTCTTTCTAGACATGTTTTACTCCATCAATCCATTTTGTTGAGAAGAATAAATCTCCTTATAAATTTCATTAGTCTTCATTAATTCTTCATGAGTACCAATTCCATCAATTTCACCATTATTCAAAACCACAATTTTATCAGCATCTTTTATAGATAATATTCTTTGTGCAATTATTATTTTTGTTGTTTCATTCATATTTTTATGTAGTGCTTTCCTAATTTTACCTTCTGTCGCTGTATCAACAGCACTTGTTGAATCATCAAGAATTAATATTTTAGGTTTTTTCAATAATGCTCTTGCTATACACAATCTTTGTTTTTGTCCACCGGACACATTAACACCACCTTGTCCTAAATATGTATTATAGCCATCAGGAAAATTCATAATAAAATCATGAGCCTGAGAATCTTTGCAAACTTGTATTATTTCTTCATCAGTAGCTTCTTGATTTCCCCATAATAAATTATCTTTAATTGTTCCAGAAAATAAAACATTTTTTTGTAATACTATACCAATATTATTTCTTAAAGTCTCTAATTTATATTTTTTTACATTATTACCACCAACATACAATGTACCACTAGAAACATCATATAATCTAGGCAATAATTGAACTAATGATGTTTTGCCAGATCCCGTACTACCAATAATACCAATAGTCTCACCAGATTTTATATTTAAATTAATATTTTTTAATACTAATACATCTTTTTTATTTATATAACTAAATGATACATTCTTAAATTCTACCGAACCATTCTTAAATTTAACATCGGTATCACTATCTTTTATAGTTGGAATTTCATTTAACACTTCAAGCACCCTACTTCTAGAAGCTTTTGAAATCATTAGCATAATAAATACAAAAGAAATCATCATTAAAGACATTAATATTTGCATTATATATGTTATAAAACTTGATAATTGTCCTATTTCCATTTTTTTATCAATTATTAAATTTCCACCAACCCACAAAACAGAAAGTATAGAAGAATAAACTGCTATTTGCATAATTGGGTTATTTAATATAATAATTTTTTCTGCCAATATTTGTGCTTTTTTAACTAAATTAGCAATATTATTAAGTTTCTTATTTTCATAATCTTCCCTAACAAATGCTTTAACTGTTCTTATATTAATTAAATTTTCTTGAACCACCAAATTTAATTCATCGTATTTTTTTAACATAGCTTTTACTCTATTTGTGGCTACATTTGTTATAACAAATAATGATATACCCAAAACAGGAATAGTAAAAATAAAAATATATGATAAAGCCGGACTAGTCAAAATAGCCATTGTTGCTGAACCAATAAGCATAAAAGGAGCTCTAACTGCAATTCTTATAACAGTCATAAAAGCATTTTGTATATTAACTATGTCAGTTGTAAGTCTTGTAATAATTGAAGCTGTTGAAAAATTATCAATATTAGCAAAAGAAAAACTTTGTATTTTACTAAATAAAGCTAATCTAAGATTTTTAGCAAAACCAGTTGCCCCCTTTGCAGCAAATCTACCAGCATTAACACCAAAAAACAATGATACAAGTGCCATCAAAATCATAATACCCCCCATCTTCATTATATAAGGAGTACCACCATTTTTTATAACACCATTATCAATAATCATAGCCATAACATATGGTATTAAAATATCCATAACTACTTCTCCAAAAACACATATTGGACACAAAATAGCATATTTCTTATATTCACCTAAATAATCTACAAACTCTTTCATATCAAGCCTAAATACAACTTCAATAATATATTATTAATAATATTAAAAACATAAAAAAATAAAACAAGAAAAAACGAATAATTCATTTAATTAATTACATTTGCTAATTTTTATATCATTTTGATTTATTTGTATTAATAAATATTTTTAAACTTTTATAATAAGAAAGATTAGCTAAGTGTTTAATTATTATCTATATATTACCAGGAGTTGCAAAAGTAATTCTCACAATGATAGTGTGGTTTTGGTATGGTTGTTGCCATACCGAGATTGCCACGACTTCTGCGAAGTCTCGCAATGACAAGCCAAGAATAAACAAGATTGCCACGACTTCTACAAAGTCTCGCAATGACGAGTCTGTGTATGCTGTCATTGCGAAGGCCGAAGGCCTGTGGCAATCCATAAACCACAAAAAGTCAATGCAAAAACAGAAAATAAAAAGAATTCACTATTATTTATCAAATTAAAGAATCAATTTTTAATGAAATATTAATTTTCAATTTTTAATTTTTAATTTCTTATACTTCGTTCATTTCGCACTTCGTGGGACGACAAGCTAAAATGATTATGCAAGCATATCATTTTCTCACTTTGTGCTTCAATTTTCAATTTCTTATGTATTAATTTTCAATTTTCAATTTTCAATTTTCAATTTCTCTCTCAACCCCCCTGTTGCTTCGCAACTTCCCCCCTTACAAAGGGAGGCAAACCCCATAAACCACTACTCACTGCTCTTCGTCATTGCGAGGAGTGAAACGACGAAGCAATCCACAACCACTAATAATAAACACAAAAACAGAAAAGAAAAAGAATTCCATTAATGAATAATTATACCCCATACTGAGATTGCCACGAACCTTCGGTTCTCGCAATGACGAGTTTGTGAATATCAACCTTTGCCCCCTTCGTCATTGCGAGACTTCGTAGAAGTCGTGGCAATCCACAAACCACAAAAAGTTAATATAAAAATAGAAAAGAAAAAGAATTATTTACTATTCATCAAGCCAAAGAATTAATTTTCAATGAAATATTAATTTTCAATTTTGATCCTCACTTCGTTCGTTTCGCACTTCGTGGGACGACAAACTAAAATGATTAAGCAAGCTTATCATTTTTCCACTTTGTGCTTCAATTTTTAATTTCTTATGTATTAATTTTCAATTTTCAATTTTTAATTTTCAATTTCTCTCTCAACCCCCCTGTTGCTTCGCAACATCCCCCCTTACAAAGGGAGGTAAACTCCCATAAATCACTACTCGCTGCTCTTCGTCATTGCGAAGGCCGAAGGCCTGTGGCAATCCATAAACCACAAAAAGTCAATGCAAAAATAGAAAATAAAAAGAATTCACTAGCGATGTCCCGTTATTACTCGGAGTGAAACGATGAAGCAATCCACAACCAATAGCAGTTATATTTTATATAAAAATAAAGAAATTCAAAAACAAACTATAATTATTAAACACTATTCTTAAAATACCAAAAAGAATAAGAATATATAACAATCAAATATTAACAAATTATTACTAAAAATTCTTTTTATATTTTAATAAGAATATAGCTTCATTATCAATATAGTCTCTATAAATAGCACCTAAATTAAATGATGTATCTTCACCTAAACTATAATTATATGTAAGTTGATAATTGGTTTCCTTTTCACCATTTAAATTAATTTTATGGTTAGTATAATATATATTACCATCATTATCCCTAGATGTAGGTAAAGATATATTTAATGAACCATTTTGAATATTTACAGGTTGACTAATTAAGAAAGAAATATTACTTTTTTCATCTTTTAATTTTGAATCAAAATTATAATTTATACCAATAGCATAAGAACTTGTATATAAATTAGAAATGTCTTTAATTAAAGAATTTTCTATTAAATTAACATCAGTATAACCAAAATTCACTTTTCCAATTAAAGATAATTTATTATTATTTAATAAGTTTAAATTACTTGATACACTAGTGAAATATGTAGTATTATCACCACCAAGTCCAAATGCCCCACTCCATTTTGAACCAAATAATGTATCATATTCATTAATAAAACCAAGTTCAACTTTTGTTGATAAATTATCATTTATATTATAATCTAAACCAGCTAAAAATGATAAAGAATCACCTAATTCTTCTGTTTCTTTTCTATTTTCATAATATTTATCATAATCTATAACATAACTTTGACTTAAAATACCTAAATTAAGAATAGTCTTATCATTTAATTTGAATAAATTATTAAATGCAAAATTTTTGTCAGAGTTAGTTTTAAAATATGGGTTTAAAGCATTGTAATTATATGAATTAGATAAAGAAAAATTATTATAAAAATCTACTTTGTTATCAATAAAAGCATTATATGGATTATTACCATAATATAAACTAAAACCATAATTATTATTTATATTACTTTTATCAACAGTGTAAGATAATTCCATTTCTTGACTTAAAGAATTTTTAACTTTATTTTGTCCTTGTGTATAATAAAAATTTAAATTTCCATTTTTATTTAAAGAAATTAAATTGCTTTTTGTAGCAAAATTATTTAAAATATCTATTGTATTTACTCTATCTTTTTCTGATTCAATAAAATCATTTAAGTTTGCATTAAATGTTCTATTAAAACTATCTAATACAACAAAATTTAAATTTTCAGATTTAATTGTATTAGCTACAAGCGAATTTAGTTTAATTTTACTTTCGCTTAAACTGAAAGTAGCATTACTAATAGTATTACCAACTGCAATTTCTTGATAACCATAAGGTCTAGTAGCAGATTCTAAATCTATCATACCCCAACCATAAACCTCATCAACACCAGGAGCACCCAGATCTTTTGCTGTTATAAATAATAATTTTGTAATTTCTGCCCCTGTTAAGTAAGGATAAGCACTTTTAATTAATGCAATAGCACCAGAAACTATTGGAGCTGCAAATGAAGTACCATCATATGAAGTAAAAGTAGGATCAGCAAGATTATCATCCATCACATCACTAATTATTATATTAGCACCCGGAGCAGTTAAGCAATAATTTTTTGCAATACCACATTGATTACTGCCACTCCATAAACTATTTGTAGATGTATCGTAAGCAACTACTGTAATAAAATTTTCATAATATTTAGTTGTTTCATTATAAAAAGTTTTTGTACCATCAGCATCAGTTAAATATAATGGAATTAAATTTTCTAACGATGGATTAGCTTGCCCCATATTTCCAGCAGAAAAAACAAATATACTATCGTTGTCATTTACAACTGTTTTCATGCTATTTAAAAAATTAGATTCGGTATAATCTGTACCAGGTATATAACTACTACCAGCAGTATTATCACCATAATAATAATATAAATAATTTTCAAAATCATCTATAACATAATCATGTTCCGATTGATGTATTGTTATAGTATCCCCATTGGCAACATAATATTCTCCACCTGACGAATTACTATTCCATGCAATATCAGTTCCCCAACTATTATTGATGGCAACAGCTCCATTTTCGCCAGCCCCTAAATAAGCATTACCAATATGTTTAAAATCTGCAAAAGTATTAAAATTTAATGAATTGCTACTACCACTATTAAGAGAAAACTTACCACCTACCACATAAGGAATTATTTCGGCATTTGGAGCAATACCAGAAAAACCTATATAACTATCAGATGTATCTTGAACTGGGTTTCCTACAATTAAATCAGAAACCAATGTACCATGAGTAGAATTACTGTTAATTGGAGTTGTACTATTTTGCGATAAAGAAAAACTTGAACCAGCAATAATAGAACCAGCATCTGCACTAGAATATAAATTACAGGTTAATGTTGTTCCACTACCACTACAATTTACATAAACAGGATTACTTGAAGTACCATATATTTCACAAAAAGTTCCATTACATGAAGTGTTATAATATTCATATAATTGATTTTGACTGACAGAACTACCATTACTTGCAATATTATTAGATATAAAAGCATTATTAAAAACACCAGAATCAACAACAGCAACTGTCATATTGGTACCTATACTTTCTGTTGATGTACCAGTAGGAACATCATCCGTAAAAGCATTTGGATAACCATTACTACTTGATAAAATACTATTGGCATTAATAGAACCATCAAAACTCCTTGCCCAACCATAAGCTAGATTTATAGCATTATAAATATCTGTATTGTCAGCACTTACACTACTATTTTGAACAGAAAAATTATAACCGGAATAATAATTTAAACCGCCAGTATTATTACCAGCAAGTATATTATTATATTTTTCTAATTGTTCGGCGCTTAATACAGTTTCAGGAGTAATAATTCCAGGATTACCACCCCCACCACTACTATTATTGCCACTACTATCGCTATTACTTGAAGCAATAGCAACACCGGCAATAAGTCCACCAGTTAATAATGTACCACTAACAGTAGTCCAATTTATTAACGATAAAAAGCTAGTAGTATTACTAGCTCTGTAATCATTTTTTTTTACAATTTTTGGACATTTTGTGTCATCATAATTTTGGAAAAATAACCGTATTCTATTACTATTACTAACTTTACCGGTACAATATATAGGATATTCTGTTTCATCTTCCATAGCAGGGTCAGCACCAGCCTGTAATAAAGTAATTACAATATCATAATCTTCATTCCTTATTGCATATGTTAAAGGTGTATTACCATTTTCATCTGTAATATTAACAGCATATCCACTATTTATATATTGTCTAGTTTTTGATAAATCCATATTTTTTACAGATTCAAATAATGGTGATTCATACACTTCTGCTAAAACCATATTTGATAATGTAAATATAAATATTATAGTATATACAATTTTTTTTCTAACCATTTTTAACATAACAACTACTTTAATTATTTATCCAAATTTTCCTTAGCTTTTTCTCTTAATTTAATATGAAGTTCTCTAAGTTGCATTTCGCTAACAGTACTTGGAGCATTCATTAGTAAATCTTCACCTTTACCATTTGTAGGGAAAGCTGTAACTTGCCTTAAATTATCTTCATCGACAAGCAACATCACAATCCTATCAATTCCAGGAGCACAACCAGCATGTGGAGGAGCACCATACTTGAAAGCACTAATCATGCCACCAAACTTGCTATCAACAGCTTCTTTTGAATAACCAACTTTTTCAAAAGCTTTATACATGATTTCAGGCTTATGATTTCTAACACCACCACTAGCTAATTCATAACCATTACCAACTAAATCATATTGATAAGCAAGAATATCATATGGGTCAGGTGTATTATTTAAAGCATCAAGTCCACCTTGTGGCATTGAAAATGGATTGTGAGCAAAATCTATTGTACCTGTTTCTTCATTTTCTTCATAGAATGGGAAATCAGTAATCCAACAGAATTTATATTCTTCTTTAATAATTAAATTTAATTCTTGTCCTAATTTTGTTCTAACTTTTCCAGCCAATTTTGAAGCTTCAATTTTAGAACCACAAGAGAAGAATAATGTATCACCATTTTCTAATTTTGCGATTTTCTTTAATTCATTTAATTTATTTTCATCTAAAAACTTTGCAACAGGTCCTTTTGCTTCACCTTCTTTTGTCCATGTGATATAGCCTAAACCCTTTGCTCCTTCTTCCATAGCATAAGCAACCATTTTATCAAAGAAACTTCTAGGTTTATCAATAGTTTGTGGAGCAGGAATTGCCCTAACCACAACTTTATCACTTGAAGATAAAGCTTTTGCAAATACTGCAAAATTTGAGTTTCTAAATACATTTGAAACATCACATATTTCAATTGGATTTCTTAAATCAGGTTTGTCAGTTCCATATTTAAGCATTGAGTCCCAATATTTAATTCTAGGGAAAGGATACTCATTAATTTTTCTATCTGGCCTAAAATTTTTAAATGTATTATAAATAACCGGTTCAATAACAGCCCATACATCTTCTTGTTCAACAAAAGACATTTCCATATCTAATTGATAGAAATATAATAATCTATCAGCTCTCAAACCTTCGTCTCTAAAACAAGGTGCAATTTGGAAATATTTATCAAAACCACTAATCATCAATAATTGTTTAAATTGTTGAGGAGCTTGTGGTAAAGCATAAAATTTTCCTGGATGTATTCTGCTAGGAACTAAAAAATCTCTGGCACCTTCTGGTGATGAAGATGTTAGAATTGGTGTTTGATATTCAAGAAAATCTTGTTTAATCATTTCTTGTCTAATAAATTCAATGATTTTAGATCTCATTTGAATGTTATAATGCATTTTTTTAGTTCTTAAATCTAGAAATCTATATTTTAATCTTAAATCTTCTGGATAATTTTGTGTCTCATCAGCAACTTGAAAAGGTATTTGTTCTGCTTTGCTTTCAAGTTCTAATTTATCAAGTTCAACTTCAATTTCACCTGTTGATAAATTAGGATTAATAGTTTCTTTTGTTCTAGCAACAACTTTTCCTTCAATTAAAATAACACTTTCAAGAGTAATTTTTGAAGCTAATTCAACAAGCTTTTTATCTTTTTCAATATCTATAACACATTGAGTAATTCCATAATTATCTCTTAAATCTATAAACAATAAACTTCCATGGTCCCTAATAGAATGAACCCAACCACCAAGTTTAACTTTTTCATTAACATTTTTTAAATTTAATTCACCACAAGTATGAGTTCTATATTTTGTCATTTTCAAAAAATTAATATAATTACCTAAATTATCTTTTATAATATATAAAAATCAAGATAATTTTTAAACTTGATTAATAAAAAAAGAATTTTATTTTAAGAATATTAATAAATAAAAATTATAATAAATTATGAAAAATTTTTTTTCACCTTATTTTTTATTATTTTATGCATTTTGTTTTGTATTGTGGTATTTTTGGGATATAATAGGTGATTTTTTTATAAATATGTTTTAATCTATTCTTATTGTTTAAAATAAAGCGCAAAATGATTTGTTTTTAGTGTTTTTTGTTATCAACACCAATACTTGATAATCAAAAAAACATGAAAATATTTCACAAAAGTATTATAATAATTCAATATAAAAGCAAAAAAGAAAAAAATTTCTACTATTCATCAAGTCAAAGAATTAATTTTTAATGAAATATTAATTTTCAATTTCTTATGGATTGCCACGAGTTGCAAGCAACTCTCGCAATGACGATGTGTGTTGGGTGTAGTTGTTGCCATACTGAGATTGCCACGAACCTTCGGTTCTCGCAATGACGAGTTTGTGAATACCACCCCTTGCCCCCTTCGTCATTGCGAGACTTCGTAGAAGTCGTGGCAATCCATAAACCACAAAAAGTTAATATAAAAATAGAAAATAAAAAGAAATCATTGTCCTTTGCCCCCTTCGTCATTGCGAAGGCCGAAGGCCTGTGGCAATCCATAAACCACTATTTTTTTATTCATTCACAGAAAAGAAAAAGAAATTATTATTATTTATCAAATTAAAGAATTAATTTTCAATGAAATATGAATTTTCAATTTTCAATTTTCAATTTTCAATTTCTTATGCTTCGTTCGTTTCGCACTTCGTGGGACGACAAGCTAAAATGATTA
>CALXVQ010000010.1 GCA_944392135.1 uncultured Rickettsiales bacterium
ATCTTTTAAATTAAACATATTTTAAACCTAAATATTTCCTTGTGTATAGTTATAAAAGTAAGAGTGGGAAAAGTCAAATATTTTATAAAAACAAATATCGTTATTTAATATATAAATCAAAATTGTAATAAGATAATGTATTTAAATAAAAATTTTATTATATATTATTTACTTTATACTTTTTTAATATAAAAATATAGAAAAAACATTTTAATAATGATAAATGCTATAATTTGTGATTTAGATGGAACATTATTTGATTGTGCTTGGAGATTACAAAAATTTTCATACAGTTTTAATGAATTTAATAAAAATCATATTTATGATAAAGTTAAACAACCTATACTAGAAATATTAAAATCTACGAAAGATAAATATACAATAATTTTTATAAGTGGTAGAAGTGAGAAATTTAGGAAAACAACAGAAAAACAATTAAATAAATATATTGATAATTATATATTATTTATGAGAAAAGAAATGGATTCCAGGAGTGATAAAATTATAAAAAAAGAAATATATATATAGACAAAATTAAAGATAGGTATAATATTCTATTTATACTAGAAGATAGACAAATTGTTGTAAATATGTGAAGAGAATTAAATTTAACATGTTTACAAGTTGCTAATGGTGATTTTTAGTTTATTTTCTAGATAAATATAGATAACGAACTAGCATTAAAAATATATTTATTACAATAAATATTTAAAATTTTTAATTACAAATTAAAAATTAGCACAAAGCTTTTGTTATTAAATGATTTTAAATCAGTTTTTTAAATCACATAATAAATTAAAATTTTAGCAAATTATTTAATTGAGTAAAAATAAAATCAAAAAAACTATAATTAAATCTTTAAAATATTTTATACAACAAAATAAAAGCGTTAATAAATAAAGGCAATATTAATTTATAATAATTTTAAGAATATTAAAATATCATTGCAAAATAATATATTTATTTATATAAAAATAAACAATATGCAATAAAATATAATAAATAAAAATATGCAATTAAATAAAAAGAATGCAAAATTAGTAAAAGATGTTATACTAAATTTTGAAGAACAAAAATTAATTACAAAGCAAAAAAGTGAAGAATTAATGCAAAATATTAATATTGTAAATTTTGATTACAAAAAATTTTCAAAATGGTGTTTTATATTTTCTGCCTTTTGTTTTTTAATATCAATAACCAATCTATATGATTTGTTTTTAAGTAATAAATATATTAGGATAATAATTAGTATAATTTTATCTTCTTTATTTTATTATTTAGGCTTTAATAACAAAAATAAAGAGAAACAATTTTTAAAAAATTTTTTTATTTTTTTAGGTACATTTAGTTTAAGTTGGGTAATGTATGAAATTAGTGCATTTGATATTTTAAGGATACATTATAGTTGGTTATTTTTTATTGCTTCCATAGTATATGGTATAATTGCATATTTTGGCAAATCTAGTTTGGTACTTGTTTTTTCAATATTAAATTTAGCATCTTGGTTTGGTGGTATGGTTGGTTATCTCTCTGGTTATGGTTCATATTTTATAGGTATGTCAAAACCATTAAATTTTGTATTTTTTGGTATAATATTATTGGGTTTAACATCTATTATAGAAATTAAAAAAATTGAAAAATTGCAATTATTTTTTAAAACATTTTTAAATATGGGGTTGCTATACTTATTTACAGCTCTGTGGATATTGTCGATATTTGGTTATACATATGACAATTATGAAACATTGGAATTTGAATTATTTATATGGTCAATCATACTTATATTAACATCTTTTCTTTCTTTTATAATGGGTTTAAAATACGATAATTATGCATTAAAATCTTATGGTATTACATTCTTTCTTATTATGCTATACACAAAATATTTTGAATATTTTTGGACTGATACAAATAAATTTATATTTTTTGTAATATTAGCATTAAGTTTTTATTTACTTGGTGCAAAAGCAGAAAAAATATATTTATTATTAGAACAAAAATTAGGTAAAATTAAAGAAATAGAATAATTATATATTTTCTATTTTGTCATGAATATGAGTTTCTCGTGGTAATTTCATATATTCTCCATATATATTTTGTAAATGTTTTTCAGCATTGTTTGGTATTGGTAATTTTAAATTTTCAAACTCTGTATATTTAATAGGAAATATAGTGTCATATTTTATAATTTTATTATTATGATTATGATAAAATTCAATTCCCCAAAATAAATCGTTTTTATCTTTTTTAGAATATATTTTATTATCATTAATAGTTTTTTGTAAAATTTTTTCTACATTATAACTTGAATATTTAATTTTATTTTTAACTATATAAACTCCTAAATTTTTATAATATTCATCATATGCCTTGTATAATTTTTTATAAAAATTTTTTTCATCATCATCAGTATTTATATTTTGATAATAAAAATCATATGGAAAAATATCTAATTGTGCTATTTTATCTAAACTAATTAATTTTAATAATTCTTTTCGCGGTTTTTCCCTTTTTATTATATATTCAAAGTTATATTGTCTTATATCTTGTGTTTCTATAATTTTGAGAAGTTTATTATAATTTTCCCTTGTCATACCGACATCTAAATCATCATCCCAAGGTATAAAGCCTTTATGCCTTATAGCTCCAAGCAAAGTGCCAAAGTCTAACCAATATTCAATGTTGTTATTTTGACAGAACAAATTAAAATTTTCTAATAATTTTAAATTTTTTTGCTGTATAATTGCTAGTTCACCTTTTGCTGGTGGTATATTATTAATGCCAATACAATTTTCAATTAAGAAGTATAACATATCTACACTATTTTCTAATATTTCAAGTCTAGATTTTTTAACTAGTTTCTTTCTAATTCTGTATCTTAAATTTTTTGACCATACAAATAAACATAATATATTAACTAGTTTTCTATTCATTTTTATTCTCCTTTTTATTTTGTAAAATATTTTTAATTAAAGTGCTTGATATATTTTTAGTTCTTGGCAAATAATAAACATTGCAATATTCTTTTAAATAATCGAACTTTCCCTTCCAATCATCACCAATTACAAAAGTATTTACTTTATATTTTATTATGTCTGCAATTTTTTGTTCCCAAGTATTTTCTATGATAACTTTATCAACAAATTTTAAAGACTTTATTAATTCTTTTCTTTTATTAAAATTAAAATATGATTTCTTACCTTTTAGGGCATTAAATTCATCGCTTGATAATCCAACTATCAAATAATTACCTAATTTTTTTGCTCTTTTTAGTAGTAGTATATGGCCATAATGCAATAAATCAAACGTGCCATATGTTATAACAATATTCTTTTTCATTTTATTAAACTTATATTCTATTAGTAGATAAAATAAATTTTTATATTTAAAAAGTCAATATATTAGTATATAAAATATTATAATATATACTTATAGTCAATAAAAATCATTGCAATGTTGAAAATACAAGAATATTTAGCTTATAATATGAAATTATATAGAAAGAAAAATAATATTACACAGCAAAAGCTTGCTGAATTATGTGATACTACAACTAATTATATCGGAGCAATAGAAATATGTAAAAAATTTCCATCAGCTGATATGTTGCAAGAAATTGCAAATGCTTTGCATATTAAACCTTATCAATTATTTATTGACATAGAAAAAGATAAAGTTCTTGAAAATGATATTATAAAAGAAAAAATGGAATATATAAAAAATAAGACTGTAAAAGAATTAAAAGAAGTTATAGATAAAAATATAAAGTTGATTTAATAAATTAATAATATTTTTAATGAAACCAAGATAATAAATAAAGAAGTCATTTTATATTTTTCAATTCCTTATAGATTTCCACAGGCCTTCGGCCTTCACAATGATAGTGTGTGAGTGGCTTGTCGCAATGACAGTGTATGGGGTAGGTTCTTGCAATGACAACTTAGAATAATAATATTACCATTCCTTCTACAAAGTCTCGCAATGACAAGTTTTGGTTAGGTGTAGTGGTTGCTATACTGAGATTGCCATGAGTTGCAAAGCAACTCTCGCAATGACGAGCTAACAATAACAAGATTAGCACTCCTTCTACAAAGTCTTGTAATGACAGTGTGGGTTGGGTGTGGTGGTTGCCATACCGAGATTGCCACGGCTTTTTCAAAGCCTCGCAATGACAAGTCCCATAATCGCAATAACAGCTCTATAATTTGCAATGACAGTGTGGGGGTACTGTCTTTTGCTCTCTTCGTCATTGTAAGGAGTGAAACAACGAAGCAATCTACAACCACTAACAACAAACACAAAAACAAAAAAGAAAAAGAAATCATTGTCCTTTGCCCCCTTCGTCATTGCGAGACTTCGTAGAAGTCGTGGCAATCCATAAACCACTATTTTTTTATTCATTCACAGAAAAGAAAAAGAAATTATTATTATTTATCAAATTAAAGAATTAATTTTTAATGATATATTAATTTTCAATTTTTAATTTTCAATTTCTCTCTCAACCCCCCTGTTGCTTCGCAACTTCCCCCCTTATAAAGGGAGGCAAACCCCCACAAAACCACTACTCACTGCCCTTCGTCATTACTTGGAGTGAAGCGACAAAGCAATCCACAAACTACCATTCATCCCCTTCGTCATTGCAAGGAGTAGAACGACAAAGCAATCCACAAACCACTGATATTTTATTCATTCACAAAAAAACAAAAAAATTCACTAACAGAATAATTAATTATATAATTATAATAATTAATACAAAAAAGGAAAAGAATTATACTGTGGTGTGGGGGTTCCCGGCCACATGCCGAAGACTTTAAATATCAAGTCTTACAAAATCAATTTATGAATTTAAATTTTGATAGCATTGTATGTTAGGTAAGATACCCAACACCACGAGAGAATTTATTACTATTTATTAAGTCAAAGAATTAATATCAAATGAAGTATTAATTTTAATTTCCTTATACATTGCAATGATTAAATATAAAAATAATAAAATTAATTACTATTCATAACAATATAATGATATAATAAACAAAAGCCCCTTTCTGTTAAGGGACTTTGGAATATTATCACAAACTTTTAAATTATTTTTGTAATGATTTTACTAAATTTTCAAAAGCTTTTGGTTCTCTAATTGCCATTTCTGAAAGCATTTTTCTATCTAAAGCGATATTTGCTTCTTTAAGTTTTTTAACAAATGTTGAATATACCATGCCATATTCTCTAACGGCAGCATTGATTCTTTGAATCCATAAAGCTCTAAATTCTCTTTTTCTGTTATGTCTGTCTCTTGTTGCATAATGCAAAGCTTTTTCAACTCTTTCAATAGCAATTGAGAAACAATTTTTGCTTCTACCTCTGAAACCCTTAGCTCTATCTAGAACTCTTTTTCTTCTGTTTCTTGAAGCTGGTCTATTTGTTGATCTTGTCATCTTTAATCCTATTTATTAAATTTATTATTATAATCTTCCTTTTTTCATAAAACCATATGGCATGAAGTTTGTAAGAACTAATGCTGCATCTCCATCAAACATTAAATCAGGTTTTCTATTATTTCTGATTTGTCTTTTACTTCTTTTAACCATACAATGTCTTTTATTGGCATTTTTAATTTTAATTTTGCCAGTTCCTGTAATTGTAAATCTTTTTTTGCAAGAACTGTTTGTTTTCATCTTAGTCATCTTTTATATTCTATGCATAATTAATAAAATTTATAAGAGAATATTAAAATCATATTTTATAAATGCAATTAAAATTTTAAAAAATCTTGCATTTTTTGAAAACTTTTTTATTGTTTACTTAAAATACAATATAAATATGGGAGAAATAATGCTTTTATCTAAAATAATTGAACCATACTCAAACGAGTTGGAAATATTGAATTTAAAAGATTTGAATATAATTGGTATTCAAACAGATTCTAGATTAATTAAAGAAAACGATATATTTTTTGCAATTGATGGTTTTACAACAAAAGGTATTGATTTTGCAGACAAGGCTATTGAAAATGGGGCAAAAGTTATTATATGTGATAAAAAGTATGACTACAATAATCCTAATGTAGTTATAATAAAATGTAGCGATGTAAAAGATATTTTAGGAAAATTTTTAAATGTTTTTTATTTTAATAAACCAAAATACATAATTGGAACCACTGGTACTAGTGGTAAAACTTCAATTACAGAATTTATAAGACAAATTATAGAAAATTTAGGACATAAATCAGCATCAATGGGGACATTAGGGGTTAAGTATAGAAATGAAAAAATAAAAAATGGAACTCTCACAATGTTAGAAACTGTTGATTTACATAAAAATTTACATGAATTAAAAACTAATCATAATGTCGATTTTGTTTCTATGGAATTTTCTAGTCAAGGTATGCATCAAAATAGAGCAACAGGTATTAGTGTTGATGTTGCTGTATTTTCTAATTTAAGTCCTGAACATTTAGATTACCATAAAGATATGGCTGAGTATTTAAAACAAAAAGAAACTTTATTTAAGAAAATTTTAAAAGATACTGGTACAGCTGTATTAAATGCTAATATTCCAGAATTTAATGAACTTAAAAAGATTTGTGAAGAAAGAAAAGTTAAAATTATAACATATGGTTATAATGGTGATGTAAAAATTGAAAAAATTACTTTATTGCCAAAGGGGCAAGATATTAATGTATCATATAAAGGCGAAGAATATTTACTTGAATTACCATTTATTGGTACATTTCAAGCTATGAATGTACTAGCTGCTGTTAGTGCTGTAATTGCATTAAATATTGAAAAATCTTTCAAAAAAATATTAGATGCTGTTAATGGAATAAAACAAGCAGAAGGCAGAATGGAATTAGCTGGTGTAAAGAAAAATGGTGCAGTTATTTATATTGATTATGCACATAAACCAGATGCTTTGCAAAAAGTTTTAGAAGCCACAAAAGAACATATACCAGAAAATAGTAATAGTAAAATATATATTTTATTTGGTTGTGGTGGAGATAGAGACAAAACAAAAAGACCAGTTATGGGAAAAATTGCTAATGATTTAGCTGATGTTGTAATTATTACAGATGACAACCCAAGAACTGAAAATGCTGAAACAATTAGACAAGAAGTCGCTTCAACTTGTCCTAAGGCTTATGTTATAGGCGATAGAAAACAAGCAATAGAAAAAGCTATTGATATGCTAGACAAAGACGATATTTTGATACTAGCTGGTAAAGGACACGAAAAATATACAATAGTTGGTACAACTTTAAGTCCTTTTGATGAGTTTGCAATAGTTAAAGATTATTTAAAAAAAATTAATTAAAAAAATTATAAACTTGACTATTATAACTTAATAGATATAAATATAATTAGTATTAATAATAACAAAAGGTATTTATATGAAAATTATAGTTTCCGGAAGTATAGAAACAGGTCAAAATTTTTCAACATATGTAGAAGAAGAGTTTGAAAAAAATGTATTAAAATATTTTGAAGACATTACAACAGCAGAAGTACACCTTAAAAAACAAGGCGAAGATATTTATTGTAGTATCGTCGTTAATAATATCTATGCAAAAGGAAGCAAAATTTCTGCTGATGCTGAAAATCATAATGCTAGAAAAAGTTTTGATGAAAGTTTAAAGAAATTAGTTTCTCAACTCAAAACAGAAAAAAATAAAGCATTAGCAAAAAAGAAAAAGGGGCAAGATTAATGCTATTCAAAATATTGATATTATTTTGTAGTATAATATTAACAGGTTGTGTAGAAACAGTAGTTGTTGGTACTGTTGCCACTGGTGCTTATGTTATGAGTGATGGTTCTATTTTTGATACAAACCAAGACAGTAGAATTGAATCAGCCATAGAAGATACACTTAATGAAAATGATAATTTAAAACATATAAATGTAAATTCTTTTAATGGTAGAGTTTTACTGACAGGATATGTTAGGAATAATGAATTATATAAAAAAACAGCAGTTAGCAAAGCCAGAGCTACACGACCTGGCATTGAAGTAATTGACGAAATCATAGTAATTAGTAATAATTATAGTATTGGTACTATTTCTGATTCTATGATTTCCAGTCAAATTTATATGAAATTAAAGGCTACAATTGGTGTTGCATCTGGTAATTATAAATATGATGTTGTTGATGGTGTTGTTTATATAATAGGCAAAGCATCAAATAAAGAAGAATTACAAATTACAACAAATTTAATCAGTAAAATCAAAGGTGTAAAACAAGTTGTTAGTTATATAAAAGTTGGAAATTAATATTAAATAAATTTTTTAAATATGAAAAAAATAATAGCTATTGCAAATGATCATGCTGGTACAGAATTAAAAAATAAAATCATTGAAAAATTTAAAGATGAATATGATTTTATTAATTGTGGTACTGATGATAATAATTCAGTTGATTATCCAGATTATTCTAAAAAAGTTTGTGATTTAATTTTAAAAAAAGAAGCAAATTTAGGTATATTAATATGTGGTACAGGCATAGGTATGTCTATTTCAGCAAATAGAAACAAAGGTATTAGAGCCGGTTTATGTTCCCATGCTTTAATGGCTAGTTTAACTAGAAAACATAATAATGCAAATGTATTATGTTTAGGCGCTAGAATGATCGGGCAAGATGTTGCATTTGATTGTGTAAAAACTTTCTTGGAGACTGAATTTGAAGGTGGAAGACACTTAAACAGAATTGAAAAATTAGATAAATAAAATGAAAGTACAAGCCAATAAAGTTGATGAATTTATTAAAAATTTTAGCAACAAATATAAAGGGGTCTTAATTTATGGACCTGATGAAGGACTTGTTTCTATTAGAAAAAATGAAATTTTACAAAAAATATTACCCGATTATAAAACAAGTTTATCTTTAATTACTTTAAGTACTGCAACAATTAAAGACAAACCTGGTATTATCAATAGTGAGTACAATTCAACATCATTATTTGGTAGTGATAAAAAAGTTATTCTAATTGAAGATGCTGATAATTCTATATCAAAAATTCTTGAAGAAATTTTTTCAAAACCACAAAATAATGACAATTTTATTTTAATCACAGCAGATGATTTAGATTCAAAATCTTCACTTAAAAGGTTTGCAGAATTCAACCAATATTTTGCAAGTTTACCTTGTTATAAAGATGATATTAATGCAATAATGCAAATTGTAAATTTAAAATTAAGAAAAGAAGGTTTTAAATATAATGCAGAAGTTGTAAAATATCTCACAGAAAGTTTTGGTGGTAATAGATTAATAATTTTAAGTGAACTAGATAAATTAGTTATATACAAAGATCAAGACAAAAATTTAACAATAGAAGATGTAAAAGCTTGTATTCAAGATAACTCAGAAGGAAATATTAACGAGTTTGTAAATAACCTTGCATCTTTAAATATAGAAAAAGCTTATAAAGAATTACAAAATTTATATTCAGAAGGTATATTTCCAGTTGCAATTATTAGAACAGCCATTGCATATTTTATTAAATTACAATTATATAAATATCAAACACAAAATGGTATTTCTTTTGAAGAAATTTCTGACAGAGATAATATTTTTTGGAAGCAAAAACCAATATTGCAACAGCACCTAAATAAATTATCATTAAAAAATATCAATGATATTTTATTTATATTATTTAACGAAGAAGCAAAATTAAAAGGAAAAAATATATATTAACTCGCAATGACAGTGTGTGTTCTTGCAATGACAGTTTTATAATTACAATTACGGTGTAGGGTAATGTCATTGCGAGGAGTAAAACGACGAAGCAATCCACAAACCATCAACAGCTTATTCATTCACAAAAAAGAAAAAGAATTTTATGAAAGAATAATTACATGTCCTATCCTGAGATTGCCACAGGCTTTTGGCCTTCGCAATGATGGTGTGGGTTAGGTACGGTTGTCGCCATCCTGAGATTGCCACGAACCTTTGGTTCTCGCAATAATGAGTTTTGTTTGACTTCCATAGTGCCCCATACAGAGATTACCACGAATTGCAAGCAACTCTCGCAATGATAGTGTGTGTTCTTGCAATGACAGTTTTATAATTGCAATTACGGTGTGTAGTACTATTATTAAGTTAAAAAGAACAAATATATAATTTTAATTTTGTGCAATAAAATCATATATTGCTTTTGATATTTCTGCAATTATTCTTGTATTTTCTTCATCGCTTTCTTTTGAATTATATATAAAAATTGATAAAAAATAAACTTCGCCATTTGGTAAAACTATAAAAGCAGAATCATTATCAGCAATTTTTATATTATTTTTTAATCTATCACTAGAACCAGTTTTATCACCAACTTTTATATTTTTTGGCAATAAATATCTAATTTTTTTATTTCCTGTTTTTGTGGCAATCATTGTATTAATTAAAAATTCTTTATATTTATTTAAAAATAAATCTTTATGATAAAAAATATTTAATAAATTCACAATATCTATTGGTGTTGATGTATTTAAATATTGATTTTTGAAATCTTTATGCATATCATCTTCATTTACAACAATATTACAATTTTTTATTCCTAAACTTTTAATGTATTCATTAGCCTTATCAACACCACCAATAAAATTTATAAGTATATCACAAGTATTATTATCACTATAAATTATAGTATATTCAATAAGCTCTTTTAAACTTAATTCTAAATCCACAACTCCATATTTTTCTCTTAATGGGCTATATGTATTTGTTTTTATAAAATCTTTACTTATTTTTATTGTTTGATCCAATGAAATATTATTTTTATCTATATAATTCAATACAGCTAATGTAATATGAAATTTAAAAACACTCAATAAAGGAAATTCTTGATTTCCATTTATTTCAAATAAAATTTTATCATCCTTCTTAATAGCAAGCCCGAGTGTTAAATCTTTATCTTTTATTATGTTTTGTATTCTATTATTTAATTTATTTTCTGTATAATTTCGACTTTTAAACACGATTAAAAATACAATAATAAATAAAATTATAATTATAAAACTTTTTATTAAATTTATTTTACTCATTATTATTAAATATAATTATTAAAATTAATAAATAAGATAATAAAAAATCACTAATATAAAAATATTAGTAATTAAATAAATATATAAATATTACTATGCTATAAAAATACCTATAAAATGTAATTGTAGTATTGATAAAACACCAGCAACAGCAACTAACATTGATAAACAATCAAAAAATAATGTAAATACATTTTTTACTCCTTCACTAACAGAACTATGATTAGCTACATATTTTATATCAAAATTTAAGTGATATAATGCTGTTAAAAGAAAAAATATACCAAATATTACATTTATTGGAGAATAAAAGAATATAGGTAAATATGCAACAGGGTCAGAAAATATATAAAAGAAAGATATTAAAAACCAAGCTAATAATGGTAATAATATAAAACCTGACATACCATGTCTTGATAACTGAACTGCACCTTTTGTAATCATATTATCTCCTATTGTAATATTATAAATATTGAAATTATTGTTAAAATAACAGCACTTAAAATATAAATATTGTTATTTCTTTTTACTGCTTTTTCTTGTCCTCTATGTGAAAAATGCATAAATCTAAATCTAACTTCATTTAGCATATAAAAATATAAAAAGAAAAGCCATATTGCTAATAAACTAACTTTTGATACATGCGAAATAATACCACAATTAAGGCATAAAACATCATATGATTGAGTATTAATTGTATAAGCAAGGTTGATAAAATACCAACAAATAACCAAAAAACCAATATATGTTGCAAAAACAGATACATTGTAAAGTTGATAATATACAGGACTTAAACCTCTTAAATTTTCCAATGAATCGTCAGAATATTTAATCATTGTTATTCAAAAAATTATTTATCTAATCAAAATATTATAATAATAAAAAAGATATTTCAACTAAAATTTTATTTATTTTTATTATTTATTATATATAAAATATTATCTACTAAATCTAAAAAATTATTTATTTTTTCTAAATCACTTACATTACTAAAAAGTATATCATTAATATTATTGAAAAATGTTAAAACTTCATTGGAATTAGGTAATTTATTTATAGAATTTTGATATATTTTTGAAAATTTTTTCTGTTCTTTTTTTTCTAATATTAATTTATTTGAATCAATTTTATCATGCAATTCTTGTGTGAGTTTAAGAGATGTTAATATTTTAGATTTCTTAAAAAATTCATCTAAATATTTTTTAAAATCTATTTTATATTCTCTAAAATTATTATTTTTGTCAAATAATATATTTATAGCCTGTTTTGTTCTTACAATATTATATTTATTAATAGGATCAATATTTACAATATCCAAAAAATTTATCCAAATTGTTTTTATCAAAAATTCTCTTATAAATTCTTTAAACTTTTCATCTTCTTTTGTATAATCCAAAACTGTCTTATTATCTTTATCTTTATATTCAAAAATATTAATAAAAGTTGTATATTTTATATAATTAGGTAATAAAATATTAACTCCACTTATACCATTCTTAACTATTAAAGTTTGTTTCAATAAATCATAATTTTTGTCATTAAAAAAACGACTAATATTAATACCAATTAAATCATCTTTTAAAAAATCCTTCTTAATGCTATCACATTGTTTTAATATATTTTCTTTATCATTATATTCTATTTTCTTATTTAAAATAAATCTAAGATATGGTATAACTTGATAAAAATCTTCATTAAAAATTTTACTTAAAGTATCAACTTTTACAAAAAATTCTTTTATATTATCTTGTGTAAGAGGATTGTTAAAACTTAAACTATCTACATAATCAATTAATAAAAAGTCTAAACCACATTTTTCATAAATGTCCCTTTTCAAAAAAGATTCTGGAAATTTTGCTAAAATGAAAGCTAAAATTTTATTGTTATTGTCTTTAATGCTATTAATAAAATCATTTTTATCATTTTCAACATCATATATAGTTTGTTTTCTACAAGATAAATTTGCTAAATTTACTTTATTATATTTATTACATATTTTAATTATTTGTGGATATCTATTTATAATATTCACAGTTTTATTATAATTTTCTGTATTTATAGCTTCAAAAGCAACATTAAATATATAATTATTAATTATATCTTTTACTTTTTCATCCTTTAATTCCTCATATTGAATAAAAGATAAATCTATATTTTTATCTTGTATATTTAATATATTTTCTAATTCTATATAGTTTTTAGTATTAATTAATTTTAAAATATATTCTTCCCTTCTTTTTATAAGTTTTGTCAATACTTCATTTGCATTATCTTTTGATATATCATTTAAGATATTTTGTAATTCGTTATTAGAAATATATTTATCTATAAATTTCAATAAAACAATAAATTCATTAGAATTATATTCTAGATAATTAATAATTTCATTAATTCTTTTTAAATTAAAGTTTAAAATATTGTTAAACTCTTTATTGCTTAAATAGCCCCTACAATAAATTTCTTCATTATCATTATATAAAATTTTACAAAATGTATATTGATTATCTTTTGGATATCTATTTAATTTTTTACCATCTGAAAATTGAAATTTATTAGCTTCCGCTTTATCTAAAATTTTATTATAATTCATTATACTCAATAAATAATTTGCATTTGAGTTTTTTTCATCAAAATTAAAAACATATTCACTATAATATATTTCATCCAAACCTCTTTTTGTAAGCATATAATTTTTTATTTTGATATTTTTATAACAAGCCCTTTTGACAACTTCTTGTCTAATTAATGCTAATAAATCAGAAGGTAGCATACCACTTCTTCCTTCTTTGTTATGTATATAAAAATATGCATCAAGATCTTTTATTTCATCTTGTATGCTATATAAATCACATTCTCTACGAAAAAATCTATCTTCAAGTGGAATATCTGGTATAAAAGATATATTATTTTCTAATAAATATTTAGGACTATATAATATAGACCATGGACCAAGATATTCAAATAAAATTTGATCTTGTGCTCCAGCATTAAAACATTTAAAACACATTATGTGTGCATTTGTATTTTTTTCAATATTGGAAAATAATGTATTAAATGCATTTTTATCAAAATTATCATCATGATCTGAAAATGTTATATATTTGCTATTTTGTGTTTTTGAAATCATAATATTTCTCATCACAGAAACCCTGACATTATTTTCTGTTATAAAATAGCTAAC
The DNA here is from genome assembly GCA_944392135.1 of uncultured Rickettsiales bacterium. Lineage (GTDB taxonomy): Bacteria > Pseudomonadota > Alphaproteobacteria > Rickettsiales > UBA1997 > CALXSC01. Next base: position 14,207 of record CALXVQ010000010.1, read on the forward strand.
ATCAAAATTATTATTTAATGATTTAATGGCATCTTGAAATATTACAATTCTATTCTTTATTTCTGTTTTATTTCTTTGAACACTTTTATCTGTATCAAACTTTTTAGGGCAATTATCCATGCCAATTAAAAAATTTATAACTTTATTTTTATATTTTTTATCTATATTTTCACAAGCTGTATATAATGAATCCAAACATTTTTCAACATCTGCAATCTTAGCACCATAATAAATTGGCAAACAAACAGTAATATCAATAAGACCCATATATTTTTAATCATTAAATTAAAAATATTTATAAAACATATTAATTCAAAATCAATAAATATTTACATTAAAAATTTATTATTGTCTTTAATTATTCTTGATTTTTCATAAACATATTTAGGATCCAAACCAGCATAATTACATACAGTTAAAAATTCTTCATTTTTTAAATTAAACCACATTAAAGCTTTTACTCTATATGTATTAGCTATTTTCTTTTTAGAATTACTTTGTAAATCCACAAGTGCTTGCAAAATTACAGCCTTCCATAAAGCAATTTCTGATTTAAAATATAAATTATCATTAGAATAACGGTAATCAAATTCATCTTCTAGATTATCATTATTACTAATATTATTAGTAGTAGTATTATTTATTTTACTAATATTTTGCTGTTGTTTAATATCGTTAAAATTATTTTCTTCAAACATTAGCTCTTTTATTAATTTATTTCTCATTTCAACCATAGGTTATTATTAATATTTTAATTATCTACATAAATTTAAAATAAATTTATAAGCTAATAATCTATTGAAAAATAATTTATGGAAGTATAAAAATAATATTTTTTAATAGCAATTATAAGTTGAATATTCAAAATATTCAATTTATTAAATAAAAAATATATTTTTAATTTTTCTATTAAAAGTTGAAATAAAATTTATTAAGTATCTATAATAAAAATAACAAACATATAATATTTGAATTTATTATTCTTCTTTATTTATTGATGATAATTCTTATTATTTTTACTTTTGTATTTATTATCAGTAATTTATAGATTGCCATGTCTTTTTCAAAGTCCAGCAATGACGGTGTGTGGTGCGGTTCTCGCAATGACAGTGTGGGTTGGGTGTGGTTGGTGTTATAATGAGATTGCCACAGCTTCTACTGTGGTGTGGGGTCTCCTGACTCCATACCAAAGGCTTTAAAATAGTGAAGTTTTACAAGATTAATTTGTGAATTCAATTTTTGATAGTATTTGGTGTCGGGTAAGATACCCAACACCACGAGAGTTGTCGCCATACTGAGATTGCCACGGGCTTTTCAAGCCCTCGCAATGACGGTGTGGGGGTACTGTCATTGCGAGGAGTGAAACGACGAAGCAATCCACAATCACTAATAACAAACACAAAAACAGAAAAGAAAAAGAATTCCATGAATGAATAATTGTACCCCATACTGAGATTGCCACGAGTTGCAAGCAACTCTCGCAATGACGAGTTTGTGAATACCACCCCTTGCCCCCTTCGTCATTGCGAGACTTCGTAGAAGTCGTGGCAATCCACAAACCACTATTTTTTTATTCATTCACAGAAAAGAAAAAGAAATCATTGTCCTTTACCCCCTTCGTCATTGCGAAGGCCGAAGGCCTGTGGCAATCCATAAACCACAAAAAGTTAATATAAAAATAGAAAAAGAAAAGAAATCACTATTATTTATCAAATTAAAGAATTAATTTTAAATGAAATATTAATTTTCAATTTTCAATTTCTTATGCTTCATTCGTTTCGCACTTCGTGGGACGACAAGCTAAAATGATTATGCAAGCATATCATTTTCTCACTTTGTGCTTCAATTTTTAATTTCTTATGTATTAATTTTCAATTTTCCATTTTTAATTTTCAATTTCTCTCTCAACCCCCCTGTTGCTTCGCAACATCCCCCCTTACAAAGGGAGGCAAACCCCCATAAATCACTACTCACTGCTCTTCGTCATTACTTGGAGTGAAACGACGAAGCAATCCACAATCACTAATAACAAACACAAAAACAGAAAAGAAAAATAATTCCATGAATGAATAATTGTACCCCATACTGAGATTGCCACGAGTTGCAAGCAACTCTCGCAATGACGAGTTTGTGAATACCACCCCTTGCCCCCTTCGTCATTGCGAAGGCCGAAGGCCTGTGGCAATCCACAACCACTAATAATAAACACAAAAACAGAAAAGAAAAAGAATTTACTATTATTTATCAAATTAAAAAAATTAACTATTCTTTATTCTTCATTATTTTAATCATTTCATCTAATTTAATCATCAGTTCATCCACTTCCTTTTGCAAAATACCATAACCTTTATAATCTTGCTTTTCAAGTAATTCTTCTAGCATTAATTCTTTTTTAAAAATTAAATTTTCTAATTTGTCTTTTTCTTTTTTATTAAATTTTTTTTCCTCTTTAATAGTTTTATTTTTTTCTACTTTAATTGTTTTATTTTCCTTTTCGCTAGCCCAACCAATTTTCTTTAAGAAATCTTGATAATTTCCTTCAAATAAAAAAGTTTTATCATTATCAAAAACAATTAATTTATTAGCAATATTATTAAGCAAATATTCATTATGACTAACAATAATTGATGCCCCTTTAAAATTTTCAATAGCTTCACATAAAGCTTCACAAGATTCTATATCTAAATGATTTGTTGGCTCATCCAATACTAATAAATTACAAGGTGTTAATATAATTTTACCTAACGATACCCTACTCTTTTCTCCACCGCTTAAAACAGAAATTCTTTTTTGTGCAGAATCACCAGAAAATAACATTTTTCCAGCTGTTGCAAGTATAGTTGTTCTAGGTAGAGATATATTTACAGTTCTTAGTTCTTCTTCTATGGTATTATTTAAATTTAATCTATCTATATTAGTTTGCCCAAAATAGCCAATTTTTGTTTTAGCATTAATAACTAAGTCCCCTTTATCTTTTTGCAATTCTCCAATTAAAATTTTTAATAATGTAGATTTTCCTTTACCATTTTTTCCTATAACACAAACCTTATCACCTTTTTGAATTTTAAAAGATAAATCTTTTATTAATGGTTTATCTTTGTCATAACCGAAAAATAAATTATCAACATTCACCATATTAGCATTCCCTGTAAATTCTTGATATTTAAAATCAAAATCAAGGCTTTCAATATTTGCTAATTTTTCCATCTCGCCCATCTTTTCAACCATTTTAATTTTTGACTGTACCCCACTCGCTAATCTTGCTTTATATCTAAATCTATCAATGTATTTTTGTATTTGTTCTTTTTTCTTATTAAGATTAATTCTGGACTTTTCATATGTTTCTTCATCGGTAGCAATTTTATCATACATATCTTGTGTATTTCCTGTAATTTTAATGCTACTGCCACGATAAATAATTATTGTATGATCAATAATTTCATCCATAAAAGTTCTATCATGTGTAATTAAAATAATTGCACCATTATAATCTTTTAAAAATTGTTTTAGCCATCTAATGGAAATAATATCAAGATAATTTGTTGGTTCGTCTAATAATAAAATATTAGGTTCTGAAATTAATAATTTTGCTAAATTTAATCTAATTTGCCAGCCACCAGAAAATTCTTGCGGACTTTTTTGCTTGTCTTCTTCACTAAATCCTAATTGAGTGAGTATTTTTTCAGCATCCCATGTTGCTTCTTTTTTATATTCTGGTAATGCTAAACAAGCTTCTTCTAATACTGTTTCTTGTGTAAATTGTAAATGTTGTTCTAAATAACCAACTTTATAACCCTTAGGAATAGAAACTTCCCCTTCGTAATCTTTTATTTTTCCACTTAAAATTTTAAATAAAGTTGTTTTTCCACAACCATTTCTCCCAATCAAACCAACTTTTTCTTTATCATTTATAATAAAATTTAAGTTGCCAAAAATCTGTTTGCCATCAAATGAAATAGATAAATCTTGAACTTTTAGCATGTGTTATTTTTCTATATTGTTTAAATATATTGTAAAGTTAGGTTTAATAGTAAATTCTAAAATATTTTTATTATCTTTTATTTCTAACTTACCAGCTTCTATATCACCAAAATAACCTTTCATTTTAATATCATTAAAAATATAAGATTCATCATTTAGAAAACCATTTTTTGACTCTATATATTCAAATTTTTCATCATTTTCTAGCTGTACTCTTGGGTTTTCTATGAAATCATTATTTTTAACAATGTTTTTATCTTCAATAATATTTGTTTCAACAGTCATTTTATAGAAATCAAATAAAAACTTAATTATTATTAAAATAGTAATAATAATTAATAAAACATAAACAAAATAAAAACACTTTATTCTAACTAACTTATTTTTCATATTTTTTTATTTTTTTACCCAATCAGGATCACTTGCACCTTGATTTTTTGGTGTATTAATTCTATATTCAGTACCTGTTAAAATATCAATTGTATAAATACTAGGTATACTTTCTTTTCCAAATGGCCCTTCTTGTTTTGAATAAATTAAATATCTTCCATTAGGAGACCATTTAATTCCTTCAACTAAATAAGCATTTGTAATAAGTCTTTCATTTTCACCATCTGGTGTCATTAAACCAATATAAAATTCACCACCCTGTATTTTAACAAATGAAATCAATTTACCATCAGGCGACCAACTAGGTTTATCATAAACTCCTCTACCTTTACTAATTCGCTTAACTTCTGTACCATCTTTATTCATAACATATAATTTTCTAATGCCTGTTTTATCAGAAACAAATATAATTTTTTCACCATCAGGCGACCAACTAGGTACTGTTGAAATCTCAGTATCAAATGTAAGCTGTTTCATCAAACCAGTATCAAAATCTAATTTATAAATATTTGATACTCCACCTTTTGTAGCTGAAAATAAAATTTCATTTGAACCATTAGGATTAAAACTTGGTGCATAAGTCATCTCCATGCTACTGCCTATCAAAGACAATTTACCGGTAGATAAATTTTTTCTATAAATATTTGGTTTTTTGTTTCTGTATTCTAAATATACAATTTCATCTGGATTATGTTTTGAAAATGCTGGTGTTAAAACAAGATTATCACCATTTGTGATATATGTTAAATTACTACCATCAAAATCAACCATAGCAATTCTTTTCTTTCTATTTTTTGCTTCACCAGTTTCTGCAACAAATAAAATTTTTGTATCAAAATGTCCTGATATCTCACCAGTTAATAATTTATAAATACTATCAGAAAGAATATCTGCTATTCTTTTCCAATTAGATGTATCTATGGCAAAAGTTTTATTTAAAATATCTCTCTCATCTAAAATATCCCATATTCTAATTTTCATTTCTAAAATATTTTCCTTATTTAAATAAGCATAACCACTTACGACAGCATCTATATTATCTTCTTTTGAATATTGAGACATAACATAATTTACTAAATCACTTTCTGGCAAAGTAATTACTTTATTGTAATCATCATACAAAGATTTTCTTGTTTTTTTAATTTCAAATAATCCTGTTGTATCAAGGTTCTTTTCAATATGTTTAAGAATATCTTTTGTTAAACCACTATCATCAATATCATTAATTAATTTTATTTTCTCAAAAATAACAACAATTTTCTTATTTTCTGTACTATTAATATCAATAGTTAAATCATTTTTAGCAAAAGCTATATTACCTAATATTAAAAATAAAATTACAAAAAATATCTTTTTCATTTCTACTCCAAATTATTACTATCAAAAACAAAAGTCATTTGTCTCCAAGTTTTATATTTTCCAGCTGGCAAGCCCCTCAATGGACTACAAAAAACCAATGCTGATTTTGCATTATCAACAGCAATATCATAACCATTTTCAAAATCATCTGCTACCAAATTTACTTTTATATTATTCATATTTACAATACCATTTTTCTCAATATTTACTGTCAATGCAACAACAGCTTTACTATCCTTTTTACTTCTTAAAATAGCCATTTTATAACAGCCTTTTATCTGTCTTTGAATATTTCTTTTTTCTCTTAAAGATAAATCATATTTTTTATCATTTTTATTTTCTTCTATCTCTTTTAACTTGTCAATATCTTCTTTATTAAAAATATTTTTTTCATCTAAACCAGCATATTTTTCATCAATAATATTACTTCTAATATCCATTTCTAATGCTATTTTATCCATTTCACTAATAACTTCATCATTACTATTTTGATTATTTTGTTGCTTTTCAGCTTGTTGAGCTTTTTGTGCTAGCATGGCTAATTCTTCCATTTTTTTCTTTTCTTGTTTTTCTCTTGCTACATGTAAAGGCTTTTGTGATAATTGAACTATTTTATTTATATCCTGTATTTGTTTTAATTCTTCAAAATCAATCTCTGGGACGATATTTCTTTCTTTCATTTTTTTTCTTAATTCTTCTCTCTTAATTCTATTTTCTATTAATTTTCTTTTTTCTTCTGTATTTACTTTATCTTCTGCAACATAAACAGGTGTATAATAATAATTAAATTCATTCAATTCAATAATTTCTTCGCCATCTTCCATATTACCATCGTTATTATTATTTGTGTTAGAATTACCACTAACATTATTATTATCTACATTATCCACTTTTTGTACCATATTATCAATGTTTTCACCATTTTCAGCAAATTTTGACATTTCTGCCTGTATTTCTTTTTGATTTTTTAACTTATTATATAATTCAACTTTTTCTTCTAATTTTAAGTCTTTTACCCTATCATCTTCTTCATCCGTTTCAATTTTATCTAAATCATCAATGCTATTATCATTAATAAAACTAATTGTAAGTGGAGTTGCTTTAATTGAAGATATTTTTTCAGTAAATTCAAAAGTAGATATAAACAAAAATGCTATAAATAAAATATGAAAACAAAAAGAATAAATTAAATTTCTTAACATAATTGTTTTACATTACATTTTTTTTAAATCTGTTACAAGTGTCACATCAAAGAACCCAGCATTATATATTGCACTAACAACAGTAATAACTCTATTATATGCCAAATCTTTATCAGCTTTTATAAAAATCTTTACATCCTTATCACCAAGTGTTAATTCTGATAATTTATTAGCAATAGTGTTTAATTTTATAGCATCCTTTTCAACAAATATACTACCATCTTTTTGTATACTAACAACAAGCGGTTCTTTTTTTACAACAACAATTTCAGCTTTGCCTTTTGGCAATTCTATATTTACACCACCCAACATTATTGGTGAAGCAATTAAAAATACTATTAATAATGAAAAAAGAACATCAACAAATGGAGCAAAGTTTATATAACTAAACTCATTATTTCTATGTAATGTCCTTCTTCTTAAAATACTTTTCATAATTATTGATCCAATTCTCTTGATAAAATAGTTAAAACATCAGTACCAAAATTTATCATTTGATCTTCAAAATTATTAATTTTAGCATTGTATACATTATAGAAAATTGTAGCTGGTATAGCAGCAACAAGTCCAAAAACCGTTGTAATTAAAGCATCAGCAATACCAGGAGCTATAACTAATAAACTCGTATCTTGTAAAGCAGAAATAGATAAAAAGCTTTTTAATAACCCCCATACTGTACCAAAAAGTCCTAAAAATGTAGCAGTTGTAGACACAATTAATAAAAATGTCATGCCATATTTTAATTTTGATACAGACCTAACTAATGCTACTTCCATAACAGATGATAATCTGTCTTTCAAAGAATTCTTTTTATCAATATCATTATTTTTCACAATTTCTAAAACATTTGAACTTTCCCATTCTTGCATTATAGAACAAAAAATAACAGCAGATGGGTAATTGGCACTATTTTTGACTTGTTTATAAATATCTTCTAGCATCTTTCCAGACCAGAATAATCTATCAAACCTTTCTGTCTTTAATTTTAATAATCTAAACTTAAAAACTTTATCAAAAACTATGGACCAACTCCATACAGAATACATAATTAAAACTAGATAAATAGTCATAGTGATAGCATCAGAATTAGCTATCATATCAAACACTTGAAAATTTACATTCCCTGACATTAATAATAAAATTGTTTCAAACTAGTTATATTATTTATTTTATTTTGAATATTGCAAGAAAAAAATATATTTTCTTGCAATATAATTTATCATTATTTTAAGGTATCAACAATATCTTTTGTAATCAATTCTTTTGTTAAGTGATATTTATTATATAATTCATCTAAGTCTACTCTATCGGCAAACTCTTTTTCAGCTCCATAATTCAAGACTTTCATATTAGAATTTCCATAATAAGAAGCTATTTTTTGACCAAAACCGCCTTCAATAATACCATCTTCAAGAGTGATTACTAATTTATGATTTTTCTTTAAATCTTCTAACATTTTTTTATCTAAACCACTAATAAATCTAGGATTAATCAAAGTTGCATTAATATCATGTTTTTTTAATTCTTGTTTAACTTCTTCACCTAATTCAAAGAAATTTCCAACAGCTATAATTGCAACATCTTTTCCTTCATCAACAATCTTAAATTTATTTAATTTTGAATAATCTGTATTATCCTTAATACCTACACTTTTTAATTCAACATAAGGAACTCTAATTACAACAGAATGATCTTTATTTTTATTTACCGACCAATCAAGCATAGCTAAATATTCTTCTTTATTTGTTGGGGCTAAATAAACAATATTAGGAATATTTGAAATTAGAGGAATATCAAAAATACCTAAATGTGTTGCATCATTACAAGAAATAGTACCCCAATAAACTAAAATTGTAGCTGGTGTATTGTTTAAAGCTAAATCTTGTGATAATTGGTCGTAAGCTCTTTGAATAAATGAACTTAAAACTTCTAATACTGGTTTTGCTCCATTTTTTGCAATGCCTGATGCAAAAGCAACAGCTTGTTGTTCCGCTATACCAACATCAACATAATGTTTACCTAATTTTTCTCTAATAGCAGGAGTTAAACCACTAGCACCTGGTGTAGCTGGTGTAATAACAACAACATTATTACCTTTTTCAACTTGATCTACTAAATAATCATTAGTAATGCTTGTATAAGTATCTGGCATTTTACCTTCTGGCTTACCTTCATTGTCAATTGTATGTGGCATTATCCAATGGTATTTCTCTTTATTTTTTGTAGCATATTCTAAACCATGTCCTTTTTCTGTATTTAAATGAACTACAACTGGTTTATTAGTATCTTTTACTTTTTTAAATGCATCAATTAAATCTTTAATATTATTTCCATTATCAACATAAATATATTCAAAACCTAATGATTTAAAAATATTGTCTTTTAATTCACCTTTATTCTTTTTTAATTCTTGTAAATGCATATGCAAACCACCTTGATTTTCAGCAATTGACATACCATTATCATTTACTATAATAATAAAATTACTATTTAAAACTGATGCATTATTCAAGCCTTCATAAGCTTCGCCACCAGTAAGTGAACCATCACCAATAATTGCAATCACATTTTCTTTATCACCATTTATATCTCTTGCTTTTGCAAGTCCTGTTGCTAAACTAACAGAAGTAGAAGTATGACCTATTTTAAATAAATCATATTCACTTTCTTCTGGTGCTGTAAAACCTGTGTATTTATAATATTTATCTTCATCAATAAAACCTTCTTTTCTAACTGTTAAAATTTTATGTGTATAACATTGATGTGCTATATCAAAAACAATTTTATCTTGCGGTGCATCAAAAACATAATGTAAAGCAATAGTAGCCTCTAAAAAACCTAAATTAGGTCCCATATGTCCGCCTATTGCATTTACTTTCTTCACTAGCAATTCTCTAATTTCATCAGCCAATTTATTCATTTCATCTAATGATAAATTTTTTAAATCTTTTGGATAATTTACTTTATTTAAAACTTCCATTTTCTACAAAATTATTAATAAACTAATAATATAATAAAAATTTTATAATAAAAGTTCAACAATAGGTATCAAAAAAAGTCCAAATAACTTATCAAAAAAATTCATTTTTATCTTGCCATTACCCATTTATCAGGTAGCATTGCCTTTTTCTTTTCAAACATTTCTCTAAATGATTTTCTCTCTAAAACATCATTATAGAATTTACAATCATGTAAATTAGGAGTAGCTACATATTTTGTTTTTGTTAAACATTTATTCGTTTGAGTAATATAATTTGCAACATTACCATATAATTCTTTATTTGTAATTATTGTTTTCTTTTTATTTAAAAGCACAGGAGAACTAACTGGTACAAAATCTTGATAGTTCATTGAATTGCATTTGAAACATATGTCTTGTTTATCGTTTTTATCTATACCAAAAACTTTTTTTGTGTTATTTGTTCTTTCTCTAATTCTATCAATACATTCTCTATTTAAGCATTCATATGGTGTTTTTCCTTGTATACTATTATGTACGAAATTATTTACTAACTCAAACCAATTAGCTAATACATCAGCATCAACAGTTGCTGGAAAACTTCTAAATTCTATTGTATTTTTAAAAGGTGCTAATGATAAATATTTTCCACCAACCATTAAAACTTCTCTCATTTCATCATAGCTATTACAAGAATTTATTAATCCTATCATAAATTTTTTATCATTTTTTACAAAACTAGCATGAGCTTGTCCTGAAAAAAGCGAGTTATCATTTCTTCTATGATTTGGTAAAACAGAATCAAATTCATCTTGCAAAAGTATAAAATTTTTAAATATCCTTTTTAATGCCTCCAATTTTTGTTCTTTTATTTCTTTTGTATCACTAGGTGATGGTTTTAAATCTTCTATTGAAACATGCACATGCACACCGCAATCTTCTCTAACTAAACCATCTTGTTGTTTTATAACATTTATAACCTGCCTTGCATTTTCTTTTAATGTATTTAATGTTTGTATAGGAGAAGAATATTCGCAAGCTACATAACCATTCATTCTTGCATTTGATGGATCCCTAGTCAAACTTCCATATTTTACAACATCATTACTTTCAACTTTAAAACCATATTTCATATCTTTTAAGTAACTATAACCAGAATCATTATATATTTTACCTGCTAATTTTACTTTTTGATCTTCATTTAATTTTTTTAATTCATCTTCATTCTTTCCAACTTTTATTTGATGTTCTATTTCAAAACCCATTGTTCTAGTATATTTTTTATTATCCTCTAATTTCAATGGCTTTTGTTTATATTCCATATTAGCATTTGCCTTTACTTTTTTATATTCTTCTGCTAAATATTTTTTATATTCTTCTGGATATGGTAAGAAATCTTTATCTATTTTTTGTCTTATGAATTTTTTTACACTTTCTGGATCTTTATTATCTATTTGTGGTATTAAATCTAATAATGTTTTTATAACCCATATTTGTCCTTTTTGTCTAAATAACAATTGAAAACTTCTAAAAGGCCATGCTCCAAAATTATTTTTATTTCTTTCATTTCCAAAAACATAAGCAAAATCAAGTATTTTGAAAGATAAAAAATCTAATACTTTTAAATTTTCTTTTTCTATTTTTAAATTTTTTAATTTTTTTTCAAAACTTGTTTTATCTGATAATTTGCTTAATCTATTTTCTTTATCAAAGAATTTATATTTATCTGCAAAATTTTTATTTATAGAATTAAAAACCTTATAATAACCTAGCTCTAAGTCTCTTTTTGTCAGTTTTTCTTTTTCATATAAATTTGAAATATTTTTATGAACTTTATATATTTCATCTACTATATCATTAACATTTTTTTCATATCTTATTGCTAAATGTAATGTTGCTAAATCTAAATTTGACATAATTTCTGCTATTATTTTTTAATATTGAAAAATCAATTTTTTGATTTTTTTATTCTACACACTAAAATGGATTTTTTATACATACTCTCTCCTTAGGAGAGAATCATAATAGCAATAATAAGCATCATAAAAGATAGTGCTGTCATGGTAGAAGATTTATTAGAAAAACCTTCATTTATTTTTTCATTAATGTTATTAAATATAACTGCCATAATTGCGAAATATTTAAAAATTAATAACATAACAACACACTTTTATTAGTATAACTTAATTAATTATTTTTGTCAAGCAAAAATATTATTTATCTGCCTAATACTGCTTGATTATTATTTTTTAGCATTCTTTCTCTTTCTAATAACTCTCTGAAAGATTTTTTCTCTAAAACATCTTTATAGAATTTACATTCATGTAAATTAGGTACAACAAGATATTTTGTTTTTGTTAAACATTTATTTACTCTTTCAACATAATTTGCTACATTGCCATAAACTTTTTCTCTTGAAATAGCTGTCATTTTCTTTCTTGAAATGACAGGAGAAGAAATTGGCTTGAAATCACTATAAACCATTGAATTGCATTTGAAACATATGTCTTGTTTATCCTTTTTTTGCATTCCATCAACTTCTTTTGTATTATTTGTTAATTCTTTAATTTTTCTTATATTTTCTATATTTAAACATTCTTCTGGTTCTTTACCATTAATACTGTTATGTACGAAATTATTTACTAATTCAAACCAATTTTGTACTACTTCCACATTTAAAGTTGCTGGGAAACTTCTGAACTCTATTGTATTATTGAATGGGGCTAATGCTAAATATTTTCCACCTACCATCAAAACTTCTTTTATTTCATCATAGCTATTACAAGAATTTATTAAGCCTATCATGAATCTTTTATCATTTTTTACAAAGCTTGTGAATGATTGTCCTGAAAATGGTGAATTATCATCTCTTCTATGTACCGGCAAAACAGAATCAATTTTATCCTGTAAAATAATGAAATTTTTGAAAATTCTTTTTATTGCTTCTAATTTTTGTTCTTTTACTTCTTTTGTATCATTTTTAGATGGTTTTAAATCTTCTATTGACACATGCACATGAATACCGCAATCTTCTCTAACAGCTCCATCATTATCTTTAATTGTGTTAAGTACCTGTTTTGCATTTTCTTTTAATGTATTTAATGTTCTAATAGGTGAAGAATACTCACAAGCTACATAGCCTTTCATTCTTGCATTTGATGGATCTCTTGTTAAACTACCATATTTAATAACATCAGGAGCATCTACATGAAGTGCAACTTTGACATCTTTTATTTCTGGCATATTAGAATTTTTATACACTTGACCAGCTAATGCAAGTTTCTCTTCTTCACTTAATTTCCTTAATTCATCTTCATTCTTTCCAACTTTAATTAAATGTTCTATTTCAAAACCCATTGTTCTAGTATATTTTTTACCATCTTCTAATTTCAATGGCTTTTGTTTATATTCCATATTAGCATTTGCCTTTACTTTTTTATATTCTTCTGCTAAATATTTTTTATATTTTTCTGGGTATGGTAAGAAATCTTTATCTATTTTTTTTCTTATGAAATTTTTTACACTTTCTGGATTATTATTATTGATTTGTGGTATTAAATCCAACATTGTCTTAATAATCCAAATTTGTCCTTTTTGTCTGAAAAATAATTGAAAACTTCTATGAGCCCAGTTGCCGAAATTTTGTTGTTTTCTTTCATTACCAAAAACATGTGCAAAATCCAAAATTCTGAATGATAAGAAATCCAATACTTTTAAATTTTCTTTTTCTATTTTTAAATTTTTTAATTTTTTTTCAAAACTTGTTTTTTTAGAAGCTTTCCTTAAAGAACCTTCTTTTATAAAAAAATCACATTTATTTGCAAATTTTTTATTAATTGAAGCAAATGTTTTATAATAACCCAATTCTAAATCTTTTTCGGTTAGTTTCTCGTTCTTACATAATTCACAAATATTTTTATGAACCTTGTAAATCTCATCAACTAGATCATTAACATGTTTTTCATATCTTACTGCTAAATGCAATGTTGCTAAATCTAAATTTGACATAATTTTTTGCCTCTTAATTAAACTTCTAAAAAATCACAATCTTGATTTTTATTTTCCTATACACTCAAATGGATTTTTTACACTCTCTCTCCTTAGGAGAGAAAATAAAAAGCAAAAAAGATTACAAAAAAAATTGCTGTATTAAGAGCAATTAATTCTGATGATAAAGAAAGTGTTGCTGTTGCAGAAAGGTTATTGTATAACCCATTCTTATTATTTCTATTAATGTTATTAGATAAAACTGCAACCATTGCAAAATACCTATAAATTAATAATCTACAACACATAACTAATACCAGTATAATAAAAACATTTATTTTTGTCAAGAAAAAAATTATTTTTTTATAGATATTCTGCAAATATATTTTTATATCATTACTTTAATATAAATTATAATACCTTTATATTAATTTTTTAAGATCTCAATTTTAGCTTCAAAATCGCTTTTTTGAGAAGATAAAAATTCTAAACCACTAACAACTTCACCTAATGGTATTAAATTGCTATCAAGCTTGTTATTGACATCTTTATAAAAAATCCCCATATTTCCCCAAGGTGCATAAATAAACATTTTTCCAGCTTTCGCAATCATACCTCTTTCTGCATTTTTTAAATTCAAAGACTTCGGCAAATCTGTAATTTTTTCTTGATTAGCAAAATCACTAAATTTAAAACTTACAGGTAAAAATTCTAAAAATTGTTTAGAAACTTCATTATCATAAACAAGAATTATGACTTCCTTATTGTCAAAACTTAATTTTATTTTCATACTATTTTTAACATTATTGGCAAATAATAAATTATTAAAACTACTAAAAAATATAATTAAAATTAATATTATTTTTTTAATCATATAACTCCTTTAATCAATATCTTCCATAATATTTAAAGCATTAAACACATTAGGAAAACCAATATAAGGAATTAAATGAACTAATGTTGCAGTTATAATTTCTTTACTATTTCCAACTTTTAAATTTCCTATTATGTGTGATTTTATTTGAGTATCATTACCATTAGTAGTTAAAGCAACTAATATCATTAATTCTCTTGTTTTAATATCAAGTCCATTTCTTGTATAAAAATCACCAAAAGCAAAATCTGTTAAAAATTCAGGAACAAAATTATTAAAGTTTGCAGGTAAATTTTTATATTTTTCTTTAATTTCATCACCATATATTGGTTCTTGTATTGCTAAACCTTTTTCATGTCTGTTTTCATCATTAGTAGTACCTTGATTTTCCATAGGTAATTTTATATTTTTTTGTTTAAAAACTTCATTCATAACATTTACAGCATTTAAAGTTTTAGGAAAACCGATAAAAGGTGCCAATTGATATATTGCCTCTCTAATTTTAATAGGTTCTACACCAATATTCAAAGCTGCATTTATATGAGAATTAAGTTGTGGCAAAGTTTGCATAGTAGCCAATGCAACAATAGTAGTTAATTCCCTTGTTTTGTCATCAATTACACCACTATTAAATACATCACTAAATATTGATTTTCTTAAAATCAACATTAATTCAGGATCTGTCTCCTTTTCTGGTTCTGGATAAGAATTAAATAATTCTTTATATTTTTCATTACTTAATTCAAGTCTGTTTTTATTAGTCATAAAATTCTCCATTTTTGTTTTATTTTTATAAAAACAAGGTACAGCGATAACTATTGTTATCACTATACACATTAAAATTAAAGCAATAATATTTCTCTTCATATTATTTTAAATTTTTATTAAAAAATTCTGTAATTTTATCAAAAGGTATTTTTTCCATATTATCATAAAGATCAGTATGATTTGCTCCTTCAATAATCAACAATTCTTTATTATCACCTTTTAGCTTTTTAAAAGCATCTTCACTAAAATAACGACTATGTGCTTTTTCACCATGAATCATTAAAACAGGAGTTTTAATTTCACTACTATATGCAAGAATTGGCATATTGATAAAAGAAAGTGATGAAGTCATATTCCAACCACCATTAGAATTTATGGATCTAGGGTGAAAACCTCTTTCTGTTTTATAATAGTTAAAGTAATCTTGCACATATTGTGGTTCTTCACCTGTTAATTTATTAGGTAAGCCTTGTGCAATGAGATATTTTCCACTTTTAGCATCAGCTGTTCTTTGTTTGTTAAGTTGTTCTTTTAATTTATATTTATCTTCCACAGTCATTGAATCAAAATAACCGTTTGCATTTACTCTACTCATATCATACATTGTAGATGTAACAACAGCTTTTACTCTTGTATCCATACTTGCATCATTTAAAGCAAAACCACCAAAACCACAAATACCAATTAAACCAATTTTATTTTCATCAACTTCTGGCAATGCGCTTAAATAATCAACTGCTCCACTAAAATCTTCTGTATTAATATCAGGAGATGCAACATTTCGTGGTTCACCACCACTTTCACCTGTATAAGATGCATCAAAAGCAAGGGTGATATAACCTTTTTCTGCCATTGTTTGAGCATATAAACCAGATGATTGTTCTTTAACTGCACCAAATGGACCAGAAACAGCTATTGCAGGCAATTTTCCTTCACCTTTATTTTTAGGTGTATATAAATCACCAACTAATTCAATGCCATAACGATTTTTAAATTTAACTTTTTTTACATCAACTTTATCACTTTTATCAAAAACTTTATCCCATTTAGTATCGGTATCTAAATTTTTTGAACTGCTAACCTCTGGCATAGCCATAAATACACTTAATGCCAAAGAACTACAAATTAAAGATTTCATAAACATATTTAATACAAAGTTATTAATATAATTATATATTAACTTTATATTTAGAATAATAGTATTCAAAATAGTCCAAAAAGTTTATAAAAATAGTTCAAAGATTATATTGTCAATTATATATTATATAATATTTATTAATATATCTAATCATTATGATAAATAACCCACTAAGCAATTAGTGGGTTATTTTAAAAATAATTTAAAGATTATTTAGATTATTCTTCTATATCTTCAGCTTTTTCTTGTTCTTCTTTTATTTCTTGTGCTTCTTTCTTTTTAATTTTTTCAAGTATTAAACCTGTTCCAGCAGGAATTAACCTTCCAAGAATAACATTTTCTTTTAAACCTCTTAATCTATCCACTCTTCCTTGAACAGCTGAATCGGTTAAAACTCTTGTTGTTTCTTGGAATGAAGCAGCAGAGATAAATGATTTTGTTTGTAAAGAAGCTCTTGTCAAACCTAATAAAATTGCTTCAACTTTTGCTGGCTGTAAACCTTCAAGTTCAGCTTTCTTATTAATTTCTTCAATATCTTCTTTATCTAAATGTTCGCCAACTATTAAAGAAGTTTCACCTGGATCTACAACTTCAACTTTCTTCAACATCATACTCAAAATAACTTCAATATGTTTATCGGCAATGTTTATACCTTGCATTTCATAAACTTTTTGAATTTCTTTTGTCATATATTCAGCGAATTTTTCAATACCTAAAATTCTCAAAATATCATGTGGAACTGGACTACCATCAATCAAGATATCAGCCTTTTTAACTTTATCACCATCATTAACGAATAAATATTTTCCTTTTGGAATAATATATTCAACTGGTTCTTTTGTTTTGTCATCAGGAATAATAGTAATTCTTCTCTTAACTTTATAATCGCTATCAAACTTAACGGTTCCATCAATTTCAGCCATAATGGAGTAGTTCTTAGGTTTTCTAGCTTCAAATAATTCAGCAACCCTTGGTAAACCACCTGTAATATCTTTATTTCTTGAAGACTCTCTAGGAATTCTAGCTAAAATATCACCAGCTAAAACTTCATCACCATTATTAACATTCAAAATAACACCAATTGTTAAATCATATTCAGTAGAATCTTTACCATCATTAACAACTATTGTAGGTTTTAATTTAGCTTTATTATTTTGGTGTTTCCAATCTATAACAGTCTTTGTAGAAATAGAA
This sequence comes from uncultured Rickettsiales bacterium, assembly GCA_944392135.1. Classification (GTDB taxonomy): domain Bacteria; phylum Pseudomonadota; class Alphaproteobacteria; order Rickettsiales; family UBA1997; genus CALXSC01. Next base: position 32,059 of record CALXVQ010000010.1, read on the forward strand.
GTATCTTCATCAATTCTCTCTTTTAATGATACATTATCAAATAAGTCTTTATATTCAACTGTACCACTCTTTAAAGCTAAAATAGGAATATTATATGGGTCCCATTCAGCAATCAAATCACCTTTCTTAATTGTATCACCATTCTTATGATAAACTTTTGCTCCATAAGGTACATTAAATGTAGCTAAAACATTATCTTTGCTATTCAATAATACAAAATTATAATTTCTAGAAATTACTAAATTATCACCATTTCTATCTTGTAATACTTTGTAATTTTTAATCATAACCTTTCCATCTTCTGGAGCTGTAATAGAAGATTCAGCAGCAACACCAGTAGCAGATGCAGCATGTTTTGTATTCATTGTCAACTGTGTACCAGGTTCACCAACAGCTTGTGCTGCAACAACACCAACAGCTTCACCAACAGAAACTAAAATACCAGTTGTTAAATCTCTACCATAACATTTAGCACAAACACCATTTTTAGATTCACATGTTAAAGGTGATCTAACTTTTATAGTTTTAATTCCTTTTGCCTCAATTAATTTAGATAATTTTTCATCAATCAATGTATCAGCTTTAATTAAAACTTCATTAGTATTTAAATCAATAACATCTTCTGATAAAACTCTACCTAATGCTCTTTCTGCCAAAGGAACAACAACTTTACCATTTTCAATTTTAGCTTCAAGAATAATACCCCTATGTGTTCCACAATCATGTTCCCCAATAATACAATCTTGTGCAACATCAACTAATCTTCTAGTTAAATAACCAGCATTAGCAGTTCTCAAAGCTGTATCAACCAAACCTTTTCTACCCATATTAGCAGAAATAAAGTATTCAAGAATATTCAAACCCTCTTTAAAGTTAGATAAAATAGGTGTTTCAATAATACCACCAGAAGCCTTTGTCATCAAACCTCTCATAGCACCTAATTGTTGCAATTGAGATTCAGAACCCCTAGCTCCGGATTCAACCATCATATATAATGAATTTCTTTTTGTTGGTTCTGTTTCTTTTGAAATATCTTTAATCATATCTTTTTTCAAAGAATCAGAACATTTTGACCAAACATCGATTATTTTATTATATCTTTCACCATTTGTAATCAAACCTTCATTATATTGTTTTTCAATCTCTTGAACATTCTTTTTAGCCTCAGCAATTTTTTGATCTTTTGTAGCTGGAATAATCATATCATCTTTACCCACAGAAAGACCAGATTTACAAGATTCCTTGAAACCTAATTCCATCATTTTGTCACCAAAAATACATGTAGCTTTTTGACTTGAATTTCTGTATACATAGTCAAGAAGTTTTCTCATATCTTTCTTAAATAAAACTTTATTAAATATAGATATTGCTTCTTCTTTTCTACAAGATTCAGGTAAAATTTCAAATACTTTAACTCTACCAGGTGTTGTTAAAAGTCTTTTTGTTTCATATGTTCCATCATCTTTTAACAATTTAAATCTATACAAAATCCAATCATGTAATGAAATTCTCTTATTGAATAAAGCATATTCCATTTCTTCAATATTAGCTATTGGAATTGGTGTATCTTTAAACTTATCAGATGCAAGTGTAATATAATATAAACCAAACATCATATCTTCATCAGGAGCGATAATTGGTTTTCCGTTTTGTGGAGATAATATATTATTTGTAGACATCATTAAAGTTCTAGCTTCAATTTGTGCTTCAATAGATAAAGGAATATGAACAGCCATTTGGTCGCCATCAAAGTCAGCATTGAAAGCTTTACAAACTAATGGGTGTAATTGAATAGCATTACCTTCAATTAACACAGGTTCAAAAGCTTGAATTGACAATCTATGCAATGTAGGTGCCCTATTCAATAATACAGGATGTCCCTTAATAACTTCATCTAAAATATCCCAAACTTCTGGCAATTCAGCCTCAACCATTCTTTTTGAATTTTTAATAGAATTTGATAAACCATATAATTCAAGTTTAGAAAATATAAATGGTTTGAATAACTCAATAGCCATTTTCTTAGGCAAACCACATCTTTGTAATTTTAATTCAGGTCCAACAACAATAACAGATCTTCCAGAGTAGTCAACTCTTTTACCTAATAAGTTTTGTCTAAATCTACCTTGTTTACCTTTTAACATATCACTTAATGATTTAAAAGGTCTCTTATTAGCAGCTTTAACAATATTTCCACTCTTACCATTATCTAATAAGGCATCAACAGATTCTTGAAGCATTCTTTTCTCATTTCTAATAATGATTTCAGGAGCATCAAGTTCTATTAATCTTTTTAATCTATTATTTCTATTGATAACTCTTCTATATAATTCATTTAAATCAGATGTAGCAAATTGTCCGCCATCTAACATAACCAATGGTCTAATATCAGGTGGAATAACAGGAAGAACTGTTAAAATCATCCATTCAGGTCTATTTCCTGACTCAATAAATGAATTTACTATTTTTAATCTTTTTACAATTTTTGATTTTTTAATTTCTGACTTGCCTTCTTTTAATTCCTTGATTAATTTTTTCTTTAATTTTTCTAAATCAATTTTTTCAAGAAGTTTTCTAATACCTTCAGCACCCATCATAGCTTCAAAAGCATCAGAACCATATTTTGCTTGTGCTTCTTCATATTCAAGTTCAGAAAGTATTTGTCCATCTTCTAATTCTGTCATTTTAGAATCTGTAACAATATAGCTATCAAAATAAATAACTTTTTCAACAGCTTTTGGTGTTAAATCAAGAATAACACTAATTTTAGAAGGTAATGATTTCAAAAACCAAATATGTGATACAGGAGTTGCTAACTCAATATGTCCCATTCTTTCTCTTCTAACTTTTGAACTAGTAACTTCAACACCACACTTTTCACAAATTATACCTTTATATTTAATCCTCTTATATTTTCCGCAAAGACATTCATAATCCTTTGTAGGTCCAAATATTCTAGCACAAAATAAACCATCTCTTTCAGGTTTAAATGTTCTGTAATTTACTGTTTCAGGTTTTGTAACCTCGCCATAAGACCAAGATCTTATTTTTTCAGGACTAGCAATGGATATTTTAACAGCATCAAAATCAGCCAAATCAAGTGTTTGATTTGATAAGCTTAGCAATCCATAAGAAGAAGTTCCATCTAAAGCCATATTTTCCTACTTTTTATTTTATTATTAACAATTTTAAGTAAGATACTACAAAAGTATCTTACTTTTAATAAATTTTAATCTTTTATAAGTTCAATATTTAAACCAAGCGATCTAACTTCCTTAATCATAACATTAAATGATTCAGGAACACCTGAGGTAAAGTTTTGATTTCCTTGAATAATAGATTCATAAATTTTTACCCTACCCACAACATCATCTGATTTAACAGTAAGCATTTCTTGTAATGTATAAGCAGCACCATAACCTTGTAATGCCCAACACTCCATTTCACCAAATCTTTGTCCACCAAAGTGAGACTTACCACCAAGAGGTTGTTGTGTAATCAAACTGTAAGGTCCAATAGATCTAGCATGAATCTTTGTATCAACTAAATGATGCAATTTAAGCATATACATATAACCAACTGTAACAGGTCTTTCAAATGCTTCACCAGTTCTACCATCATATAATGTAACTTGGCCACTCTTATCTACACCAGCCTTTTCCATTATACTTTCAATTTCTTCAACTTTAATATTTTCAAAAGAACCAGTAGCAAAAGGAACACCTTTTCTATATTTATTACATAAATCAATAAGTTCTTCGCCTGACATTTTTTTAATTGTTTCATGCTCTTTTGGTCTATCATAAATTGATAACAATTTATTTCTAAGCTCTTCTTCCTTTTCTTTTTGATCTTCAATTGTATCAAGTATATTTGATATTTGTTTACCAAAATTAGCAGAAGCCCAACCTAAATGTGTTTCAAGAATTTGTCCAATAGACATTCTCGAAGGAACACCAGAAGGAGTTAAAAGAATATCAATAGGTGTACCATCTTCCATATAAGGCATATCAGCAACAGGTAAAACTCTCGAAATAACACCTTTGTTTCCATGTCTACCTGCCATTTTATCACCAGGTTGAAGTTTCTGTTTTGTAGCAACAAGAACCTTAACAACTTTTAAAACACCTTGATTTAAATCTTCACCTTCTTTTATTTTTAAAACTTCGGCATTAAAATTCTTTTCTAATGTATCAGTCTTTGCCTTAAAAGATTTATTTAAAGCATCAATCTTATCCATAATTTCAACATTATCAACAGATATTTTTGAAATAGATGTTTCAGGTAATGATTTTAAAGCTGTCTTTGTTAATTTATCACCTTTTTTAAGGTTATTCAAAGCTTTCTTAATTTCCAAACCTTCAACAAGTCCAATAATTTGAGAATTTAAGTTATCTCTCAATAATTTAATTGTTTCATCCTTATTCTTTAATAATTTTTCAATTTGTTGATTTTCTAAGAAAATTGCTCTTTCATCCTTTTCAAGTCCTTGTCTTGTGAATACTTTTACATCAATAACTGTACCACTTAAAACACCAGGTGATACATATAATGATGTATCTTTCACATCAGAAGCTTTTTCACCGAAAATAACTTTTAAAAGTTTTTCCTCAGGTGTTGAAGGTGATTCACTCTTAGGAGTTGTTTTTCCAACTAATATATCACCAGCTTTAATTTCAGCACCAATATGAATAATACCACTTTCATCAAGTTTTCTTAAAACATCTTCACCAACATTAGGAATATCTCTTGTAATTTCCTCAGGGCCCAATCTTGTATCTCTAGCAACTACTTCAAACTCTTCTATGTGTACAGAAGTAAATACATCATCAGACACTAACCTTTCAGAAATAATCATTGAGTCAGCAAAATTATAACCATCCCAAGGCAAGAAAGCAACTAATGTATTTTTACCAAGTGATAATTCACCATTATTTACACATTGTGCATCTGTTATAATCTGTCCTGCTTTAATTTGATCAGCAATATGAACTAATGGTCTTTGATTAATACTTGTATTATTGTTTGTCATTTTAAATTTATCTAACTCATAAATTTCAATATCACAAACACCATTTTCATTAGGACTTTCAACAACTATTCTAGTAGCATCTACATCTTTAACTATACCATCTTTTTTAGCTTTTACAACTGCACCACAATCGGAAGCAACTTTATGTTCTAAACCTGTACCAATAATTGGAAATTCTGGTTTTGCAAATGGCACAGCTTGTCTCATCATGTTTGAAGCCAACAAAGCCCTTTTAGCATCATCACTTTCAACAAATGGAATTAAGTTTGTAGCAACAGAACCAATTTGTCTAGTAGAAACATCTATAAAATCAACTTCCATAGGCGATCTACTTGTATAGTTTCCATTTTCTCTACATACAACTGTTTCATCAAGTATTTTTCCATTTTTATCTGTTGAAACAGATGCTTCACATATTTTATAATTAGCTTCTTCAATAGCAGATAAATAAACAACTTCATCAGTAATTACACCATTTACAACTTTCTTATAAGGTGTATCAATAAAGCCATATTTATTAGTTTTAGCAAACAAAGCTAAATTGTTAACCAAACCAATATTTTGTCCTTCCGGAGTTTCAATAGGACATATTTTACCATAATGTGTATAATGAATATCCCTAACTTCAAAACCAGCTCTTTCTCTTGTTAAACCACCAGGTCCCAAAGAAGAAATTCTCCTCTTATGTGATAGTTCTGATAATGGATTTGTTTGATCCATAAATTGTGATAATTGAGAAGTAGCAAAGAAGTCATTAATAGAAGCCATTAAAGGTTTTGCATTAATTAAACTTTGTGGCATAATTGTATTAGGATCTACACTATTCATTTTTTCAAGCATAGCTCTTTCTATTCTAGCCATACCAATTCTAAATTGATTTTCAACCAATTCACCAACACATCTTAATCTTCTATTAGCTAAATTATCAATATCATCAGGTTGACCTTCATCATATTTCATTTTTGATAAAGTATAAATTGTAGAAATAATATCTTCTTTTGTTAAATGAAGAATTTTTTCATCAATATTTAAACCCAATCTATAATTTATTTTCATTCTTCCAACATCTGATAAATCGTATTTAGAAGAAAATAATAAATTATTAAACATCTTTTCAGCTTGTTCTAAACTTGTTGGATTATCACCAATTCTAATAGATTTATATATATCATATAAAGCCAATTCTTGACTAGAATTCTTATCTATTAATGATGTTTCATAAATATAATTTCCAATGTCGGATGTATCAGGATTTACAGCAATTAATGTTTTTACATCAAAATTTTTAAGAATATCTAATTTTTCCATTGATAATCTAGTACCAACTGGCAAAATAACTTCACCTGTTTTTGCATTGATTATGTCTTCGGCAACAACAAATGTATGCACAAAACTCTCTGTTAATATGAATTTAGTAAAGTTTGCATTTTTTAATTTTTCTAAAAATCTTTTTGTAAGTTTTGTATCTCTAGGAATAACAACTTCACCATTATCAGCATTTAGAATATCAAATTCAAATTTTTTGCCTAAAACTTTAGAATAATCAAACTCTGAAACATAATTTTTACCATCAAAACTAATAGAATATTGTCTATAAAAAGCTTTTAAAATATCTTCAAGACTCATACCCATAGCTCTTAAAAGAGTGGTAATAGGCATTTTTCTCTTTCTATCTATTCTAAAATATAAATTATCTCTAATATCAAACTCAAAATCCAACCAGCTACCATTCATAGGAATCACTCTGGCAGTATATATTTTTGTATTAGATATTTTTGAGTCTTCTAAATCAAAAAATACTCCTGGTGCTCTTCTCATTTGAGAAATAATAACCCTTTCAATACCACTAAATATAAAACTTCCATTATCAGTCATTAATGGCATATCACACAAAAATACTTCTTGTTCTTTAATGATTTTGATATTCTTTTTACCAGGTTCTGCATCATCCCAAATAATTAATCTAAGAGTAGCATACAATGGAGCTGAATATGTTCTGCCTGACTGTAAACACTCTTTATATGAATATTTTGCATTACCAAATCTGTAAGAAACAAAATCAAGAGTAACTGTTTTATTAAGATCTGACAAAGGAAAGAAACTTTTAAAAGCCTTAGTTAAACCACTATCAGCTTGTTTTGCTGGGTCATCCTTTTCTAAAAATTTTTTATATGATTCTTTTTGTAAAGAAATAAGATCAGGAATTAATGTTCCATCTTCCTTTTCCGAAAATTTTTTCCTTAGTATGTAATTAGAATGATTTGAATTTTTCATCCCTTAACCTTTTTTATTGTATAAATAATAATCCAACTAAGAGCTGACTAAAAATAATCAGCTCGTAAACTAAATATATTAAAATTATCATTTTTACTAGATACACCTGATAATATAATAGTTTTTGTACACAAAACCACATTACTTATAAACATTAATATAAGTACTTCCAATAAAATCAAAATGTTATAATCTAGAAAAAACAACTTTTTATATTAATATTAATTAAATAAACAAAAAAATATTACTTAATCTACATATTGTAGATTAAGTATTATAAGTAAATATTAAGCTAATTTAACTTTTGCACCTGCTGCTTCTAATTTAGCTTTCATTTCTTCAGCATCTTTTGCAGGTACACCTTCTTTAACTGTCTTTGGAGCACCATCAACTAAGTCTTTAGCTTCTTTTAAACCTAAACCTGTGATAGCTCTAACTTCTTTAATAACATTGATTTTGTTATCACCAGCTGCTTCTAAAATAACATCAAATTCTGATTTTTCTTCAGCAGCACCAGCACCAGCACTACCAGCAGCTGCAACAGCAACAGCAGCACTAACACCCCATTGTTCTTCTAACATTTTGCTTAATTCAGCAATTTCTAACACTGTCAAACCAGACAATTCATCAACAACTTTTTGTAATTTTTCTGACATTTCTTAACCTTTTTTAGTTTTGTTAAATATATTAATAATTAAAAATTTTAAATACAAGCTTTATTTTATTAATTACCTGCATTTTCATTTAATTTGGTTTGGTATGCATTAAGTACTCTTGCCAATTGAGAACCTGGTGCTTTTAACAAACCAATAAACTTTGCCCTTACTTCATCCATAGATCCTAAAGCAGACATAGATTTAATTGTAGCAAGATCCATAACTTTGCCGTCCATAAATCCAATTTTTACTTCTACATTTTCATTATCTTTTGCAAAATTGATTAATACATTAGATAAAGAAACTGGATCATTTGAATAAGAAACAGCTATTTGATCTTTGAAATCGCCCATCAACTCTTTCATTTCTGAATCAGCAATAGCTCTCTTAACAAGGGTATTCTTTAAAACTTTTAAATTAGCATTTTTGCTTTTTAAAGATTTTCTAAGCAAATACATGCCTTTTGCATTCAATTTTTTATAATTTAACAATATAACAACAGAATTTTCTGCAAATATGTTTTTTGCTAAATCTATTGAACTTACTTTCTGTTCTTTTTTCATTGATTCTCCTATTATTTATCTAAACTAATCAAAAAAGAAGGACCCATAGTACTTGTTAAATATATACTTTTGATATATTTACCTTTTGCACTTTCTGGTTTAAGTTCTTTTAAAGCTTCAATAACAGCTTTAATATTATTTAATAAGTCTTCTGTTGCAAAATTAATTTTACCAACTCCAACATGAACTATACCAAACTTATCATTTTTAAAATCAACTTTTCCCTTCATAATTTCTTTAACAACTTTTCCTAACTCGTTTGTTATATTACCATTTTTAGGATTTGGCATCAAACCTCTAGGACCAAGAATCTTAGCAATTTTACTCATTTTCTTCATAGCATCTGGTGTAGCAACAACATAATCAAAGTCTAAAAAGCCACCTTCAACTTCTGCTATAAGATCTTCAAGAGCTGCTTTTGTAGCACCAGCTTCTAAAGCTTCTTTTTGTAAAACTTCATCATCTGTAAAAGCAATAACTTTAACATTTTTACCTGTACCAGCTGGCAAAGAAACAGAACCTCTAATATTTTGATTAGATTGTTTTGGATCTATAGTTAAATTAACAGCTATATCAACATTTTCAACGAATTTTCTTTGTTTTTCTTGACATGCTTTTTTCAATAATTCCACAGCTTCAACTGCACTTATTGATTTATCTTCTACTACTTTTTTCTTTATATTAGCCATTTTTTTATACCATCACTTTATTCAACAACTTCAAAACCCATAGATATAGCCGAACCTTTTATCATATTCATTGCTGCTTCTAATGTATCAGCATTCATATCAGCCATCTTTTTCTTAGCAATATCTTCAATTTGAGCTTTTGTAATTTTACCAATAAAACCTTTACCTGTTGAAGAAGAACCTTTTTTAATTCCAGTTGCCTGCATAATTAAAAATGTAACAGGTGGTTGTTTTGTTTCAAATGTAAAACTCTTATCTTTATAAACTGTAATAGTTGTAGGTATTGGGGTACCAGCAGGATAATCAAACTTCAATTCATTGAATTGTTTACAAAATTCCATGATATTTACACCTTTTTGTCCCAAAGCAGGTCCAATAGGTGGAGCTGGATTAGCTTTTGCAGATGGAACTTGTAATTTTATAGTTCCTATAACCTCTTTTTTACTATCTTTCTTATCAGCCATTTTCTTTACTTAAAAGTTAATAATAAATTAAATTTTTTCTACTCTGTTTGCCTCTATATCTATAATAGTTGGCCTTCCAAAAATAGAAATTGAAATTCTCAAAATCTTTTTATCAGAATCTTTCGATTCAACAACACCTGTGAATGACTCAAAAGGACCTTCAATCACTTTTACAGTCTCACCGATTTCAAATGAATTTTCTTCTGACATGTTATTTTCTTCTGTTATCTTATTCATTAATTTTTCCATTTTTGCATCAGACACTTCTTCTGGTTTTGTTTTTGAACCAAGAAAACCTAATACTTTGGAAATATTTCTAATAACAGCATAACTGTCTTTATTCATATCCATATTAACAAAAACATAATTAGGGAACAACTTTTGTGCGGACTCAACCTTTTTTCCTCTAACATGTTTAAAAACTTTTTTCGTTGGAATAAAAGCTTCTTTAATATATTCATTTTGTTTAGCAATAGCATTTATATCATCACATATTTTATTTTCTTGTCCTGCTACAACATTAACTATATACCACTTAGTCATTTAATTACCCATTCCAAAAGTTAAAATCATTTTTATAATACGAGAAATTAAAAAATCAGTTAAAACTATCGCCATAGTAGTGAAAAATATTACAACACTAATATAAATAGATGTGGTATAAACCTCTTTCCAATTAGGAAAGGTAACTTTTCTATATTCTTCTATAACTTCTTTTATATATTTTTTAACATTTAACACAATATTTCTCAAATTTTATTCCACAAATCATACAACCAACTGGCAGGGGCAGAAGGACTCGAACCCTCGACCAACGGTTTTGGAGACCGCTACTCTACCAACTGAGCTATACCCCTTTTAGAAATTGAAAATTGAAAATTGAAACACGAAGTGGGAAAATAATAAGCTTGCTTAATTATTTTAGCCTGTCGTCCCACGAAGTGTCAGCTGAGTGAAACGAAGATGAAAATTAAAATACAAAGTCAAAGCAATGGAAACTTACTTACAATCGCTAACATATTAGTCAGCGAAATATTGAAATAACTGCAAGAAGTGAGAATCAAAGCTAAAAACAATGTAATCAGATAATCATTTTATCTTGTCATCCCATAAATATTAGCTAAATAAAGTTAAATAAAAATTAATCATAAACTAATTTTATTCAACCACATTAAGTCATAACTAATAGATAAAACAAAATAAAAATTTTATTATTTCAATTTAACTCTTAACTATTAAATCAACTTCAAAAATCAATTCACAAAATAAAACAACTTTGAAAATTGAAATTAAAAATTAAAAACTATTAAGATCTTAACTTTTAAATTTCAATTTTCATTTTATCAAAAATTATTTAATAATTTTTGAAACAACACCTGCACCGATTGTCTTGCCACCTTCTCTGATAGCGAATTTCAATCCTTCTTCCATAGCGATTGTAGAAATCAATTCAACATGAATTCTAACATTATCACCTGGCATAACCATTTCTACACCTTCTGGTAATGTAACTGTACCAGTAACATCTGTGGTTCTAAAATAGAATTGAGGTCTGTAGTTCTTAAAGAATGGTGTATGTCTTCCACCTTCTTCTTTTGTTAAAACATAAACTTCAGCTTCAAATTCTGTATGTGGTGTAATTGAACCTGGTTTACATAATACTTGTCCTCTTTCAACTTCTTCTCTCTTTGTACCTCTTAAAAGAACACCAATATTATCACCAGCTTGTCCTTGGTCTAATAATTTTCTAAACATTTCAACACCAGTACATGTTGTTTTTTGTGTAGGTCTTAAACCAACGATTTCAATATCTTCACCAACTTTTATAACACCTCTTTCAACTCTTCCTGTAACAACTGTTCCTCTTCCTGAAATTGAGAAAACATCTTCAATAGGCATTAAGAATGGTTTATCAACATCTCTAACTGGATCTGGAATATATGTATCAATTGTATCCATAAGTTTTTTAATTGAACCATAACCTAATTCACCTTTATCACCTTCAAGAACTTTTAAAGCTGAACCTCTGATAATAGGAATAGTATCACCTGGGAATTTGTAAGAATTTAATAAATCTCTAATTTCCATTTCAACTAAGTCTAATAATTCAGGGTCATCAACCATATCACATTTGTTCATATATACAACAATGTAAGGAACACCAACTTGTCTAGCTAACAAAATGTGTTCTCTTGTTTGAGGCATTGGACCATCAGCTGCTGAAACAACAAGAATAGCACCATCCATTTGAGCAGCACCTGTAATCATATTTTTAACATAGTCTGCGTGTCCTGGACAGTCAACGTGAGCATAATGTCTCTTAGCTGTTTGATACTCAACGTGAGTTGTGTTAATAGTAATACCTCTTTCTTTTTCTTCTGGTGCATTATCAATTGCATCATAATCTCTTTTCTCAGCTAAACCTTCTTCAGACAAAACTTTAGTAATAGCTGCAGTCAAAGTAGTCTTACCATGGTCAACATGGCCAATTGTACCAATATTTACATGGGTTTTTGATCTATCAAAAGTTTCTTTTGCCATTTTTCTTACAATTTTTTGACATTAATAAAATATACAATGGAGCGGGTGATGGGAATCGAACCCACGTGATCAGCTTGGAAGGCTGGAGCTCTACCATTGAGCTACACCCGCTACTTAATTCATATGTTAACTCTTCTACATTCGACTGGCGAGTAGTTCGAATACATATTTACTCTAATATTATAATTACCAATTTATAATAGTCAAGCAAAATAATCAAAATATTTTAATTACAAAATAAATAGTAAATATAGAATAAATTGCATTTTTATTAAAAATATTTTCATATAAATAAATTTATACAAAAAATATTTCTGTCATTAAATAATTGAATATAAAAATTAAAATTGATGCAATAACAACTGCATTTGTTGTAGCTTTTCCAACACCTTCTGCACCCTTATTAGAATTATAGCCATAATAACAACCTATGGAACCTATAATAAAACCAAAAATAAGAGATTTAATAAGTCCAGAATAAACATCTTCTGCTTTCATAAAATCAAAAGTCTTAATAAGATATGTAGCACCATTAAAATCAAGACTATAAACACTAGTTAAATAACCACCAAAAATACCAATAATATCAAATATTAAAGTCAAAATCGGCAAAGATATAATAGAAGCTATAACTCGTGGAGCAATTAAGTATCTAAATGGATCAGTAGATAAGGTTTTTAAAGCATCTATTTGTTCTGTAACTCTCATAGTTCCTAATTCAGCAGCAATAGCAGAACTAATTCTACCAGCGACCATTAAAGCAGTAAGTACAGGTCCTAATTCTCTTGTAATACCTAATACAACAATACTAGGCACTGTATCAGTAACAGACCATCTAGAAGAGCCAATAAATATTTGCAAAGCCAAAGCACCACCTGTAAAAACAGCAGTCATACCAATAACAGGAATAGATAAAAAACCTATCTTTAATAATTGTTTAAAAATTTCATTAAAATACCACCTTGGTGTAATAGAATATTTTATAATTTTATAAAAAAATATAGAAACAACACCCATTGATCTAAAATTTTTTAATGTTCTTTCTCCAATTTCCTGTAATATTTTCATAAGCTTATATAATTTGTTCTAAAAAATGATAAATAATTCTTTTCAAAAAGCAATAAAATTTAAAAATAATTGATTCCTATTGCATTTCTAACTTCACTTAAAGTTTGAGATGCTTTTTCTCTTGCCTTTTCATTTCCTTTCTTAACTATTTTTATAACTTCATCCATATTATTTTCATACTCTTTTCTTTTTTCTTGAAATGGCTGTAATTTAGCAACTATTAAATCAATCAACCTTCTTTTTAATTTAACATCACCAAGTCCACCCCTTCTATAATGATTTTTTAATTCTTCCAATTCTTCTTTATTATTATCAAAAATATCAAGATATGTAAATACAACATTTCCTTCAACTTTTCCAGGATCTTCAACTTTTATATGGTTAGGATCAGTATACATTAACATAACTTTTTGCTTAATAATATCTGGACTATCCTTTATATAAATAGTATTTCCTAATGATTTACTCATTTTTGCATTTCCATCAATACCAATTAATCTACTAACTTTTGACAAATAAGCTTCACACTCCTTTAAAATATCAGTATTATAAATTCTATTAAATCGTCTAACAATTTCATTACATTGTTCTAATAATGGTAATTGATCTTCACCAACAGGAACAACTTCTGCTTTAAAAGCTGTAATATCAGAAGCTTGACTAACAGGATAACATAAAAAACCAGCCGGCACACTTTCTTCAAAACCTTTTTGTGCTATTTCAGTCTTAATTGTAGGATTTCTTTCAAGTCTTGAAACACTAACTAAATTTAAATATAGAGTAAATAGTTCAGTCAATTCAGGTATTTGAGATTGTATAAATAGAGTTGTAATTTCAGGATTAATTCCAACAGCTAAATTATCTAAAACAGTTTCAAAAACATTATCTTGTATTTTTTTAGGATTATCAAAATTATCAGTCAAAGCTTGCATATCAGCTGACATAATAAACATTTCATAATCATTTTGTAATTTTACCCTATTTTCAAGAGAACCAAAATAATGTCCTATATGTAATGGACCAGTAGGCCTTTCACCTGTTAAAATAATTTTCTTCATTTACAAACAATAATATTTTTTTATATAGTTAAAAAAAATAATTCTTTTGTCAATCATATATTATTAAAATATTTCAAATTCGTATATAAAGTCTAGACCTATTTCTGTTGTTATATCATCATTTTTTGTATTTTTCTTTTTTAAAAATGTTTTAAAATTTTTAATCGGCTTATACTCAATACCATAAGACCATAAATTATATTCATCATTATAAGTACTATCAACCATTCTTAAATTATCATTATAAATTTTTGTATATGTAGCATTAAAGGATATTTTATCATAAAATGGTAAAGCAGTTTCTAAATCAGTTTCCCATTCATCAGTAAATCTATCATTACTATAACTCATATCTTGATATTCCATAATATTAGAAAGAGCTTTATAATAGTTAGATGTTATTTTTAGCCATTTTTTATGTTTTAATTCTATACCAAAATTACCTTTTTGATTAACTTCTTCGAAGTCATAATCAATACCAGTTTTATAAACAAACAACCATTCTTTTGTAATAGATATCTTTTGTCCTACCCCAATATTTCCTTGCCATTTATTATTTTTTGTAACTTTTGCATTAGTTTCTACAAAAAAAGTACTTCTATTACCTTTATATAAATCTAATTTTAATTTACTATTTCCTTTTATTTTACCTTCACTATCTACATTAAAATCTAAATCAATTTCACTATCTTTATATATATTTTTTATAAATTTATTTGACAATTTTGTGGCATATGTAGAGCTCAAAGAAACCAGTTCATCATTCAACTCATTATAATCTTCAAGTTCTTCATTCTCTTCAAGATGATCAAAGTTAGTTATTCTATAATTATTATATTGAGCATAATTTCTATAATTTTTTTTACTCTTTTCTTTTAAATTAATTAAACTATCATTTATATCATTTAACAAATCACTAGAAAGTGCTTTGTTATTCAACAAAACCAATATTATAATAAAAAAAGATACTATAATATTTTTCTTCATTATAAAAAATTAACTAACATAAAAATTAATTATATATATCTTTTTAAATAATGCAATAAAAACATTCTAATATATTTTAGTAATTATTAATAATTTTAATTAAATTAATTTATTATTTTTGTTATTTATTTCATAAAGTCATTAATAATGGAATAAATATATAATGTATTATCATAAATACAAATAACTCTCGCAATAGCAGTGTTTGTTCTCGCAATAACGATGTGAGGTACTGTTATTGCGAACAAAAAGCAATCCATAAACCGCGAACTACCATCCCTTCGTCATTGCGAGCGAAGCGAAGCAATCCACAAATATTATCCCCCATTCGTCATTGCGAGCAAAAAACAATCTATAAACACTATTCACTACCCCCTGTCATTGCGAGCGAAGCGAAGCAATCTATAAACCATTGACAGTAAATATAAAAATAAAAAAGAAAAAGAATTCTCTACTACTTAATCCATAATCATATCTCACCCCCCTTCGTCATTGCGAGCGAAGCGAAGCAATCTATCAATTACTGATATTTTATTTATTCACAAAAAAATAAAAAATTCATTACCATTCACCCCCTTGTCATTGCGAGCGAAGCGAAGCAATCTATAAACCATTGACAGTAAATATAAAAACAAAAAAAGTAACCCACCAGCTTAGCTGGTGGTTCTTCATTTTCGGGCATAGCCCTAATACTACTAGCAGCACCTCTAGG
>CALXVQ010000011.1 GCA_944392135.1 uncultured Rickettsiales bacterium
CGTACCACTTTAATTGGCGAACAGCCAAACCCTTGGGACCTTCTTCAGCCCCAGGATGTGATGAGCCGACATCGAGGTGCCAGACAGTGTCGTCGCTATGAGCGCTCGGACACTATAAGCCTGTTATCCCCAGCGTACCTTTTGTCCGTTGATCGATGGCCCTTCCATTCAGAACCACCGGGTCACTATGACCAACTTTCGTTTCTGCTCGACTTGTCAGTCTCGCAGTCAAGCAGGCTTTTGCCATTATACTCTTTTAAACTGATTTCCGTTCAGTCTGAGCCTACCATTGCACGCCCCCGTTACTCTTTAGGAGGCGACTGCCCCAGTCAAACTACCCACCATACATTGTCCTAATAGCAGATTATGCCATCTAGTTAGATTTCAAACTTACATAGAGTGGTATTTCACTGTTGACTCCACCTGAACTAGCGTCCAGGCTTCGTAGTCTCCCACTTAAGCTACACAACATAAATCTAAAATCAGTGTAAAGTTATAGTTAAGGTGCATGGGGTCTCTCCGTCTACCCGCGGGTACAACGTATTACACGTAGAATCCAGTTTCACTGAGTCTATCTTGGAGACAGTGGAGAGATCGTTACGCCATTCGTGCGCGTCGGAACTTGCCCGACAAGGAATTTCGCTACCTTAGGACGATCATAGTTATCGCCGCCGTTTACTGGGGCTTCGATCTGCAGCTTGCACCGCTTCAATTAACCTTCCAGCACCGGGCAGGCGTCAGACTATATACTTCATCTTCATGATTTTGCATAGCCCTGTGTTTTTGATAAACAGTCGCCACTCCCATTTCTGTGCCACCTTTTTCTAGTTGCCTAGATTAGGTCACCCTTTTCCCGAAGTTACGGGTGTAATTTGCCTAGTTCCTTCAAGATAGTTCTCTCAAACACCTTAGTATACTCTACTTGTCCACCTGTGTCGGTTTTGGTACGGCCTTAATGTGGGGGCTATTTCCTGGAACCCCTTGCCCTGCATATTCAATCCAATAAGAACATACAAAACGTAGGATCCGTCACTCACCCACTGGCTCAGGAATATTAACCTGATTTCCATCGACTACGCCTTTCGGCCTTGCCTTAGGAGCCGGCTAACCCTACGCAGATTAGCTTTACGTAGGAAACCTTGGACTTCCGGTGACAGGGTTTCTCGCCCTGTTTATCGTTACTCGTGTCAGCATTCTCTCTTCCGATACCTCCAGCAAACCTCACAGTTCACCTTCACAGGCTTACGGAATGCTCCGCTACCGCTCATACTTAACGTATGAACCCGCATCTTCGGTACATCATTTTAGCCCCGTTAGATTTTCGGTGCAAAAAAGCTTAATTAGACTAGTGAGCTATTACGCTTTCTTTAAAGGATGGCTGCTTCTAAGTCAACCTCCTAGCTGTTTTGGCTTTTTCACTTCCTTCCCCACTTAATGATGATTTTGGGACCTTAGATGGCGATCTGGACTGTTTTCCTCTCGACCATGGACCTTAGCGCCCACAGACTGTCTGCCGTGTTATATTCATCAGTATTCGGAGTTTAATTAGGGTTGGTAAGTCTTTTGGACCCCCTAGCCTATTCAGTGCTCTACCCCCAATGATAACCACACGACGCACTACCTAAATAGTTTTCGCGGAGAACCAGCTATGTCCGGGTTTGATTAGCCTTTCACCCCTAGTCACAGTTCATCCCATACTTTTTCAACAGTAATGAGTTCGGTCCTCCAGTGGATATTACTCCACCTTCAACCTGACCATAACTAGATCACCCGGTTTCGGGTCTAATACATAAAACTAAGTCGCCCTATTCAGACTCGCTTTCGCTTCGCCTACACCTATCGGCTTAAGCTCGCTTTATATATTAACTCGCTGACCCATTATGCAAAAGGTACGCCATCGCAGAATAAATCTGCTTTGACTGCTTGTAGACATTCGGTTTCAGGTTCTATTTCACTCCCTTTATCAGGGTTCTTTTCGCCTTTCCCTCACGGTACTGGTTCACTATCGGTTGTTGGTTAGTACTTAGGCTTAGAGGATGGTCCCCCTATATTCAAACAGGATTTCACGTGTCCCGTTCTACTCGTATTCATTTGTGCTTTCTACCTATACGGGGCTATCACCTACTATGGCTAAACTTTCCAGTTTATTCTAGTTCTTACACAAATGACATTGGCCTGGTCCCCGTTCGCTCGTCACTTACTAGGGGAGTCTCAATTGATTTCTTTTCCTCTGGCTACTTAGATATTTCAGTTCACCAGGTTCGCCTCTACTTCCTATGTATTCAGTTGTAGATACCCTTACGGGTGGGTTTCCCCATTCGGAAATTCTCGGATCAAAGCTTATTGACAACTACCCGAGACTTATCGCAGTCTATTACGTCCTTCATCGCCTTCCAACACCAAGGCATCCACCAAATGCCCTTCTTTTGCTTTTTTAAATAATTTGAGTATACAAAGTAATTGAACTATATATAGAATTAAATCTATATGAACTTCTGTATAATACTTTGTACTAATATCAATATTCACAATATAAAAACAACTCAGCGAGAATTATTGTAAAACAGAAAAAAATAAAAGTCAAGAAATATTTTTAATTTTTTTATTTTATTTCTTTTTTAATTTTTATTTTTTGGAGTTTCCGAATCTCACCTCATCAATTATAAAATACATTTTTTTAATAGTCAAGAAAAATTTTAAAATTTTTTTTATTTTATTTAATTATTAAAAAATAAAGGCTCAAAGTAAATTGAGCCAAAAAAAATTAAAAATTTTTGATTTTTTTTATTATTTATATTTTTTTATTTCTTAAATAAGTAGGTATATTTAATACTTTTTCATCAATAGAATTGTCATTACTATTATTTCTAATTTCAATTTTTTTATTTTTTGATTCAAAAATACTATTCACTGTATTATTTTTATTTTTTTTTGAAGAAAAATTATTAAAAAAACTAAATAAAATTGAATTGTCATTCTTATCATCATCTTCAACTAAAACTTCTTCAATTTGTGGATCAGGCATTTCAAAAAAATCGCCTTCTTTTTGTGCAGAAAGTTTTGTTTTACTAACAAATGCTCTTTGTGGTTTATCTTGTAAAATTCCTCTTTTAATATTTTTTGATTTTTCTTCCTTATTATTATCATTATCATCTATATCATTAGATGTTCCAAAAACAATGCTTTCTTGAATTTGTTTTTTAATATTTTTTTCAATTTCTTTTTTATCTTCCTTCTTTTCTTCAATATTTTCCTCAACATTTTCTGTATTATTATAAGCAATACTTTCTTGCATACCAGTAGCAAATATTGAAACTCTAACCTTTCCTTCTAATTCCTTAGAAAATGCTGTACCGACTTTAATTGTTGCACTATTTCCACCAATTTCTTCTCTAACTCTTTTAGCTGCTTCATCAAACTCAAATAATGTCATATCAGGAGATCCAGTAATATTAATCAAAGCACCAGTAGCACCTTTAATATTAACATCTTCTAATAATGGGTTAGATAAAGCTTCTTCAACAGCTTTAATAGCTCTATTTTCACCTTCACCTTCACCCATTCCCATCATAGCTCTACCCATTTTTTTAATTACCATTCTAACATCAGCAAAATCAAGATTAATCAAACCAGGAGTAGTAATTAAATCAGTAATACCTTTTACACCTAAATATAAAACATTATCAGAACAAGCAAAAGCATCTTTTAATGTAGTTTCTTTATTAGCAATCCTAAATAAATTTTCATTAGGAAGAACAATCATAGTATCAACATATTTTCTAAGCTCAGCAATACCTTGTTCTGCAATTTTTAGTCTAACTTCTGCTTCATATTGAAATGGTTTTGTCACAACAGCAACTGTCAAAATATCTTTTTCTTTTGCAAGTTTAGCAATATATGGAGTAGCACCAGTACCAGTACCACCACCCATACCAGCTGTTAAAAATAATAATTCAACATCTTTTAAAGCTTCTTCAATCTCCTCTTTTGATTCTTCGGCAGCAGCTAATGCAATTTCTGGATATGAACCAGCACCCTGTCCTCTTGTTGTAGTTTTACCAAGTTGTATAGTTCTAGGTGCCGTAGAGTGAGCTAAACATTGCATATCTGTATTTACAGCTATAAAATCAACACCATCTATTTCTTTTGCCATCATATTATTAATAGCATTACAACCACCACCACCAACACCCATAACAAGTATTTTAGGTAGTCTTTTATAATCTTCTGTATTCTTTAATGAAATATGTGTTGTATTTTCCATCATTTCTATTAATATTTTATCTACTTGAATATTAGCTTGTTAGATAATTAAAAGTCAACAATATTTATAAAATATTATTGACCTATTATTAAAATATCTTGTAAAATATTACTTTGTTTATATAAGAGATTTATTATTCTTCATCTGCTTTATACAAGCCATGAAGATTACAATATTCCTTAACAGTAAATTTATTTTCTTTAATATTATCAAAATATACTTCTGGTTTATCACCTGGTTTTAAGAATTTTTTATATGTAGCATTTTCTGTAATAATTTCAATCCATTCAATATAATGTTCTTCTGTCATAGGATGTGGAACTGCACCAACCTTAACCAAATAGCCATTTCCTTGTTTTTCAACAACAGGAACATGTTTTTCTAATGCACCATCACTTGTACCTTCTATCATTAATTCCATTGGTTTACCACAACAAACCAATTTTCCACCACCAACATGTAAAACTTCAACAATATTTCCACATATAGGACATTTATAAACCTGTAATTTTTCCATAAGAACTCCTTATTTATTCAACTTGCAGTTGATATAATACAAAGAATTATTTTAAAATCAAGATATATTTATTTAAAAATAATATAAATATATCTAATTATATAAAAATATTAAATATATATCACTATATAAAATACTATAATATTAAATACTTGTATTTTTAAAAAAACACTCAATAATAAAAGAAAAAAATTTATTCAATTATGATCCATAAAAATATTTTTGTATTTGATATAGAAACAATACCTGACACAGAAGCCGTAGAATCTTTAACGGGTTTTAAAAGTGATAACATTACAGAATTAAGACAAAAACTAGAAGAATATCATATAGATGTATCTGGGGGTAATCCTTTTCCTAGACAACCATTTCATAAAGTAGTTGCAATTAGTTTTTTAGAAGCACAAATTGAATTATGTAGAGATGGTACAGAAAATTATATATTAACCGATTTAAGAAGTGGTGGCTTTGTAGACTCCACAGAAGAAGAAATTATAAAAGGTTTTTTTAATTATATGTCAAAAAATCCACCACGATTAGTAAGCTATAATGGACGAACTTTTGATTTACCAGTATTAAAATACAGAGCTATGAAATATGGAATTTCAGCATCTTGGTTATATAAAAGTGGTGATAAATGGAACAATTATAATCAAAGATATTCATTAGATTGGCATTGCGATTTATTAGAAGCATTTTCTGATTTTGGAGCATCTTGTAGATGTAAAATGAATGAAGTATGTTCTATCATGGGTATACCAGGTAAAATTGGTACCGATGGTTCACAAGTTACAGATTTATATGATACAGGAAAAATCAAAGAAATTAGGGACTATTGCGAAACCGATGTTATAAATACATATCTTCTTTACTTAAATTTTCAACTACATTCTGGAAGTCTAAATAAAGATAATTTTATAAAATGTAACACAGAATTGATTGATTATTTAAAAAGTTTCAAAGATGATGAGACAAAACCACATTTTAAAGAATTTTTAGAAGAATGGAAAAAATTTGATACAAGAAATTTATTTTAGATAGTTAATTAAATAATTAACAAATTTTTTAATAGTAGATATTAAAGTCTTTTATTATATTGTGATTAATTATTAATTTATAATATAATGGATTGCCACAGGCCTTCGGCCTTCGCAATGACGAGCCTAGAATAATGAGATTGCCACGAGTTCTACGAACTCTCGCAATGACGGTATGTGTTGAGTGTGGTAGTTGCCATACTGCGATTGCCACGAGTTGCAAGCAACTCTCGCAATGACAGTTATTTTTCTTCGTCATTGCGAGCGAAGCGAAGCAATCCATAAACCACAAAAAGTTAATATAAAAAACAAAAAAGAAAAAAAGAATTCACTACCCTTTGTCCCATTTGTCATTGCGAAGGCCAAAGGCCTGTGGCAATCCACAAACCACTAATAGCAAATACAAAAACAGAAAATAAAAAGAAATCACTAATTATAGATTTATATTATTT
This sequence comes from uncultured Rickettsiales bacterium, assembly GCA_944392135.1. Taxonomy (GTDB): domain Bacteria; phylum Pseudomonadota; class Alphaproteobacteria; order Rickettsiales; family UBA1997; genus CALXSC01. The sequence continues at coordinate 6,271 of CALXVQ010000011.1, forward strand.
TTATTTTATTACAAAATAAAAACATTCACCATCAATAAAAACAAAACATAAAATAAAAATAATTCATCACTATTTATCAAATTAAAGAATTAATTTTAAATGAAATATTAATTTTCAATTTTGATCTTCACTTCGTTCGTTTCGCACTTCGTGGGACGACAAGCTAAAATGATTATGCAAGCATATCATTTTCCCACTTTGTGCTTCAATTTCTTTCTCAACCCCCCTGTTGCTTCGCAACATCCCCCCTTACAAAGGGAGGCAAGGAAAAAAGAACTTTATTGTTTTTCCCTTATAAAGGGGATAAACCTACATCATTAAATAATTCATAACTATTAAGGAGTTAATATAGAAACAGAAAATAAAAAGAATCCCATGAATAAATAAAATTATACCCCATACTGAGATTGCCACAGGCCTTCGGCCTTCGCAATGACGATGTGGGGTTAGGTGCAGTGGTTGCCATAACGAGATTGCCACAGGTCTTCGGCCTTCGCAATAAGAAGTCAATAATAACGAGATTGCCACGAGTTCTACGAAGTCTCATAATAACGAGCCTAGAATAAACGAGATTGCCACGAGTTGCAAAAGCAACTCTCGCAATGACAGCTCTTTTTGTCATTGCGAGGAGTGAAACGACGAAGCAATCCATAAACCACTAATAAAAAACACAAAACAGAAAATAAAAAGAATTCTACTGTGGTATGGGGTCTCCTGACTCCATACCTAAGACTTACAAATAGTTAATTTTACAAAATTAATTTAAATTATGCATTTAATTTTAATAGAACTTGGTGTTTGGTAAGATACCCAACAATATAAGATAAACCCCTAGATTAACCAGGGGTTATATTATAATTTTAAATAATTTATAAATATATATATTAATAATATTAACAAATTATTTTGAATACCATTGAGCATTGCCATTTTTATCTATGCCACATTCCATTTTGTATTTACCATCAACACTTTCAACAACACCAGTATATGCGACATCATAATTAACATTCCACTCAATATTAGGTTTTACTAAATTAGGATTTTTACATTTTTCTAATGCTAGACATCTATATGTATAATCATATTCTTCAAAACCATTTACAACTCTTGTTTTCCATTTTCCTCCTAGTCCACATTCAAGAGCCATCTTATTAGTTACAACGACATTATTTATATCTCTAAAATTAGATAAAGAGTAAAAATCATTTTGTGCCGGTGGATTTGAAACTAAATAAGGACATTCTTCGTTAGAGAAAGCAACTTCTTGATATTTAGTCTTATTAAATGTAAATGTAGCATATAATCCATCAGTTTTTGTTTTATATGTAATTCTAACCTTTCCATCCTTTCCCCTATTACCACCACATGTAGCTTTTTGTACATTAAAAGCCGAAGAATAAAAACCTGCACCACCTGCACCAGCACCATAACTAAAATCACAATCACCTGTTGTACCAACAGCTTTACAAGAATTCTTTCTTTTTGAGTGAGTTCCCCTATTACTACCACCACAAGTTCCACCACCTGCATAATAACCACCACCACCCATCATGGTATTACCACCTAAAACCGTACATCGTCCCTCATCATAACCATTTCCTCTACCACCACCAATAGCTATGTAAGTATCCCAAGTATTTTGTTGTCCAGCAGGAGTATTATTACCATAACACATTCTACCACTAATACCGAATTGATTTAAGGAATAACCTGCTAATTGATTACTGCAACCACAGCCATTCGCACCATCTTCACCACCTTTTAAAGCAGAAGTTTTTGGATCAGGTATAGAAGCACCACCTCCACCACCAACTACAAGTATTCTACTTTTTAATGTTGTTTTCCAATCAGTAGGATCTGCTTCATTAACTTCCAATCTAATATCAGTAGCACCACCTCCACCACCATCTTCATAATCTTGTTTACCACCGCCATTCCAAGCCATTGTATTATAAGCTTCACGTAAATCTGCACCTTTTTGACCCACAAAAATATAATATTTTTCTCCTGGTTTTACATTTAAAGTACCTTTCATATATCCACCTTCTCCACCAAGTGATTCTACTGGATTACCATACATATCATTCTTTACACCAACATCACCACCAGCACCACCCCATAATTCAATATAAATTTTATCAACACCTTCTGGAACTATAAAAGTTTCATAACGTCCTGTATAACTATATTCTAATGTAATATCTTCACTACCATCAGCAGTTTTATAATTAACCTCAATTGCTTCACAATCAGGATTAATCAATTCATTATCACCGGTACCACTACCCACAATGCCTTCAAAGAAATTTCTTAAATTTCTAGAATATTTTAAATAATTTCCATCATTTAAATCTACACTAAAATCTTTTTGTGGTAAGTTAGAAACTTTTTGTTCTATTTTTGAAATATTGCCATCATCATCTTCAACTTCCACTACAATAGTATCATTAAAAATATTATTATCTCTATTATCCAATGGATAAGCACCTGGTATATGAACATTATTTGATAAAAGTAAAAACATCTCACCATCTTTTACATATTCACCAGAATTTCCAGCATATATTGATGAACTGTTTATATCTTTTAATGCATTTTCTCTGGTTAATAATTCTGGAATAATATAAACTAGCTTATTATTCCATTCATCTATTAAATAATTATTAGCTAATCCTAATGTTTTAGTAGGCACATTACCATATAATAAATCTTCACCATGCTCATTTTGCGATCTAAAAACCCCAGTATTATCACTGAGACATTCATTCTCTATTGCTGAGTCTCTTCTAAATTCAATACCCAATTCTTTTTCTGGTCTAGTAGTAGTACCGTTACAACCACTTTGATCACAATCTAATGGAGCAGGACAAGGCATTTTTCCATTTTGCAACATATAATTCATTAATGCTGTATGAATAATTTTAAATTTATTTTCTGTGATTCTTGTTCTTCTAGTTATATTACTAGTATCATAATACCCAATAACAGCTGTCATTATAGCCCCCATAATAAGTATAACCATGCTTAAAATAACAAAATTATAACCACCATTATTTTTGATATAAAATTTAGATTTTTTAAGTAAATAATTATGATTATGACTATTATTTACAATGTTTAAAACGGTTTTTCTCATAATATTCAAATAATTATAATTTATTTAATAGTATAGCAAACGACTTTAAAAAGCAAGAAAAAAATATAATATCATAATATTAATATTTCTTGCAATATTTATTTTATTGATTATTTTTATATAAAATTTAGTTTATTATTTATGTTAGAAAATATTAAAGAAAGAATAACAGAAGGCAGTGCAACAAATAATATATTATCTAAAAATAATATATTATTCTTAATTGTAATATTTTTACTTATGATAATTTTTTGTCCAACAAATAAACTTGATTGGTTTGGTGTTTTTCTCACTATGTTTAGTACAATGAGTAATGATTCAGTACAAACTCTGGGTACTTTTATAACATCTAATTCTAAAAAATCGTGGCTAAAAATGTGGTTTTATATTTCAATTTTATTTATTGTAACCCTATTATTTGCTTGGTTTTATAATATGCATAGACTAGATTTTGATAAATTAGTTTTAATTCCATACCACAATGGAAATGATTTTATGCATTATATTCCACCAGTTTTATTAATAATTTTAACATATTATAAAATTCCAGTAAGTTCTACATTTTTAATTTTGTCAGTATTTGCTTCTCAAAGAGCTATTAGTGTTGTATTATTAAAAACACTTATTGGTTATACTATTGGTTTTGCAGTAAGTTATTTATTATGGAGAATAATATTAAAATTTTTTAAAATTCTTCTATCCAATGAAGGAACGGAAAAAAGATTGCGAATATGGAAAAGATTACAATGGTTATCAACTGGTGTATTATGGGTTTCTTGGCTTACCAATAATACATCAAATATTGTAGTATATTTACCAAGAGAACTTTCTATACATGATTTAATATTATTTCTAATATTAGGTATATTTTTTATTGGATTTACTTTTTATAATCATGGTGGTCCTATTCAAAAAATTGTTAGCGAAAAAAAGGACATTACAAATAAAAGATCTACATCTATTATAAATTTTTCATTTGCATTTGTAATTTTAATATTAAATAGAGTTAGTCATGCTCCTATGGCAACTACTTGGGTATTTATTGGTATCTTAGCCGGAAGAGAATTATGTATAGCACAGCTTGAAAGTGATGGTGTTTTAACATTAAAAGAAAGATATAAAAAAGCCAGAAAATTAATATTTAAAGATTTAATTTTAGCAGGGCTAGGTATAGCTATATCTTTAACATTTGCAATGATTAATAATTTTTATATTAAATAGGAGAAAAAATGGAAAATATTTTTTATATTATAATGTCATTAGTTTTTGGTTCAGTATTTGGTAGTTTTATTACAGCTGTAAGTTATCGTTTGCCACGAAATGAAAGCATGTGGACTAGATCTCATTGTCCTGTATGTAATAAAAAATTAAAAGCTATATCTTTAATACCTGTTTTTTCATGGCTATTTCAAAAAGGTAAATGTTTAAATTGTGGTACAAAAATTTCTTTAAGATATCCATTAACAGAAATAATTACTGCTATTTTATTTTTATCTTCATATTTAAAATTTGGTTATAATTTTAATACAATATTAGTTGATGTATTTATTGTTATATGTATGATTATGATAATTACTGATTTAGAAACATATACAATACCAGATTCAACACAGGTAGCTCTTTTAATCACAACTTTAACTTTTATCTTTTATAATAAATTTGATCCTTTATATTCAGTATTTTCAGCAATTGTTTATTTTCTGTTAATTTTTATTTGTGGTTTAATAGTAGAAAAATGGAAAAAGAAAGATGCAATAGGTGGTGGAGATATTAAATTAATTACTATTTGTGGCTTACTTTTAGGAATAGATGTTTTACCATTATTTTTCTTATTCTCAGGTTTATTTGGTTTAATATTTGGCTTAATATGGCAAAAAATTAAGAAAAATGAGTATTTCCCATTTGGACCTGCATTAATTGTTGCATTTTTATTTTTAGTATTTTATTTAGCCTAATTCATTTAGATAAATTAATATACTCGTCAACAGATAATTCCTCCGCCCTTTTGTCTAAATCTATATTAATTATAGAGTTAGAATTTATAAAATTCTGTTTTAATAATAAATTAATAGCATTTTTAATTTTTTTTCTTCTTTGACTAAATAAAGTTTGTGTAATTATCCCCAATTTTTTAATATTAATATTTTCAATATTTTGTTTAGGTTTTATATATACAACAGAAGACATAACTTTTGGTGGTGGAATAAAAGATTCTGGTTTAATATCAAACATTTTTTTTGCATCACATAAAGCTTGTGTAATAATTGACAATCTACCATAATCTTTTGTACAAGGTTTTGCAACTATCCTTTCAACCACTTCTTTTTGTAATAATAAAGTAAAACTTTCAAACAATTGAATATTATTTAGCCATTTCAACAATAAGTTAGTACCAACATTATATGGAAGATTAGCAATTACATTAATATTATTATTAAAGTATTCACTTTCATTGATTTTTAAAGCATCTTCATTAATAACTTCAAAATTATTATATTTATCAAACTCAACTTTTAATATTTCAAATAAATCATTATCTATTTCCACAGAAATAAGCTTTTTAGGTTTTTGTTTTAATATAGATGTAGTCAAGCCACCTGGTCCAGGACCAATTTCTAAAATATTTTTATTTTCAATATTGCCAGCAACCACCACAATCTTATCTAATATATTTTCACTTGTGAGAAAATTTTGTCCAAACTTTTTTTTAGTAATAAGGTTATATTTTTTTATTATTTCCATATATTTTAAATAGTGTATTGATAATAATATTATGATTTTTTATCTGCACCTTTCGCTTGTTCTTCTTCAGGTTTTTTTTGACCATATTCTTCAATTTTTTTATTATCCTCTTTTTCTTTTGCTTTAGTATATATAAGGTCTCTACCATCTTTTGTGAAATTGTTGCGGAAGAAATTTGTTACTGGTTTAAACCTATTAGCCCAAGTTTTTTTATAATTACCCTTTTCACCTGTAAACATCTTAGTCAGTTCTCTTGTTAAACTTCTAGTCATAACACGACCGGCTCTAACAAGTTGATAAGGTGCATTACCACCATATGTTGTAACTTTACCCATCATACTTCTAAAATTAGTATTAGCTTTTTGCATTCCAGGACCAGAGAATAATTTTCGCGATAGATCAGGAATTTTATCTAGTAATTCCATTAAAACAAAGGATACAATAAGAAATGAAAATATTTCTACTAGCATAGCTAAATATCCTCCATCTGGATTTATAATATAATCAGCTATTGAAAATATTGGACCTAAACCCAAAAAATCAAGAATTTCAATACCAAGTCCTTGTGTACCAGATGATGCATTAGAACTCAAAAGACATAATATACTAAATCCATCCCTAGCATCACAATGCAATGTTGGTAATCTTCCATTATCATTATGATTAATATATCTAGCATCTCCTAATGCAAAAGAATCAATAGATGTCATCACAAAGCCTGTAAAAGAAACTACTAAAATCACTTGCAAGCAAAAACCCATTAAATTACTAAGCCAAGCATCAAAAATATTTTTAAATCTTGGAATTAATGCAAATGGCAAAGTAAATGGCGAAACAAATACCATAAATGTAATTCCTATTGTATTAGTTACAAAAATAAAAAATATTTTAGCTGTTATTAAAAGTATAATAGTTAGCATAAAGAAAATTACAACAGTAAATAATAATCCTAGATTTGATAAAATATAAAAAAATAAAATCATCCAAATAATTGTCGCTGTATTACCAACTGCAAGATTAAAATAATGAGCTATTTTACAATCTAATGTATCAAATATAGCTAAATATTCTTTACCTGCGGGATATTCAATATCACCAAAATAACAACCATCATATTTATCACTATATCTCATTCCATCTGTTATTACAAACTCACAATTTTTCCAATATGTATTTAAAGTTATTTGCTTAGTTTCGTCTTCTTCAATAATATAAGAAGACATTTTTACTTCTTCATCTGTTGGAACATTATCTGGATCAAATGAAGTTATAGTAAAATCTGGATATAGTGTTTCTTCATCAATAGTTATCATATCATATTCTTCATCTCTTATTCTAGGCTGACAATTCGAATAACATATTTTATATATAATTGTACCCAAATTTGGATCTACAACTTTATTTGTAATTACACAAGATTTATTTAATAAATTTTCGTTGGAATTGTTATTATCTTCATTTGTTGTAATATTATTATCAATATTATTATTAGTAGTATTATTATCAACATTTATGGTATTATCTATATCATTGTCTCTAATATCTTCTGGTAAATTGTATATTGGAATATCATCATTTTTTGCTTCTAATACTTCTTCAATTGCAGAATCTGATGCACCTATTAATTTTATTTCCACTCTACCATGACCAAACCTTACTCCACTTTCCCCGCCAAAATCTGTAAGAATTGATGTATTTATATAACCAGAACCACCACCAGCACCACCTATATAATTATCAACATTACTTCGTTGTATTATTTCGCTGGAAGCACCACCGCCATAATAACCTCCACCTCCTCCACTACCGCCATAATAACCTTCTCTACCATTACCACCAGCACCAAATATACCACTATTAAATCTACAATCATCATTAACAATACCAGATCTACAAACATTATAAAATGAATCTACTGTACACTTTTCTTCTCTTTTACATAAATTTAAACATTCTTGTTTTAATAGACAATAATTTATATTAGTACATAAATTATTACTAATACATGTGTCAAAAATATTATCACTTTTACAAGCCTTACTGCAATTTCCCCCTACACCGCCAGATGAATCAGTACCTCCTGTGCCAAAACAAGCATATCTATAATTATCTATATCAACTAGATTACTCATTATAAATGTACCATTGTTATTGCCACCACCACCAGCACCACCGGAATACTTTTGTTCATTCAGTGTAGTATTTGCCATACCACCTCCACCACCGGCAACTATAAATCTAGAATTTAAACTATCTATATTATTCCATTTTCCACCAATAAATCTAATATCAGTAGCACCACCACCGCCTTGTCCATTATTATAATACCCCTTAGCACCACTACCACCACCATTAAAACCACCACAAGAAAAATATCCTTCACAATTAGCATATTTTTGTTCTTCTTCATTGCTTAAATTACAACCGGTATTAGCCATACCTCCTACATAAATATACAATTTATTATTTTGTATTTTATCTAAATTATCTTCAATATCTAAAACACCATAAGAATATCCACCTTTACCAGGTTGAATATTACTGTTAGATATTTCCGTACCAGCACTAGCTCCCCATATTTTAATTTCTATGCTTTCAGTACCTTCTGGAATTTCATAAACATAATAGCCAGGTTCATCATATACAATATAATTTTGTTGTATTTCTTTAATACTTTCAACATAACACATTCTAGTATAACCCTTAGTCGTTGTTTCTGTTGTAGTTCTAAGATCACATTTTATTTCATCATATATTGCTTTATAATTATCATAACCTAATAATGATATTTGAAACATCTTATTATACATAAATTCCATTGAAGACATTAACATATTATAAAATTTTGATTGCCAAGCATCAGATAAAGCAAAATACATAACTAATGAAAATTTAATAACCCAAAGAATAATTTCTTTAACTTTTTTCATACCAAATAAATCTAAATCACCAGAAATAAGTATTCTAGCACCAGCAGCAACAATGCCCAACATTAGAATTACTTTGATAATATTTCTCATAAAACTTTGAATTTTATAAAACACATTATATTCTTGAGGTAATGTTTCTCCAATAATATATTCATAAGCATTACTCTCACCACTATATCTTGCATCATATTTCTCATGTCTAATGGAAATAGGTGGACCAAAAGTGTCATATCCACATAAACCTTCACGATTAATTGTTTCATCTGGATCTTTACATAAACTGATTGCTGCCTTATTTAAAAACATATTCTTTGCTGTCTCTAATAAACATTCAGCCATTGGAGCTGTAATATTTAGATTATTATTACCAGTAACAAAAGAAAGAATAGCTTTTCCCGTAGTATCATATGAAGCCGAATTTTGAGATGCACCTTTTGAAAAATCACTACATACTGCTGGCGAGAATTTACTGCTACCATCCCGTCTTATAGAAGATGTCATTAAATCAACCGCTTTAAAACTACTATCTACACAATGTGCATTAAATGTATATATATTTTTAGTCTTTCCATACACATCTGTTTGTATTACACCACCATTTTTAACATTAGTAGTCCATATTTTACTAAAATCATTTGCATAATTATCATCCCAAATTGAAAAATTATCAGATTCAACTTCTTCATTTAATGGATTATTACATAATGTATAATAACCATCACAATATAAGTCTTGAATTTCTGTACCATTTAACAAATTAAAATTATTAGGATATAAATTTCCTGTTCTAACACATATTTTATCTGTATTTCCATTTGCAACAACTTTAATATCATCATCTAATTGCCCATAATAAGCATTTAATAGTAATAATTTACCATTACCGAATTTAAGTTCACATGTATTAGCACCATTTGTATTAGCATATTTTGAACAGAAGGCAACATTTGGACTATTAGATATTTTTTTATCAGATGTAAGTTTAAAATCATATTGAACACCATTAAATACAGTACTATATTCAGTTTTATTATTAGCTTTTCCATTGGCAATAGCAGAACTAAAAAGTGTTGGAGTATATACACATACACCACCATTTCTTCTATGTTCACAACACATCTTAGCAAATTCAAATAATATTTGACATTCTTGAGAATTTTGGCCATATACTTCTTGACCATTATAATTAACACAGCCCTGTCCTCTATATTCAAATCTTTCACATGCATAGTTTGCTGCTTCATTACCTTTGAAATAGTATCTCTGTTCCAATCCAGTATATCCCTTATCGGAATCTAATCTAGGATCAAAACAACCACCACCATTTTTATATAAATGTTTTGTATCTCTTAAAATATCTGGGTAAGATAAATCTATTGCATTAGCCTGAGTTGGTATTTTAAATTCTATACCCGAATATAAATATTCTCTATAAAATCTATTTTTTATATTTTTTGTTGATTCATTAATTCCTGTGCAATAACCAGAATCGCAATATCTACCATCAGTATACATTGGAATTATTGGAAAACAATTTGACTTAAAATAACTACATTCACTAGAATTTAAATTATTATTATTTTCTAAACATCTCTTTGCTAAATCATTAAAAACAATTTCACCATTATTATTTAGTTCATAATATTCATCACATGAAAAAATATTATTAAAAATTTTATCTAATTTATATTGATATGAATTTGGAAAAGAACCGAAAGATGGATACCAGGTATTTTTATCTATATTATTTTTAATACTACTTCTTTCATAAACATATGTATTCCAGCCATAACCACACAATCTAACATTATCTATTATATTATTTAAGTCATCACTACTAAGATTACTAGAAATATTACTATTGCTAACTACATTTTCTAAGCCATTATTGCCATTAGTAATTGATAAATCTGGTTGATATAATGGTACATTTTCATCTCTATCTTTTTTTATTTTATTAAGTTCAGCATCATATAAACTAGCTAAACCATCACTAGTTTCAACAACTGGTGAATAACTAATACATTGATCAATTTTACCATCTAATGCTGTATTATTTTTTAATATATTAAAAAAATCACTGCATTTTACAATTGTAGCATATGTAATATTTATATTTATAAGCAAATAAATAAATACAAATAATACTATATTCATAGTATATTTTATATTTTTTATTCTTATAATTTTACTTTGCATATTGCTTATATCTTAATTTATTTAATAATAACATAACAAATATTAATTGCAATAAACTTTATAAAGTTCTTATGATTTGCTACTAAATAAACCTTTTAAATAACTAAATCCTTTGCCTACTAATTCGCCAGTTTTCATGGCCAAAGGTCCAGATGCAAGTCTCTTTGTAGCTCTAAGAACGAAATTAAATATTGACATAATTTTTCCAGCTATATTTACTAGATCTGCTGAAGTTGGCAAACCAGGAATTTGACTACTACCCACTATTGCAGAAGTCATTGCACTTAATTTATTTAACATCATATTTAATATAAACATCAAACAACAAAATCTTAAAAAGGAAAAAATACCATCTAAACCTAAATCAGCAATAGTTGGGAAAAGTCCAATAGGATTTGTTATAAGAGTAATATTGTCCATCATACATAAAGGACTAGATTCTTTTATATCAACTATTGTATCTTCCATACCACAGTCTTCCAAAGAAATCATATCCATTGCAACTGATCTAGCTGTACCTAATGTTATATCTTTAAAAAAATCTTTATATAATTCGTCATCATCTATTTCACTACTACTAATTACATAATCATCTGGTTTATCTTTAAATAAATCTACAATTCTTAAAATAACAGAAGCTATACCACTTCTTTTTGTGGTATAACTTAATATTTCTCCAGTTGTAGCACTTTTACATACATATCCACAAATTAATTCCCTATTATCTAAACCCTGTCCAACAAATAAAGCATCACCTGTTGCATAAGTATCTACCATCATAATAGATATAGAAATATAAGCTGCTAATATCATTGGTTGTAATGAAAAGCCTATTAGATTTTTAAGCCATTTTGAAAACATACCACTTGTTTTTTTAAATAAAATTAATGGTATCATGATAGGAGATAAAAATAATAAAATTGTAACCGCAGCACTACTAGCTACAAATATATAAACAATTCTAATCATGAAGACTAATAATAAAAGTCCTGCAAACATTGCTAATACACCCATATATAATCCTAAATTAAATGGATTTAATAGACCATATAAAAGTATTTTAAATATATTTGGGGATCCATAATTTCCCCTATAACCTAAATATTTTGACATTTTACAATCTAATGTATCAAAAAATGCCAAATATCTTCTATCATTAGGATATTGATCATAGTAATTATCTGGATATTGTTCAAGAACCTCTAAAACTTCCGGAGATGTTTCTGCATTTTTAATAAGATTTATATCACCAAAAAAACAACCATCATCATGAACTAAATTTCCATTTTGATCAATAGTAGTATCAAAGGTAATTTTTGATACAGCATTAAAAAAGGAATCAGATACACCATAAGTAAATGCAAAAAGATTGTCATACCAAAATTTACTATAACTTAATGTTAAAATAATAGATATTTTAATTAAAAACATTACTACTGTTCTTCTATCACCAATTTTGCCACCTTTTATTAATATATTGAAACCATATAAGGAAATAGCAATCATAATAAAAGTCTTGACAATATTTCTAATAGCAATAATAACTTCTTTTAATGGATATTTATATAAATCATTTTCAACATCTTTATTGAAATCAGTAAGTTGCATACCTTTTATATAAATTTCACCACTTTTACAAGTTTCATTTTCATCAGGCATTTCAGATGCATCTTTACATTTGGTATGTCCTGCTCTATTGAATAAAAAGTTTTTTAGTGTTTCAACAAAACATTCTGCAACATTGGCCGACATAGCATTATTATATTGTCCAGATACTCGTGAATAATCATTATATACTCTACTAGAACCTAGTGTAATATTATGAGAACTTCCTACACCATTTAGACAAGATTTATCCATAAATGGAGCATATGACTCATTTAAAAGACTGCTACTAGTATCATCAACTTTTACTACAACACAATGTCTATGATATTGATAAAAATTTTTAATATTATCTAAACAATTATTATATATTTCTCCATTTTCACTACAATCGTCTTGTATATATTTAAGATCGCATTGTTCAATATAATCTTGTTCAATATAACCCTTTTTCTCACAATCTTCTTGAGATTTTGGATCTATAACTTTTTTAAATTTATCAGCAATTTCAGAACCACCTTCAATTGTAAAATTATACGGACAGAAATTATATGTTCTAGCACAATATCTTGTAGTGCTATCTCCATCAACATCGGCAGCTTTATATATAATTAATTCTACATTATTAATTCTACAAATACCAGTACTATCTATCGAACAAAATACTGCATGATCAAATTGTTCATAATCATATACACAAACACTTCTTTCGGCTTTTTTGCAACACTTATATGCTTCATCAAAATCATCTCCACTTTTTTTTCTATATAATAAATATCTATCACATGCATAATTTCCAGCTTCATAGCCTCTCATATAATATGTTTGATATACCTTACCATCTGCACGATTTCTAAAAATATCATATTGTTTTGCTTCTTCTCTTGGATCTACACAATTATAATTAATAATTTCTTCACCATCATATAAATTTTCCCTATATACTCTATCATTGATATTAAAAAGACTACCATTATCAATAGGTATACATGTATTTTCATTTTCACCAACTTGGCATTTATTTGCCTTAACAATATCGGCACAATCCTTAGGATTCGTAATACATCTTGCGACAGCATGTTTTTTTGAACCATTAAAATCTCCTAATGTAGGATAATATTTTTTTATATTTTCATATATTGTGCATTCATTATTTTCACATCCATTATTCCGTTCAATAACAGTCTCCACTTCTTCATTTCCCCATATTAACCAATCTGCACCACATAATTTGTAAATTACATCTCCATAATCATCATTATAATATCTATTTTGTGCTTGAAGAAAATGAGTTTGCCCTAATATACTAATAGTCCAACCAGCAGCTGCACAATATCCATTACCCTTTTCCCAAGTATAATCACTCTTTCCATCTGCCCACATATTATATCTTAAACCAGTTTTATTTGATTTTGTATGAAATCTAACACCATCAATTGGATCATATGTTACAGTATATGTTTGGTCAACTGGATAATCTTTGGCAAAAGATATATTTATAAAATTATAAATTATAAGAAAACTTAACAAAAATATCTTATTAACAATTTTTATCATATTTTCCTCACTCTTTTATAAAATATTGGTAGCCAGTCTTCTGGTTTATCACTTTTTATTTCATTAATAATTTCATCTAATAAAATTACTGTTTCAGCTCTGCCAGATAATACATTAATAATATCATTCATGCCTGTTAAATCAATTCTAGCAATTACACCACTATTATCTTGTTTAATTAAAAAATATCTACTTCCAGGATCTATACTTTTAATAAGTTGAAATTCTCTATCTGAAAGCATAAATACACTTTTATAAGCTTCTGTTGCCCTTAAATTTGGTAGATATATTTGAGTAGCTGTTTGTTGTACAAGTGTATCAGAAATACTAGATTTTGTAGCATCTTCAACAGATTGTGTAGCAAATACAACAAAAGCATTTAATTTTCTTAAAACTTTTAACCAATCTTTAATTCTAGGTGCAAACACTGGATTATCAATTAAAGCCCAAGCCTCATCAAGAATAATCATTGTAGGGGTTCCATCAAGTGAAGCATTAATTCTGTGGAATAAGTATAATAAAACAGGACCAATACTTACTTGATCTTTTAATAATTCACCCATTTCAAAACCAAATACTTTTGCAGAAAAAAAGTCTATGTTATCTATTTCATTATCAAATAATTTTGCATGTGAACCATCAGAATGCCACATTTCTAGTCTTCCAGCTAATGTATCAGGACCAGATATACCCAAAAATGGAGCAATATTTCTTAAAATTCTCTTTTTTATTGGCAATTTATAATTTCCAGCAACTGCTTCATTAATTCTTGCCATATCTGTTGCTGTAATGATTTCATTATTAACTGTAACTAAACTTTTTAGCCAATCAACAAGAAATGTTTTATTTTCATTTGTTTCTGGCAATAATAATGGATTAAAACCAGATGATTTGCTGGCATCAATAGTCATATATTTACCACCCATAGCTCTAATAAAAATTTCTGCACCTCTATCTTTATCAAAGAAAAACATTCTGCAATTAAATTTTTGTGCTTGAGCACATAAAAAATTCATTGTAACAGTTTTACCAGCACCAGTAGGTCCAATAATCATTGTATGTCCCACATCTCTAACATGAAAATTAAAAAAGAAAGGGGTTCCTGAAACAGTATTTAAAACAGTTACAGCTGGCCCCCAATGATTTTTCCTAATTCTACCAGAAGGATAATTATGCAAAGATGCAAAGCTAGCAAGATTTAATGTATTAATTATTGCTGATCTTACAACATAAGCAAAATTTCCTGGCAATTGAGCCCAAAAAGTTGCCTCCATATTTATTCTTTCTCTAACGGCAGTAATACCTATATTTGAAAATTCAACAATTACCATTGATAAATCATTTTCAATAGATTTAATATTATCATCTATACACATAACAGTTAGATGATGTTTACCAAAAGCAAATTTGCCACTCATTGTAGCATCTAATGCTTCATCGATTTCATGTATTTGAGATACAGCAACATCTTCAGATTGAATCATTCTTCTTTGTTGTAATTGAATACTACTAACAGCAACAGTTCTATTAATAAATTGAAACGATTGTGAAATAACAAATTCAAATGGTAATTGCAAAAAACCATCCATCATACCAGAATGGGTAGCATTTCTGTATTCTTTAATAGATATCATACCACCATATTTTGTATCAAATGGAAATTTAACCTCAAAACTTTTAGCTCCAAAATATATTCTATTAATTGGTAAATATGATGCCAAACCATATGCAATGAATCTATAATTTTGTGAATATCCACAATTTATTAATGTACCAAGAAAATGACACATTTCAGAAAAAATACCATCAGTTGTTTCTACTGCATCTAATAATTCCACACCATAACTTGATAAACCATTTAATATTCTGCTAGTAATTTCTTCCATTTCGCTAAAATTTTCTCTCATGTTTCTAATTCTAGCACTTTCATCTGCCTTATTTCTAAGTTTTCTAGCTAATGTAGCAAATTTAGCTAAACCAGCTTTATCGTCCATTCTTATAATACTGATATAATGTTCATTAGCAAAGCTTTTATCGCCATCATGTCTTTGTTTCCATTCATCATTAACCTTTTTTGCAAAAACATTTGTCATTTCACCCTCTGGAAAAGCCTCTTTTCTAGTTCTAAGTGTATGAAAATATACACCTAAATTTCCAGAGGCCATACCTTTAAATAGGTTGTTTCTAGCATTCTTTTTTATATCAATATCTTCATCATCTGCTGTTTCAAAAGAAAAACCCTTAACTTTTATAATTCTAAGAAAAGCATTATCTTTTAATAAAATAGTATTAGTATTCCAGAAACACATATATGGAATAAATGTGGAGGCTGATGTTTCCCATTTAAAATATTTGTGTTTAGGTGGTTCTGTAATACTAAATTTCATTTACTTATCTACTTATTAATAAAGATCGTATGAATTATTACCATTATAAAATGTTTTATTTTTACATTTCATAAAATTACTACTTTTCATAATAATAATTTCAAGAGCTAATGGTTCTTTTAGACAAATTAAATAAGCAATACCATGAAGACATGGCAATAAAACTAACAAATAAGAAAGTTTATTAGTCATCACAAACAATAATAATGAGCCTAAAATATTTAAAGAAGCAAAAACATATGATACACCAAGTATCATACTAGGTCTTGTCAATCCTAAAAATAATGGATCTACCATTAATTTTCCATCAGCCATAAAAAAAATAATATTATTTTAGATTTATATTAAGAATAATAAAACTAAAATCAAGAAAAAATTATTTAAACTATAAATTTTATTAATATAAGACTAATTAATAGTCAATATAATAAAAATGTTGCAATATTAAAAAAATAAATATAAACTTGGGATAAATTGTAATGAATAAGGAAATAAAATGGAAAAATTAGATGTGGCTGTATTTTTTGGTGGAAAGTCTTTTGAACATGATGTTAGTATCTTAACAGGCTTAGAAGCTTGTATGTCATTAGATACTGAAAAATACAATCTCATACCTGTATATGTTGACTTAAATAATCATTTTTGGACAGGTGATGCTTTATTAGACAAAAATTTTTATCCATTAAATAATTGGGGTAAAAAATTAGTTAATGAAGTAAAAATCATAATTGGGGAAGATAAACCAACATTAGAAGTTAAAAAACAAGGTATGTTTGCAAAAACAACAGATTTTATTACATTTGATGTTGCATTATTAGCATTTCATGGTGAATATGGTGAAAATGGACCTATGCAAGGTTTATGTGAAATAGCTAATATTCCATACACAGGTTGCAGACCCCTATCAGCATCAGTTTGTATGAATAAATCAATCGCAAAAACAGTTGTTGCATCAGTTGGTGTTCCTGTTTTACCAGAATTACTTATTAAAAAACCAGAAAATAATGACTTCTTTGATATTGATGAATTTACAAAAGAAATGCCATTTGATTTTCCTGTAATTGTAAAGCCTGTTGCATTAGGAAGTAGTGTTGGTGTTAGCAAAGCAAATAATAAAGACGAATTAAATGTTTCTGTTCTCCAAGTATTTGCCCTTGGTGAAGATGCATTGGTTGAACCATTTGTTGAAAATTTAGAAGAATATAATATTTCTATTACAAAAGCATTAGATGGTACAATTAAACACTCAATTATAGAACACCCATTAAAAAAGAATGCTGAATTTTTAGGTTTTATTGAAAAATATATGTCTAATTCAGGTACAAAAGGTGGAGTAAAGAAAGCTGGTAGTAAATTAATGTCAAATGATGAAAAACTTGGTATGATTTCATTAACCAGAGATTTTGTTATTAAAGAACTAACAGATAAACAAAAAGAACAAATTACAGAATGGGCTTTAAATGCTTTTGATGCATTAGAATGTAATGGTATTGTTAGAATTGATTTTATGTATAATTCAAAGAAAAAAGAATTTTATTTCACAGAAGCTAATACGATTCCTGGTTCTTTCTCTTATTATTTATGGGAAGCTAGCGAACCTAGCTATACATACACAGATTTAATGTCCGCAATTATTGATGAAGCTTTAAAATTACAAAAAAATAAAAAGGGTGATATTATATTATCTGCTTCAAAATCAAGTATTTTTAAGGGGAAAGAATAATGTATTCTTTGAAGTTTGATGGAAAAGAAAATAGTAATCTAAGAATTATATGGCTTCATGGTTGGGGTGCTGACCATAGAGCTATGATTCCATTAGCATTAAAATTTCAAAATCAAGCTGAAAATTACATTTTAGACTTACCTGGTTTTGGACAAACAAAAGAACCTGATAAACCATGTGGAAGTGAGTGGTATGCAGATCAAGTTGCTAATTTTATAAATTCACTACCAAAAAAGAAAACATTATTAATAGGACATTCAAATGGTGGCAGAATTACAGCTTTTTTAGCTAGTAAATATACAGATTTAGTAGATGGTATAGTATTAATTGCTGGGGCTGGAATTCCTACAAAGAAAAGTATATTTTTTAAATTTTATACATGGTCTATAAAAACTTTTTCACCAATAATTAAAAAAATATTTCCATTTTTAAAAAAAGTTTCTTTAAGCTCTGCTGATTATAAAAATTCAAGTGGAGTTATGAGACAAGTATTTCTTAATGTAATTAAAGAAGATCTTAGGGAAAATGTAAAAAATATTAAAGTTCCTACATTATTAATTTATGGAGAACTTGACAGAGATACACCAGTCTATATTGGCGAAGAATATCATAAAAATATTAAGAATTCTATTTTAAAAATAATTCAAGATGCAGGACACTGGGGTCCACTTATTGAATTTAAAACTAAAACTCATCATATTATTACAAACTTTATACGGGAGAAATTATGTTAAATGCTAGTGTTTATATTTTTGCTATTTCAAACTTTTTATTTTGTTATATTAGATCAAAATTCTTAATGTTGTTTTTTCAACAAGAAGAGTATAGAAATTCATGGTTTTTAAAATATATTTTTAAAAGAGCTGAGTTAATTGATAAAAAATTAACCTTTGCTTTATTATTCATATGGGTTATTTCTCTCGAATTCCCTGTTGCTGTATGGCTTATGTTGCCAGCATTTTTATTTTTTATGATTAGTGAATATAATTTTTTAAATAATGCTAAGAAAAAATTAAATGCTACATCAAGAGTAAAAAGAATTTTAACTGTAAATTCTATTTTAGTAGCTTTCACAATTGGCATTTGTACAATTCAATTTTCACAATTAATGACAGCTATAATTATTGCACAAATATTACCTTTCTTATTAATTTTAAGTAATATTATTTTATATCCTTTAGAAATGAGAATACAAAATAAATTTAAAAATGAAGCTATTGAAAAACTTAAAAAATGTCAACCAACAGTAATTGGTATTACTGGTTCATATGGTAAAACATCTACAAAATATGTTTTAGCTCATATTTTATCAAGTAATATGCCAGTTTTATATACACCAGGTAGTGTAAATACAGAAATGGGTATTACTAGAATTATTAGGGAAAAATTATTACCAGAACATAAATTCTTTATTGTTGAAATGGGTGCTTATTTTAAAGGCTCAATAGAAAAATTATGTAATTTAACAAACCCAAAACATGGAATTATTACATCAATAGGACAAGCTCATTATCAACATTTTAAAACACAAGAAACAATTGCAGCAGCAAAATTTGAATTAGGTGAATGTGTTACAAAAAATAATGGTATTTTAATAATTAATTCTAATCAAATTGAAGGTAAATTTATACCTAAAAATATGCCATTAATTAAGGTTGGTAATGGTTCTAATATATATATTTCTAATATAAATCAAACAGCAAGTGGTTTAAATTTTAACTTTCATATTGATAATGAAGTTTATGATGTTTCTACTCCTATTTTTGGAGAACATCAAGCTATGAATATTGCTCTTTCTATTGAAATGGCTTTAAAACTTGGCATGCCAATGAGTACAATTTTAACATCATTAAAAACACTTCCACAAGTAAAACATAGATTGGAGGTATTACATAAAGATAATGATATTACAATAATTGATGATGCTTATAATTCAAATATTGAAGGCTTTAAATCAGCTCTTAATTTATTACAAATATTAAGAAAAACCAGAAGAATCTTAATAACACCAGGTATGGTTGAATTAGGAAAATTGCATGATCAATTGCATTATGAAATTGGTAAGTATGCCGGTGAAAGAGTAGATATAGCTGTTATTATTAGAAGCGATAGAATACCTACTTTTGTAAAAGGTTTTTCAGAAACAGCATCACAAGAAACAATGTTAGTTGAAGCAAATTCATTTCAAGAAGTTCAAGAATGGATGAATAAAAATGCTAAAAAAGATGATGTTATTTTACTTGAAAACGATTTAACAGATATTTATGAAAGTAAAAAGAGTTTATAATACTACTTATTATAAATTATAAAAAAATTTATATAAATATCTATTTTAAAAATAAATATATTGCATTTTAATAAAATGTTATTATATTAATATTATAATATTAATAAAAGGATAGTTATGAAAAATTTTTTAGATTTAACACAGACAAATACTGTAACATATGATGAAGGCCTAAAAACATATATGGAAAATGTTTATAAATATATGTCAATAGCTTTATTAATTACAGGTTTTGTTGCATTTTTTATATCAAAAAGTGTTGCATTATCACAATTATTTTTAGCTTCACCATTATCAATAGTTGTTGCCCTTGCTCCACTATTTTATGTTATTTATTTTAGTGCAAAAGTATGGTCAATGGCTCCAGAAAAAGCAAAGATGCATTTATTTATTTTTTCTGGTATAATGGGTATTTCAATGTCTTCAATATTTTATGTATATACATCAATTAGTATTGTTAGAACATTCTTTATAACATCTGCTATGTTTGGTAGTATGAGTTTATATGGTTATATCACAAAAAAAGATCTTACTGGCATGGGACAATTTTTAATGATGGGTCTTTTAGGTATTATTATAGCTAGTTTAGTAAATATATTCCTAAAAAGTTCCGGAGTTGATTTTGCTATTTCAATATTAGGTGTTATTATCTTTTCCGGCTTAACAGCTTATGATGTACAAAAAATCAAACAAACATATGATTATGTTAGTGGAGATGTAGCTACAAAAGAAAAGGTTGCTGTTATTGGTGCCTTAAATTTATATATGGATTTCATTAATTTATTTTTAACATTGTTAAAATTTTTTGGAAATAATAAAAACTAATTAATTATGAAAAGAACTAGTATTATCTTTAAAATATTTTTATTTTTATTAATAACTAATATTTCATTAGCTAATGCTAGTTCTACCACTTCCAAACAACAAACAACAGAAGAAGAAAATATTGATATCACAAATGGTATTTATTTATATGACTTATCAAATATTATTGATAATATTTTACCAACAGTAGTTAGTATTAATACTATAAGAAATGAAACATATAATAATAATTATTATATGGAAGAAAATTCACCAGAAACTATATCTCTTGGTTCTGGTTTTTTGATTAGTGAAGATGGTTATATTATAACAAACTATCATGTCATTAAAGATGGTAAAAAAATTAACATTAAATTAAAGGGCTCTGAAACAAACTTCCCAGCTGAAATTGTTGGTGTCGATGAAATTATGGATGTTGCCTTATTAAAAATTTCTATTAAAAATAAACTTCCTTATGTTGAATTTGATAAAACAAATAATTATAAAGTTGGCGATATTGTAATTGTTGCTGGTAATCCTTATAATTTAGGTGTTTCTGTATCAACTGGTATTATTTCTGCTTTAAATAGAAACTTAAAAATGACATCATTTGATAATTTTATTCAAACAGATGCTTCCATAAATAAAGGAAATTCTGGTGGACCTATGTTTAATTTAAGGGGAAAAGTAATTGGTTTAACAAGTGCTATTTATTCACCAGATGGTAGTAATGTTGGTATTGGTTTTGCTATGCCAACAACTGATTTATTACCATTAATAGAAGAATTAAAAAGGTATGGTTATGTAAAAAGGGGAACTATTGGCATTACAGTTGAGAATGTACAAAAAGAAATATTTGAAGTTTTAGATATTAATAATAGAAGATATGGGGTAATAATTGTCAATGTAAAAACTGATAGTTCTGCTGAAAAAGCTGGTTTATTGGTTTCTGATATTATATTAAAATATAATGGAAAAAGAGTTAGAAATTCAAGAGATTTATCATTATTAATCACTTCTACAGAAATAGACTCAAAAGTAAATTTAGAAGTTTTAAGAAATAATAAAATTATAAATATATCAGTCAAAATAGAAGAAAATAAGGAAAACTATAAATATGATCCAGAATACGAAGCTTTATTATCAAAAGCAGTAGAAGTTTTTGATGCAGTCTTAATTCCAATAAATAAAACAGCTAAAAAACGATTTGATATTCAAGAAAATAAAGGTATGTATGTACTAAAAACTAAAAAAGGTGGTTTAGCTGATAAAAAGGGTATTAGAACCGGTGATATTATTTTGTCAATTAATCAAGATCAAGCTATTGATGGCGATATTATATTACAAAATATTCACAATGCCGAACTCAATAGAAGCAAATATGTATTTGTTATAGTAAAAAGTATGAATAAAAATAATTTAATTTTTATGCCTATTTCAAATAATACTTCATCAAAAATAGCAATAGACTAATGTTTATTTTACCAATTAAATCCAGATTAGAAATATTAGAAGAAAGAAAAAATCCAGAATTCTTTTGTAAGACTGATAATATTATATTTTTATATACTCCAACTATACAAAAACATAATTCTAAATATAAAATTACCGATTTTGTTAGATGTCTTGCTGTTGTCAGTAAAAAAATTAGCAAAAAAGCTGTCATTAGAAATAAAATTAGAAGAAGAATTAAAGAAGCTTTTAGAAGCATTGATAAAACTTTGTTAAAGACTCAATATGATTATCAAATAATAGCTAGACATAATATTTTAAATATTTCAATGCAAGAAATTGCAGAAGATATTAAAAAATGTTTAAATAATCAAAAATAAAATACTAGAAAATTATTGAATATCAATAATTACTTGATATTAAAAATTATATAAATAGTATTAGCTAATACATATAGTATTTATTATCAATAAAGAGGTATATTATGTATAAACAAGACTTAATTAATGAAGTTGCAACTAAAACAGGCACTACAAAAGTAGCTTGCGAAATGTTATTAAATGCTTTTATTGAAACAGTTGAAGATTCCCTTAAAAAAGGTGAAGATGTTTCTTTAATTGGTTTTGGTAGCTTTAAGATTGTTGACACAAAAGCTAAAATTGGTAGAAACCCTAAAACAGGAAAAGAAATTAAAATACCAGCTGGTAAAAAAGTAAAATTTTCTATTGGTAAAATATTAAAAGATTCAGTTAAATAAGAAAAAATGGGGTAAAAATCGCCCCATTTTTGTTTAAGTAATTATTAATTAAAATCGCATCAGCTGACAAAAATAGACACTTATAATCTTGTTTATTTTTACTACTATTGTGATAATCAAATACTTATAATAATCCATTTTTATCTTATTATCGCGAGGTTTTGAAAAAGCCTTGACAATATCGTTTATTCTTGGCTCATCATTGCGAGGTTTTGAAAAAGCCGTGGCAATCTCATTTATTCTAGACTCGTCATTGCGAGAATTCGTAGAACTCGTGGCAATCTCGTTATAGGGTACAATTATTCACCCATGAAATTATTTTTCTTTTTGTTTTGTCTTTTTTATTGATAGTGAATTCTTTTTCTTTTCTGTTTTTGTATTGACTATTAGTGGTTTATAGGTGGTTTGCCTCCCTTTGTAAGGGGGGAAGTTGCGAAGCAACAGGGGGGTTGAGAGAGAAATTAAAAATTAAAAATTGAAAATTGAGAATTAATATTTCATTTAAAATTAATTCTTTGACTTGATTAAAAGTAGTGAATTCTTTTTCTTTTCTGTTTTTTGTGGTGGTTTTGTGGATTGTGGATTGCCACGAGTTCTACGAACTCTCG
>CALXVQ010000012.1 GCA_944392135.1 uncultured Rickettsiales bacterium
TATTATTATATATTTTATTATATTTTATTATATTTTATTATTATAGTGTTAGATATATTATCTAACACTATAATAATGTAAAATATTTTTCTTTATTATTAAATTCTTTTGCTTTTATATTATTATTGGTAGTGATTTCTTTTCCTTTTCTATTTTTATATTAACTTTTTGTGGTTTATGGATTGCCACGACTTCTGCGAAGTCTCGCAATGACGAAGGGGGCAAATGGTGGTATTCACAAACTCGTCATTGCGAGGGCTTGAAAAGCCCGTGGCAATCTCTGTATGAGACACTGGAACACAACCAACCATCATCATTATGAGAACCGAAGGTTCGTGGTAATCTTGGTATAGCAACCACCACACACAACACACAGCATTATTGCGAAGGACAATGCCTACACACCGTCATTGCGAGGGCTTGAAAAGCCCGTGGCAATCTCGTTATGGGGTACAATTATTTATTTATGGAATTCTTTTTCTTTTTGATTTTTGCGCTTATTATTAGTGGTTTATGGGGGCTTGCCTCCCTTTGTAAGGGGGGATGTTGCGAAGCAACAGGGGGGTTGAGAGGGAAATTAAAAATTAAAAATTGAAAATTAATACATAAGAAATTAAAAATTGAAGCACAAAGTGGGAAAATGATATGCTTGCATAATCATTTTAGATTCTTATCTCACGAAGTGCGAAACGAACGAAGTGAGGATCAAAATTGAAAATTGAAAATTAATATTTTATTTGAAATTGATTCTTTGGTTTATTAAATAATAGTGATTTTCTTTTATTTTCTGTTTTTGTATTAACTTTTTGTGGTTTGTGGATTGCCACGACTTCTGCGAAGTCTCGCAATGACGAAGGGGGCAAATGGTAGTGATTTCTTTTTCTTTTCTGTTTTTGGTAGTAATTTTCTAGTTTATGGATTGCTTCGTTGTTTCGCTCCTCGCAATGACGAAGGGTGGTGAGTAGTGGTTTATGGGAGCTTGCCTCCCTTTGTAAGGGGGGATGTTGCGAAGCAACAGGGGGGTTGAGAGAAAAATTGAAAATTGAAAATTAATACATAAGAAATTGAAAATTGAAGCACAAAGTGGGAAAATGATATGCTTGTATAATCATTTTAGCTTTTTATCTCACGAAGTGCGAAACGAACGAAGCATAAGAAATTGAAAATTAAAAATTGAAAATTGAAAATTAATATTTCATTTGAAATTGATTCTTTGGTTTATTAAATAATAGTGAATTCTTTTCTTTTCTGTTTTTGGTGGGGGTTTTGTGGTTTATAGATTGCCACAGGCCTTCGGCCTTCGCAATGACAAGATGGGGTAAAAGGTGGTTAATTCTTTTATTTTTTCTGTAAAAACATAAATTATTAGTGGTTTGTGGATTGCTTCGTCGCTTTGCTCCTCGCAATGACGAAGGGGGCAAGGGGTGGTATTCACAAACTCGTCATTGCGAGAGTTGCTTGCAACTCGTGGCAATCTCGTTTATTCTTGGCTTGTCATTGCGAGAACCGAAGGTGCATGGCAATCTCGGATTGGCAACCACTACACACAACACACACCATTATTGCGAAGGACAATGCCTACACACCGTCATTGCGAGGGCTTGAAAAGCCCGTGGCAATCTCGGTATGGAATACTGAGGGCAGTACTCCTACACCGTCATTGCGAGAACTGAAGGTTTGTGGCAATCTTGGTATGGAATACTGAGGGCAGTACTCCCACACTGTCATTGCGAAGGCCGAAGGCCTGGGGTAATCCATTATTTATAGAGTAGGAAATATTGGTTATAGAATACTAAGATGATTACCAACTTATATATTATTAAAATTATAATTTTAACATAATAATCATTTATATGATTTATAATAATATTAATTCATAAGAATAAATTAATAATATATAAAACTATTGCAATTATTATTTTAAAACATATTTTTATTATTAGTTAAAATAATAAAGTTTATATGTATAATAAATTAAAAAATATGGTGCCACATAAAATTAAAGTTAATGATTTTGTGGCAAAGTTGTTAAGCAAAGAAGATATACCAGCAGTTCAAAAATTTTTTAATGATAATCCTGACTTTTTTATAGCCAACACAGGTCAAGCTCCTAAACAAAATGAAGCGGAACTTTTATTTAATAAAATACCGGAAGGCAAGACAACAGAAGATAAATTTTGGTTAGCAATTTTTGATAACGATAATATTGTTGCATTTGTAGACTTAATACAAAATTACAAAATTGAGAATCAATGGACTATTGACTTATATATAGTTAGTAAGAATTATAGAGGACAAGGTATTGCTACTAAATTATTAAACGATTTAGAAAATCTTTTATTATCTTTAAGAGTTAATAGTTTAGAAATTTCAATAAAAGAACAAAAGGTATGTGAATTATCATTTTGGAGAAAAATGAATTTTGTTGAAGAATCTAAAACTCCACAAAAAGATTTTACTGATAAATATGAATTTTTGTTATCAAAAAAGCTTGAAAGAAAAGAACCTACTATTCAAGAAAAATATTTCAAAAATGGTAAATTAGTTAACTTTCCATCAAAACCAACAGAGCAACAAGAAGTTTATAAAATCATGCAAACATGGTTTGAAAAAGATAAAAAATATTCTGAAATGGAAATCAATAATATAATTAAATCAAAAATAGAATGTAAGGATCATGTAACATTAAGAAGAGATATGGTTGATAATCATTTCTTAAACAGAAGTGGTGATGGCAAGGAGTATTGGGTGTAATTATTAATAATTTCTATATTAAGTATGTCAAAATCAATGTTTATTTGTCAAAATTGTGGCGCAGTATTAAAAAAATGGTCGGGACAATGTCCTGAGTGTCAAGAGTGGAATACTATTACAGAAGAGAAAGAAGAAGGTGGGCTTATTACACATAATGAAGCTACTGGCAAGATTAAAAAAGAAGAAGGAAAAATTTTGACTTTTGAAAGTCTTGATAAAGAAATTAAAGAATGTCCTAGGGAAATTATTGGCATTGGTGAATTAGACAGAGTTTTAGGTGGTGGACTTGTTAAAGGTTCTGCCGTACTTATTGGTGGCGATCCCGGCATTGGAAAATCAACTTTGCTTTTACAAACTTTATGTGCATTAGCAAACAATGGTGTAAATTGCATGTATATATCCGGTGAAGAAAGTACTAATCAAGTTAGAATTAGAGCTGATAGGTTGGGACTCAAAAAAGCCCCTATAAAATTAGCATCAGCAACTTCTGTAAATGATATTTTAAAAAGTATTGCAAAAGAATTGCCTTCTGTTGTTGTTATTGATTCAATACAAACAATATTTTCACCAGAAATTTCTGCTGCTCCGGGTACTGTTTCACAAGTTAGAACTTGTGCCAACGAATTAGTTGCCCTTGCAAAAACAAAAGATATTACAATGTTAATTGTTAGTCATGTAAATAAAGATGGACAAATTGCGGGCCCAAAAGTATTAGAACATATGGTTGACACGGTACTTTATTTTGAAGGTGATAAAGATTATCAATTTAGAATTTTAAGGAGTATCAAAAATCGTTTTGGTGCAGCAAATGAAATCGGCATTTTTGATATGGGAGATAGTGGACTTCTTGAAATCAAAAATCCTTCTGAATTATTTTTATCATCAAGACAAGATGCAGTCAGTGGAAGTGTTGTATTCGGTGGCATAGAAGGAACAAGACCACTGCTTGCTGAAATTCAAGCCTTAATTGCCCCATCATTTATACCAATGCCACGAAGAGCAGTGGTTGGTTGGGATCAAAATAGATTATCAATGATTATCGCAGTTTTAGCTAGTAGATATGGACTCAACTTGCTTGACAAAGAAGTTTACTTAAACATTGTTGGTGGCCTAAAAATCAACGAACCAGGAGCCGACTTACCAGTTGCCCTTGCATTAATTTCCGCAGCAAAAGACAAACCAGTCCCAAAAGATTGCATGGTTATTGGTGAAATCGGCCTTTCCGGCGAAATTAGAATGGTTTCACAAATAGAAAGCCGACTCAAAGAAGCCCAAAAACTCGGCTTCACAAAAGCCATCGTCCCCGAAGGTATTTTTAATATAAAACAATTCAAGCCAGAAAAATATAAAATTAAGATTTACCCTGTAAAACACATTAGAGATGTTGCAAGGTTTATGAATGGTGGGAATTAGGAGTATAAATTTTTTTGAAAATTATAAAATGAATGTGATTTGCAATTAGTATGTTTAGAAAATCCTATTATAAGTGAAATTAGTGGATATTAATTTTAGCAGTATTTATTGTGAATAAAAGAAATAAATATAATTAAGAATAAAAAAAGTTATGTAAACTAACATAACTTAAAATCTTTGAAAATGGTCGGAGTGATAGGATTTGAACCTACGACCCACTGGTCCCAAGCCAGTTGCGCTACCAGGCTGCGCTACACTCCGAAAAAATTAAACACTTAATCTTTTTCTGCCTTTTGCTCTTCTAGCATTGATAACTTTTCTGCCATTAGCAGTAGCCATTCTAGCTCTGAAGCCGTGTTTATTTTGTCTTTTAACCTTACTAGGTTGATATGTTCTTTTTGTTGTCATTTTCTAAATAAATTTTCTTAATGAATGTATATTAAAATATATTTTTTATATTTCAAGCTTTTTATATCTTTTTTTATATCAATTTTAAGATATATTAAATTAAAAGGATTACTAAAAAGCAATCCTTTTAAAATACTAAATTATTTTTTGAATTTCATAATAGCTGTGTAAATTGCTGATAAGCCAACTAAACCATAAACAATTTTAGTAATAATAGTATTGCCAAAACATAAAGTTACTAAATTAAGATTAGCTACACCAACAAGACCCCAGTTAAGTCCACCAACGATTAATAAAATTAATGCAATAGCTTGAATAGTACTTTTAGACATAATTAATACCACAATTAATTAATAAAATAATAAATATGCCACTATATACAACTTATAATATTATTTTACATCTGTCAAGAATTAATATTTTAAAAATGGTTCATTATCATAACTAATAACTTCATATGTACCATTATAAATTCTAATGATTGCTAATCTTCTTTCTAAAAGCCCGGTTGATAAAAATCTAAATTTACCATTGGCACCATTAAAACCTTGATAATTTTCAATAGCATATCTTAAATCTTCTTGATTGTCTGCTTTTGCATATGATTCAATAGCAACTTTTACGGCATCATAAGCTAATGCAGAAACCCTAATTGGATAATTACCATATACACTCATATATAATTTCTCAAATTCAGCATAGCTATCTAAATTAGGAGCAACAAACAAAGCATTATTGAAATTGGAATTATTGTATAAAGAACTATTTAGCCATTTGCTTGTACCAATTAAAATTGGTTTATGTGTTCCTGTATATTGATTAAAATATTGACCTATTTTGATAAGTCCTTCTCCACTATCTGGAATTAATAAAGCATCAGCATATATTTTGTCTTCTTCTGTGTATGTAAATTCAACTTCATTTGCTAAACCTTCTGCTTTTGCTAATTGTAATTCTTCTTCATATTTTTGATAAACTTCATCTCTAAAAGTATTTGTATTTAGAAGATTATTAACCTTTTTTTGCAAGTTAGGATCGTTTCTAGAATAAAATTCTGTTTTTACGATTTTTGCATCTTTTCTAAAAATTACATCTTTGAAATCTTTTGAAACTGTATTACCGTATGCATCTGTTGGGAACATTGCAGAAAAACCATAAGCACCTTGATAATCAATTAAATAACTCATTATACTATAAATTTCTTGTTGTGGGGTTAAACCCATTAAATATAAATTAGGATTGTTTTGATCTAATAAAGCTTGATTGTCAGAGAAAGATAAAACTAATAAATTATTAGCTTCTGCAATATCTAAAATAGCTTTTGTGGATTGAGTAAATAATGGACCTAAAATTAAACCAGCACCATCTCTAATAGCAGAATTAATAGCATCAACTGCACCAAAAGCTGTACCCTTTGTATCATAAGGCATTAATACTATGTTATCAATAGTACTATTAAATAAAGCTAATTCAGCAGCTTGCAACATTGCATTTCCAACTTTTTCAGCAGAACCGCTTAAAGGTAATAAAATTGCGACTATTAATTTATCTTCTTGCTCTTCAATAATTTCTTCTACATCAATACTTTCATAAGGTTCTTTAACTTCTTGATTTTTGTTATATTTAGTATCAACAATTGTTGTACAAGAGATTGTTGTAAATAATAATATTAAAGGTAAAATTTTCTTTATCATAAACATAAAATAATTTCTTTGTATAAAAAAATATATTAAATTGTAATAATTGCAAGTTTTTTATTTACATTTTATTTCTTTAATATATTATTGTTGAAAAATAACTATAAATGCTATGTCTTACGATTTAAAATTAATACTTTTTGAAATATTCGCTTATTTATGTGGTTCAATACCATTCGGCTTAATTATTTCTAAATTGACAAAAAATATTGATATTAGAGAATATGGTTCCCATAACATTGGTTCGACTAATGTAGCTAGAGTTCTTGGTAAAAAAATGGGAGCATTAGTATTATTATTAGATGGTGGTAAAGCATTATTTGCAGTCTTGCTAGCAAAATATTTATTTAATAACTCGCAATTAGTTTTAGCTATAACTACATTTGCTGTTGTAATAGGACATATTTTTTCTGTATGGCTTAAATTTAAAGGTGGTAAGGGCATAGCTTGTATTTTATTTTCATTATTTGTGCTTGATTATAAATTAGGTTTATTATTTCTTGGTACTTGGATATTAATGTTTTTACTTTTTAAAATATCTGCTTTATCTGCATTAACTGCAATGATTCTTACAACAATAGCTTCATATTTTGTATCAAAAGAATATTTTATAATGATGATATTATTATCTTGTCTAACATTTTATAAACATAAAAGTAATATTCAAAGAATGCTAAATGGTGAAGAACTAAAATTTAAAAAAAAAGAAGCAAATAAAAAAGATTAATTTTTATTTTTCTTTATTAAATCTTTTATAATATATATATTTACTATTGTAGCTAAAATTATTGCTGTAAAAAATAAATTGTTATAGCCGATCATTTTAGCTAAAAATTTTCCTATTACAAAGATAAAAAATAAATAAATTAGTAATAATCTAATACCAAGAGATATAAATAAATATGGAGTTTTTGTATCTATTTCCTTACTTTTCTGTTTTTCTTTATTTTCTTTTATTATAGCTTTTTTTAAGAGATTATTTAGCATTATTTCATTTCAATTAAATTATTATAAATAAAATATTCTAATTGTTTTAAATTTTTATTAATTTCTTTTTCTATATCATCTTCAAATTCAGCAGTTTCATATATTTTTTTCTTTAAATCTTCTAAATTTTCACCAAAAATTGCTTTATATGCAGTAAGTCTTAATTTATTAGAATATTTAACAAGTGTACCATTATTTAATGCAATAAAACCTTCTTTACCATCTGTATCAATAAAAGTTATAATATTTGTTTCAAAAGAAGATACATAATCAATATGATTAGGTAAAATTGTTAAATAACCCTCTTTTCCCTTAAATGTAAGTTTTTTAATGTCTTTATCTAAAAATATTTCTGTTGGTAAATATATTTTTAAATCCAATATTGTTGCCATATTAATATATTTTTAATAAACAAAGATATTTTTAAATATTTTTTATAATATGTCAATAAATAATATTATGTATAATTCTTATCTTGATTTTAAAGATTTATTTTTTAATATCTATTTATATTAATAAATTTTTTAAAATTAAAATATGTTATTTATAAATAGTGCATTAGCAGGAGAGGTAGCAACAACAGCAGGAAATAGTAATTTTCAAAGTTTTGTTGGAAGTTTGGTTCCATTAATAATTTTTATAGCTGTTTTTTACTTTTTATTAATTAGACCACAACAAAAAAAGCAACAAGAACACGAAGAAGAAGTTGCTAATTTAAAACCAAATGACAAAGTTTTAACAATTGGTGGTATTTATGGTACTATTAAGAAAGTAAAAGAAAAATCTTTAATGATTGAAGTTGCTGATGGAGTTGAAATTGAAATTTTATCTGATAGTGTGTCTTTGATAAAAGATGAAAAAGAAAAAACAACAAAAGAAATAAAAGAAACAAAAGAAAAAGAAAAAAAGACTAAAACTACAAAAACTAAAAAAACAAAAGAAAAATAAAATGAAAAAATATCTTCTATTACTATTTTGTATAATGTTTTTTAATTCTTGTACTACTGTAAAAGAACAAAATAAAGAATTAAATGAATACGACACTGCGATGAACTTTTTAAAAGTTGGTAATTATATAAGAGCAGGGGAGTTATTTGAACAAATAGAAGATAAACAACCTTTTACACGAGAAGCTACTAATGGTTTAATTATGTCTTCATATTCTTATTATAAAGCTAAACAATATGAAGACTCCATTAGAGTTATAGATTATTTTATTCAATCAAATCCTATTAATGAAAATATACCATATTTATATTATTTAAAAGGCCTAAATTATTATGATAGAATTACATCAATGAGTAAGGGGCGAAATATTATTGAGAATGCTAATTTTACATTTAATGAATTAATAGCGAAATATCCTAATACAGAATATGCAAAGGATGCTCAAAAAAAGCTTTCAAAGGTACAAACATATCTTTCTGGAAATGAAATGAGTATTGGTAATTATTATCTAAAAAGAAAGAATTATTTAGGGGCAATAAATCATTATAAAAAAGTTTTAAATAATTATCCCAATTCAAATTTTGTACCAGAGACATTATATAGATTAGTAGAAATAAATTTAATTTTGAATTTAAAGTTTGAAGCTGATAATTATAATCAATTATTAGTAAATAATTTTAAAGATAATATATGGACAAAAAATTCAATAAAATTAATTAAACAATATGAAAAAAGTAATCAATAGTTTTATATTTATCTTATTATCCATTAGTATTTTAAAAGCTAATGAAATCACATATAAATTAAGAAGATATGATGATAATTATTATGATAAGAGTTATAATAGCAATATAAAATACAAATTAGAAAAATTAAATAGATTTCAAAATACTATCAAAGAAGTAAAACCAAAAAAACCAATAAAAAGTGGAAAGTATGAAGGTATATATAAAATTGGCAAACCATATACAGTTATGGGACAAACATACTATCCACATATAGATGAAGATTATGAGGAAATTGGTATGGCATCATGGTATGGTTCTGACTTTCATAATAAAAAAACATCCAATGGTGAAACTTATAATATGAATGATTTTACTGCCGCACACAGAACTCTGCCTATGCCTTCAATAGTTAGAATTACGAATCTTGAAAATGGTAGAAGTATTAAGGTTAGAATTAATGACAGAGGACCATTTGTTAAAAATAGAATTATAGATGTTTCAAAAAGAGTTGCACAAGAACTAAAATTTCACACACAAGGTGTTACAAAGGTTAAAGTTGAATATTTAAAAGATGAGACTGAAAAAATGCTAAAAGAATATGGATTAAAATAAAATTTGATTAAAAAGAGAAATTATTAAATTTTATTACTAATTCTTTTAATTTTGATTGAATGGATATTAATTCATTAATATTTTCTACTACTTTGTCTTTATTAATAGAATCATTATCAACAATTTTTGACATTTTTTTAATATCTTCTAAATCTTTTTTTAGTAAATTTTTATTGGTTGCTAATAATTGTTGTAAACCTTTTATTGTATAACCAGCTTCATATAGAAAATATTTAATTTTTAAAATATTTTCAATATCTTTGTCATAATAATATCTTCTAGCACCTTTGCCGGTGTTAGGACGAATTTGTGGAAATTCTTTTTCCCAAAACCTTAAAACATGTCCTTCAAGTCCAACTTCTTTTGAAGCGACACCAATAGATCTTCTTTTATCAATTATTTTGTTATTCATTTTTCTTTATATATTTTATTTTTTCTTTTATAAAAAATCTAACAATTACTCCTAATACACTTGCTGTTGGTAATGCTACAAGCATTCCTAATAAACCAAAAAGTGTACCACCTGCAAATAATGCAAAAATAATCCATAATGGGTGTAAATTTATTTTGTTTCCAACTAAATTAGGGGTTAAAAAATTTGATTCTATAATTTGTCCTGCAAAAAATATTCCTATAATTATTAATAAGAAAGGTATATCTAAACCGAATTGATACAAAGCCATAATTATTGCAGAAATAAAACCAAAAATCATTCCAATAAAAGGTATAAAACTAGCAACACCAGTCAAAAAACCAATTAAAAAACCATATTTTAAATCAGTAAAACTTAATGATATGCCATAAAACATACTTAATATTAAACACACATTAAATTGTTCTTTTACACAAGCATATAATACATCATTTATATTTCTAAATAGTTGAATATATTTTTCTTTATTTTTAGGTGGAATAAATGATTTTATTTTTTCTAACATTTTATTCCAATCATTTAAAAAATAAAAAGCTGTAATTGGTGTAATAATCAATAATGAAATAACATTTATAAAAGCCATTGATTTTGACACTAAATTATTTAAGAATGTCATTATATGCTGACTTATTTTGTTTCCATAATTAATAATATATTTTTTGAAATCAATTTGATCTTTAATATCAAAAAATTCTAATAAAGCTGCTATTTTATTTGATATAACACCACTATTATCTTGTTTAATATAATTCAACAATTCTTTAATAAAATTAAAAGTTTGCTCTATAATAATAGGTATTACCAGTGTTATAACAATTAATATTACAGTTGTGAAAATAGTAATAATAAATATAGAGGCAACTTTCCTGCTATTGAAAAAAACTTTCTCTAATTTTGTAGTTGTTTTATTTAAAAAATAAGCAATAATAATACCTAAAATAAAAGGTAATAAAATACTTCTAACTGTATATAAAAAATACAAACTACATATTGCTAATATTGAAAGAATTATATTATTTTTTAAGCTTTTTGACATATTATATACCTTTAATTAAGAAAAACATAAATACCTTCTTTTTTATTACTGGTTGTAAAACCAATATTTTTAAGAGATTGCACTAAATTATTTATATTACTGCTATATTTTACTGTAAACACAGCCATTTTTTGACTAATCATTTTTAAATTTATTTGAGTAATATCTTTATTAATTGCTAATTTATGTTTTACATTAATATAATCTTGAATAGATGATAAAGGTGCATAAATATTTATATAACCATCATTTCTGTCAATTACATTATATTCGGTTTTATTTTTATCTTCTACTAATAAACCATCTATATATTTAACAATTTCTATTGATGCATTATAATAATCATTATCAATATTTTTATCTTTCATTTCATATTTTAAGTATGCATTAGTAGCTTTATTTTCATTTAATACATATATTTTTGTATCTATAAGTTTGTCTTCTTTATTTTCCTCACCTACTACAAGTACTACATTATTAGTTCCATATAACGAAGCTAACTTTTTAAAATTATTATACTTTGGCTTTTTAAAATATTCTAGATCTATTAAATTTCTTGTAGAATAATTATCTTTAATAACAAGAACACCAGTTGTACCTCTTGCATTTCTAGTTAGCGGATCTAACCATTTATTTTCCTTTTCCCATAAATATATATTATCGCCATTTTTTATAACAGGAACAATTAAATAGCTATCAAAATGTGGAGAATATTGACTAATCTTATATTTACTTAATGTATATTTAATATATTCTGGACTAAATTGTAGTGTTAGAGTTGCAGAATAAGACTTTGTTGTAATTTTTTCATTTTTAATTTGCATAGATCTTAGCATTTGTGAAATTTCATTATCACTGATTATAACACTATTACTGGTATCAATACCTAATCTATTTAATATTGTATTAAAAGCTTGTCTTTGTGCATATGTAATAGCATTATTTCTAGCTGTTGTAGCATCTTCATCTATCATACTAATATATAAATTTTCAACTAAATAATTGTTTGTATTTTCTGCAAAAACAAGTGTTGGAAGTAATAAAAATAATATAATAAATAATTTTTTCATAAACATATTTTTTTAAACTTAAAATTAATATAAAACATAAAATAATAAAATAAAGAAATTTTTTATTATCTTTTAAAATTTTGAAAGTCCTTGACTTTTATTTATAATATGAAATAATGTCAAAAAATAACATTATTATTTAAAAATATGGCAGAAAAGTTAAATATTTTATTTGATTTTGATGTAATTTATCAAGGTTTCTTACAAAG
Organism: uncultured Rickettsiales bacterium; assembly: GCA_944392135.1. GTDB lineage: Bacteria > Pseudomonadota > Alphaproteobacteria > Rickettsiales > UBA1997 > CALXSC01. Next base: position 12,296 of record CALXVQ010000012.1, read on the forward strand.
AAAAGGACAAGGTGGAGTTTTTTGGACTGAGTATAGAATTTTAGATGAATTTTATAGGAGTTATAAAGATAAATTTAATTTTTATGTTTGTTGTTCTTGCACGAAGGATACCTATTATAATAAAATATTAAAAGAATTCCCGGTATTTAAGCCATTTGAATTTGTTGATATATATTCAATGAATAAAATGAATATTAATAAGCTAAATTTTTATATTAAATATTTAAGATATCAAAATAAATTAGAAAAAAATTCTATAAAAAAAATCTTTACAAATTTATATGTATTATCACTAAAATTTATAAAAATATTTTTTCCTAAAAAAGTGAAATGTGATTGTGATTTGAGTAAATTTAATATTTTTCAAAGTTTTTTAGGAACTACTGGTATACCAGAAATAATTAATAAGCAAAATATAAAAAAATATGCTTTTTTATATGATGTTTTACCAGTTAGCAACCCAGAATATTTTTTTAAACCAAATACATATACAAAATCTATCAAATCTTTTAGTAAAAAAATAGAAACATTATCAAAAGATACAACCATATTTATAGATTCTATTCATGCAAAAGATGAATTTTTAAAATATTTTCCACAATATAAAGAAAATAAAACAGAAGTTATTTATTTAGGTGTAGATACTAATAAATATTTTAAAATAGATGAAAAATCTATTGATAAAGAAATTTTATCAAAATATAAGATACCACAAAATACACCTTATATTTTAAGTTTGTCATCTTTAAATAAAAGAAAAAATTTACCATTTTTAATTGAAAGCTTTGTTGACTTTTTAGAAAAGCATCCAGAAATTAAAGATTTAAATTTAGTATTAGCTGGTCCAAAAGGTTGGCTTTTTGATGATATTTTTAGTACTATAAAAAATGCTAACAAATATAAAGATAGAATTATATTAACAGGTTTTGTTGATGATAAAGATATTAGTATGATATATAATTTAGCATATGCCTTTGTTTGCCCAAGTGTAGCAGAAGGTTTTGGTTTACCAGTTTTAGAGGCTATGGCTTGTGGTATTCCAGTTTTATCTTCAAATCTAACCTCTCTTCCAGAAGTTTATGGAGATTCTGCTTTAAGTTTTAATCCGTACAAGAAAGAGGAATTAATTGAATGCATAGAAAAAATATATAATAGTAAAGATTTACGAGAAGATTTAGTTGCAAAAGGTTTAAATAGGGTTAAAGATTTTACTTGGGAAAATACAGTAAAAAATATGGTTAATGAATATTTCAAATAGTCATAGTTAATGTATATAAATAATATTATAGGTAAAATTGTATGATTTCTAAAAAATATAATAAAACAATAATGAAAAACAATCCTGTTCTAAGAAAGAAAAATTTATTATTAAAAAATCTTGAAAAGGATATTCAAATAATTAAAAAATGTTTAAGAAAAGACAATATTGATACTAATAATATTAATATGGTAAATGTTGATGGATATTCTTTTTTGTTTTCTGACTTAATATTTTCAGAAACTGTTCCATATGTTGCCAGAGCAATGTGTAGAGGTGCTTATGATTTTTCTAATATAGAATTTAAAGAAGGGGATACAGTAATAGATATTGGTGGAAATGTTGGTATGATATCAATTTATTTAGCAAAGAAATTTCCATTTTTAAAAATTTATGCTTATGAACCTGTAAAGAAAAATTATGAAAATTTTTTGACAAATATTAAATTAAATAAAATACCAGATGGTATTATTCATGTAGAAAATAAAGCTATTACAAAAGATGGCAGAAATGTGAATATTATTACAGATTGCATTAATACTGGTGGTTCGGCTGTGGCAGGATTAGGAGTACATAAATTTGATATGGATTTTATATTCGAAGATATACCATCAACTACATTAAATGATATTTTTAAAGATAATAATATACAATCTTGCAAACTATTAAAAATTAATTGTGAAGGTTCTGAATATGAAATTCTGTATAATACAAATAAAGAATTTTTAGAAAAATGCGATCATTTAAGGGGTGAGTTTCACAATAGTAGAAAATTAAGAGAACAAAATTTAAATTCCACAGATTTAATTAGTTATTGCAGACAATATATTAAAGATGTTTATGTAGAATTGTATAAAGATAATTAATTGATAGTATTATTAAGAATAAGGTTAATAAATATAATAGTAATAATCTATTATAATGAGTTTATTTATATTATTTATATTAAAAAATAATATTATAGTTATTATTTTGTGATAAAAATATTTAAACTAAAATATCCTATTTTATTATTAATTAAAATGATAGTTTAAACAATAATATAAATATAATTATGGAACTATCAATAGTATGAAATAGATTGACAATATAATTTATATATTTTAAAATCTTCCCATAATAAAAACAATTTAATATAAAAGATGAAGACAGCATTAATTACAGGAGCAATGGGACAAGATGGTTCTTATTTATCAAAATTATTATTAGATAAAGGTTATAAAGTATATGGAGCAGCTAGAAGAAATGGTTCTGGCAACAATTGGAGACATAAATATCTTGGTATAGATAAAGATATTGAAATTGTTGATTTTGAATTATTGGAGCAAACAAATATTCAAAGAACAATTGAAAAAATTAAACCTGATGAAATTTATAATTTAGCTGCACAGTCATTTGTTGCAACAAGTTTTGAACAACCAGTTTATACAGGGTTAGTTGATGGTATTGGTGTTTTGTATATATTAGAGGCAATTAGACAGGTAAATCCTAAAATTAAATTTTATCAAGCTTCAACAAGTGAAATGTTTGGAAAGGTACAAGAAGTTCCACAAACAGAAAAAACTCCATTTCACCCTAGAAGTCCTTATGGTGTTGCAAAAGTTTATGCACATTGGATTAATAAGAATTATAGAGAAAGTTATGACTTTTTTGGTTGTAATGGTATTTTATTTAACCATGAATCACCATTAAGAGGACATGAATTTGTTACAAGAAAAATTACATTAGCATTAGCAAATATCAAATTAGGTAATCAAGATATTTTAGAATTAGGAAATCTTGATAGTCAAAGAGATTGGGGTTTTGCCGGTGATTATGTTGAGGGTATGTATTTAATGTTGCAACAAGATAAGGCTGATGATTATGTTTTAGCAACAAATAAAACATATACTATTAGATATTTTGTTGAAACTGCTGCAAAAGTTTTAGATTATGACATTGAATGGAAAGGTGAAAATGAAAATACTATTGGAATTGATAAAAAATCTGGAAAAACAATAGTAAAAGTTAATCCTAAATTTTTCAGACCTTGCGAAGTTGAATTATTGATTGGAAATCCAGAAAAAGCTGAAAAACAATTAGGTTGGAAACCAAAAGTTCAAGTGGAAGAATTAGCTAAGATGATGATTGAAAGTGATTATAATTTATTAAAGAAATAATATAAGGTATAATTATGAAAATTTTATTTGATGGAGAGTTATTATTGAATATATTAAAAAAAAATAGTAACCGAAGTGGTATATTTTGGGTATCTTTTAATATATTAAAAAACCTCCTGCAAATAAAAGATTTAGAAATATCTTTATATTTTAATAATTTTCAATCTTATTGTTTATACAAAAATAATGAAGATAAATTTAAAAAATTTTTTGATTTAGAATGCATTAATGACACTTTTTATTCCAAAATTTTTACTAATAAAATAAAAAATATATCTACAAAATATGAAAAATTTTTAGAATTAAAAAATAATTCTAAAAATATTATATCAAAATCTATATTTAATTTATTAAAAAGTTTATATAAAAAGAAATTAAAAAAAATAGAAAAAAAATATAGAAAAAATTTGAATTATAATATAGATTTTGATTTTTATATCTCCACCTTTCTTGCTTTTCCAGATATAGTGAAACATAATAATAAAATTAAAAAAATAATTATTCTATATGATACAATGCCACTTATTTTTCCAGAATTTTATAAAGATAACTCCCATTATATGAAGATATTGGAGTCTTTAGATAAAGATACTTATTGTTTTTGTATATCAGAACAAACTAAAAAAGACTTTTTAAAATATTGCGGTGATAAATTGGATGAGAATAAAATGTTTGTTATGCCAATAGCAACATCTCAAAATTTTTACCCAGATAAAGATGAAACAAAATTAAATAAAATATTAGATAAATACAATATTTCACAAAATCAAAGAGGCAAATATATTTTTTCATTATGCACTCTTGAACCTAGAAAAAATTTAATATTTACTATAAAATGTTTTATAAAATTTATAAAAGAAAATGATATAGATGATTTATATTTTTATTTAGGTGGTGGACATTGGAATAATTTTATAAAAATTTTAGACAAAGAAATTGATAATTTAGAAGAATATAAAAATAAAATAGTAAAATTAGGTTATATTGACGACAATGATTTAAACGCTTTATATAGTAATTCTTTGTTTTTTGCATATATTTCATTATATGAAGGTTTTGGAATGCCACCATTAGAAGCAATGTCTTGTGGTGTGCCTGTTATAACATCAAATACATCATCAATACCAGAAGTTGTTGGGGATGCTGCAATTATGATTGATCCAAATGATGAAATAGCTTGTATTAATGCAATGAAAAATTTATATTATAATCAAGATTTAAGAAATGAATTAAGTGAAAAAGGTTTAGAACAAGCTAAAAAATTTAGTTGGGATAAAACTGTTGATATTATTGTTAAAAATTTAAAATAAAAATGAATAAAATTTTATGTAAAATTCTATCTTGTTTTATAATTGATAAAAACGATAGACATAAATTTAGAAAAATTTGTAATAAAATTATAAACGAAGACGGGGATTTGATATTAGAATCTAAAAATAATATTAAGATTGATCAAACTAATTTATCGTTAAAAAATAAAAAAGCATTTAATAATAAAATATTATTAATTTTTATTAATAATTTTTTAAATGATAGTTCTGGAAATGAAAGTTATATATTCAGCCTTATAAAATTATTAAAAAGTTTAGGATTTGAAATAGATTTTTTAGCATCTGATAAATTTGGTTTTAATAATTTTGGAAATTTTGAAGAATTAAATAATAAATATCATTTTATAAACAATTTTTATTTAAGTAATTCAAAAAATTTAACTTATAAGAAATATAATTATTCTAAACTTTCCTGGGTTGATGATGATTTTATTACTTTATTTCAAAATATTTTAAGTAAAAATGAATATTCATATATTTTATCAAATTATATTGAAATGACTGATTTTTTTAGATTTACCAAAATTAATGAAAATACAAAAATTATTAATATTATGCATGATTGTAGTACAATGCAATATTTTTTTAGTAGTAACAATTATGATGAAATTGGAATTAATTTTGAAACAGAAATAAAATTATTTCAATATTATGACGATATTTTATGTATTTCAAATGATGAAAAATATATAATAGAAAAATTTTATAAAAATAAAAATGTTTATTGGTTGCCACATTTTAGAGAATTTAAAAATACAATTAATGATAAAAAAGAAGTAGATCTTTTATTTATTGGTTATAGTAATATTTATAATTTTAATTCTATTATTTGGTTTTTTGAAAAAGTTTATTCATTAATTAATCAAAGAATTAATTTGACAATATGTGGAAAAGTCGGTGATATGATAAAGGAACAAAAGCCAGATATTTATGAAAAAATGCTTGAAAATAATGTGAAATTTTTAGGTTTTGTTGAAAATTTAGATGAATTATATTCAAAAACAAAAATTGCCATAGTACCAATGTTTGATGGAACGGGTTTAAAAATTAAAACAATTACAGCTATGTCTTATGGATTGCCAGTTGTTGGAACTTATGCAGCGATTGATGGTTTTGCTGATAAAACCAAAAATCCTTGTTTAATAAGCAATGAACCAGAGAAGCTGGCACAATATATTAAAAATTTATTAAATAATAAAGAATATTATAAGGAAGTTTCGGAGGATACGGAAAAATATTTTAATGAATATTTTTCTATAAATAATGCAAAAAATATATTAACAAAAGTTTTTAAGGAGTAAAATGTCTTTAATAAGTAAAATTCAAAGAAATATTGCAAAAAGATATATAAAACATAATTATAACCTTAATATAAATAGTCTCATTGATTTTCCTACTGCTAATTCTTACTCACAATTTGGGGAAGATTTAATTTTAAATTATTTTATTCAAATTATGTTAAAAAATAAAATTATAGATAATGTTAATTATTTAGAAATTGGTGGTTTTGATCCAAAAGTTATAAATAATACTTATTTATTCTATAATATGGGTTATTCCGGTGTTATAGTAGAAGCAAATAAAGATTTAGCGGATGATATAAAAAAAGTAAGGAATAGAGATATTGTATTAAATTATGGTATGCATTTTATGAATAATAATATAAAAGAATTGCCATTTTATCAGTTTGAAAAAAAATATTCTGGTTTATCTAGTTTTTCAAAAGAAGATGCTGATAAAGCTAAAATTGAAAATAATATTTCAACAGATTATAAAGTTGTTAATACTAAATTAATTACATTTAATGAAGTTATAAAAAAATATATGAATGATACTGCCCCCATCATTATATCATTAGATGTTGAAGGAATAGAATTTGAAATATTAAAAAGTATAGATTTTTCTAAATATAAACCATATTTTTTTATTATTGAAATGACCGAATATAGTGATAAAATTTTATCAACTAAAAAACTTGATGTTTTGGAATTTATGAATAAAAATAATTATGTGGTTGTTGCTGACACATTTGTAAATTCTATTTTTTTAAGAAAAGATATTTTTGAATATATGATAAATAATAAAAGTAAAAAATATGACAGTTAATATATGTAAAGCCCCATTTTTTTATATAGAAATTTTTGCTGATGGAGAGGTTCATAATTGTTGTCCTTCTTACATCAAATATTCTATTGGCAATATTTATAAAAATTCAATAGAAGAAATATGGAATTCAAAAAGGGCCAAAACAATTAGAAAACAAATTTTAGCAAATGATTATTCTTGTTGTAGAACTGAATTATGTGCCAATGATTCTAATCCAGCTTTAAGAGAATTAGAATATGTGGACACAAATATAGAATTAAAAGAAGAAATGCCATTACCAAAATTTGTTAAATTTTGTCATGATTTTGAATGTAATGTACATTGTATTACTTGTAGAAAGAATGTTATGTGTCAATCAAAAGAAGAATTAGAGAGACTTAATAGTGAAATAGAAAAGTATTACTTACCTATATTAAGAGGTGCTGAAACGGTATGTATGAATGGAAGCGGAGATTGTTTAGCATCTAGACACGGAAGAATTTTTTTAAAGAAAATTGCCGAAGTTTATCCTAATATTAAGTTTGATTTACATACAAATGGTTTATTATGCAATGAAAAAAATTTAAAAGAATTAAATATATTAGATAGAATATCGGTTGTTGAAATATCTTTACATGCTACTACAAAAGAAACATATGATAAAATAGTATTAGGTAGCGATTGGAACAAGGTTATTAAAAATATTGAATGGCTATCAAAACTTAAAAAACAAGGTAAAATTGATGATTTATTATTATTTTTTGTTGTAGATAATATTAACTATAAAGAAATGCCTGATTTTGTTAAGTTAGCAGAAAAATATGGAGCGCAAGCTTATTTTTGGACATATAGAAATTGGGGAGTTCAAAATGAAAAAGAAGCAAGGGCTATGTCAATTTTTGATAAAAGACATAGAGATTATAATGATTTAGTAGAAGTTTTACATAATAATATTTTTAAATCAAAGAATTGCCATTTAAATCCTATTTTGTTAGAAATTTCGCAATCATCACCAATAGAAAAAACATTAAAAACAAAATTTATAAGCTTTAAATGGCATAATCCAAAAATAAAAAGTAAAAAATCAATTAAATATAAATTATTAAAATCTATATATAAAAGAACAAAAAAATTAAGTGATAAACTAGAAAAAAAATTATCAAAATATCAATAAAATTATTAAATTTACACAATATTAATCAAATTAATATTGTGTTTTTGTTTTTTTTATATTTTTCAATTTTTTCTTCTATAAATTTTTTCATTTCATAAAAATCATTATCACTATAACCACCGATTCTTGCAATAATATCTATTTGTTTAGAAATAGGATATACTTTATATATTTCTTGCGATATATCATTTTTTAATTTTGATAAAATATTATTATTGTATAGCTCTTTATTATTTAAATTTTCATTATTTATTCTATCTAAATATTCTTGATATTCATTTTCTGAATATTTTATTCTTTTGCCATTAATTATTTTATAATTTTCCATAATTTACCTTATTTTATTATATAATGTTTAATAATACCAGATGCAAAATTTCCATTAGATAAATAGAATTTTATTCTATCTAAATTAATAGCATTTGCTAACATACCATGCTGCAAACCCATAATCATATATGGTGGATTAGTGTTATCTGCAACCATTGCCTTACCTTCAAAATATTGTATACCATTTTGTGATAAATTGCTTAAAATTTTGAAATATGCATAACCGCCTATATTAGGGTTTAAATACCAAGCTTCAAATTTATTTAGAGTGATTTTAATATTACTAGTATTACGACCACAATCGCAGTTAGCTTGCCATACACTCGGTGTATTATTATCCATATAAAACAATGAATAGTGATAGCCACTTGTATAATAAGTACTTGCATTGCCCAATAAACATAACATATATGAGGCAACGGAAGGTTTGATATTAAAAAATTCAAATTTATGTTGAAAACCATCGTCAAGATTAGTAAATTCTATTTCTGTTTCGTAATTTAGTGTAATAGTTTCTATTTTTTCCAATATATTATTATCTATATTTTGAGATATACTTTCACCATTTTTTGTAATTTCACCTTTAAAATCAATATTTCCAGTAGCTTTATCAACTACAAAAGCTTCTTTCCATTCACTTCCATCACTTGAAACTTTTAAAGAAAAGTCATCATTTCCAATTAATCCAAACTCTGCTCTTCCACTATAATTATCTTGAAATAAATGACTTGCAGTTTGTGTTATTGTTGATTTATTAGCTTTAATTTTTGAATCTCCACCATTATTATCAAATAAAACATAATTGCTTTTTATTGCTAATTTATTATCATTATCACATTCACAATTAATGCCTAAACCTGTTAAATTATTTAATTCTTTTGAGTTTGTAAAAACTCCATTGCTAAATTTTAAAATATCATCTTTTGAAATTGAATTTAATGAAACATCATCTAATTGCGATAAAGCTGTGGCACCACTTCCACCACCTTCACCACCTCCACTGCTTTCACCACCTTCACCACCACTAAACTTACTCCAACTAGTCATATTAAACACATAAATGCAATTTTCATCATTTACCCAATATTTTGTACCTTGCCTTGCTTGATAAAATCTCCAACCATTATCATAAAAAGCAAGCTGATTATCTTTATCTTCCCATTCACCAGTAGCCCCTACTCCAACAATATATAAATCATTTTGCGAAGGGTTTTCTGGCGGAGTTATTAAATCTTTATCTTTAACACCATTATTAACTAAATTATCAAGTATAACCAAAGCTTCATTATGTGTTATCTCCTTTTGAGATTGATTAGGCACAAGAAGTGGTAATTTTAAGTTTGTAGTTTCTTCCATAAAATAAAAATTGTTTTTTTGTATTATTTATTTTGAAAAAATTTATGGAAGTAGAAAAAATAACAATATGATTTATGATAAAAAATAGCCCACTAATTAGTGGACTATTTGTATTTATTTAATTCAAAACTATTGAGCAATAACTGTGATTGATGTTCTGTTTTTAGCCCAAACTGCTTCACCTGTACCTAAAACAACTGGTCTTTCTTTACCATAACTAATTGTTTTAATTCTTGTTGGAGCAACACCTTTGTTTACTAAATAGTTTTTAACAGCCATAGCTCTCTTTTCACCTAATGCTAAGTTGTATTCTCTTGTTCCTCTTTCGTCGCAATGTCCTTCAACTATAACATTAACATTTGGATCTGCATTTAACCATTCAGCTTGAAGATTTAAAACTTCAACAGAAGCAGGTGTAAGGTTATATTTGTTGAGAGCAAAGTAAACTCTGTCAGGAACTTCAACTTCTTCAACAACTGTGTTAACATTCATTGCATCAGCTTCTTCTTGTGTAACAATAACTTCATAATTTTCATCACTAGCATTTTTAGAAGCACAAGCTGATACCAAAGCTAAAACAGAAAATAACATTAATAATTTTTTCATTTTACAAACCATTTTTTATTAAACAATTAGAATACTAATAAATTTTTTTTAAATTGCAACAAAATAATTAATTTTAGCAACCAAAAATATATATTTGTTATTTTTATATTATAAGATAATTATTTATATAGAATAGAAATCATTTTTTCATTATTTTTATAAAATAAAAGAATTCACCGCCCTTTACCCCTTTCGTCATTGCGAGGAGCAAGGCAACGAAGCAATCCACAAACCACCATTATTTTATTCATTCACAGAAAAATAAAAGAATTAATCACCCCTTACCCCTTCGCAATGACAGCCTGAAATAAACGAGATTGCCACGAACCTTCGGTTCTCGCAATGACAGTGGGGGTTGAATACCCTGGTGTCCCATACTGAGATTGCCACAGGCCTTTGGCCTTCGCAATGACAGTTTTATAATTGCAATGACAGTGTGGATGATTTTCGCAATGACAGCTCTTTTTTTCGTCATTGCGAGGAGCAAGGCGACGAAGCAATCCACAAACCACTATTTTTTTATTCATTCACAGAAAAGAAAAAGAAATTATTATTATTTATCAAATTAAAGAATTAATTTTCAATGAAATATGAATTTTCAATTTTCAATTTTCAATTTTCAATTTCTTATGCTTCGTTTGTTTCGCACTTCGTGGGACGACAAGCTAAAATGATTAAGCAAGCTTATCATTTTTCCACTTTGTGCTTCAATTTTTAATTTCTTATGTATTAATTTTCAATTTTTAATTTTCAATTTCTCTCTCAACCCCCCTGTTGCTTCGCAACTTCCCCCCTTACAAAGGGAGGCAAACCCCACAAACCACAGAACCACTACCAAAAACAGAAGAGAAAAAAATTCATCAATAGAATAATTATGCCCCTATGTCGAGATTGCCACGATTTCTGTGAAATCTCGCAATGACACCCAAGAATACCGAGATTGCCACGAGTTGCAAGCAACTCTCGCAATGACAGCTCTTTTTCTTTGTCATTGCGAGGAGTGAAACGACGAAGCAATCCACAAACCACAAAAAGTCAATGCAAAAACAGAAAACAAAAAGAATTCACCAATAGAATAACCATGCCCCATACCGAGATTGCCACGAACCTTCGGTTCTCGCAATGACGAGTTTGTGTGTACTGTCATTGCGAGGAGTGAAACGACGAAGCAATCCACAAACCACAAAACCCTCATCAAAAAACATAAAAGAAAAGAAATCACTATTATTTATCAAGTTAAAGAACTAATTTTCAATTTTTAATTTTCAATTTCTCTCTCAACCCCCCTGTTGCTTCGCAACATCCCCCCTTACAAAGGGAGGCAAGTCCCCACAAACCACAAAACCATCACCAAAAACAGAAAATAAAAAGAAATCACTAATAGAATAAAATTATACGAATACAACAATTGATATAAAAACCAAAACAAAATAATTAACTATTCATAAATCTCCAATAACCAAGAAAATAAATTATTTATTCATCTTTATCATCAATCAAAATTTCTCTTTTGCCAGTGTTGCCAGGACTACTTAAAATACCTTTTCTCTCCATTTCTTCAATAATATTTGCAGCTTTGTTGTAGCCAATTCTTAATTGTCTTTGAATATAACTAATACTGCATTTTTTATCTCTCTTAATGATTGCTAATGCTTGTTGAAATAATGCTTTGTCTTTATCTTCTGGGAATAAGTCATCGCTATAACCACCATTATTATCATTGTCATTATCGTCGGCATATTCATCACTCTTTAAAACTTCATTTACATAATTAGGTTCAAAGCCCTGTGATTTTATGAAATTTACAATTTTTTCAACCTCATCATCAGAAACAAATGGACCATGTGCTCTAATAATTTTTCCGCCACCTGCCATAAATAACATATCACCTAAACCTAATAATTGTTCTGCTCCTTGTTCTCCTAAAATTGTTCTACTATCAATTTTTGATACAACCTGAAATGACATTCTAGTAGGAAAATTAGCTTTTATAACACCAGTAATAACATCAACAGAAGGTCTTTGTGTAGCCATAATTATATGAATACCTGCAGCTCTTGCTTTTTGTGCAATTCTTTGAATTGATGCCTCAATTTCTTTTCCTGCTGTAATCATTAAATCAGCCATTTCGTCAACAATTACAACAATATATGGCATTTCTTTTGTTTCAATTTCTTTTTCTTCATAAATTGGTTCATCTGTTTCTATATCAAAACCTGTTTGTACTCTTCTAGTTAATTTTGTATTATTTTTAATAGCATTATTAAGTTTTTCATTATAACCAGCAATATTTCTAACACCCAAGCTTGCCATAATTCTATATCTGTCTTCCATTTCTCTACATACCCATCTTAAAGCTGTAATAGCTTTTGTAGGTTCTGTAACAACTGGAGTAAGTAAATGTGGTATGCCTTCATAAACCGATAATTCTAGCATTTTAGGGTCAATCATTATAAATTTACATTGATCCGGTGTCGTTTTATATAATAAAGATGTAATCATTGTATTAATTGCAACAGATTTTCCAGAACCAGTTGTTCCAGCAACAAGTAAATGTGGCATTTTAGCTAAATCATAAACCACAGCATCACCACCAATATCACTTCCTATTATTATAGGTAATTGTGCTTTACTGTTTTTATATTCATTTGATTCTAATAAATCTCTAATATAAATTGTTTCTCTTTCTTTATTAGGTAATTCAATTCCCATAGCATTCTTTCCGGGAATAACAGAAATTCTAGCAGAAGTAGCACTCATAGATCTAGCAATATCATCAGAAAGTCCAATAACTCTCGATGATTTAGTACCGGCTGATGGTTCAAACTCATGCAATGTAATAATAGGGCCAGCTCTAACATTTAGCATTTCGCCCTTAACACCAAAATCTTTTAAAACATTAATTAATTTTTGTGATTGTTCTAATAATTCTTCTTTTGTTATAGAAATTTTATTATTTTTATTTTTTGATAATAAAGATAAAGTAGGTAATTTATATTTTGCATATTTTCTAATATTTAATTTAGGTTTATCTAATTCTTTATCAAACGAATTTAACTCTTCTAAATTTTCATTTTTATCAAAATCATTTTCCAATTCCTTTTTCTTTCCAAACAAACTAAATAATGTTTTGTCTTTTTTATTTCTTCTAATATTTTCAAAATCTTCTTCATCTTCATTCACTTGTTTTTCAATATTTTCTTCTTCCTTATCTTCATTATTATCTTCTTCATCATCTATAAATACATATTCACCTTTATCCTTTGTAAAAAATCTAATTAATGACATTCTAAAAGATTTTGTAGTAAACAATCTAAATAAAAATGCAATACCAAGCAAAATAAATTTTATAATATTTTTTATTAATCTATATGTTTTAGCAAATTTAATCAGCCACCAATTTTTTCTAATATCAATTAAATATGATAATGATATCATAAAAATCAAAGAAAACAAAATCACCATAGCATATTGTGGCACATTAAAAAATATATAATTAGATAAAAAATTTCCAAGCAACCCACCACATTTATTAATATCACAAAAACTAGATGTGGCAAAATCATTTAAAATAATTGATGAAGATGCTAAAACTCCAAAAAATGCCAGAACTTTTTGCCATTTATTATAAATTATTTTATTAAAAATAATTTTATAACCAAGAATAAAAAATAATATTGCCAATAAAACAGAAGACAAACCAATTAGTTGCAATAATAAATCAGACAAATAAGAACCAAAATAACCTAAATAATTCTTAACTTTATCATATGTTGAAACATTATTAAATGATGGATCATTTTCATTATATGAAAAAACAGAAACACAAACAGAAATTGAAAACAAAATCAAAAATGTTCCAAAAATATAATTTTTAATTTTTGCAAATTTACTAAGTTTTTTATCTTTAAATTTCATATCAAATTTTTTAATAATTATAAAAAATAATAAAATTTATTACTTTAAATGCAATAATTTTATTATTCAAGCTATAAAATATTGAAAAACAAAGTTTAAACACAAAATTAATAATAAAAATTTAAAAAATACAAAAATTTATAAATATTTTTTATTTTTTTATTGACAAATATATATTTTATAGTATAATAAGTATCAATAATAAACAATTTTTTAAATATGAAAACTTCTAGGAGCTTAAAAATGAAATTTTTGCTACTAGATTTTTTTGTATCTAAAAAAATTAACGGAATTAATAATAATTTTAATAATAACTTATAGGTAAAGATATGGAAGAACAAAGAAGAAATAAAATTAATAAATTGATAGAATCTGTAGGAGTTATTTTAAACTCGTATATTAACAATATAGATGAAAATTCCTTTAAAACAACATTAGATGATTATGTAAAAAATTTTTTAAGAAATATTGAAGCTCTTTTTAAACTCATAAATGATATAGGAGTAGAATCATATTATAGTTCATTTACAAAATGTTTAGAAGAATTAAAATCGACTTTATCTGCAGATAATGAATTTAAGTACACAGAAGAGACACGGAGAAACCTTGATAAAGCAAGTAAATCATTAAAACAAATTAAACAAGAAATTAATAAACAATATTTAACAGTAATACCAGTGAACAGTAGATATACATTTAGAAGAGGCATGAATTATTTGAGAAACAAAGAAAATACACAACATTTTACAGTAGTAGGCCAAGAAGGAAATTTTACATTATATTGTAAAGAAGGAGAAGAATATCGTAAAGTAACAGAAGCTGAATATGCAGAATTAGAAGATAATGGTACTTTTTGTGATAAAACTTACATTTTACTTCCTGAAGGTGTTGAAATAACAGAAAAAGGTAGTTTATCTCAAAGAACAGAAGGATATATTCTTCAAAATAAAAATTTAGCTAAAAAAAGAACATTTACAGCTGATGAAATAACAGTTAATAAAAAAGGAGTTAAAAAACAACCGCAACCATCACAATCAGATGAAAAACATATACAACATCTTGAAGTAGGAGGAGTACGATATACATTATATCATAAAGATGAAAATGGAGTTTGTAGAAAAGTAACAAAAGCTAAATGTAAAGAATTAGAAAATAATAATAATACCTTAAATAATAATTACATTTTACTTCCTGTAGATGTTGCAACAATAAAAGGAGGTAAATTATCTAAAAAAGTAAAAGGATATATTGTTCAAAATAGTGATTTCCAAGTTGAAGAACACATATTTGAACCTGATGAAATAACAATTAGTGGAGAAATAATTGGCAAAGAAACACGAGAAGAAGAAAGCGCAAGGACTCTTGAAGATGATGAAAAACAAAATTATGGAGAAAATGAAGAAGAAAATAATCAATGTAAAGATGATATTAATAATATAATAAAATTGTTTGATAGTTATATTAATAATGCAGAAAAAGGTAGTATCTTTAAACAAGATATGGAACATTGCAAAGAGTATTTTAATAAAGGTGTTCTACTTATTTATCAAGATAGTAAAGAAATATCAACAAGCTATACAGCATATTTAACAAGATTATTAAATTTATTAAGTGATAAAAGTCACATAGATGAAGGAAAATATCAAATTATGGGATTAATTGAAGCACAAAATGCTGTTACTGCTGCTATTAAGGTTGGTACTGTCTCCGATGAATATCAAGGCAACCTTATAACAATACTGGCAAACACACCAGGCTTAATAGATACAATAGATTATGCTAAAACAATTAATGCTGCTTATACTGAATTACTTAAACAAATAACACCAAGAGATGAAACAAGTGGTGGACTAGATTTATCAGCTTCTGCTAATGAAACTATTAAAACAAACATTC
>CALXVQ010000013.1 GCA_944392135.1 uncultured Rickettsiales bacterium
ATCTTTTAAATTAAACATATTTTAAACCTAAATATTTCCTTGTGTATAGTTATAAAAGTAAGAGTGGGAAAAGTCAATAAAAAAGGGCTATTTTAAATAGCCCTATAAGTTATTATTTTAAATAATATTCAATAGTTGAAACAACTCTAATTTCCTTATTTTTTTGATACATCTCATCGTTACCATATTGTGATGCT
Source organism: uncultured Rickettsiales bacterium (assembly GCA_944392135.1). Classification (GTDB taxonomy): domain Bacteria; phylum Pseudomonadota; class Alphaproteobacteria; order Rickettsiales; family UBA1997; genus CALXSC01. Next base: position 198 of record CALXVQ010000013.1, read on the forward strand.
TTATTTCTTCCAGTAATTACAAATACACCTTGATTTGCTTTTTTAATTTTTCCAACTTTTACATTAGAATCTTTTGCAAACTGTTCAGCAGCACTTTTAGCTCTAATGGTTGCATCATTAATCATTTGATTTTTAATATCATCTAATTTTGTGAATACATAAATAGGTCTCATTGCACCATATGAAGCTTTTAAATAAACATTTTCAGAAATTAATGCTAATAAATTCTTACTAGCTTTTTCAACTGCATCTACATTATTTGTTTCAACTGAAACTGTTTGTGTAACTATAAATCTATTTTTTTGATTAGGATCTTTGTATTCTCTGGAATCCATATCTATAAAGTCAAGTTGTCCTAAATTAATTTCTTCTTCTGTGATTTGATATTCTTTTAAAAAGTTTTTAACTTTTTCTGTATCTTCAACAATTTTTTGATTAATTAAATTTAAATCATTTCCAGTTTGTACAAAACTAATTTCCCATAAAGCTTTATCAGCTACAACATATTCAACTGCCGCACCTTTTACAGTAACAACACCTGCTTTGTTAGGAATAAGAGATAAACCAATACTTAAAATAATTGCTGACAAAATTAATGCTATTGCAATTATTATAGAAATTTTTGTATTCATTTTTACATAAAATTATTAATAACAAAATAAATATACTAATAATAAAAAAATAAGTCAATATTAAAAAAATTAATCAATTTATTTGTCTACTTTTATTTATTTTAGTATATTGAATAATTATAGGTTTTGCTTTTATATAATAAAAATTATGGATTGCAACAGGCCTTCGGCCTTCGCAATGACGGTGTGGGTTGGGTATGGTGGTTGCCATACTGAGATTGCCACGGCTTTTTCAAAGCCTCGCAATGACAAGTCCCATAATCGCAATAACAGCTCTATAATTTGCAATGACAGTGTGTGGGTACTGTCATTGCAAGCAAAGCAAAGCAATCCACAAACAACAAAAAATTAATACAAAAACAAAAAAGAAAAAAGAATTCACTATTATTTATCAAGTTAAAGAATTAATTTTCAATTTTCAATTTTCAATTTCTTATGTATTAATTTTCAATTTTCAATTTTCAATTTCTTATGTATTAATTTTCAATTTTCAATTTTCAATTTCTCTCTCAACCCCCCTGTTGCTTCGCAACCTCCCCCCTTACAAAGGGAGACAAGCCCTCACAAATCATTACTCACTGCCCTTCGTCATTGCGAGGAGTGAAACGACGAAGCAATCCACAACCACTAACAACAAACACAAAAACATAAAAGAAAAAGAATTCACTATTATTTATCAAGTTAAAGAATTAATTTTCCATTTTTAATTTCTTATGGATTGCCACGAGTTGCAAGCAACTCTCGCAATGACAAGCTAAGAATAACGAGATTGCCACAGGCCTTCGGCCTTTGCAATGACGGTGTGGGTTGGGTATGGTGGTTGCCATACCGAGATTGCTACGGCTTTTTCAAAGCCTCACAATGACGGTTTTATAATGGCAATAATGAACCCTGTAATTACAATAATTGATTCTATAATCACAACAATAGTTCTTTTCATTATTGCGAGTAAAAAAGTAGTTTCTAAATCATTAATATTCATTTATTACAAAAATTAATAATACTACATCTTATATTATTAAAAATAGCCCATAGCATAACTATGAGCTAAAAATATTAATGATTATATAAATTATTTAGCATTTATAATTTTCTTCTCGTACTCACAAATTTCTTCAGCATTTTCTTTAAACATAATTCTTTCATTATGTTCGCCTTGTTTTCCAATGTTGAATTGATCAACAGGTCTGTGATAACCCATAACTCTAGTCCAAACTTGTGTTTTTTGACCACAATGCGGACATGTTTTATGTTCTCCATTCAAATAACCATGTGTTGAACATGTTGAGAATACAGGAGTAATTGTAATGTATGGCATTTTATAATTACTCAAAACTGTTCTTACAAATCGTTTACAAGCTTCGGCAGTTGAAATTCTTTCACTCATATACAAGTGTAATACTGTACCACCTGTATATTTACTTTGTAAATCATTTTGTAAATTTAATGCTAAGAATGGATCATCTGTATAATTAGCTGGTAATTGTGTACTATTTGTATAGTAAATATTAGGATAGCTTCCTGCTTGAATTATATTAGGATATCTCTTTCTATCTTCCTTAGCAAATCTATATGTTGTACCTTCGGCAGGTGTAGCTTCTAGATTATATAAATTTCCAGTTTCGTTTTGATATTCTTTTAATTTATTTCTCATAAATTCAAGAACTTCCATAGCTAATTCAACACCCCTTGGATCACTAATATCATAGCTATCATCTGTGAAATTTCTAATCATTTCATTCATACCATTCAAGCCAATTGTAGAAAAGTGGTTTCTAAAATGTTTTAAATATCTTTTTGTATATGGATAGAAACCTCTTTCATACAATTCTTGAACGAATACCCTTTTCTTTTCAAGTGTTGACTTAGCTAAGTCCATTAATCTTCCTAATTCTTTTAATAAGCCTTGTTTATCACCAATTCTAGCTATACCATCAGAATAGCCTTTAAATCTATAACCAAGTCTAGCCATATTAATTGTAACAACACCAATAGAACCTGTCATTTCAGCAGAACCAAAAAGTCCATTTCCTCTTTTTAATAATTCTCTAAGATCAAGTTGTAATCTACAACACATACTTCTAACTGCACCAGGTTTATAAGCATCTGGATTAGGAACTAAATTTCCATTTTCATCTTTGATATATTGACTTCCAATAAAGTTTTGAAAATATGAAGAACCAACTTTTGCAGTATTTTCAAATAATGCATTTGCAGCAGGAGTATTCCAATCAAAATCTTCTGTAATATTAACAGTTGGAATTGGGAAGGTAAAAGGTTGACCTTCATTATCGCCTTCTGTCATAACTTCATAATAAGCAATATCAATCATTTCTAATTCTTTTTGGAAATCTTTATATGTAAAGTCTTCAAGATTTTCAATTCCTCTTTCTTTTGCTCTTTTTACTATATCATTTTCTTCTAATAAATTGCCTTCACCAAGTCCTTTAAATAAATGTTCTCCATTTCTTGTAGGTATTTGATCTCTTAAATCAGCAGGCACAGTAAAATCTAATGTAATATTTGTAAATGGTGATTGTCCCCATCTTGATGGAACATTTAAATTATAAACAAAGTTTGCAATTGCTCTTTTAATTTCTTTAAAGCTTAGATTATCTATAAATACATAAGGAGCAAGATATGTATCAAAACTACTAAATGCTTGTGCCCCAGCCCATTCTGATTGTAAAATACCTAAAAAGTTTGCCATTTGTCCTAATGCAGATCTAAAATGTTTAGGAGCTTTTGCAGAAACTCTACCTCTAACACCATTAAAACCTTCATCTAATAAAGCTCTTAAAGACCAACCAGCACAATAACCAGTTAAACAGTCTAAATCATGAATATGATAATCAGCAATTCTATGAGCTTCACCTTCTTCTTTTGAATAAACATTATCTAACCAATAGTTAGCAATAAGTTTACCAGAAAGATTATTAATCATACCAGCATTACTATAACCAACATTAGCATTAGCATTAATTCTCCAATCTTCTTTATCTATATATTCTTGAACTGCATGTTTTGAACTAACTTTTGTATCTCTTTTTTCGTCTCTGTTGTTATATTCATTTTCAATTTCTTCTCTAATATATTCTTTATATACTTTATATAATTTTGCTTCTAACAATTCATTTTTAATAATATCATCTTCATTACCAGATATTAATTTTAAATTACTTTTTCTAAGATTTGCTAAAAATTCTGAGATTGAGCCTTCGTTAGATGCCTTAAAAGCTTTTGCTAATTTATTTTTTACTTCGGGTTGCAAAAATAAAACCCCTTCTATTACATTATTATTTTTTGTATTTTTTTCCATTTTTAAATATTATTATTAGATTTCATATAAAAGAATAAAACACAAGATATAGTATGTCAAGTATATTTTTTTACTATATATAGTTTTTTTTAAAATTTTTTTCTTGACTTTTTATTAGACTAACAAAAATATAAAACGAATTTTTGTCAATAGAAAAAAAATATTTTTTCTTAAACAATTACTTTAAGAAAAAATACTACATATAGTATATTATTATACATAAAAATAAAATATGTAAGTATATATATAGTATTTAATAACCCTTATATGGGTGTATACCATCCATAACTATATTAAAGGTGGCAACTTTTCCATCTTTAATATTTTTTTCATCAATACTAACAACATCAGCTGTTAAAGCAATTCTATCTTCTAAATCATATGACATATAATAAGGGTCTTTTTCGTTTAATGGGTGATCTTTAAAATATAATTCTGTTTCTATTGTATCAAAATTTCTATGACTAATTGTCATATATATATGTGGAGCTCTATTCTCTTCAAAACCTGGAAAAATTGTTTTAAAACCATATCTTCCTAAATTATCGGTTCTAGCTGTTCCAGACATAACAAAATTTTCATCAATATAGTTACTTTCTTCATCCAATAACGATTGATAATGACCGGATGAATTAGTTTGCCATATCTTAATTGTAGCTCCTTCAATAGGTATACCAAAAGCATCAACTACTTTACCTTTTAAATATAGTAATTCTCCTTTTGCTACATAAAAAGAACCAACATTTCTGGTTAAATCATTACTTGTTGAAAAAATTTCTGGTTGCGAAATAGTAGTATTTATTAATCTATTGGGTGTTTGCTTTAATGGGGAAAATATATCAACTACTTCCCCATTAGCAAAATTTATATTGAAAAAAATAATCAATAAAATTACAAAATTTTTAAAAGTCCAAATCGCTATTTTTAACATTTCCTAATTGATTTACAATACCTTTTAATTGATTCTTATCCATATTACCAACTATTTCAATTGTTCGTTTAATTTCTTTAAATTTTTTCAATAAACTATTAACTTCTTGAATACTTGTACCAGAACCCCTTGCAATTCTAAATTTTCTAGAAGAATTTAAAATCTCAGGTTTACTTCTTTCAAGTTTTGTCATTGAATAAATTATTGATTCTTGTTTTTTAAGTAAATTATCATCAAAACCTTTGTTTTGCATAAAATCTTTTAATTTACTAGCACCAGGTAAAAAACTAAGCATTGAACCAATACCACCTAACTTTTTTAAATTTTTTAATTGAGATAAAAAATCATCAAGATCAAATTCACCCTTTTTAATTCTTTTTTCTAATTTTTCTGCTTCTTCTTCGTCAACAACTTCTTGTGCTTTTTCAACAAATGACACAATATCACCCATATCTAATATTTTTGATGCAATTCTTTCAGGATGAAATTCATCAAAAGCATCTAATTTTTCACCAGAAGACATATATTTAATAGGGCAACCAGTGGCTATTTTCATACTTAATGCAGAACCTGCTCTACCACCACCATCAATCCTTGTAAGAATAATACCTGTGATACCAATTCTATCATTAAATTCATTTGCAACATTCACAGCATCTTGTCCCATTAAAGAATCGGCAACTAATAATTTCTCTTGTGGAACAATATATTCAACTAATTCTTCTAATTCTGTCATTAAAGTTTCATCTATTGCAAGTCGTCCTGCTGTATCAAAAATAACAACATCATAATCTTTGTCTTTTATATATTCTTTTGCTCTTTTTGCAATTTCAAGTGGTTTTTCATTTTCAATAATTGACAAACTTTCAACATTACCATTATTTGCTAACACTTCTAATTGCTTTTTTGCAGCAGGTCTATAAACATCAAGTGATACCAATAAAACTTTTTTAGAATATTTATCTTTTAATCTTTTTGCCAATTTTACAGCAGAAGTTGTTTTTCCAGTACCTTGTAAACCAGCAATCATTATAAATAAAGGTTTATTAGCATCTAAATTTACTTCACAAGAACCTTCACCTAATAATTTTAAAAGTTCATCATTTATAATTTTAACAACCATTTGTCCGGAAGAAACTTTTTTAATAATTTCTTCACCAACAACTTTATCTTTAATATTTTTTATAAATTGTTTAATAATAGGCAATGAAACATCTGCTTCAATCATAGCAATTCTAATTTCTCTTAAGGCTTGATTAAAATCATCTTCTGAAATATACCTTTTACCTCTTAATTTATCTATTATACCGCCAAAATTTTTTGTAATAGAATCAAACATTTTTTAAATTGTTATTAATTACTAACATATATTAATAACACCATTTTTTTCTAAATCAAGATAAATTTAATAGATGGTGTACCCAAGGAGACTTGAACTCCTAACCGCTCAGTTCGCAACCGAGGACTCTATCCAGTTGAGCTATGGGTACACAAAACTATTATAATAATACACTACTTTTTGCAAAAAGCAATAAAAATTATGCTTATAATAAATAAATTTATACTAACTAACCAAAAAATCTAGTTGATTTTAAAATATTCTTAATTATAGTCTAATAAATTAGATTAAAAATATGATATGAATAAAATTTTAAATATTATCAAAATTATACTTTTATTTTTACTTATATTATTCATAGTATTTTTTTCAATTATGAATAGTCAGTTAGTAAAAATTAATTTTGATATTTTTCCTTTAAATTTTGTAATAGAAATTAGATTATTTTTATTAATTATCTTATGTTTTTCAGTTGGCTTTTTGGTTGGCATTGCAACAACTAGCATGTCATTATTAAAAAAATATTTTGAAACATCAAAAGAAAAAAGAAAGGTTAATAAACTTGAAAAACAAATTAGTAATCTAAATATTTCAAGTAATATAAATAATAATAAAGAAAATACAAACGAAAATGAATAATAAAAATTTTATATTTCCAATTGTATCTATTGTGGTAGCAATTATTTTTCTTGCAAATATGCTTTTTGTTGTAGAACAAACAGAGCAAGCAGTAATTTTTCAATTCGGCCAACCAGTAAAAGTTATTAAAGAACCTGGTTTAAATGTCAAAATGCCTTTTATACAAAATGTTTTACATTTTGATAGTAGATTGCAAGAAATAAATACAGAAGACAAAGAAGTTATTGCATATGATCAAAAAAGACTTATTATAAATGCTTTTGTAAAATATAAAATTGTAGATCCTGTCTTATATTATACAACAGTTAGAGATGAAAATGGTTTTAACAATAAATTTTCTACAATATTAGATTCAAGTTTAAGACAGGTTATTGGTGAAGTTCCTTTAAATAGTTTGCTATCAGAAAAAAGAAGTGATGTTATGGAAAAAATACAAGATGTTGTTGCTGAAAAAGCAAAAGATTTTGGTGTTGAAGTTATAGATGTTAGAATTACAAGAAGTGATTTACCAGAAGCTAATAGTGTAGCTATTTATAAAAGAATGCAAACAGACAGAGAAAGAGAAGCTAAAGAAATTAGAGCAGAAGGTGATGAAACAGCACAAAAAATTAGAGCTAATGCAGATAAAGAAAAAACATTTTTGATTGCCGATGCTAAAAAGAAAGCAGAAGTTATTATGGGTGAAGGTGAAGCAGAAGCTAATAAAATATATGCAAAAGCTTATTCAAAAGATCCAGCTTTCTTTGAATTTTACAGAACTATGAATGCTTATAAAAAATCTTTAAATAATAACAATACAAAAATTATTTTATCACCTAATAATGAATTTTTGAAAGGTTTAAATAGTTTTAAATAATTTTATACTTCCATAATTATCTATTATTATTTTAATTTAAAATAAAAAAGTTTTAATAATGATAGATAATTTACAGAAGACAATTTTGAGTTGTTTAAACAACCAAAATAGTGAGAATTTTGCAAAATTAAATGGAATATTTAATTACATTGACAAAAATCAAGAATTACCATATATTTTTTATTTTATAACTAATATAAAAGATTATTCTACATATACAACAAAAATATATTCTTGCGATCTTAGTATAAATATTTATGATAAAAGTACAAGCAGTCTTTATATTATAAATTTAATTGAAGAAATAAAAAATATTTTCAAAAATATTGATAATTTTTCTGCAACAAATATCAAAATTATAGATATAACTTTTAATGAATCTAATATATTATTAGAATCAAATAATACTATATGGAAAGGTGAATTAAATTTCACAATTAATTTCTCTTATTTTGAAAATTAGGTGTGATTACATTATTAGTTGTATTTTTTTTATTGATTTCTTTTTCTAATTTTTGTGTAAATTTTTCAAGATTATTAAGTCCTTCCATTATATCATTATCTTGATGTTTTGCATTTTTTAAAATAGAATTTTCTTTTTCATTATCAATATTAAAATAATGTAAATCTAATATTTTATCTGACATTTTTTAAAACATATTTATCTAAATTAATTATAAGATAAAATAAAATATTTTCAATACTTTATTTAAAAAAAATCTATATTATTTTACATTTAAGATTTTTAAAAAAATCTTGACTAATTAATAAAATAATTTTACCTTTATGAGTATAAAAATAATATAGGATAGTTATGTCAGATTTACAAAATGCTCTAAAAAGAGTTGTAGTTCCAGTTAATAAGGAAGGTTATTTTATTATAGGTGTAGCTTGTGTTATCACAATTTTATTATTTATGATTCACAGCTTTCTTGGTTTAATAGGTTTAATTTTAACATCTTTCATCGTATATTTTTTTAGAGATCCTGAAAGAATTTCTCCTGATGATGAAAATGTTATTTTATCGGTTGCTGATGGTGTAGTAGATGTTATTCAAGAAGCAGAAGCACCAAAAGAATTAAAATTAAATTCAAAAGAAAAATATAATAGAGTTAGTATTTTTCTTAATACATTTAATGTACATGTGCAAAGAATTCCTATGACAGGAAAAATTGAAAAACTTGAATATATACAAGGAAAATACTTAAATATCACAAACGATAAGTATCATGAAGACAATGAAAGACAATTATGTTTAATGAAAACTGCAAAAGGTTTTGATATTATATTTGTTCAAATAGCAGGTATGGTTGCTAGAAGAATAGTTTGTAATTTAAAAGAAGGCCAAGAGGTTAAAGTTGGTGAAAGATATGGTTGCATCAAATTTGGAAGTAGAGTTGATCTTTATTTACCAAAAGATATTGAAATCAAAGTAAAAGTTGGACAAACAATGATTGCTGGCGAAACTGTTATTGGTTTAGTTAAAACAACGAAATAAGGTATAGAAAATGAAAAAAAATAATAACAATAAAAAAGATAAGAACCAATTGTATTTTACAAAATTGGTTCCAACAATGCTATCATTATTAGCTTTATGTTTTGGTATTTCAGCAATCAAATATAGTTATAGCGGTCATATAGTTTTAGCAACATCTTTACTTTTAATTGCTTGTTTCCTTGATGGTATAGATGGCAGAATTGCTAGATTTTTAAATGTTTCTAGTGATTTTGGGGCTCAAATGGATTCATTAGCTGATATGGTAAATTTTGGGGTTGCTCCTGGTTTTATATTGTATTGTTGGAAATTAGGTGAAATTAGATTTGACTTATTCCCTTGGTTCGCTGTATTATTATTAGCTTGTTGTATGGCGATTAGATTAGCTAGATTTAATGTTGATTTAACAACAAAAGATCAAAATGATCCATTAGTAAAATACTTTTTTAGAGGTATGCCAGCACCAGCAGCAGCAGCTATGGCTATTTTCCCAATAGTATTAACTTTTAGATTTGGTTATGGTTTTTGGAGTAATCCATATTTAGCTACAATTTATACAATTATTATTGCTTTATTTGCTGGAAGTACAATGCCTACTCCTTGCTTTAAGAAAATAAAGATTAATGAAAAATATAAAAATTTTATATTAATATTAGTAGCTATGTATATAGTATTATTAGTATTAGATCCTTGGGTAGCTTTATCATTACTAGGAATTTTATATACTATTAGTATTATAATTGGTTTATTCTTTTACTTTAATTTTAAAAAAAATAAAAATAGTTATGTCAAATAATCCACTAAAAATTAAAGACTTAAAAAAAACCTTTGCAACAAAAGTTGTATTAGATAATATTAGTCTTGATTTACATGATAACGAAATATTTGGTTTAATAGGACTAAATGGTGTTGGTAAAACAACTTTAATAAAAATAATTTTAGACTTATTAGATGCTGATTCCGGACTTGTTGATATTTTGGGAATAAAATCAACATCTCCAAAAAGCAGACAATTATTAAGATATTTACCAGAAAAATTTCAGGCATCATCAATGGTTACGGGGCTTGAATTTTTAAAAATATTTAATGATTTTGATAAATCATATAATGGTGATAAAAAGAAATTATTAGATGAAATATATAGATTGGCTGACTTATTAGCATTAGATAGAAATGCTTTAAATCTTAAAGTTTCTAAATATTCAAAAGGTATGACTCAAAAATTAGGTTTAATATCTACATTTTTAGGTCAATCAAAATTGATTATTTTAGATGAACCTATGACTGGTTTAGATCCAAAAGCTAGAATATATCTTAAAAATTTATTGAGAGAAAGTAAATCACAAAATAAGACAGTATTTTTTAGTTCTCATATTTTATCAGATATTGACGAAATATGTGATAGAATTGGTGTATTAAACAATGGAAAAATATGTTTTATTGGAACACCTGCTGAGTTAAAAGAAAAACACAAGGAAGATTCACTTGAAAAAGCTTTCTTGAAAGAAATCATGTAAATTTAAGTAATTAAATAAATTAGCCATCAGTATAACTGGTGGCTTTTTTATTATAATATTTTTATCACATTTTCACTATTATTATAAATAAAAAATTTTATATTGTTTTTTGTGTAAATAGTTAAAGTAGATGAACTAATTATCTTTTTTATATGATGTAGGGTGTTGGCTCCTGCAATGATAGTATGGGTTGGGTGTGATTGTTGCCATACTGAGATTGCCACGGCTTTTTCAAAGCCTCGCAATGACGGTTTTATAATTGCAATGATGGTGTGGGGACATTGCCTCCCTTTGTAAGGGGGGGAAGCGACGAAGTCGCAGGGGGGTTGAGTATTGCTGTTTAATTTAATTATTAATACAATATGATGATTGTCGTACTGAGATTGCCACGGGCTTTTTAAGCCCTCGCAATGATGGTTTTATAATTGCAATGACAGTGTGGGTTGGGTGTGATTGTTGCCATACTGAGATTGCCACAGCTTTTTCAAAGCCTCGTAATGACGGTGCAGGGGTACTGTCATTGCGAGTGAAGCGAAGCAATCCATAAACCTCTAATAGTCAATACAAAAACCAAAAAAGAAAAAGAATTCACTATTCTTGTCCTAATTCGTCATTGCGAAGGCCGAAGGCCTGTGGCAATCCATAACTACTGCTCGCTCTTTTATTCATCATCGCAAGAAGCAAGACGACGAAACAATCCATAACTCATATACCATAAACATACAAATAATTTATATAAAATCTTATCTAACAAAACAATTTTAAATATACTTTAAATTATATAGAAAGTCCAAAAGTCAAACTATAAACAAATGCAGAATTTCTATTTGCATTTAAAGCTGGATTTATAATATATTGAATATCTGGTATAATTGTAATATAATCACCTATGCCAATTATATATTGTGCTTCAATTACATTTTCATATTTGTGAATAGGTGTTTTTTCAATGACTTTTTTATTTATTTCATTGAAACTAACAGCAATACCTAGATAATCATTTTCATTCCTATTAAAAGGATTCTTAAAACCTAACCCAGCAACATATGATTTTTTTATATTTGCAATATTACCACTAGCTCCATTTATTCTACCAAAAATATTAAATACATTACCAAAAAATTGAGAAAAACTAAACGAATAGCCATTGGACTCACTATATTGGTTGTTTATTGATGGTTGGTTGTATAGTAAAATCATATATTGTCCCATCCAATTATTTTTAAATATAGGACTCCAAGAAGTAAATATATAACTTGTATATTTTTCTTTATTAAAATCTTTATAACCCAATACACTACCCGCCATATTATTAGCATTTTGAAAACCAGCTTGTATTAATAATTCATCATTTGGTGTAAATTGTAAATATGCCCCAAGACTTGCAGTAGGATATGTTGCACTTCCATTTTGTGATAAAGCATAACTTATAAAACCTGTTTGTTGGTTGTAATCTTGAAATGTACCATCTATTAAGCATAAACTATATTGCCCTATATTAATAGATAACCAGTCCATTTCACCAGGTAAAGTATAACTTAATAATAATTCATAAAATTGTTTTTCTGTATTAATATAATCATTAATACCAGTAATTGAATTAAGCCTATTTTGTAAAGTTGAAGCCTGTTCTCCCCAATAGTTAATTGTTGAGTAAGAAAATTGTATATCTATATTACCATATTTTTCATTTGAAAAAATATTCCAATCAATACTCGGTGAAAACATAAATTGTTGTGGTGTTTTACTGCCATTTGGAGAACCTCTTTGTGGCATATAAGTAAGATCAATAGAATAAGAAAAACCATAATCTTCTAACTTTTTCTTAAAAGTTTGATAGGAATACTTATTATTTTCTTCTGCATTAGATAAAGAAGAAAATAATAAAAATAATACCACAATTTTTTTTATCTTCATAATATTTATTAAATTAAATAAATTTAAAAATATTATTAAATTATTATTTTTAGAATTGCAACTATTTATATATATAAATATTAATAAATATTATTATTAAACAAATAATCTATTGTTTTTTAAAATTATTTTTTATTATATATAAAAAGATAAAAGATTTTTATGAATAATACAATTTGTGGTGAATTTTTTAAACTTGAAACAGCCAATTATTCTATTGATTGGACTAAAAATAAAATTTTGCTAAATTCAGGACGAAATGCTTTAAGATATATTATAAAATCATATAATATCAAAGAAATAAATGTTCCATATTACACATGCCAGTTTGTATGGGACATATTAAAACAAGAAAATTGCAAAATAAATTTTTATCATATAGATGAAAATTTTATGCCAATGAAGATTTTTGATAAAACATCATATATTTTATATAATAATTATTTTGGTATTTGCAGTAAACAAATCAAAAATTTAATCAATAATTATAATTATAAAAATTTAATAATTGATAATTGCCAAGCATTTTTTAGTCAAGAAAAAGGACTTGCAAGCTTTTATAGTTTTAGAAAATTTTTTGGTGTGCCAGATGGGGGTATGGCATATTGTGATAAAAAGTTAGATATAAAATTAGAAAAATCAAAATCATATCATTTATGTACTCATTTGCTAAAATCTTATGATAAAGATTATAATGAAAGTTATATAAATTTTTTAAAAAATGAATTAGAAATTGATAAAATGCCATTGCAAGAATTATCTAGCTTAACATTAGCATTATTATCAAATATAAATTATGATTATCATAAACAAACAAGATTACTAAATTTTAATTTTTTACATAATCATTTAAAAAATAAAAATTTATTAAAAATAAATTTAGAAAAAGATGATATACCTATGTTTTATCCATTTTTAAGTAATGATGATTTATATAATATTTTTAGACAAAATAATATTCTTTTAGCAAAATGCTGGCCACAAATAGATAAATTTTTATCAAATGTAGAATTAAAATTTAAAAATAATATGTTATTATTACCAATAGATACAAGATATACTGAAAGTGATATGCAAAAAATGATTAATCTTTTATACTAACAAAACCATTTTCTACCACAACTTTACCATCCATTTCTAGCTCTATTAATTGTGAGTTTAAAATATTAATTGGAATTTGTAAGTCTATACTAAAATCTTCAATATTTATAGGGGTATGATTTAATCTTGAAAGAATTTTGTCTTTAATTGGTAAATCATTATCATCATCTAATAATTCATTCTCTTCTTTATTATTTAAATCTATATTGTTTTCATCTTCACTATAAATATTTTCTTTATCACTTAAAGTTAAATCATTTTTGTTATTTTGAATAGAAAAATTTTCAAGTAAATATAAAATATCTTCGGAACTTGTAATTGGATTGGCACCATCTTTAATTAATTTGTTAGAACCTTCACATCTATAATCATAAGGATTACCTGGGGCAACCATTAATTCTCTACCTTGTTCTAATGCTTGTCTAGCTGTGTGTAATGTACCAGATCTAGAACTTGCTTCAATAATAATAACACCTTCTGATAAACCAGAAACAATTCTATTTCTAGAAGGAAAATTTTCAGCTTTTGGTGCAGAATTAAAAGGATTTTCTGAAATGATTAAGCCTTTATTCTTAATTTCATAATATAAATCTTCATTACCTCTTGGGTATATATCATCAACACCACCACCTAAAACAGCAATAGTTCCAGTTTTTAAAGCTCCCCAATGTGAAGCTGTATCTATTCCACTAGCAAAACCAGAAGTAATAACATAACCAGCATTTCCTAATTCTTCTGCTATTCTTTTTGCAAAAGCTCTTCCATTAGAAGATGCATTTCTAGAACCAACTATTGAGATGGATTTTTTATTTAATAATTCTACATTTCCTAATACTGTAAGAACCGGTGGAAAAGTATAAATATACTTTAATAATTTAGGATATAAAGAATTTTGATATGTTATTATTTTTGCTCCAATTGTAGAACAACCAACTATTTCTTTTTCAATATCATCATCTTTTGCTAAAATTATAGGATTTTTATTTTTATATTTTTTATTGAATTCTTCAATATTTTCAATGGCATTTTCACAACTACCAAAAAAATTTAGTAATTTAAAAAATGTCGATGCTCCAACATTTTTACTTCTAATTAATTTTAAAATATTATAATCACTTTTTGATAACATTTTTATTTATTAAGTAAGCCTCTGCTGAAATAATACTTTATAAATTATAAAAAACAACAAAAAGATTAATTTATATAATTATTCAACTATTGATATATATTTAAAATTCATAAAAAAATATACAATTTTTAGTATATATGTATATAAACAATAATAGATTGAAAAATAAAAAACTATTACTTTAATTCTTAAAATAAAAATTATAAATAATACAAAATAAAATTCTTTAAAAAGAAATAATTGCATTTTACAAGATAAAAAATATTATTATTAATGTTATAAAAATGGAAAAAATGAAAAATAAAAAACAAAAATCTTATTTCTTTGGTTTAATGGCTGAATATTATGTTATTATTTTATTCTTCTTCATGGGTTATAAATTATTAAAACATAGATATAAAACAAAACTTGGAGAAATTGATTTAATTTTTAAAAAACATAATAACATTATTGCAGTTGAAGTAAAGGCTAGAAAAGATAAAAATATAATGGTTGGAGAGGTTGTTTCTAAAAAACAATTTATAAGAATTTTAAATAGTTTAAAAATTTTCTTGAATAAAAATGAAAGATATTTTAATTTTAATTTAAGAATAGATGTTGTTTTAGTTCAAAATTTTTTTAAAATACAACATATTAAAAATGCTTGGGTTGAATAAATGAGTAAAGATAAAAATTTTAAAATTTTTTTAGCAACAGGTGGTTCTGGTGGACATATTTTCCCTGCCATATCTGTAGCAGAAAAGCTTACAGATGATGATAATAATATATGTATAGTTGCTGATAGTGTATATGAAAAATATTCATCAAATAATTTAAATTATAGAATTATTGATGCAGGAAAAACTATAAAAAGTATAAGTCATATACTAAGTATAATAAAAGGTTTTTTTCAAGCAAAAAAATTAATAAAACAAGAAAAACCAGATTTAGTTATAGGCTTTGGTAGTTATGCAACATTACCAACCTTAATGGCTTGTTATTATACAAAGACACCTTTTATACTACACGAACAAAATGCATATATTGGAAAAATCAATAAATTATTTGCTAAATATGCTAAAAAAATTATGACAAGTTATTATGAAATGTATGGTATTAATTTTAACGATATGGAAAAAGTTATTTATACTGGACTTCCTGTTAGAAAAAAATTAAAATATCTCGCTAATTTAAAATATGAATTACCTAAAAATAATGAAAAATTTATAGTTTTAATCACCGGTGGCAGTGGTGGAGCTAGAATTTTTAGTGAATATTTACCAAAGATATTTGATGAAGAGCATAAGGATATGCAGAAAAATATTAAAGTTTATCATCAGGTAAAAGAAGAATATCTTGATATTGTAAAAGACTATTATAAAAAAATTAATTTAGAAGCAAAAGTTTCTACATTTTTTGATAATATGGACGAATTATTATCAAAAGCACATTTAGTTATTGGCAGAGCTGGTAGTAATACTTTATTTGAAACCGCATTAGCTGGAAAACCTAGCATAGTAATACCACTAATTAATTCAGCGAATAATCATCAAGAAATCAATGCAAAGGTTTTTAAGAAAAATAATGCAACAATAATGATTTTAGAAAAAGATTTCAATATTCAAGATTTTCAAAAGGTATTTTTTGAACTAATAGAAAATAAAGATAAATTATTAGAACTATCAAGTAATATTAAAAAATTGGCCATTGTAAATGCTGATGAAAATATATTAAAAATTATTAAGGAAACGATAAATTATGGATGATGCTAATTTCAGAACCAATAAGGAAATTTTAGAAGATAAAATAGAACTTAATAGTAAAATGACTATTGTACAGAAGGCTAGTATTGTACTTTCTGGATTTCTTGTATTATATATTTTGGCTTTATTTACATTAAATTTTATAATAAATACAGATGAAATTAAAACTTCATTTAATTCAAATATAAAAAACTTATTAAAAATAGATGAAAATTCAAGTACTAGTTTTGAAATACTTGGTGATATTAAGTTTAATTCTTTTTTTACACCACATTTAATAATTAAAAATATAAAAGCAACCAACTTAATTCAAGAAAATTATCAAATAAATCTTGATATAGATGAAATTAAATTATATATATCAGCCGGACATTTATTTACAAAAAAAATATTTGTTGAAAAAACAGAAATTACATCAGGACATCTTTTAATAAGAGAGATTCAAAACACAAATGATACAAAACATATTGATGATATTATTAATAAGTATTCTAATAAATTATTATCAAATAGCAATGTAGAATTTAGTTTAATAAATAGCAGTATTCATTTTGAAACAAACTTATTTACCAGAAATTTTGATAATATAAATGTTACAAATGTTTTTAATAAAAATAAATTAGAAATTTCTGGTGGTTTATTATCAAACAAACAACCACTTGGTATAAAATTTAAATATAATAAAAATAATAAAAATAAAAAATTAAATCTAGAATTATTCTCGCAAGCATTTGCCTTAAAAAGTAATATAGATTTTTCATTGACAGATTCCTCATTTAATGGTGCTACAAAATATAATATTACCAATCTTCAAATATTTTCAAAAACATTATTTAGTCCAAATAATTTTTTATATCAAAGAATTATAGATAATTCTGGTCTTAAAGGAAGTTTTAATTTTAATTATCAAGATAATATTTTTAAAATATTTGGCATATCGTTAGATGGTAATAATATTAAAGCAATAGGTGAAGCAGAAATTAATACAAACAATAATACTAATAATAAAATTAAATTTAATATAGATTCTATTAATGTTGATAATTTAATCACAAAAGATTTTATTAATAAATCATCGGTAATTAATCAAGACGATATATACATATTCTCAGGTAATAATAAAAAAATTAAAATAGATAATTCTATTAATTCATATTTACAAAAAGTATTTAGTGATAATATGAATAATATTAATATTACAGCAAAAAATGCAATTATTAATAAAGCGGTTTTATCAAATATTACTTTGAATTTAGATTATTTAAGAGATAGTGATATGAAGATTAATACTTTTTCTGGTATACTGCCAGGAAATACAAAAATATTAATTCAAAAAGATGATAACAATGATACATCTTTAATGGTATCTGGTGATAATTTAGAAGAATTCTGGAATTTTTTAAAGAACACAAAATATATTAAAAATAATAATCAAGCCAAAAAGTTTGTAGCTACCGGTACTTTAAATATTCAAGACAATAAAATATTTTTAAATAATTTAAAATTTAATACAAATAATGTAGAAACATTAAGTACAGTAGAAATTGCTATGAAGGAAAATAGTATATCTTATATAGCAGCAAATATTAATATTAATGATATTATATTGGATAAAATTTTTAATATAGAATTAGAAAAAACCGATAGTATACAGGCAGAATTACTAAAAAATAAAATGTTATTTTTAAATGATTTTTCAGTAAATTCATTTTTAAAATTTCATGCAGATAAACTACAATATAAAAATATTGTAAAACATAATGCTGGTTTTATTGCTACAACTTCACAAGGTATTTTAAATATAAATAATATAAATTTAGATAATAAAATTACTGGAAATATAGAATTTAATATAAAAACATCAAAACCAACATTAAATATTGCACTAAATATAGATAATTATATTTTTAAAAATAATATACCTGTTAATAAATTACTTTTTAATTTACCTATATTACAAGATTATATGGGCGAAATCAGTGTCAATATCAAAAATTCAAATTTTATTAATTCTCCAATTAGTGAAGCTCAATTATCAGCAAAAATAACAGATGGTGTAATAACAATTAATAATTTTAATATTAATGGTTTTGGTGGTAAATGTGATATTACTGGTTTTTTAGATTTAAACTACAACAAAAAACTTAATTTAGTTTTAAATGCTTGCACGGCTGATTTGAGAGATGTATTATATATATTTACCAATAAAAACAATATCAATGGACTAATTGGTTTTAGTTCTATTATTTATTCTAATGGTGATAAATTAGATACTTTTACAAATAATTATATTTTCAAAATACAACTCATTGGAAGTAATATAATTTTAAATAATTTTGGTTTAGAAGAATTGAATATAGCTTTACTAAAATTAAATACAAATCCAGAATTAGCACAAACATTGGATGCTAATACCTTATTATTAGATTCTGGAAAACAAACTACCTTTACCAATTTATCGGGAACAATACAATATAGTAATACAAATGGGCAAATTAATATTGATATTACACGACCATTAATTAATGGAAAAATAAGTGGTGCATTTAATTTTTCGGATAAAGGGTTAGTTTTAAATTCTTATATTAATTTTATAATGTTAGTTGGTACATTAAATAAAACAATTAATTTAACACTACCTATATCTATTACTGGAACTTTAACAGATGGTTTTAAATCAGCAATAAATTATCAACAAATTAGTGATTATATTAATACCATAAAATCAGTAAAATAATATAAATATTATAAAAAAATAATTTACTTTTATACATTTTATTTTAAAATACTACTTAATAATTGAATAAAATTAGTATATGATAATTAAAAGTTTTATAAAAACACTTTTTTTGTTTTTTGTGTGTGTTAATTTATATGCAGAAAATTTAGAAATAAATTCTAAAAAAGAAAAACTTACTTTAATAGATGTTATTGATATGGCTTTAACTAACAACCCACAGGTAAAGGAAGCTTGGCTTAATATTAATGTTAGTAATAGTTCATACAAGGCACAATTATCAAACTATTTGCCCGATATTACAGGACAAGTTAGTTATTCTAATGGAAAAAACAAATATGAAGACAGTATTAGTTCAACAAAAAATGAAACTTTAACTCCTAGTGTTAGTTTAAGCTATTTATTATTTGACTTTGGTGGCAGAACTGCTGATACTTTAAATTTTAAATACAAATTAAATGCAGTGCAATATAATACAAATAGTTTTATACAAACATTTATTTATCAAGTCATTTCTGCATATTATGGTTTATTCTCTTCATTGGCTAATGAAAAAGCATCAAAAGAAGCTGAAAATTCAAGCTATGAAGCATATAAGGCTGCAAGTATTAGATATGATATTGGTTTAGCTCCATTAACTGATAAATTACAAGCTGAAACTTCATATACACAAAAAAGATTAATTAGAGAAAAAGCTGAAAATACAGTAAAAATAAAACAAGCTGAATTAAACTATTTATTAAATTTAAGTCCATTAAATGAACTAAATTTAGAGGCTCCTTTTATGGATGTATCAAAAGATGATTTTGAAGCCAATATTGTAGATTTAATTGCAACCGCTTTAAATAATAGACCAGATTTAAAAGCATATTATGAAACAAAGAAAGCAAAAAAAGCTGAAATTTATAGCACAGCTAGTGATTGGTTGCCATCAATTTCTTTAAATGCATCATATGGTAGGGCACACGATTATAAAAATGATAATGGACCTTTTAGAGATAATTATAATATTGGTATTACTGCAAGCATGCCATTCTTTACAGGTGGTTATATTTATAATAATGTCGCAAAAACAAAAGCTGAATTGAATATAGTAAATCAAAAAATTAATGATTTAGAAAAAAATATTCAACTTGATGTATGGACAGCATATCAAGATTTTATGACAGCAAAAAGAACATATATTACCAGTGAAACACTATTAAAAAGTGCAACAGAAACTGAAAAAACAATGTTAGGAAGATATAAAAATGGTAAATCATCAATTTTAGATTTATTAAATGCACAAAGCGATTTAGCTTCTGCTAGATATGAACATATTAGTGCTCAGCATAACTGGTTTACAACAAGAGCTAATTTAGTAAGAGCTATTGGGCAAATGAGTTTAGAAGAAATTGAAAATATTACAAATGCCTCAAACTTAGATGGTATTTCTAATCCAGATATTCAAACTAATGATAATAAAAAATAAAATGGTAAGAAAATGAAAATGAAAATAACAAAAAAGAAAGTAATTATTATAGCATTAATTGTTTTAGTTGGTATTTATTTATTATTAAAACCAACAAAAAGTCAATTTAATATCAAAGATTTTGATTTAGATACAGTTAGCATTGGTGATATTACAAAGACAATTACTGCTAATGGTACAATTAATCCAGTAAATGTTATTAATGTAGGTACACAAGTATCAGGTACTATTGAAAAAATATATGTTGATTATAATGATGTTGTGAAAAAGGGACAAAGATTAGCAGAATTAGATACATCAATTTTAACTAGATCTGTAAATGAAGCTGAATCTAGTATGAAAAAAACAAAAGCTAATTTAGATTTAGTACAATTAAATTATGAAAGAACAAAAGAATTATTTAAAAACAATTACATTGCAAAAGTTGAATTAGATCAAGCTGAAACTGAACTAAAAAATGCAAAAGAAGAATATAATATTGCAAAATCAAAATATGATGTAGCTAAAATTAATTTGGGTTATGCATATATTGATTCTCCTGTTTCTGGTGTTGTTATTTCAAGAGAAGTTGACATAGGACAAACAGTTGCATCTAGTTTTTCTGCCCCAACATTATTTCAAATAGCAGAAGATTTAACCAAAATGCAAATAGAAACTAGTGTTTCCGAAGCTGATATTGGTTCAATTAAAGTAGGACAAGCAGTTGAGTTTAC
This sequence comes from uncultured Rickettsiales bacterium, assembly GCA_944392135.1. Taxonomy (GTDB): domain Bacteria; phylum Pseudomonadota; class Alphaproteobacteria; order Rickettsiales; family UBA1997; genus CALXSC01. The sequence continues at coordinate 21,736 of CALXVQ010000013.1, forward strand.
AGTAGATTCTTACCCATCAAAAATATTTGAAGGAAAAGTAAAACAAATAAGATTAAATCCTGTTACAGAATCTAATGTTGTGGTATATAATGTAATTATTGAAATATTCAATGAAGATAAATTGTTAATGCCTGGAATGACTGCATATGTTACAATTCCTATTGGTTCTGTAAGTAATGTTAAAAAAATTAGTACAATTTCACTTAGATTTAACCCTGATACAAGATTATTAGAAATTATGGGTGTAAAAAAACCTGAAAGAGAAAAAGGAAAAATTATTTTATATAAATTAGTTGGCAATACAGTCGTTCCAGTTCAAGCTAAGGTTGGTTTATCTGACTTAACACAAATCGAAATAGAATGTGATGATTTAAAAGAAGGCGACCAAATAATTAGCAACTCTGTATTAATAACAACTAAAAAAAGATAATTTATGAAAATAGTTTTATTTGCTACTCCTGAATTTGCTATACCTACATTAGAATTAATTAATAATTCTAATCATGAAATTCTTGCTGTTTATACAAAAATGGCAAAACCACAAGGAAGGGGTATGCAATTACAAAATACACCAATTTATGAGAAAGCCACTGAATTAGGCTTAAAAGTTTTTACACCTAAAACATTAAAAAAACCCGAAGAATGGGAAAAATTAAAAGAATTTAATGCTGATATTTTTGTAGTTGTTGCATATGGTTTAATTCTCCCAAAAGAAGTTATTAATATTGCAAAATATGGTTGCATCAATATTCATCCATCTCTATTGCCACGATGGAGAGGTGCTTCTCCACTTCAAAGAGCTATTATGGCTGGCGATAAAGAAACTGGTGTATGTATTATTGTATTAGGTGAAGGGTTAGATGATGGTGATATTTTAGCTTGTAAAAAAATTAAAATTGATGATGACATGGATATTGAAAGTTTACACGATCAATTATCAATAGAAGGTGCAAACTTAATGCTAAAATGTTTAGATGATATAGAAAAAAATAAAAAAATTATTGCAACACCACAAGCTAGCGAAGGTATGATTTATGCTGAAAAAATTGATAAAGAAGAAGGCAAACTTAATTTTAATGATCCTATTGACAAAATTTATAACACAATTAGAGCAATAGGTTTATTAACTGGAACATATTTTGAGCATAATGAAGGAAGAATTAAAATTCTAAAAGCCAAAATTCAAAAATCACTCACAGAAAATGAAAAAAAATTGCAAAATGGCGAAATTATAATTACAAAAAATGATTTATCCATAAAATGTAGCGATGGACTTTTAAAACCATTAATCTTACAAAGAGAAGGCAAAAAAGCATTAGAGGTTGCAGAATTTGTTAAAGGTTTTAAAAAATAATCAAATATTTAATAGCAAATGTAGTAGAGTTTATTTGCTTTTTGATATAATAATGATAGTATTGACTTTTTTATAGATTGCCACGAACCTTCGGTTCTCGCAATGACAGTTTTATAATTGCAATGACAGTGTGGGGACATTGCCTCCCTTCGTAAGGGGGGAAGCGACGAAGTCGCAGGGGGTTGAGTATTGTTGTTTAATTCAATTATTAGTATAATATAGTGCTTACTATAACGAGATTGCCACGGGCTTTTCAAGCCCTCGCAATGACAGTGTGGGCTAGGTGTGATAGTTGCAATAATGAGATTGCCACGAACCTTCGGTTCTCGCAATGACGAGCCAAGAATAATGAGATTGCCACGAGTTCTACGAACTCTCGCAATGACGAGTTTGTGAATACTGCCCTTTGTCCTTTCGTCATTGCGAGGAGTGAAACGACGAAGCAATCTACAAACCACAAACCACTACCAAGAAATAAAAAATAAAAGAATTCACTATCAACAAAAATGCAAAAACAAAAAATTTGCCATCAGTGAATAAATAATAAGAATAAACACAAAAACAGCAAAACGAAAAACTTACTATTGTTTATCAAAGTAAATAATCACTTTTTAATAAAATATTAATTTTTGTTCTAATTAATAAATTATAAAGTTAATAAAAATTTATAGTTAGGGGAACATAAAATTCCTATACTTTTATCACTAGAATATGAACCATTAATAAATTCTATATTTTTTGATTTTAGTTTTTGTATAGCTAAATTAAGTGTTTCTTTTTCGCCTTCTCTATTGTAATCATCTAATAAAACAATAAAATTATTATAATCTATGTAATCTAAAAAATCTATTAATTGAGCTCTGGAATATTTTTTAGAACCAATAGGGCCATCTACAATAATTAGATCAAACTTTTTATTTTTTAAATCTTTTTTAAAGTTTTTATAAACTCTTGATTTTTCTTTTTTATCAATGTTAATATAATCCAATTCATAAATATTTGTATATTGCTTTGCTGTTGGAAATTGTAAACTAAAAAAGTTTAGCCAATCTTTATTATCTTCAAAAATTAATAAATTCTTTTTATAAAAATCTGTATATTGAATTGTCATTCTAGAAGATTGTCCTAAACCACATTCTATAATATTTGATGGTTTAATGTCATTCAATATTCTATATAAAACATACAAAGAAACATAACTTAAAGCAGCCCTTCCTGGTGAAAATGATTTATTTAACAACCATTCACTATTTTGTATAGTATCTCTAAAAACATTAGCCCAATAACATTCATGTATATAGGCAATTTCTCGTTGTCCTATACTATTAAATTGACATAAATGAATTGTTTGATTTTTATTTCTTAACATTTTTTTTCTAAAATCTTTCCTTTTTTCTTTATTAAGAATAAAAAGACATATAAAATTAACTAAAAGTTTTTGCATATTATTTTTTCCTAATTATCAATAAATTTATTAAATTAAAAAGTTTATATCTTATTTTATTTTGATTTCTTTTTATAATCGTTATTAAAGGTAAAAAATTAAATAAAAGATAAGATTTTTTATTATCAAAATATTTTATAGCAATAAAAGGTATTCCTAAAATACTATATTTAATATTTGAATAATATTCTGTATTTCCATAATAATTATTTAGTAATATTCTTTTTAAATTTATAAAATTTTTATTTTCTAAATAATCTAAATATTTATTATAATATTTATTATAATATTCTTCTTTATATTTGCATTTTTCATAAATATCTATCATATTTTTTAATACTATATTTTGATAGTATTTATTGTATATTTCTTCACATTTGTTAAAACGATAAATATTTGATAAAAATAATTGCCGAAATACATTAATATAAAAATCATTTGAAATATTTACTTTATTCATTGTATCAATAATCATTTGATCTTTTTTTATCTCGCAAATTATTCTAGTTTTACTTAATCCATCAGTTGATGAATTTTTTCTTCTAAAATAATAATAAAAAGTATTATTGATACTAACTATATTTTTTAATAAAAGTAATGAATAAAATAGAAAGACAATGTCTTGACAATTTCTTAAATTTGGAAATTCTATATTATTTTCTTTCAATGATTTATTTTTGTAAATAAAAGACCAAAAACCACTTCTAAAAATATCACCAGTTGCAATATTAAATAATCTTTCTTTTTCTATTGATATATCAGCTATATTATCACTAATTTCTTTAACATTGCCTCTAACCATATCAGCATTAGTTTCTTTTGCTTTATTATATAGTTTTTCAAAAAAATCTAAATCAACCCAATCATCAGGATCTACAAAGCCAATATATTCACCACTAGCAATATTCATACCATCATTTCTAGCAATACCAACTCCAGTATTTTCTTTATGATCTATTATTTTAATTAATTCTTTTCCATATTTATTTTGATATTCATTTAATATATTTAAACAATTATCTGGCGAACAATCATTAATACAAATAATTTCTATATCATCTTTTATAGTTTGATTTACTAAACTATCCAAACATTTTTTTAAATATTGTTCTACATTATAAATTGGAACTATTACAGAAATTTTAAGGTTAGTCATTTTTTTCTTTGATTGTTAATAATGGAATGAAATTAAATAAATAAACTTTGGTTTTATTAGCTATATATCTAATTTTTAGTATAGGAAATAAATGAAATAATTTAACTCTTTCATTTATATTCCATTTATTATTTTTGCCATTATTTTCTAAAATAAAATTAGGTAAAATTATATCATACAAACCAGTCATTTTTAAAAAATACCAAAAATCTTCAAAATTAGGAATTTTTGTGTATTTTTCATTTATTTTAATTTTATTTGTGAGCCAAGGTTTTTCTAATGCAGAAAAATGTCTAATTACTGGATTATTAATTGCTTCATTTAATCTTGATTGTTCTTCTTTATCTAAACCATTAAAATTAAAAATTTGATTAGTTTGTAAATTGTATTTATAGTCTAATTTTTTATAATTATTTTGAAAACAAATATTTAATAAATCCTGATCAAAAAATTTTAATTTGTCCCTATGCTGTTTTTCTAATTCTAATAATTTATTAAAAATATTATTTTTTCTCCAATAATTACAATTTATTAATAATACACCAGAATTAAAATAGCCTTTGATATTTAATGAAAGTTCTTTTCTGTGTTCAATGTAATCGTATAAATCTGGAATAGCACCTAAACCATATTTTTCAATATTAATATTATATAATTTTGATATGTCATCTAAAATAATTGTGTCAACATCAATATATATAGCCTTTTTAATATCTTTTTTTAAATCTGGTATTAAAAATCTTGAATAAATATCTAATGACCATTCGTTGTTTTGTTTAAAATCTTTAAAATATTTTTTAAAATCTATTTTTATAAATTCTATTGCAAAATTATTAAATTGTGTTTTTAAGTTTTCTATTATTTTTTTATTAAAGGGACTGATATTACTATCTAAAACATAGAAATCAATATTATAGTGTGTATTATAACATATACTACTTATTACTGTTGCAATAAATGGAGCATAATTATTATTACTTGCTAAAAAAATAGGAATATGTAAATTATTTGCCATTTTATATAATATTATTAATAAAATTTTGATAAAAATATTTTATAAATATTTTGAAATTTATAACTTCGATATTCATAGATAAAATTTTCATAATTTTTATATTAATATTTATAAATTATATTTATACTTTATAAGATATATTTATATTTTATAAAGTATAATTTTTATTTTGCAAGAAATAAATAAGTATAGGACAATATGGGGGTAATAATTTTTTTGTCTATGTCTATTGAATTAAGGAAATTAGGGAAATTGTTAAGAAATGAAAGACGAAAAAACAACTTAAAGTTGGAAGCTGTTGTTGTAGATTCTGGGGTTTCGTATAATGCCTTATGGAATATTGAAAATGGTGGAGATTTTAAGATGTCAACATTTATTAAGTTATGTGCCTTCTATAATTTAGATATTAAAAATATTTTTATAAAAAAGAAAAATATTTCTCTTAATTTAACAGATAAACAATTAGAAAAATTAAATGAATTTCTTGATAGTTTAATGTAATAATATCTTTTTTAATTAATTAATAAAAATTAATCTTATGTAGCATTTTCAATAATAAATATTAGTTATTACCGCAATAAGATTGTTAGTTTTGCTATAAAATCTTGTAATGATGGTGTGGATTGGGTGTGGTGGTTGCCATACTGAGATTGCCACGAACCTTCGGTTCTCGCAATGACAGTGTGGGCTAGGTGTGATAGTTGCAATAATGAGATTGCCACGGGTTCTACGAACTCTCGCAATGACGAGTTTGTGAATACTACCCTTTGTCCCTTCGTCATTG
>CALXVQ010000014.1 GCA_944392135.1 uncultured Rickettsiales bacterium
GAATGCGACTATGTCATAATGTTTCATCGCTAAAGCTAAACTGAACCCCCAGTCTAACTGGGGGTTTTAGATTACAACAAAAAGAAAAAAACATTCACTGTTTTTTATCAAGTCCAAGAATTAATTTCAAATGAAATATTAATTTTCAATTTTAATTTCTTATGGATTGCCACGGCTTTTTTCAAAGTCTCACAATGACGATTATGGGTTAAGTATTGCAGTACATCATCCCGAGATTGCCACGAGTTCTACGAACTCTCGCAATGACGATGTGGGAGTACTGTTATTGCGAACAAAAAGCAATCCATAAACCACTGATATTTCATTTATTCACAGAAAAAATAAAAAATTTCACCAATAGAATAATTAATTATATAATTATAATAATTAATACAAAAACAAAAAAGAAAAAGAAGTTATTATTATTATTTATCAAGTCCAAGAATTAATTTCAAATGAAATATTAATTTTCAATTTCTTATGAATTGCCACGAGTTGCAAGCAACTCTCACAATAGCGAGTCTAGAACAATGAGATTATCATAAGTATAAGCAACTACGACAATGATAGCATGCAATTCATCATTGTATTTTTCTTAAATAAAAACTTATGATATATTACTACAAATTAAAGATATATAAATTTAAAGACAAATTTAAGTGGGGAGATTCTTTAAAACGGTTCTCCCCTAACCGTTGCTCCATGGCTAAATTCCTATTGGAACAACCTTAAAGGTTAAGCAGCCATTTTGAGCTCAGCAGTATTATTGTCTGCATTTATGTTTTTGAACTGTTACGGTCGTATCTTGCCGGATAAACATTATACCTTTCAATGCATGTCGAAACTTATTCACCCCCATATAAAATTCTGGTGGAGGTGCCGAGTACCGCCCTCGGGTCCATATCATCTATTTCGTATAACTTTTATTATCATAGTCATAAAGACTCTATTATTATAACATAAATATTTTTATTTTTCAAGAATTAATAAATTGATATCTTACATTTAGTTTTAATATACAAATATTAAACTAATAGATATTATACATAATGGTAGTTTAAAATAACAAGCTGATAACAAACCCTTAGCTTTCGCAATGACAAGCCTAGAATAACAAGATTGCCACGAGTTCTACTAACTCTCGCAATGACGATAATGGGGGCACTGTCATTGCGAGGAGTGAAACGACGAAGCAATCCATAAACCACAAAAAGTTAATACAAAAAACAAAAAAGAAAAAGAATTCCATGAATGATTAATTGTATCCCATACTGAGATTGCCACGGGCTTTTCAAGCCCTCGCAATGACGGTTCTATAATTGCAATGACGATGTGCAGGTGCTGGTTTTCCAATGATGAGCTTGGGTTGTGTGTAGCGGTTGCCATACTGAGAGTGCCACGAGTTGCAAAGCAACTCTCGCAATGACAATTATGGGTTAAGTATTGCAGTGCATCATCCCGAGATTGCCACGAGTTCTACAAACTCTCGCAATGACGATGTGTGGGTACTGTCATTGCGAGGAGTAAAACGACGAAGCAATCCATAAACTATTGGCAGTTAATACAAAAACAAAAAGAAAAAGAAATTATTATTATTATTTATCAAGTTAAAGAATTGATTTCAAACGAAATATTAATTTTCAATTTTCAATTTCTTATGGATTGCCACAGGCCTTCGGCCTTCGCAATGACAAGCTTGTGTGTAGTGGTTGCTATACTGAGATTGCCACGAGTTGCAAAGCAACTCTCGCAATGACGATGTGGGAGTACTGTTATTGCGAACAAAAAGCAAGCCACAAACACCACTCGCCCCCTTATTTTTGCAAGCAAAAAGCAATCCACAAATCCCCACCCCCTTCGTCATTGCGAGCGAAGCGAAGCAATCCATAAACCACAAAAACTTGATACAAAAACAGAAAAGAAAAAGAATTTACTAATACTTATTAATACAAAACAATGCAATAAAATAAAAATATTAAAATAAAAAATAATTTATATTTATAAACAAAAATGGGCTACATTCATAGCCCATTAAAATACTAATAATTTTTAAAAAAACTATTCAGCTTTATTTTCTTCTTTTTCTTCAACCTTTTCTTCATCTTTTGATTTTTTAGCTTTCTTAGCTTTTTTTGGTTCTTCTTCTTTTGTTTCGGCTGTTAAAGATTCTAATAAAGCATCTTGTGATTTGTTGTCATCTTTTTTAATTTCTAATTCGCCTTTTTTGATTTTATTAGCTTCATCTTTAGATCTTGCAACTATCACAATTTTTTCAAAAGAAACTTCTGGATGTAAAGATAAAATAATTTCATATTTACCAATATTTTTAATAGCTTCTTTTAATGCTACATTAGATTTTTTAATTGCATTATCTAATTTTAATAAAGAATTGATTATATTAGCTAATTTCATACCTGTGATTGAACCATATAATTTTCCATCATCACCAGCATTTTCAATAAGAATAATTTCTTTTGCTAATATCTTATCTTTTAATTCTTCCGCTTTTGCTTTGTTTTCTTGATTTTCTTTTTCTATTTCAGCTTTTTTAATTTTGAAAGCTTCATAATTTTTGTCTGTATAAAACAAAGCTAAACCATTAGGAATAAGCATATTTCTAGCATAACCATCCTTAACTTCAACTATATCACCTATATTTCCTAATTTTTTAATTTTACTTTTTAAAATAACTTTCATATCTTACTCCTATTCTTCGTCAACTTTTGCAATAAATGATAATAAAGCTAAGTTTCTAGCTCTTTTAATAGCTTTTGATAATTTCCTTTGCTTTTTCAAAGGAACACCTGTAATTCTACTTGCTATAATTTTTCCTCTTTCAGAGATATATTTATTTAATAAATCTAAATTTTTATAATCTATATCGCTGTCAGGAATATTTGATAATGGGTCAACTCTATTCTTTTTAATTGAAATCCCTTGATTAACCAATGAAATTTTTAAAAATTCATCTTTTTCTTGGTTTTGAACATCATTTTTAACTTCTGTCATTTTTTCTCCTTATTATTTTTTGTCCTTAGCATTAACTGATACAAACAATTTAGAAGGTTCTTTTGATATTTCATCAACTTTAAAAACACCCTTTCTAATAATGCTTTCATTAAAACCCATAACTCTTTCTAATTCAGCTAAAGCTGGGTAAGGTGCATCTATGTTCATTAAAACATAATGTCCTTTTGTATTTTTATTGATTTTATAAGCAAGAGTTCTTAAACCCCAATATTCCTTAGAAACTAATTTTCCTTTTCCGTCTTCTAAGATTTTTTTAAATTTATCTGTAAGATTATCAACCTCTGCTGGTGATAAATCTTGTCTAGTGACATATACCAATTCATAAAAAGACATGGTCTACTCCTAATATTTAATTAATAATAGAATGAACCAATAAATAAATTATTGATTGCCCTTCGTTAACAAGATAAAATATAAACATTAGTTTTTAAAATTCAATAAAAATTATTCTCTTCCTTAAAAATATATTTAGTTTTATTTTAAAATTTCTATTGAATTTTAAAAGATTACATTATAAGTTTTTAAGAAAATATTAATTAACAATTTTTTTAATAATGTCAATATTATCAGATAAAGAAATAATAGAGCTAGCAAAAAATCAGGGGATGATTTCTCCTTTTGAGGAAAAACAAGTAAAAATCAATGAAAATGGTGAAAAAATAGTATCTTATGGTACTTCTTCTTATGGTTATGATGCCAGAGTTTCAAATGAATTTAAAATTTTTACAAACATTAATTCATCAGGTGTTGTAGATCCAAAAGATTTTAAAGAAAGCAATGTTTATTCATTTACAGGTGATTATTGTATTATTCCACCAAATAGTTTTGCATTAGCTACAACAGTTGAATATTTTAAAATACCAAGAGATGTTTTAACTGTTTGTCTTGGAAAATCTACATATGCTAGATGTGGTATTATCGTAAATGTTACACCATTAGAACCAGAATGGGAAGGTTATGTTACATTAGAATTTTCAAACACAACTCCACTCCCTGCTAAAATTTATGCAGGTGAAGGTGCTTGTCAATTCTTATTTTTTAGAGCTGACGTTTGTTGTCAAACATCTTATAAAGATAAAAGTGGAAAATATATGGGTCAAAAAGGTGTTACATTACCAAAAGTTTAATATTATTAAAAACGACTTTCATAGTCGTTTTTTTCTTCCATAAAGCTTTTATAAATAAAGTTGATTTTTATTTATTTAATAATATTATATTCTTATAGACACAATTAAACTATATTTGTGAGTAAATTAAAATATATAATATTATTAATTTTATTGCCTTCTTGTATTCAACCTGGTATAGATAAGGTTAGAATCGTTGATAAGAATGGTAGACCAGCAAATATTAATAAAATTGTACCTGCATTCAATGAACAACAAATGATAAAACAAAAGCAAGCCTTTAAAGATAGCTTTACAGAAGTAAATAAATTTAGACAAGATTTTAATGATATAAATTCAGTTCAACAAGAAGATTTAGTAAGCAATATCATAGAAGCTAATAACAATTCTACTTCTTTTGAGTCAATACAAAATTATCCAGATGATATTTTTGCTGACAGAATTACTAATTATAAATATCTTAATAGTGATAAAAATGTACAAGTTATAGATAAAAGCGATAAAAAAGAAAATAATAATAAAACTATTTTAAATAAAGTTGTAGAAACAACAATTCCAGATAATAATTTAAAAGCATCAGTTAGCAACAATAAATTAGCAAAAAAAGAAAATGCAATAAATAAACAAAACCCTACAATAAAAAAGAATACAACAAACAAAAAGACTGCCACAAAATCAACAACAAATAATATAAATAAAAAAGGTTTTTATATACAAATTGGTATTTTTAATGAAAAATCCAATGCTGAAAATTCTTATAAAAAATATTCAACTATACACAAAGGTGGCATTGATGAATATATTTCAAAAAGCAAAGTAAAATATAAAGTTTTATTAGGCCCATATACAAATAGAAATGCAGCTGAAAGAGATTTAGAAAAGGTAATAAAAACAGGACACTATGATGTTTATATTACAGAAAAAAAGTAGTATATTATTAATATTATTATTTTTATCATCTTGCTATTTTTTTGCACCAATAGAACCAATAGCAAAAATAGATGACGAATTTTTGCTTGAATATGGTGGAGAAGTTAGAAGAGCAAAAAGAAAATATTACAAAAGTATAGCAGAAGCCAATTACAATGGTGAAGTAAGATTTGAAGACACAGCTTATGGAAAATTATTACAAGCTGAAAAAGATTTTTTAGAACAAAATACAAAAAATAATCCATTTATAAAAATTAATACAACAAATAAAAAAAATATAAGTCAAAAAATTGAATATTTAACATACAATGCCGGTCCTTATACAACAGTAGAAAATAATATATTTAATGATATCAAAATACCAGAAAACGACTTTCTACATTATGATTTAGGACAAAAAGGTTTCAACGAAATTAATAACATTGAATTGCAAGAGGCATATAATTATATGAGTGTTATTAATGCTGAAATTAATAAACAAATAGAGCTTGCTAGATTAAGAGCAGAAGCTTTAAGAGCATCGCAACAAACAAAACCAGAAACAACATCAATTATAGATAAAACAAGAGAAAATTTAAAAGGATTAACTGATCGTCTAATGGGTATTATTGGAAACTAATTATTTTATAAAATTAAAGATTATTTCTCTTATATCACTAATTCCAAAATTATTTCTACTGCTAACTGCAAGAATTTCATTATATAAAGCTGGGTGTTTTATTGAATTTAATTTAATATTTTCTACTTTATTATTTAATTCATCTTTTTTAATTTCATCAATTTTTGTTAAAATAATTTGATATAAAATACCTCTTTTATCTAAAATATTCATCATTTCTTCATCATTATCTTTAATGCCATGCCTACTATCAATTAATAAAAATACTCTTTCTAAATTTCGTCTACTTAATAAATAATTAAAAATTAAATTATTCCAATTTTCAACTTCATTTCTGCCAGCTTTTGCATAACCATAACCTGGCATATCAACTATTGTAAGCTTATCTTTTATTTGAAAAAAATTTAATTGTTTTGTTCGTCCTGGTGTCTTTGAAACTATTGCAATTTTTGAATTTGTAATAGCATTAATTAAACTGGATTTTCCAACATTTGATCTACCTATAAAAGCAACTTCCTTAATATTATTTATAGGCAAGTCTTTCTCGCTTAAAGCACCAACTTTAAAAATAGGTGGATTTTTTATAAAAAATTCATCACTTTTATTCATATCATTCCTTCCATCTTAAAGTATCTATACCACTACAATTATTACATTCTGGTTGCCATTTAATATATTCTCTATTACATACACTACATTTCCAACAAGAATTTTTTAATTTTAATATTTTTTGTTTTAAATTATTAATAAGTGCTGAACTTCCATTATCTTCTTGTTCTATCTGCAACATCACTTCATATAATTCTTTGGTTTCATTTTCTTCTTCGGCAATTTTAGCATACTTTCTGGCTTTTGAGTAAAGTTTTTGTTTTAAATATATTTTAGACATTAATAAATTACTTTCAAAACTTCTGCTATTTAGATTATATAAAGTTTTATATGGTTTTAAAGTTTCTAAATCTTTGATAGACATTAAAGATAAATACAAGTCAGCAAGCTTTGGATTTGTATTAACTTTCCAAGCTTTTTTAATAATATCTATTGCTTTTGATTTTTTACCTAATGCTATATATGTTTCAACAAGCAAAATTGTAGCTTGGATATAAGTATAATCAATTTTATAAGCTTTTTTTAAAAATTTCTTGGCATTAAAAAATTCTTGATTATCATAATAATATTTTCCTAATGCTGTATATAAGAATAATATACTTTCTTTTGATTTTGATTTATCAATAACTCCAATTTGTAATGAAACATTTAAAATATTATTTGCTTTTTCCCATTCTTTTTTAGATATATATATAGTATACAAATATTTCAAGGCATTTCTATTAGTAGGATCCATTGCAATAATATTCTCTGCATATTTTTGCATATCTTCGGTATTATCTTGCTTTTTTGCCATTTTTAATTTTCCAGATAAAGCAACTAAATCTAAATTAATATTTTTATTTTTAATTTCTTTGAATATTTTTTCAGATTTATCAAAATCACCACTAGCATAATATATTTGCGATTCTAATAATTTTGATAGATTTGTATTTTTAAAAATTTTGTTTGCTTTTTTTAATTTATTAAAAGCTTCTTTTGTATTTTTTGTACTTTTTAATATAAAACCTTCCGTAATTAATTCTATATAATCTTTAAATTGTTGATTGTGTTTTTTTTCATTTTTTTTATATTTTTTAAGATTTGGATAAAAAATTATACTAAATAAATAAAATATTAAATAACATAATAAAATAAATGCAGTTGCTAAAAATACTAAAAAGCCAACTTTTGTCATTATTTCATAATCAAAAGCTCTAATAATTATATCAGATTCATAACCTAATATCTTATCAATAGATATTGATATTAATATCAAAAAAACTATAAATAATATTTTTTTAATCATTTTCATTTATTGTAAAATTATTAATCATTTTATCTATTGTATCATTTAACAATATATATTCAGATAGATATTTAAATGTAATAGAGAAATATTTTTGATATTCACTATTATCCTTTAATAAATTTAATGCATCTGCATATTTTTCTTTTTTAATACTAGTTTCTAATTGTAATATAAATTCATCTTGCGAATTTTTGTCAGTATTATTAATTTTTCTAATAACAACAAAGTTTGATAAAAATTTAGCAAATGAATTTTGACTATTTTTTAATATATTATTTTGATTTAAAAAATTTATTAATTCTTTATTAAATACATTATATATATATTCTTTTGTTGGATAATCATTTTTATATTGTTGTAAAATTGATAAGTCTTCTTGCATATCATTATTTTTATCTAAATTTTCTAATTCAGCTAAAATAGATGAATAATTCTTATCATTTTGTATACTTTTTTGAATATCTATTAACAATTTTACTTTATTTATATTTTGTGCATTTAAATGTTTTTTTTGAATTTCTATAATATTTGATAATTCTTCTATTTTATTTTCTAAATTTCTTATATATTCATCATTATATGATAATTTTTGTTCTAAATCATATATGTTATCTTCTAAATATTTTATTTTTAGTGAATCATTTGAAGTATTATCTTTACTTAATACCATTATATCTTCGTTAATCTTTGCATTTGATAATGATTCTGCATTTTTGTTTATATAAATGTATGTAAAAATACCTACTAATATCAAAATCAATATAATCAATATTGTAATTATTTTTTTATCAGAAAAATAGCTACTAAATTTTTTTATTTTTTCTTTTAGTTGTTTATTTTTATCTTTGTTATTATCTTTTTTTTCTTTTTGATTTTCTTTATTATCGTTGTTTTGATTATCTTTGCTATTCTTATTATCCTTCTTATCTTTATTGTCTTTATTATCTTTTTCTATTTTCTCTACTTTTTCTACTTTAATTTCTTTATCTTTTAAATCTCTATTTTCTGTATTACTTTGAATATTCATTTCATTATTATTTTGCAAAATATTTTTTAGCTCTTCTTTTTTAGTATCACTATTCAATGTATTTTTAGATATACTAGAAGTAGGACTTTTTTTATCTTTATTGAGATTTATTATTCTATTATAGCTCATAAAAAAAATACAAACATTAACTTTAAATAGAATAATAAATATTTTTATTTTTTACAAGCTTTTTATTTTTTAAAATACTTATTTTTTAAGCTCAATATAACCATCTCCTGGCATACCAGGCTTTGCTTCTCTATTTAAATTATTATCTAAACTTAATTTTACTCTAAAAACTAATTTTTGTCTTTCTTTTTGAGTTTCAACTTCTTTTGGTGTAAACTCTGCATTTTCAGCAACAAATGTTACAGTTGCAGGGAAAGACTTGTCTGGATAAGCATCTAATTTAATTGTAGCCTTATCTCCCAATTTTATTTGTCCTGCCTTCTCAGCTGGCATATATATTGTCATATATAAATTGTCAGGATTATACATTATGAACATTCTACCACCATTACCAACCATTTCGCCATTCTCTACTAATTTATATAAAATCACACCATCAATAGGTGAATAAATTTTCATATCAGCTAAATTAATTTCTTGTGCTTTTATAACAGCTAATAATGATTTTCTAGATGCTTGTAAAGATTTTCTATTAGCATATAAACTGTTTAATTTTGCTTTAACTTTATCAAGTGCATTTGTATTTTTATCTAATTCAAGTTGTGAGGCAAAATTCTTTTTCATTAATATTTTTGTTCTTTGTACTTCTTTTTCATAAAATTTTATATCGCTTTTTGTCGCTTGTATTTCTGCATCCACAGCAGAAATTTGTTTCACAATTTCATTCTCTTTTGCTTTTTGAGCCTCTATTTCAGCTTCTAGTGATCTTGAATCTATAATAGCTAATAGTTGATCTTCTTTAACCTTATCACCTTCATTTACATTTAAATCCACAATTCTTCCACCAAACTTTGCTGAAATTGCAACTTCTCTGCCTTCTATTCTGCCATTACCTTTTATTATGTTTTCATCTTTATTTTTTATAAAATTTTTATATATAAAAAAAGATGCAAAAACAATTAAGCCTATAAATACAATTGTTAATAATATTTTTACTATACTTGTATTATTTTTTTGATAATACATATTAATACCATTTTTTATCTAACCTCTAAAAATATATAAATGTTTTTTAAAAAAACAATAGATAATTATATTATATTTTTATTTTAATTGACAATTTATTTTTATAATATACCATATTCATATCTTATATTAAAATATTGAAATGAAAATATTAAAAAATAATAAAACATTTAGAATTTTTTTGGAAAACTTATGTATATATTTTTCAATTATATTTTTTGAAATTTTTTTTTCTGTTCCAATTCATTTTTTTAGCAATGTATCAGTATTGCCTAATATTTCCTCAATTTTAATATTTTATTTTTTAATTGTTTCGCAAGATAAAGTAAATTATTTTCTAATTTTTATATTAGGTTTTTTATTTGATATTTTTAATTTACTACCATTAGGAAGTACTGCCTTTGTTTGGTTAATTTCAGCCAGAATAATTATATTTTTAAGAAAACATCTTTATACACCAGATTCCTTTCTTACATCTTTAAGAGATTTTTCTCTATATACATTTATTAATAATGTCTTAGAATGGGTATTGTTTAGTACAATTTATAGACATGTATATCCATTTTCTAATTTTCTTATACAAATATTAATAAATATAATATTTTTTGCATTACTATATAAATTACTAAAAAAAATAGAGGAAGGACTAAAATAGTATGCTTAGCATTCATGAAGAGCACGAAAAATCAACAATATCAAGCAAAAGATTAATTTTTGTATTTTTAATACAAGTATTCTTATTTTTAATCTTACTCATTAGATTATTTTGTTTACAAATATTTAATTATGAAAAATATAAAACATTATCAGAAGAAAATAGAATTAAAACTTTTGTTATACCACCATTAAGGGGTCATATATTTGATAGAAATAATATACAATTAACAGATAATCAAAAAAATTATAGAGTTTTATTTTATAAAGACAAAAGTGAAGAAAAAAATATGGAAACATTATTAAAGGTGTCAAAAATACTTGATTTAACTGAAAATGAATTTAATAAAATTCTTAAAAAAATGGAAAATAATTATGGCAAACCTATTATTACAATTTTAGACAATGTTTCCTGGAAAGATCTAGTAAAGCTTCAAGCTAATTCTTATAATTTAGATGGTATTATGATAGAAGAAGGCTATATTAGATATTACCCATATTCATCAACATTTGCTCATATTATAGGTTATGTAAATAATCCAACAAAAGAAGAAATTGACATACAAAATTCATATAAAGAAAGAGAATTATTACTGCATCCTGACTATAAAATTGGCAGAACCGGATTAGAAAAAGTATTTAATAAAAATATTATGGGTGAGAATGGTTATAGACAATTAGAAATGAATGCATTATCAATACCAATTAGAGAAATTAAAGTAGAAAATGCCACAGAAGGTGATAATATAAAATTAACAATAGATTTTAATTTACAAAGATTTATTAAAAGCAGAATGCAAGATGTTAGAGGTTCTGCTATTGTTATGAATGTATGGACCGGTGAAATTTTAGCATTAGTATCCATGCCATCATATAATAACAATAGATTTGTAGAAGGTATTTCTAATCAATACTGGACTAAATTAAGTACCGACGAGGGAAAACCATTATCTAATAAAGCTATTAGTGCTACATATCCACCTGGTTCAACATTTAAACTTATTACAGCTATGTCAGCATTAGAAAATGGTTGGCAAGGAGATAAGGAAATTGATTGTAATGGAAAACTTGCTTTAAATAAAAAAAGAACTATGCATTGCTGGATGGAAAAAGGACATGGTAAAATAAATTTAGTTGAAGCTATTAAAGATTCTTGCAACATATATTTTACAAAATTAGGTTTATTTGCTGGTATAGACAATATTTATAAAACAGCAAAAGATTTTGGTCTTGGCGAAAAATATAATCTTAAATTATTAAATATAAAAACAGGCACAATTCCTAATAGAGAATGGAAAAAGAAAGTATTTAATGATGTTTGGGTGCCTGGTGATACTGTTAATGTTGCTATTGGACAAGGTTTTTTAAGTGTTACACCATTAGAATTAGCTGTTATGACATCTAGAAT
This sequence comes from uncultured Rickettsiales bacterium, assembly GCA_944392135.1. Classification (GTDB taxonomy): domain Bacteria; phylum Pseudomonadota; class Alphaproteobacteria; order Rickettsiales; family UBA1997; genus CALXSC01. The sequence continues at coordinate 11,851 of CALXVQ010000014.1, forward strand.
TGCTAATGGTGGTTATAAAATTAGACCATATTTAATATATGATAGCAAAATGTCTCAATATAATGAAGAATTATTTACAAGATTACCAATGGTAAAAAAAGAAACAATTGATATAGTAAAACAAGGTATGTATGATGTTGTAAACACAAAAGGTGGCACAGCATATTGGACTAGAATTAAGCAAAAGGGTTTTGAAATGGCCGGAAAAACTGGTACAGCACAGGTTATAGCAAAAGAAAAAAAAGATATTATGGAAGAAGAAAATGAAAAAATAGAAACAAAATTTCAAAATCATGGACTATTCATAGCTTTTGCTCCATATGAGAAACCAAGATATGCAGTTGTTGTAGTTGTAGAACATGGCAACAGTGGTTCTGGTGTTGCAGCACCTATTGCAAAAGATATTTTATTATATGCTCAAAAAAATAAAATAGGTTACGACGATTAAAAATATATAAAAATGAAAATAGAAGATAATGGTTTTATAGTTTTTGTAAAACAATATGGTGAAAATTCTTTACTATTAAAAATATTAAGTAAAGAAAATGGTTTGATATCTGGTTATGTTAGTCATATTAAAAAAAATAAATTAGATTATCAAGTTGGAAATTTGGTAAAATTTTTATGGTCTGCAAAAAATATTAATCAGTTAGGTACATTAAGAATTGAAACTATAAAATCATACTTATCTATTGTTATTACTAATAGATTTTATTTAAATATAATTGATAATATTGCTTCTTTAATAAATAATCTTCTTTATGAAAGATATTTAGAAAATAATTTATATTTTATAATAGAAAATATATTAAATTTAATGTTCCACGATATTGATAAAAAACATATTATAAAAGAATATTTAATTTTTGAAAATACAATTTTAAATGTAATTGGTACGGGTATAATCTTTGATAATTTATGTCCTTTTGAGAAATTATATTATATATCACCAAGAACAGGTTTAGCCGTATCACAAGAAAAGGGTGAACCATACAAAAATAAATTGCTTTTATTTCCAGAAATTTTCAAAAGCAATGAATTTTCAAAAGAAAATATAATAGAATGTTTTGAAGTAATAGATTACTTTTTAAAAAAATATTTAGAAGAAAATAATTTAATTAATAAACATAAATCATTATTACTTTTAAAAGATTCTATTATATTAAATATTTAATTATTGAATTAAACCTTTATCAAAATATTTATAAAAAATATTTTTAGCATTGATTAATCTTTCTTTTGAGAGTGCTTTTAAATCTTTTAATGGATATTCTTTTCCTAATTTTTCCCATTTTACGATACCCATTGTATGATAAGGCAATAGTTCAATTTTATTAATTATATCTTTATATGGTAGTAAAAATTTAGCTAATTGTTCTAATTCTTTATCATTATCTGTAATTGTAGGGACTATTACATGTCTAATCCATACCTTTTTATTTATGCTTTTTAAATAATCTAAAAATTCTAAAGTATCATCTAAATTTCCGCCAGTTAAATCTTTGTATCTTATGGGATTAATTGATTTTACATCTAATAAAACTAAATCTGTATATTTTAATAATTCCTTTACTTTATCATTTAAAATAACACCAGCTGTATCTAATGCTGTATGTATATCATCTTTTTTTAATAATTTAAATAAATCTATACAAAAATCTGTTTGCAATAATGGTTCTCCACCACTTATTGTCACCCCACCCTTTTTTATAAAATTATAATATTTTTTAATGTCTTCATAAACTTCTTCATGTGTCTTTGAAATTTTATATGCTTTTGCATCCCAAGTATCTCTATTATGACAATATTTACATTGCAAGCCACAACCTTGTACAAAAAGTACATATCTAACACCCGGTCCATCAACTGTTCCAAAAGTTTCAACTGTATTTATATAACCAATAGTCATTTTTATTTATTATTGTCTTACTAATATTTTTTATATAATATAAAAAAATAAAAATCAATAAAAGTATTTTTTTACATTGAAAATTAAAAAAGATATCCTAATATAAAGCCATTAATAACTATTAATTTTTATTTAAATATGTCAGGACATTCAAAATGGGCTACAACAAAGCATCAAAAAGCTATTACTGATGCAAAGAGAGCTAAAAATTTTACAAAACTATTAAAAGAAATTACAGTAGCAGCAAAATTAGGTGATCCAAACCCAGATTTCAACCCTAGATTAAGAAGTGCAGTTATTGCTGCAAAAGCTGCAAGTATGCCAAAAGTAAATATTGAAAATGCTATTAAAAAAGCTAGTTCAAGTGGTGCTGGTGAAAATTGGTCAGAAATGAGATATGAAGGTTATGGCCCTAATGGTATTGCCATAATTGCCGAAGCTTTAACAGACAACAAAAACAGAACTGCATCTAGTATTCGTGCTACATTCACAAAATTCGGTGGAAATTTAGGTGAAACTGGAAGTCTAAGTTTTATGTTCGATAAACTTGGTGTTATTGGTTATGATGGTTCTACAATCAAAGAAGACGAAATGTTAGAAGCAGCTATTGATGCTGGTGCTGAAAATGTTGAAAGTTCCGAAGATTGGCACGAAATCACAACTTCCGTTGAAGACTTTATTAAAGTTAGAGATGCTTTAATGGAAAAATTTGGTGAACCAAAAGAAGCTAGTTTAAAATGGATTGCAAAAGATCCTGTTGTTATTGATGATCTAGAAAAAGCCGAAAAAATTAAAAAATTATTAGATGCATTAGAAGATAATGATGATGTACAAAATGTATATAGTAATTTTGAAACAACAGACGAAATTGCAGAAAAATTAGAATAATCAATTAAATAATATGCAATAAATAATATAAATCACCAGTTTTTGCTGGTGATTTTTTGTAATCTAAAACCCCCAGTTAGACTGGGGGTTCAGTTTAGCTTTAGCGATGAAACATTATGACATAGTCGC
>CALXVQ010000015.1 GCA_944392135.1 uncultured Rickettsiales bacterium
CCTCGATGTCGGCTCATCACATCCTGGGGCTGAAGAAGGTCCCAAGGGTTTGGCTGTTCGCCAATTAAAGTGGTACGTGAGCTGGGTTCAAAACGTCGTGAGACAGTTTGGTCCCTATCTTCCGCGGGCGTTAGAAAATTGAAAGGAGCTGCTCTTAGTACGAGAGGACCGGAGTGGACGTACCTATGGTGTACCAGTTGTTTCGCCAGAAGCATAGCTGGGTAGCTACGTACGGTTAGGATAACCGCTGAAAGCATCTAAGTGGGAAGCCTTCCTTAAGATTAATTTTCTCCATTAGAGTCGTGGTAGATTACCACGTTGATAGGTTGGGTGTGTAAGTGCAGTAATGCATTGAGCTAACCAATACTAATAACTCGATTGGCTTTTTTAAGTAATGTATACAAAGTAAACTATATATAGTGTTAAATCTATAATTGATTAAACGGGTATAAAATGTACTAATATCAATAGCGATTTAAAGACTTACCGTCCTTAAATAGCTTGGTAATCATAATAATGCGGACCCACTCGATACATTCCGAACTCGCCAGTGAAACGTAATTATGCCGATTGTACTATGGTCTCTATCATGGGAGATTAGGTTATTGCCAAGCTTTTTAAGGACGGTTTTTTTATATCAACTTTTTAAAATCAATAATATACTAAAATGCTATTTGAATATGGTAAAGATATAAAACCACCTTTGCACCATAATTGTAGATGTTAAGTATTAATAGATTTAAAAGAAATATTAAAATAATATAAAAATTATTATTTTATTATAATCAATATTTTATGGAAGTATAAAATTTATTATAAATATTTTTTCTTATATATATGAGTGAGTGTAAATTGAATTAATCATATAATATAATTTTATAAATAGAAGTTAAATAAAAATACTACTTTTTCAATGAATTCTCATAATGACTATGTATAGTTGTCATCATTTACAATAAAAAGTGATACGGTTCTCTTTCTTTGTCATTTATCTTATGAATGAAGAGAAAAAAGTTTATAATTTCTCTTTTTACAAATAGAGATAACTACACATAGTCATTACTTTGATAAAATGATAAAATAATATATAACTTTAATAAGAGTCGTTATAACACTCACAAATAATTATAATTTCTAAATATCTTATAATAATTAACTAAATTTATTTGAACATGATATAAGAATAATATAAACATGTACATTTATTATTAATAGCCAATATATAATCTTTACCAGTACAACATACTGCTCTAAAATTACCACTATTATATATGCCATCATCATATTTTTTGTCAAACTTATATGCAAATTTAGGACCTAAAATTTTATAATTTGGACTATCTTCTATATTACATTGAAATATAATTGTACCAATAGGTATGTTATAAAAATAATGTTGTGTGGTATAATCTTTATCTATCGTTTCAAAATAACAAAAAACATCACTAATGCCTTTCATTGTTGATACATTAGAATTGGTATTTTCATTTCCAGCTAATTCTAAATCAATTAATTTTTCTTGGTACAATTCAATAAATGGAGCAGTAAGTGCATTTGGTAAATAATGCTTATTTTTTTCATCGGTTCCATCATAAGGAAATTTAAAATATTTTGCTTTTATACTTTCACCAGATCTATAGCCAATTTGTCCATCTAAATTAAAATCACCAGGCAATCTATCATATCTTGTGTAAAAAGCATAGACAGCTTGTTTATATTGATTAAAACTATTGTAAAAAGCATGCATTTTAGCACTCTCAATCAAACTAGCCCCACCAACAATACCTGATACTAATAAACCAATTATTATAAGTACAATTGATAATTCAATAAGTGAAAAAGCTAAAATATTTTGAAATTTTTTTGATTTTTTATTGGTTAATTCTTTGAAAATACTTTGATTCAAAAGATTATAAGTTAAGAATTTGATAGGTGGGAATACTTTTTTAATAAAATTTTGATATTTTATATTATTTATTTTCATAATTTTAAGTTATTATATATTAGTTTATATCAATAATTAAAGTATTTTATATAAAAATGCAAGATGTTATTATTATATATTATTTTTTATATAAATAATTTATTATTTTTTATATTATATTATTCTGTTATTCTATTGTTGTACTATTACTATTAATATTATAAATTTATAGATTGCCACGGGCTTTTCAAGTCCTCGCAATGACGGTGATTGGTTGAGTACCGCAGTATCCCATAATAAGATTGCCACGAGTTCTACGAACTCTCGCAATGACAAGTCAAGAATAACCGAGATTGCCACAGGCCTTCGGCCTTCGCAATGACAAATCAAGAATAACGAGATTACTACTCCTTCTGCGAAGTCTTGCAATGACAATGTGGGTGTACTGTCATTGCGAGCGAAGCGAAGCAATCCACAAATCACAAAAGGTTAATATAAAAAACAGAAAAAAAAGAATTCACTACTTTTAATCAAGTCAAAGAATTAATTTTAAATGAAATATTAATTTTCAATTTTCAATTTTCAATTTCTTATGCTTCGTTCGTTTCGCACTTCGTGGGACAACAAGCTAAAATGATTATGCAAGCATATCATTTTCCCACTTTGTGCTTCAATTTTCAATTTCTTATAGATTGCCACGAGTTGCAAGCAACTCTCGCAATGACAAGTCAAGAATAACCGAGATTGCCACGGCTTTTTCAAAGCCTCGTAATGACGATGTTGGGGTGTTGTCATTGCGAGGAGTAAAACGACGAAGCAATCCATAAACCACTAATAACAAATAAAAAAATAGAAAATAAAAAGAAATTATTATCTGCAAATAAACAAAATAAGAGAATTCTGTAAATGATATTATATTCCATGTTGAGATTGCCACAGGCTTTTCAAGTCCTCGCAATGACGGTGATTGGTTGAGTACCGCAGTATCCCATAATAAGATTGCCACGAGTTCTACGAACTCTCGCAATGACAAGCCAAGAATAAACGAGATTGCCACGAGTTCTACGAACTCTCACAATGACAAGCCTAGAATAAACGAGATTGCCACGAGTTGCAAAAGCAACTTTTGCAATGACAGTTATTTTTCTTCGTCATTGCGAGGAGTAAAACGACGAAGCAATCCACAAACCACTAATAGTCTATTCTTTTGCATAAAAACAAAAGAAATCACTCCTGCACTCCACCAACACCAACACTTACTTCCCCATGTCATTGTGAGTAGAGTGAATCAATCCATGGACTATAACAAACTAACACAAAAACAAAAAAGGAAAAAAATTCTTACTATTATGTAAAGGCTTGATTTTGATGTGGTGTAAGGGCTCTTATTTCCTTCTTATGGCATTTGTTTTTCTAACACTATACCAAGGGCTTACAAATAGTAGAATTTTACAAAATTAATTTGTGAAATCAATTTTTGATAGTATTGGGTATTAAATAAGATATTTGACACTGCGATAAAGTATTTCTAAATTCAATACCAAATGCTAATAAAAATTAAATCAATAATAAATTCGTTTATAATTCAATTTTGTTTCCTTCAAAATTTAAAAAAATGCTTTTTTCTTTCGTGGTGAGTAAATGATATTATATTTTTAGCAATATATTTAACTTCTATACTGTATTTTGCCACCTATCTCTGTTTTAATTTTACCTATATCTATCAATAAAATTTTTGCTCCAATTTTATCTAGTTCATGTTTTAATAAACAGACAGCAATATTTAAGTCTGCTTTTGAAATATAATATGGAATGTTTATATTATCTATATTATAATTATTTTTATAGGCCAATTCTATGCTACCAGCACCAGATGAAATTGCAATTTGTTTTATTATTAATTAAATCATATATTTTCTGCATAACTCTCAAAAACCAAATGTATTAACATTTACAACTTTGTTATACTTCTATTAAATAGAACATTTTTAAAATTTACTTTATGATTTTTATTTAAAATTCCAGCATTACTATAAATAACATCTAATGTTTTTGTTAATTTTTTAATTTTGTTTACCGCATTCTTAACTGATGTATTATTGGAAACATCCATTTTTATTAATTTTATATTTGTGTATGTTTTTAACAAATTATATAAATTATTGTTTAATGTTCTGTATGTTGCTAATATAAAATTATTTCTTTCTAATTCTTGTTTTGTAATTTCTAAGCTAAGTCCATGACTGACACCAGTAATTAATATATGATAAATTATATTTCAAATCCATATTCACAATAAAACTTACCATTTAATGAATTTTCTATTCCAACTTTAATATAGTCTATCAATTTTTCTGGTAAATTATTTATATTAAAATACTTTAAGCCACCACATTTATTTGGTTCCATATTTTTAAGATTTCCATGATAATTTTCAATCATAAAAAACATATCAATACACTCTCTTTGTGGTGCCAATCTATGCATTATACAAGATGGTTTTAAATCATCCATTTTTAAGTTCATTCCTGCTTCTTCATTAGCCTCCCTAATACAAGCAAATCTAGCAGGTTCATTTCCATCAACATGTCCTGCAGGTAAACTATAATAGCCGTCCATATAGCCAGTATTTTCTCTTAATGATAATAATATATCATTACCATTTTTTACTATTAAATAAACAGCTGGAATAACTTTAAATCTTTCTTTTTGCGTTTTTAATCCTTTTTTATTAATAAATATTTAATCAAAACAAAAATTATTTCATCTAAAATCATATATTGTTAGATAACTCCTCTTTATATTTTAAATAATCAGTAGCAAAATGTAAAGAGGTATATTCTACATATTTTGAATATTTTTGTGGCATTTGTTTTTCTAACACTATACCAAAGGCTTACAAATAGTAGAATTTTACAAAATTAATTTGTGAATTCAATTTTTGATAGTATTGGGTGTTGGGTAAGATACTTAGTGCCATAGGCGATATAAATATTATTTGTTTATTGTATTAGATTTATAAATTTATTTTAAATATTGCATTTTGACATTTAGTTTTTGTATTGCATTCATTATAATTTGTTAAATAATCACAAGCAATTCTAATTGAGCCGGAATCCATTTTGCCATCATCTATTTTTCTATCAACTTTTTCATTTGTTAAACATTTAATTCTTTTATTATATGATGATGTAGCAGTGCCATTTAAAATTAATACATTTGAAGTTATATCTTTATAATTATTATTATATAAACCTAAACTATTATATATAGCTGGCATGTAAGCAAAATAATAAAAAATATCATCTTTTAATGCTTGCGATACTGGAAAAGCACCCTCTGCTTTTAAATTATACATATTTATTAAATATTGGTTTAAATTCTATGATTTTAGCCAAATATAAGTCAAGAAATGGTCCTACAAAATCATTTGCAAAAGGTTCGTATGATGGAAAATAATTTTCTGAATATTCTTCATTACTACCATAACCAATTTTGCCATCATTATTTGCATCTCCTGGTAATCTATCTTTTAATACATAAAATGAATTAATTGATTGTTGCCATTCTTCTATTTCTCTGGTAAATTGTATTATTTTAGCACTCTCAATCAAACTAGCCCCACCAGTTATACCAGCTACAAGTAGTCCTATTATTATAAGTACAATAGATAATTCAATAAGAGAAAAAGCTAATGTATTATTACATATTAAATATTTATATTTAAAATTATTATTTATTTTTTGTCATTAATTAAGTTAATATTATTTTATTATTCTATATATATTAAATTTAAAGCATATGTGATAATAATTAAATTATTTGATATAAAATGCAATATTAATTATATTTTTCTATTATAATATTATAAAGAATAAATAATTAATAATATAAATAATTATTGTATGGCAATCAATATTTTAACCAATGTTATATAATAATATATTTATAATGAAATTTTGATTTATTATATACAAAATAGAGTCTATATTTATAGACCCTATTTTTATTTTATTTAAGTAAAATTAATCAGCTTTTCTTTCACCTAATTCTTTATCTAAAAGAACTAATGCAGATTTTGAATCGCCAATCATTTCTAATTTTTCAAGAATTGTTGAAGCATTATCTTCTTCTTCAACTTGTTCATCTAAATACCATTTTAAGAAACCTTGTGTTGTATAATCCTTTTCTTCAAGGGCAATTTCATATAATTTATAGATATTTTCAGTTGTTTCTTTTTCTTTTGCTAAAATATCTTTAAATACATCTATAACACTATTCCAATCTTTTTGTGGTTTAGCAACAGCATCAACAATAGCTTCTCCTTGTCTTTCAAGAAGATAATTATAGAATTTTAAAGCATGTTCTTGTTCTTCTTGATATTGAACAAAATTCCAATGTGCAAAACCTTTTAAAGATTTTTGTTCAAACCAACTTGCAATTGATAAATATAAAAAAGCATTATCATATTCATTTTTCATTTGAACATTTATTGCATCTTGCATTTTTTTAGATATTTTCATATTTTTCTCCTTTTTATAATTTTTATTTAATTAAATTTTAAAATGTAAAAAATTTAAAATCAACTAAAATCGTCAAAAAAATACTAAATATAGTATTTAAGAAAATTTATAACACAATATATTGTATTTAATAATATAAAAAACCATTGCAATAGCAATGGTTAGTAAAAATATAAAAATTATTTATTATTGATTATTTGTATCATCATTATTTGAATTTAATTGTGCTTTTAATTTTTCTATACTTTCTTTAATATCAAAACCAATATTATTAGTCATATTATTGTTATTATTTGTGTTTGTAATATTGTCTTGTTGTAATTGAGAAGTATTAATATTTGAGTCAGGCAAAGTTTTATTTTTTGCTTCATTTTCTTCCCATTCTTTATTTATATCAATATAGCTTTTATTTGTTGCACTGTATAATTCATTTTCTATATCTGTATCAACTCTATCATTATCAAAAGTTGCATTTTCGGCATATTGATTATTTGATATAAAACTATTTATATTATGGCTTTCGTCGGTTGTAGTATTGGTGTTATTTTGAGTTTTAAAGTTATCAAAACTAACAGTTTTTTCTTGAATTTCTTGATTAATTTTTTCTTCATTATTTTGTGTTAAATTTAAATGATCTAGGAAAATATTTGGATTACCAATATTGTCTGATTTATTATCATAATCCAAATCTAAACTATTATAAAAATTATCATTATCAGAATTTATTTTATTAGTTTCTGTATTATCATTATTAATATTAATTGGTTCAGCCATTGGCTCTACTGGTTCAGCCATTGGTTCAATAATTGGTGATGCTGGTTCAACCGGTTCAGCAAGTGGTGTTATTGTTTTTTTAATATCATTTGTTTCTATTTCTTCATTATTATCTTCATTTTTTTCTTCTACAAGATTTTCATTATTATTAATTGTGTTTTCTGTATTATCTTGTATTTCTTCTTCGTTATCTTTTATTTCTTCATCTTCTATTTCTTCATTTTCGTCTAAATCTTCATCGTCTTCATTTTCATCTAAATCTTTATTATCTTCTATTTCTTCTTCACTGTCATCTAAATCTTCATCTTCTATTTCTTCAATATCATCATCAAGTTCTGTATTATTTTCTTTATTTTCTTCAATATTGTTATCTAT
>CALXVQ010000016.1 GCA_944392135.1 uncultured Rickettsiales bacterium
TAATTATTCTTTAACTTCTAATTTATATTTTCCTTTTGCTTTGATATCACCTTTTTTATCCATTTTTGCTTTCCAATGTGCTTTTTGTTCCCATTCTTCTTTTGTAACTTTGCCATCACCATCTTTATCTTTCATTGCAAAAGCAACTTTTTGTGTTAATTCATATTCTTCTTTTGTAACTTTACCATCTTTATTAAGATCGACCATCCAATATTCTTTTTCTTTATATTTTGGGTTGCAATCTTTGTCTTGTTTGCAAGCTTCTAAAACTTCATCTTTTGTTACATATTTTACTTTCCATTCTCCTAATTTTTCCCAACCTTTACCATAATATTTTACATATTCTTTTTCTTTAATATAACCTTTGCCATCTTTATCAATCTCTTCATATTTTACTTTATAGCCTTCAATTTCCTTTGCTTTTATCTTCTTTTGTTCCATTTTATTTTTAGCCTTTTTCTTACCTTTTTCTATATCATTTTTAGCATCTTCTTTTAATTCTACAATCTTATCTTCTGCTTTTGCTACTTCATTTTTTGGGGTTTTAACTTCTTGTGCATTAACATTAATTGCTAACATTAATGATAAAATACTTAAAATATAGAACTTCTTAGACATAATATTCTCCCTATTTATTGATAATAATGTAAAATTATATTAAAATCTTACATTTTTATTATAATATTTTATATCTAAAAAGTAAAGAATTTTTTTTATATATATTTATGGTTGATAAACATAATATTTATAATATTTCATATTTATTTAATATTATTTTCAAAATATTGATATGTAGTATTTATTTTGTCAAAAATTAAATTATTATTTTTATCTCTTGTATATGGAATTAAAAAATTATCAAAATAAATATTATTTCCTTGTATGAAATATTTTCCATCATCATTAGGATTTTTTACCTCATAGCCAATAATATTAGCAATAATCTTTGAAATTTCATAATGTGATATGTTGTCAAAAATATTTTTTTTATCAAAACCAATTTTATAATTGTCGTTGTAATATATCATAAATGGTATTTGAGCAACTCTATAATCCAATATATTATGTCCATATAAATTATCTTCACCAAGCATTTGTCCATGATCTGCTGTAATAACCAAAATAATTGATTTATCTTGAATCTTGTTAATTCTATTTATAACTTCGTTAATAAAATAATCTTCAAAAAGTACCGCATTATCATAACTATTAACCATTTTTTCTTTTCTAGTTTTTTGATTTATATTATATATATTAAATTCATCATAATGTTCTTCATAATTATTTTCATATGGTGAGTGTAAATTTCTTTGAAAAATGGTTATAAATTTGTTTGAAATATTTTTTTCATTTAAAAACTTATCTAAATATTGCAATAAATTATCATCTTTTTTGTCTGTAAAATCAATATAATCATCTTCTTTTGTAATTATTTCATCACAAAAATTAACACCAACATCATTTAAATTTTTAGATTCTTGACTTGTTATAAAATAATTCTTAAAACCATTTTCTTTTGATAGTCTAAATAAATTATTGTTTTTATTTGATAATACTTTAAAATTTCCAGGCTCTCTAATTATATTAAATAAGAATGGTAAAGCACTTGAAGTAGAAATGCTACTTGATAAAGCTTTTTTATAAATAAAATTTTCATTATCTTTTAATTTATTTAAATTAGGGGTAGTATTTCTTTCATAATCATAAAGTCCTAAATGTTTAAAATTCATACTTTCGCCAACTAATAATATAATAATATCTGGTTTTTCAAAATTTTGTTTTTTCTCTATTATATAATCTTGAAAAATTATATCTTTTTGTAAATTATTACTCCATAATTCTTTCACAAAAAAATATGAAAAGGTATTTAAGGTATTATGGATTGAATTTCTAGTAGGGCCAGGTAAAAAATTCTTTAATGTTTTTCTATAAGCTCTTTCGGGCTTTACTAATAGAACTATTATTAAGAATAAATAAGCAACTTTTGTTTTAAAACATTTATTTGAATATTTATGATAAAAATAAATATATGTACCATAAGTTATTAGCATTGTAGGTAATACATACCATACAACATAGAAATAAGAAAAACCAGATTCTGCAATATCATGTGTTTCTGTAAAAAGTTTTTTAATTTCTGGTGCTGATATTGGCATTCCAAAATATGCCATATAATGTAGTTGTATACATTCAAATATAAAGAAAATTCCAACAACAGTATAAACAATTTTTTGATTTTTTATCATTGAAAGAATTAAACCAAAAAGAAAAAAGGCAAAAAAGAAAACAAATTCAAAACCAACTTTTGATGCACCAGATATTTTTAAAATATAATCTGGTGTAAAAAAGGCAAAAATACACAAAAATGACAATATAATATTATAAAAATATGTTTTTTGTTTTATATTTTTTAAAAAATTTATTATATTTTGATAAGTATTAGTCATTTTATTATTTTAGTATTTAATTGGCAAATTGTAAATTTTTTTTTTAAAAAGTCAAACAAATTATTTTATCTTTATAATTGTACTTGACTTTTTTTAAATAAAAAATATAATATTAACATAAAATAATTATTTTTTTGAATGTTAAAGAAATTTTTCTTGTATTTAAAGACAATCTTTCTCGCAGAAAGAGAGATTATTTGTGTATCTAATCATGGTATTAAATCTAAAAAAATTGGAGTTGTTTTTTTAATATGGAATATTTTATTAGTATTCTGGACATTTTTTATTACTGTTAAATATTTTAATTTACAAAGAGAAGTTAGTAATAAAAATGACATTATTTCAGAGTTAGAAACACATAAACAAAATTTATTAGCTAATGTTGTTGTATTGGAGAAAAATGTAGATAATATTAAAAATTTTATAGTTTCATTAAATAGATTTGATAGATTTTCTAATATAGATGAAGATTCAGTTTATTCAAATGTAAATATTGCTAAAATTGATGAATTAGACATTGATAATAAAACAATAGATCTAGTTTTAAACAGAACAAAAGAAAATCTAAAAAATGTTAATTTAGCTTTAATTGACAGAATTAATAATATCAAAACTATTCAAGATGAAATAAATTTTGATAATAATATTCAAGCTGTTTCATATGAAATGCCTATTAATACTGCTTTAAATGACATTAATACTGATGTGCTTGAATCTATTGTTTTAAAAGATACTATTGATCAAAATTTATCAAGTTTGAATCAATTAGAAAAATTTATTAATGCTATGCCTTTTGTAGAGCCAATGCAAATAAATTATGTTTCTAGTAAATATGGCAGAAGATTAGATCCATTTACAAAAAGACCAAAAGAACATCATGGAGTAGATATTGTTGGTCCTTATTTAAGTAAAATTTATAGTCCTGCTCCTGGTAAAGTTATTTTTGCTGGGATAAAAGGTGGTTATGGTAAAGCTGTAATAGTTGAGCATGATTATGGATTAAAAACAGTTTACGGACATTTAAATAGTTATAATGTAAAAGCTGGTGATAAAATTAGTAGGGGCGATGTTATAGGCGTACAAGGTAGTACCGGTAGAAGTACAGGTCATCATTTGCATTATGAAATTATTAAAGGTAGAGAAAGATATAGTCCATTAGAATTTATTAAAGTTGGTAGTAATTTATATTAATATTTATCAATATTATTTATATATATAAGTATAGTGAAAACAAATTATCGCTATACTTATTTTATTTAAAATAATTCTTTTTATGTTGATAGTAGTAAATTCTTTTTCTTTTTGATTTTTGTGCTTATTATTAGTGGTTTGTGATGGGTTTGCCTCCCTTTGTAAGGGGGGATGTTGCGAAGCAACAGGGGGGTTGAGAAAAAATTGAAAATGAAAAATTGAAGTACAAAGTGGGAAAATGATATGCTTGTATAATCATTTTAGCTTTTTATCTCACGAAGTGCGAAACGAATGAAGCATAAGAAAATGAAAATTGAAAACTAGTTCTTTGACTTGATAAATAATAGTGATTTCTTTTTCTTTTCTGTTTTTGTATTGACTTTTTGTGGTTTATGGATTGCCGCAGGCCTTCGGCCTTCGCAATGACGAATTGGGACGAGAATAGCAAATTCTTTTTCTTTTCTGTTTTTGTATTGGTTATTAGTGGTTTGTAATTGAATTAAACAATAATACTCAACCCCCCTGCGACTTCGTCGCTTCCCCCCTTACGAAGGGAGGCAATGTCCCTACACCGTCATTGCAATTATAGAACTGTCATTGCGAGGGCTTGAAAAGCCCGTGGCAATCTTAGTACGAGACACTGGAACACAACCAACCATCATCATTACGAGAACCGAAGGTCTGTGGCAATCTCTGTATAATGTACTGTGGTACTCAACCAATCATTGTTATTGCGAGAGTTGCTCACAAGATATGATAAACTTTCGTGATGATAAAGTAGTGTTTTTTAATGATAAATATATTTTATATGAATTAAAAATCAAAAATAAATTATTGTATTAATTATATTTTTAAATTATATAGTGTATTTTAAAAAAACATATATTAATAGTTGCATTATTTTTTTTATAATATAAAGTTTGTATATGTAATTATTGTTATATAAAAATGGATGAAGAAAAATCAATAAATAAACTTATAGGGATGAAACTTTTATCATATAGAAAACAAAATAACTTAACTCGTGTTAAGCTAGCTGAAATTTTAAATATGAGTCATCAACAATTGGATAAATATGAAAAAGGTATTAATAATTTATCTGCTTCAAAACTTGCTATTATTGCAAAAAAATTGCAAATTAACATTAATTATTTTTATGATGATATTATTTTATCTTCTCTTAAAAATAATACAAATAAGAAAGATAAAGAAAAAATTAATACATTATTAAAATATTTTTTTAATATAAAAAAATCTCAAAATAAAGAATTAATAATTGAACTTGCAAAAGAATTATCTAAAATAAATAAATAGTAATTAAATAATTTAGCATTGTATTTGAATGTTAATACAAAAGTCGTTGATTTTAAAATTAATAAAACTATCTTATTATTATAAAATATTAATATTAAATTCAATATTTTATATAAAGAATAATAGATAAATAAAAACTATTATTAAAAGTTTATTGAAAAATACATTTTTATAAATATTTTAATAATCAATACAATAAGAAAATGATAAGAAATAAATATAATAATATGTTTTTTAAATTTAAATATAATAATATAATTAATATAAATAATATTTTTGCTTTTTCACTTATTGAATTATCAATAGTTTTAATTATAATAGGTTTATTAGTATCTGGAATTGTTGGGGGACAAAGTCTAATTAATAGTGCTAAAATTAGAAATTTAATTAATGATTTTTATAATCTTGAAAGATCAATATATGCATTTAGATTAGCTCAAAATAGATTACCTGGTGATATAAATAATGATGGTTTAGTTGATTTGCAAAAAGATACTAGTGTAAGTTATGGTAATAATCAATTTAAATTTCCCTATGATGGTACTGATATTGCTAATAACCACTATACTCCTAATGTGTGTTCCGCTCCATTTGTAGAAATGTATTTAGAAGGTGTATATGATTTTGAACCAACCGGAAGAAATGGCAGTGGTGTTGAAACTGCGCAACATATTATTTGTAGAAATACCGCTATAAATGGTGGTATGCCATTTCCAGAATCTTTTCCCGGTAATTATTTTGGCATTGGTATCAATATGGGATATGAGGCTAGTAACGATATTGCTAATGATAAGGCAAATATATTTCTACAAAGCCATAATGATACTAAGGCTATTAAACCAAATATAGCAAGAGATATTGATTTAAAATTTGATAATGGTGAATATAACAAGGGAAAAATGAGAAGCTATTGCAAAACTTATTCAAGTAGTGGTGGTACAACTGGTATTATGGGGTATGATGAAGCTGAAGAAAAAGGTGGAAGATGTACTCAATTGATGTATTTCTTTAATTAAAATTATTCAAGTATATAAAAGATATAATTAGTTATAAAATTAAACAAAATAAAAATGGTACCTCCGGTCAGACTCGAACTGACATGTCTCGCGACAATAGATTTTGAGTCTATCGTGTCTACCATTCCACCACGGAGGCTTGAAGTACTGGGGTATGAGATGGGATTCGAACCCACGACCAACGGAGTCACAGGCCGCTACTCTAACCAGCTGAGCTACTCATACCGTCTCAATACAAATAATATGATAATATATATTTTTTTTTAGTCAAGATTATTTTTAAATATTTATTTATATATAATTTTATTTTGTAAATATTTATTTCCATGTAAATCTTCCCCTAACAAAATTAGTATTTTCAATATTTTTATTAATTTTTTTTTAATATTTTTCTTGACAATAATATTTAATAAATAATAATTCT
>CALXVQ010000017.1 GCA_944392135.1 uncultured Rickettsiales bacterium
TTATGTATTTCTTGATTATTACCAGTATAAGAAGGAAATTTAATTAAGTTTTTTACTAATTCAATAACATCCATAATAAACTCCTAATGTTGTTGCATATATATAAAAGCTATATTTTATATTTATGTTTGTCAAATGATTTTATTTTTATTGATAAATAATGTATCAATATATAAAAATATTAATACATTATTATTTATAAATTATGCACTTTGCATAGTGCGAATATTGTTATTATTCTTTTGATCTAAATATTTTTGTACGAAAGATTTTGTTTTGCTTTTTTGTAAGAATAATTTTTTATCAGCCTCTATTTGTTTTTCATTAGCAGAGCAAAAAGCAAAATCAAAAATTTTAAAAGCAACTTTATCTAATGCTTGTTCTATCTCTTCATCATAACCTAATTTTGCTAATTTTTTTTCAAAGGATAATTTTGCAGTTGTTTCATAAAAATTTTTTTTACCATTAAAGAATTTATTTAGATCCAATGTATCCGATAAAATTTTATAAAATAATTGATAACAAAATAACTATATTCTTTCAACTCCAATTGGTTGTGAAAGCATTTTTTCAAAATTATCACCTAAAATATTAACTAAATCTTTAGCATTTAAACTATATCTTGCAGATAAATGTAAATCTTTTAAAGATAATTTTTCTTCCTTCATTTTATTGGCCTAATTAATATTACATAAATAATTATAACATATTTTTAAACTAAAATCAATAAATATTTTATTTTTTATTAAAAATTTTTAATAAAAAATACTAAAATTTATTTTATAAAGCACGACAAAAATCACTATGTTGTGTTTTATTGGATGTATTAAGATATTTTTCTAAAAAACTTTTGCTAAGATTTTTATTTACAAAATTTGTACCTTTAACATAACTCTTAGCTAATTTAGCAGTTTGAATATCATTACTAAAATTAACTGGTGGCCTTTCACCTGGTAACCTATCAATATCAGCTGATACTGACATATCTGTAAGCTCTGGATCATTACCAAAACCAGCAGCAACTGATATTTGAGTCATATTTTTTGCATACTCTAAAACTTTATTAACTTTAACTTTTGGTAGAGTAGGGGAAACAAAATTGTTGCAATTTGTGAAGAATATTCCTTCATCATCAGCTTTTCCTTCTATAAATGTTCCATTTTTTGTTAAAACTTGTAATTTTTCAAAAATATCTTTATTTAAACATTTTTCTAATGGTAATCCTTTAATACTATTGTTTACAAAATCATTCATAAATTCAAACCAAGTATTTAATGTTTCCGGATTTGTTGTTGCTGGAAAAGTCCTAAATTCAAGATTATCTGCAAAAGGAGCTAATGAAACATATTTACCACCAGCCATTAAAGCTTGCCTTAAATCTTCGTAACTTTCAGCCATAGCAATCATTCCTACTATAAAATCTTTATTATTGTTTACATAGGTATCATATGGCTGACCTGAAAACCAAGAATTATCTTTCCTCCTATGAAATGGTAAAATAGAAGCAATTTTATCTTCTAATAATACATAGTTTATGAAAATCCTTTTTATAGCATTTAATTTTTCTTCTGCTACTTCTTTTGAATCACCTTTTGCTGGTAATAAATCTTCAATTGAAACATGAAAATGTGTACCGGAATCTTCCCTAACTAAACCACCACCATTTTTTTCTAAAAATTCACATAAAAGATTAGTATTGTATTTTAACTCTTTTAAACCATTTTTAGCAATTGGCGATGAATATTCAAAAGCTAAACAACCAGGGTATCTAATGCACGATGCATCCCTTGTGATTGTACCTTTTTCTGTAACTTCTTTTGGATCAAGTGAAACTTTGTTGAGTAATGTATTTTTATCTTTTTTAAATAAATTGTAAACTTCATTTAACATTAATTTTTCAGCATCTTTTCCTTTTGAAGCTAAAATATCTGCTTTTTTGCTTTTAACTTGACATTCTAATTCAAAACCCAAGCTCCTATTAAGATTTATTTTAAAATTTAATGGTTTATTTAAACCGTTTTTATATGATTTTGTTATATTTTTTCCATAATTAGAAACGATATCAACCATTTTATCAACTTCTCCACTTTTTAAAACATTTAAGTATGGTGAAAAATCTAAATCTATGGATTTCCTTAAAAAATCTTTTAAGCCTGCTTTTATTTCTTCTTTGCTTTTTCCATTAACCCATTTTAATGTATTATTCATTAAATTTAATAACCATAATTGTCCTTTTTGCATAAATAACATTTGTGGACTTCGATATGGCCAATCGCCAAATAATTTATTTTTTGTTTCCAACTGTCCTTCATTACCAAAACAAAATGCAAAGTCGGAAATTTTAAAAGCAATAGCATCTAAATTTTTTCCAGCTGATTCATTAAAACCGTTATCTTTTAAATTTTTTTCAAATGAAATTTTATGACAAGTATCTATAAAATCTTTTTTACCATTAAAAAAATCATTAACATTAGCTGTCTCTAACAATATTTTATAAAATAATTCATGACATAAAAATGTTAATTTTTTTTCAGCCATAGGCTCAGAAAACAATTTTAAAAAATCATTTTCTAAGTTGCTAACTATATCGTTTATATTAGCATTGTACCTAGCAGAAATATGTAAAGTTTTTAATGATAACATTTTTATAAATATCCATAATATATTTTTAATTATATTATAATTTTTTTAAAAAGCAAGAATAATTTAAATTTTTTTTATTTTTATTATTATTTTGATATATTTTTATCATAAAATAATAGTATATTGATAAATATATAAATATTATTATTATAAAGATAATATAATTATGAAATATTAATATTAAATATAAGTATTATTTGATTTAATATAAATAAAAATGCTATATACATAATAGTTTTATATTTTTTACATAAAATCATAAGGGAATAATAAAAAAGGTAGTAAATATTAATTATCTACCACCTATAATTGATTTTAATATATTTTTTTATTTTTAAGAAATAAAATTCTTTAAAAAATCTTTTTTAATTTCTAAAAATTGTTTTATTGTCTCAATATCAACCCATTCACCATCATTATGAATATTTCCACCTGTTGGTTGATTAGGAATTATTATAGTATTATCATTATAAAAATATTCAGAATCGCTTGCACCTGTTACAAAACCCAATATAGCTTCCTTTCCAGTAATTTTTTCAACAGATTTTTTATATGCTTGAAAGTATTTATTATTTTCATCACTATATACAACCCTTCCACTACCTGTTAAACTAACTTCTGTATCTCCAACTACATTTTCTTTTACTATTTGCAAAATTTTATCAGCATTATATTTTTCTGTAAATCTAATATCCAATGTTGCTTCTGCTAAATCAGATATAGCATTTGT
>CALXVQ010000018.1 GCA_944392135.1 uncultured Rickettsiales bacterium
TTGGCTTTATTAATTTTATAGAGACTATAATAGACTTTTATTCTTGCAATGACAGCCAAGAATAATGAGATTGCCACGAACCTTCGGTTCTCGCAATGACAGTGTGGGTGATTTTCGCAATGACAGCTCTTTTTTTTCGTCATTGCAAACAAAACAAAGCAATCTACAAATCATTAGTAGTAAATGCAAAAACAGAAAAGAAAAAGAATTTACTCTACTGTGGTGTGGGGTCTCCTGACCCCATACCAAAGGCTTTCAAATAGTGAAGTTTTACAAGATTAATTTGTGAATTCAATTTTTGATAGTATTTGGTGTTGGGTAAGATACCCAACACCACGAGAGATTGCCACGAACCTTCGGTTCTCGCAATGACGATGTGCGAATACTGTCATTGCGAGGAGTGAAACGACGAAGCAATCTACAACCACTAACAACAAACACAAAAACAAAAAAGAAAAAGAAATCATTGTCCTTTGCCCCCTTCGTCATTGCGAGACTTCGTAGAAGTCGTGGCAATCCATAAACCACTATTTTTTTATTCATTCACAGAAAAGAAAAAGAAATTATTATTATTTATCAAATTAAAGAATTAATTTTTAATGATATATTAATTTTCAATTTTTAATTTTCAATTTCTCTCTCAACCCCCCTGTTGCTTCGCAACTTCCCCCCTTACAAAGGGAGGCAAACCCCCACAAGCCACTACTCACCACTCTTCGTCATTACGAGACTTCGTAGAAGTCGTGGCAATCCATAAACCACAAAAAGTTAATATAAAAACAGAAAAGAAAAAGAAATCATTGTCCTTTGCCACCTTTGTCATTGCGAGACTTCATAGAAGTCGTGGCAATCCATAAACCACTATTTTTTTATTCATTCACAGAAAAGCAAAAAAATTTACTATCATTCACCCCCTTTTGTAATTGTAAACAAAGCGAAACAATCTACAAACCACAACAGCCCAACCCAAAAGCAAAAAAGAAAAAGAATTAATTACTATTCATTAAGTCAAAGAATTAATTTTAAATGAAATATTAATTTTCAATTTTGATCCTCACTTCGTTCGTTTCGCACTTCGTGAGATAAAAAGCTAAAATGATTATACAAGCATATCATTTTCCTACTTTGTGCTTCAATTTTTAATTTCTTATGTATTAATTTTCAATTTTCAATTTTTCATTTTCAATTTCTCTCTCAACCCCCCTGTTGCTTCGCAACTTCCCCCCTTACAAAGGGAGGCAAGCCCTCACAAATCACTACTCACCGCCCTTCGTCATTACTTGGAGTGAAGCGACAAAGCAATCCATAAACAACCATTCTCCCCCTTTGTCATTGCAAACAAAGCGAAACAATCTACAAATCATTAGTAGTAAATGCAAAAACAGAAAATAAAAAAAATTTACTATTCTTGTACCCCTTCGTCATTGCGAGACTTCGTAGAAGTCGTGGCAATCCATAAACCACTATTTTTTTATTCATTCACAGAAAAGAAAAAGAAATTATTATTATTTATCAAATTAAAGAATTAATTTTTAATGAAATATTAATTTTTAATTTTGATCCTCACTTTGTTCGTTTCGCACTTTGTGGGACGACAAGCTAAAATGATTAAGCAAGCTTATAATTTTCCCACTTTGTGCTTCAATTTTTAATTTCTTATAGATTGCCACGAACCTTCGGTTCTTACAATGACAATGCGGGTTGGGTGTGGTGGTTGCTATACTGAGATTGCCACGGCTTTTTCAAAGCCTCGCAATGACAGGCCAAGAATAACGAGATTGCCACGAATTGCAAAAACAACTCTCGCAATGACAAGCTAACAATAACAAGATTGCCACTCCTTCTACAAAGTCTTGTAATGATAAGTTTATACTCCTATAAATACAATAATAACATCTAATTATTGCAGTGTAAGTATATAAATAATTTAAGCCTTTATGCAATTGATATAAAAGAATTATATAATATAAATATGCAAAAACCCCATAAAATATGGGGCTTTTGTATAAAAAATAAATAAAATAAAAACTATTCAGAAGCTTTTTCAGTAGCTGTTTCTTCTGTTGCTGTTTCGTCAGCTTTTGTTTCTTCTGCTTTTATTTCTTCTTTTTTAGGTTTTGGAACAAATACAGGTTTGTATTTTTCTGCACCTTTAACACCAGCTTTTATCATAAGTAAAGCTGCTCTGTCAGTTGGTATTGCACCAACACCTAACCAATATTCAGCTCTATCTTTTTTAATAACTATTTTTTCAGCATTATCGTCATTTAATAATGGATTATATGTTCCAAGTTTTTCTAAAAATTTACTATCTCTTCTATTTCTAGAATCTGTAGCCACTATATGATAAAAAGGAACTTTATTTCTTCCAAATCTTGCTAATCTAATTTTTACAGCCATTTTCTTAAAAAATTATTAATTAATAAATATTCATACAATACGAGGGTATATTACGAGAATATCGTAAAACATAATATAATTGATATTTTATTTTTCAAGAAAATAATTTAATTTTTTTATTATTTTAAAATATTAAAAATAACTTGATTTTTTAATAGTTAGAATATATAATTTTCAATCAAGATTAGTAAATTTATAAAATTATGGGGTGTTTTATAAAGACTGTTCTTAATTATTATTAATTAACCCTGTAAAAATAAAAAAGTATGTTAGAAAAAACTTATTTAAGTGAAGACTTTGAAACATTACTTGCTGAGTTTGAAAATGAAACACAATCATTTGAAGAAGGTAGTGTTGTAAAAGGTGTTGTTGTTGATATAGACGACAAAGTTGTTGGAATTGATATTGGTTCAAAATCAATTGGTTATATTCCAGTTAATGAATTCAAAGATGAAGATATTAAACTCGGTGATGTTGTAGATGTATATTTAAACAAAATTGAAAACAAGAAAGGCGAATTATTAATCAGTAGAGAAACTGCAAAGAAATATCAAACATGGAATAATCTTAAAGATTACATGAATAATGGTACAGTTATTGAAGGAAAAGTTCTTGGTAAAGTAAAAGGCGGTTTTGCTATTGAATTAGGTGGTGTTATAGCTTTCTTGCCTAAGAGTCAAGTTGATACAGCTGATCTCGCAAATATGAATGGCCTTGTTGGTCAAAAAGACAAATTTATGGTTTTAAAAATAGACGATGTTAGAGGAAATGTAGTTGTATCTAAGAGAGCTATTTTAGACGAACAAAGAAATAAAGAAAGAGAAGAAATTCTTTCTAAAATTCAAGTTGGTGATGTTATTGAAGGTATTGTTAAGAATTTAACAGACTATGGTGCATTTATTGACTTTGGAAGCTTTGATGGTTTATTACACTTAACAGATATTTCTTGGTGCAGAGTTAGACATCCTAGCGATGTATTAAAAGTTGGACAAACTGTAAAAGTTCAAGTTATTAAATACGATCCAGAAACAAAGAAAGTTTCATTAGGTATGAAACAATTACAAGAAAATCCTTGGGAAACAATCAATACAAAATATCCAATTGGAAAAATTACAAAAGGAAAAGTTACTACAATCGCTCAATATGGTGTATTTGTTGAAATTGACAATGGTATTGAAGGTTTAGTACATATTTCTGAAATGTCATGGTTTAAGAATAATCTTTCACCTGCAAAAGTTTTATCTATTGGACAAGATATTGATGTTATGGTATTAGATATTGACTCTGAACATCATAGAATTTCATTAGGTATTAAACAAACAACTCCAAACCCTTGGAAAGAATTTGCTGAATCACATTCTGTTGGTGATATTCTTGAAGGTGTTATCAAAAACATTACAGAATTTGGTTTATTTGTTGAATTCCCAAGTGGTGTTGATGGTTTAGTTCATGTATCAGATTTAGAACATGAAGAAGATATTAAAAAATACAATAAAAACGATAAAGTTAAAGTTGTATTATTAGGTACTAACTATGAACAAGAAAGAATTAGTATTGGTATCAAACAATTAAAATGTGATTTAAAAGAAGAAATCAAAAAGTTTGAAAAAGGCGCCGATATTTCTTGTATTGTAAAAACAGTTAAGAAAGAATATCTTGAAGTTGAAGTTGACTGTGGACTTAAAGCTATTATCAAGAGAATTGATGTAGCAAAAGATAAAAAAGATCAAAAGACAGATAAATTTAAAGTTGGTGAAAAACTTGAAGGAAAAATATTTGTATTTGATCCTAACACAGGCAAATTCTTAATCACTTTAAAACCAATTTCTGATATTGAAGAAAATCTTGAAGAGGAAGAAGAATTTGATATTGATCAATACACAGGCACAGATACAGGTACTACATTAGGAAGTGTATTTGGAAACTTATTTGATCAAATGAAATAATATTTAAAACTTTGATAAGAAACTGCAATGATATAAAAGTCATTGCAGTTTTTTTGTAATCTAAAACCCCCAGTTAGACTGGGGGTTCAGTTTAGCTTTAGCGATGAAACATTATGACATAGTCGC